>NZ_JBQFSB010000005.1:0-308063 GCF_056537725.1 Ruegeria sp. C11 | reverse complement strand
ACGGTCTGCGCTTCGCGATCCGCGAAGGCGGCCGCACCGTCGGCGCCGGCGTTGTGTCGAAAATCGTCGAATAATTCGCGCAAGCGAGTGACCAGACAGAAAGGGCGCCCCCAGGGCGCCCTTTTTTGTGTTCAGTTTCCGTAGATTATCTCATTATGGTTGTTACAGTGGGCCATCGCTTGAGAAACCCAAACTTTGCTCTGGGCTTGAATGCTCGGAAGTCAGGGAACCCGAACGGAGAACGACCGAACAGTGATGACGACTCACCTCGAACACATTTTCCTGAATGTCTTCAACATCATCCTGCCGGTACTGCTCTGTGTCGGCGTTGGATATGTTCTGGCCCTGATCAAGGCGCCCTTCGACAACAAGGTGGTGAACGACCTCATATCGCGTGTCGGGTTTCCCACTCTGGTCATCTCTCATATCTCGACTGCCCAGATCGATGGTCCCACCTTTCTAACGGTGATCGCCGCAGCGGCGATGGCAGTTGCGGGATTGGCCATTTTCAGTCTTCTGGCTCTGCGATTGCTCGGCTATTCCATACCGGCGTTTCTGGGGCCGTTGACGCACGGCAATGTCGGCAGCATCGGCTTGCCGGTGACCTTGCTGGCGTTCGGGGATGCGGGCATGGCCTATGCGATGGGTTTCGTCGTTGTCATCCTGCTCAGCATGTTCACGGTCGGCATCTGGATTCCCTCCCGTTCTGTTTCGCTGAAGGCGGTGCTGACCTCTCCGGTGATCTATGCCGCCCTGATCGCATTGGGATTGGTGATGACGGATACATCTCTGCCAAAACCGGTGGCGGCGAGCTTTAATATTCTTGGCGGGCTTGCGATTCCTTTGCTGCTGCTGACGATGGGTCACACCCTTGCCTCGTTCAAGATCGGAGATGTTCGGCAGGCCAGCCTGCTTACCGCAATCCACCTGATTATCGCGGCGTCGGTCGCACTGGCGGTGACGCAACTGTTCGGATTTACGGGAACCGAGCGGGGCGTGGTGATTTTGTGCTGCCTGATGCCGTCATCCGTGGCCAACTATCTGTTCGCCGATCAGTATCTTCCGGAAAAAGCCCCGGATGTGGCGGGGTTCATTCTGGTTTCGACACTTGCAACCCTTGTGGTCTTGCCGCTGGCGCTGACGTTCTGGGTGTGACGCCGGGCACGCTATCAACGTCTGCACATAATCGGTGTAGTTTGCGCACCGAAATTGCTCTTCCTGCCTTCGCTTGGTCACCGGCCCCGAAAATGTTGCTTTTTGGTATCGACCCATTGTGCGGATTGATGCCGTTATTGCTGCAAGAGATTCTATTTTCTACAGTTTTTCAAAGATTAAGGCTGGACGAACAACTTACCTGAAGCAGACAGGAACCGGGACTGAACCATGAAGAATTTTCTGGCAGCCATTTTGCTGTGTATTCCACAACTGCTTTTTGCGCAGTCGAACACGATTGTGCCGGATCAGACCAAACCGACAAAGCACGAGTTGGTGGGCTTTGGCTGGATGTTCAGCGATGATCTGATCGGTGACGATCACGACCGCTGGCAGACCTCGTCCCTGAACCTGTCGTGGGTTCTGGCGCGTGGATGGAACGGGGAATTGCCCGAGGCGTTCGGAGACGTGATCGAAATCCGGGCTTATACTCAGATGATCTCGCCCGAGGACCTGATTACACCCAGTGCTACGGACAGGCAGTATGCAGGTATTCTGTCACTGGGTGCATTCACCCATTTTCAAAGACGTCAGGCTGAATACACGCTGGGCGCCGAACTTGTGGCGGTCGGTCCTCAGACCGGCGTCGACAGCCTCCAGACCGAGTTTCACAAGCTGATCGGCAGCACACCGCCATCGCAGGCGGTTCTGGATGATCAGATTCCCAACGGCTTTTACCCGACTGCAATTGCAGAGGTTGGACGCGAATGGGAATTGGGGCGTTCCACGCGTATTCGCCCTTTTGCCTCACTGCGTGCAGGTGACGAAACGCTGGCCCGCGTCGGATTCGATCTGGTGTTTGGACAGATGGGCCGCTCGGAGCTGCTGGTGCGCGACAAGATCACTGGGCAGCGCTATCGCACCATGCGCAAAAGCCCGAAAGGGTTCAGCGCTGTGTTTGGCGTCGATGCAGCCTATGTGGCCGACAGCGCCTATATTCCGAATTCAGGCACTGTCAGCCTCAAGCATGAACGCTACCGCGCCCGGCTTGGCCTGAACTGGGAGGCGAAATACGGAACCTTCTTTTACGGCGCGACGTATCTGAGCCGCGAATTCGATCCGCAGCCCGAAGGGCAGGTCGTAGGGTCGCTAAACTTCAAGATCTGGTTCTGAGAGGGGCCGTTGCGCGGCGTCAGTCAGCCTGACCGCCCCGCCACGGTTCGCGTCCAACCATCCGGTCTGCCTCTGCCGTGATGTCGTTCATGTGCCGTTCAAGGCTCTGCCGCAGTTCCTCGATCTGGTCTTCGCTGGCCTTGCGAGGAACGGGGTCGGTCCATTCGCGGCACAGGAACACGCCCTCATTCCGCCAGGGCCGCGGCATCAGCAGGCGATCCCATGTCCCGGCTTCTCGGCCGTGACGGGCGGAATATGTGATGCCGAACACCCGTTTGCCCGAGGTGCGTGCCCAGATCAGTGGCACGGTCGACGACACCCGCTCGGGCCCACGCGGACCGTCGGCAGCGATACCGATCGATATCCCCTGCTTCATCTTGCCCAGCACTTCGCGCGACAGGGCAACGTGCCGCTTGTGGCTGGACATGGCGATAGTATCCATGCCGAATTGCTGCTGAACCCGTCCAACCATGCTGCCTGCCCGCGCGGCTGATGTGATGGAACAGATGCGTCCCTTGTCCAGCGGAAAGAAATAGGGCGACTGGGCCAGGCGCTGATGCCACAGCACCACGATGACCGGTTCACCCTGTTCGGCCAGCTGATCCAGTTCCTCGTATCCGATGCGTTGCCACTTGGTATTTCGATGCACCATGCGGATATAGCTCGCAATGCGCCGCGCGAACCAGTTCAGAGCGGTTTCGCTGTTTGCGATTCTCTTGCGCAATTTCACTGGCGGCGTCCTCCTGCTGGCCGGGCAAAGTCATACCCGACTTGGCGTCGCGTGCAATCGGTTTGTCAGTAACAGAACTGTGGGTAAAATCGAAAAAGCCTCTTGAGTCCGCCGCGCGGCTGGCATATCTGGATGCTCGATACAGGGGTATAGCTCAGTTGGTAGAGCGACGGTCTCCAAAACCGTAGGTCGCGGGTTCGAACCCTGCTGCCCCTGCCAGTAAAATCAACCACTTATGCGAATATTCGTTTGTAGCCGCGCCAAATTTTGTGCGTTTTTTTGTGCGTTATTCTGAAAAAGTGCATGAGCCGGGCTAAAAAACTGAGCCAAGTAACGGATTTTGACAGATTCTCTCCCGCCTGCTTAGAGCCTCTTTGGTATTGACCTTACCGACATACGGCAGAAACCAGCAAAAAGGTCTGTGACCTCTTGTTTCGCGGTATCTTGGCTGTTGTTGCCCGAACTGGCAAAAAACCGGCAGAAAGCCCTGTTCTTTTCCGTGATATCGGAAAAGATGGGTGTTTTTGCTTAAAGCAATAAGGCGTATGCCGTCGCCCCGATTGGCAATGCCAGAAACCAAACCCATAAGTAAATCCAAGCGTGCAACGAGAATCTATTGGTTTCTCTGACCAGATTCACCGCTTCTATTGTGAGTTCTTGATATGCTGACAAAAGATTAGGTGCAGGCTCCTTGGTGGTATCGCTAATCCACTCATCGACTTTTCTCGTTTGTTGAGCCAGATGCTCGGCAAAATATTCCAGGTTTGATACAGGTTTGGTCATTTGAGTGACGATGGAACCCTTCGGGATCACTTTGGCAGGCCGATTCCAACTCTTAAAGCTCCTATAATCACCAAACCAGGACAACAGGTGGTTGATGGTCAAGAAAATCAACAAGTAGTTTGTGATTGTCCCAACACTTGCCTCGCCGGGTGTAACACCTAACAGTGTGAACTTTTCTAAATCAATCCCAGTGCTCACAGTCAAAATCTTGGCAAGCGCCAAAGCCATAAGACTTCTGTTTGATACATAAGTAGCTCGGGAAATTAGTTCTTGCCCTTGAAAGTTCACGACGCCCTCGTTTTTGCTGCCACAATTCTACAAAGTCTGTACTGTTGAGTTGATACAACGATGATATCCAAGTGTCTTTTAAACCCAAGGTGTCAGCATGGACGATATTGTTGAGCGACTAATGAAAATCTCATCGGGAGGTTTTCCACTGAACAAAGTACTAATCGGGGATGACGGAAGTGGTGAGCCTTCCGTTATTGCCTTCCTGCCGGATGTCGAGGGAGACGTTGTTGCGCTTCGTTTCAATTTAGAAAGCGAAGTAGAGATAGTCACCGAGAGCTATACATACGTATCCTTGTCCAGAGACATGCTTTCCAATTTGGAGGATATGATTGATGACGCCGACGAGCTCTGGGAAGCACTGAAAGAGTTTTGGGACGATAAAAATGAGACTTGGACCGGGTGGGAACACCTTGCAACATATCCGGATGTCGAAGATTGAAGTTCTTTCTTTAGTACTGCCGTATCGCTGCATTAAGTGAAACAACCGGCCCATTGCTGGACCGGCTGCAAACTTCTGGTACTTGGGGCGGCTTAGATATTCACGTACCCCAAAAGGCGGGTTGCGTCCTCGCGGATCAACCTATTGAACTTTTCACCAATAAACCCATCCTGTCGGGCCGATATCCGCGCCTTGATAGCCATGTCTTTGAAGTCCTGCGACAGCGTTTCCATCAACTTATCTTCAAGGGCAAGAAACTCAGTGCAGAGAGGATCAGCGTACTGCGAATAATGGTCCTCGGTCAGGCCGTGCGCATCCGGGTTACCTTCTGCTTTCAGGCGAGCAAACAATGCATCATTTGCGTCTATCATGTTGCCATAGCGGTTCCCCAGCTTTTCCCATTCGGCATAGAGGCGCTGAACGGGTGTCTCGGCTTCCGTCAGTTCGTTGGCTACGGCCCCGGTTGCGATTGCCCCGGCCAGTGCGGGAATGCTGGATTTCAGAAGTGTACGGCGGTGAAAAGTTGTCATTGCTCTTACCTCTCAGTTCAGGGGTTTCAGGCGGTCAGAACGCGGTCAGCGTCGCGTTTCAGAATGCGGAACTGTTCTAGGTCGTGGGTGTCCTCGACTCTCAGGGCCATCAGGGCTTTGACCGCCAAGTCCCGCGCGTTCTCGACTGGCTGCGCGAAAGCCTCGTCCTCTAGCTTGATGATTGTCTGATAAGCGGGATTCACAATCTGGCGCTCCCGCTCATCAGCGCGCTTTCGGGCGTCTGGGTCACCTGCCGCCAAATCATTCTCAAGCAATGCCGTGCTTTCGTCGGCAAGCCTGTTGAACTGGGCGGTTGCAATCTCCCAGCGCTTATAGATCCGCTGGATATGGGTTTCTGTGGTGGCCAAGCGGTCCCGATAGGTGGCAAGGATCATGGCCTTGGGGTCGCCCACGAATACCCAATCAAGTGACATGCCGGTTTCTGCGCAGAACGCCAGCAACTCGGGCGATGGTGCGCCATCCTCGCTGGTCAGGCGGGCCGGGGGCTCTTTCCCGATGGTGGTTGCAAAGAGCCGCACACGGCCCTCTGCGGCGCTGTAATCGTCGTGGTCCATATCGTCTGCACCTGCAGCCGCAACAGTGGCGATAAGGGCGGGCGGTGCGGACTGCATGAGTGAGCGGCGTGTAATGCTGGTCATATGTATTTCTCCTATCAGTGGTGGAATTCGTGAACGTGGCCGTCAGCGGCGATCCGGGACACGGTTGCGAGGTTCACAGAGCGCGGGGCCTGTGCTTCGGTATCCCAGACGCTCAGCAGGTGAGGGTGGCGACGGGCGCGGGTCTCAATGGCCTTGCGCGCGGCTTCTGATGCCGTCTTGCCTTTGACGTGCTGGCGCAGGGCTGCGGGCTGGACGCGCATTGTGCGCATGCTGCCGTCTTTCTTGGTAAAGGTGATGGAAACGAACCGGCCTTTAGCGTCGGCAATCAGGGCGCGCTTTTCGGCGTATGCCTCTGCTTCGGCTTCGTGGTTGAGCGCGGCCATCAAAGCGGCCTGCAACTCGTCATGTTTGCGATAGTCTGCGTCGGTCCAAGTATCCTTGTTATCCAACATGTTCAGCGCTTCGCGGATGTGGTCCGCTTCGGTCATGCTGGCGCGGCGCAGGGCTTCCTTTGCCTCGTGCCATGCCTGACACAGAGAATGCCGCCAGTTGATCCGGTTGCGTGGGCGGTCGCCCATAATGGTCCAAGCGCGGTTCATGATGTGCTGGCGGTCAAACATGGCGGAAACCCTTACCTTGTATCGTTCGTCGATACACTGTATCTATATGAGGCATGTGGTGTAGTCAACACTTAATTAACACAGTGTATCGATAGGAAGGTACGGTGTATCTATGAACGCGGAACAGGCACGAATGGCGCGCGCGGCGCTAAAGGTTGGAGTTAGGGAAGTTGCGGATATGGCTGGGGTCACGCCCAATACCATTTCCCGGTTCGAGAACGGTTCAGATCCGAAGCAATCCACCGTCGAAGCATTGAAGAAAGTGTATCAATCTCTCGGGGTGCAATTCCTGGACAATGGCGACACAGCCAATGGGTTCGGGGCGGTTCTGGTGAAGAAGGACGACCAGTGACAAAGGGTTGCTGAATGCTCGTTTTCATAGACGAAACCGGCGATCCGGGCTTTAAGCTGGAAAAGGGTTCATCCCCAATTTTCGCGCTATCAATGGTGTTGTTCGACAACAAAGAAGCGGCCATGCAAACGCAGGCCGCGATAAAAGCTGTTTCGTCCGCTGAACGGGTTAAGCCGGAGTGGAAATTTTCGAAGGTGAAGGCGTCAAAGCGCGATGCGTTCTTTCAGGCCGTGGCGGAATGCCCGTTCGTCTGCCGTACTGTGATAGTCCAGAAACATTTGATCCGGTCGCACGACCTGAAAACCAAGCCCCGTCTGTTCTACAACTTTTTTACTCGCATGATGTGCCAGCATGACGGGGGAACACTTACCAATGCGTCCCTTGTTATCGACGGATCGGGAGACAGGCGGTTCAAGCAGGAATTGCAATCCTATCTGCGTCGAGAATTGCCGCAGGGGACAATTAAAAAGATGGGGTTCAAGGACTCTCGAAAAGATGAGTTGGTGCAATTGGCGGATATGTGCGTCGGAGCCGTGGCGCGAACCTATACGGACAAGCCTGACGCCAACAGATGGCACAAGATGCTCGGGCAGTCTGGTAAAATCCATAATGTCTGGGAGTTCAAATAGTTGCGCCCCACCTTCCTATCCAACTCGACTGGCTGGAACGCACACCCTACGGTGACAGTTCGGACAGGCGGGGCGTCTTGGCAATTACGAAGATAGGTGCAGTATGAGCCGTAGTCAATAAACTACACTGCTGGCTGTTGTGGCACAGTTCAGAGACAATAAAAGGGGCAGCATAAATGGTGGTCTATCTTTCAGCGGTTCTTCTGCTGCTGTACGCCCTGAAATTCACGAGTCCGCCGCTTTGGCTTTGGGGATTGCTGGGTGTGGGTCTTGTGATGGGGGCAGCGGCAATCATTTCAATCGGGGCGCAACATGATGGCTCTACCGATATGGCGTTTATTGTCGTCGGCTTTGTTTGGGGTGGCGTTGGCGTTAATCTCATAACCCACTGGATTCTCCATGATGAGTAGGCCTCGGCAAGCCTCTTGATTACACTTCTGATCCCTAGATTTTACCTAGGGTATCGTTACTACTGGCGATCCTTGCAAAGCTGATAAGCAACGGTCAACACTATTGCGTATGGTGGCCAATCCCATTTTTCAATGTCCTGATACTGTTCGCCAACCAACTGCACTAAGTCACCTGTATTTATTCCTAATTCAACTAAGCAATCCGAGGTGCGTTCCGACCTTTGATTTTCGCCACTTTCATCACCGGTTGTTGTCAACATCAAGTCACGGTCCAAAACGCCCGCGACATATCCGAGCTTTTGGCCCTCTGTCATCCGGTTCCAGTCACCTCGGTTCGAATAAAACTCACCGCTTGATGTCGTGGGGAAAGCAATCAAAAGGAATAAAAACAGGAATCTATGCATACTTTTGTGCCTATCTGATTGAGCGGGCGAGTATCAAGCATTCAATTCAGTGAGACATGCCCCATGGTGGGGTAAAGCCCGGCAAATTACAGGCATTTCCAAAATCGCACTTCAGCCGACCACCTCGATTGCAAACCTCAAGAGCGAAGCCTGATAAACGGCAACAAATTTTACCCTCAAGGATCGATGAGCCGAAGTCGAGAGCTTAGGATTTGCCTGCCCGTATCAGTCTTTCCGCTGTTTTTTTGCACCTGACCTCTGCGCTTTCGTTAGGGCTACTCTCTACTGTTTGAGGCAGCTTCTTGTGGCCCAAGGGTTGGCGCGGTGGCGCTTTGCACTTCTCAACAAGGTCGCTTAGCTGCTCCCGGTCGATGCGAATTGCGCGCCCCATGCGAACAATAAACCCGTGTTCCTCAGCGGCGGAACGCAGTGAGGCTTTTGGCACGTTCAATATCTTGCTGGCTTCTTCAATCGTAAGCAGTCTTGCCATGAGCAATCTCCATTTAGCGATACAGGTCGAATACCATCAACAGGCAGACGGAACTACGCTGCTCAACGTTAGAATCCTGGTCCCAACTACAGAATGCCCAGAACCAAAAGAAGTTGAAGGCGCTCCCCTGCTAGGGGAGTGGTGCATCAATGCAAATTTCCTACGCCTTGTGTGATCCGCATCACTGACCAAACCACCAAAATCGGCCAGAAAGATGATGTTAACGAGTAAGCGCTCATTTTTTAGTAGGGCGCAGTTGGTTTGATTTTCATCCAGAAAACGGGCGCGCTTATTGTAGGTGCGCCCTTTTTCAATGTCACAATTGCATCAATTCTGCATTATCAGCCAGCGGGTGATGACGAAACCGACTGGATTGAACTAAACAGTGCACCCAACACTCAGGCGGAGGAACAAGCCATGTAGGTACCTAACAACCTACGGAGGCTGAAATGGCCCATCATAAACGCAAGCGCGCCCGCATTCGTGGGGCGAAGACTCGCGGGCTATCCAAAGAGCGAATGAAGAAAATTGAGGCTCGTGGTGAGGTTCATCACTGGTTTCGTGAAACGCCCGCATGGCACAACATCCTTTACAACAGTCGGCCTAGGCGGCGGCTCAATAAGGAGTTGTCTATGGCTGTATTGCGCGGCGCAGATTCCGAAGATGTTGCGTGGCCGCTCGGCAACCGCAAGCCTCACGAGTATTACTGGTGAAGGCCACACATTGGTGGTTTCAACAGGCGGGGTCAGCCACATTGCTGCTCCGCTCCGATCCCTCAGGCTGAGGAACCGCCCGCAAAACAACGCCGCATCGGGTACGCCACATGGGGGTTTGCTCCACCGTGAGGTATATTTCAGGCATTTAGCAAACGACGGACAAGTTTATTCATGGCGAACACACTAAAGCTCATGCTTCTTCCATTTGTAGCAACGTTGGTCGGATGCGCTCCGATACCTGAAGCAGATATTGATTGGCTCGACGGAAACATTCCTCTGGGCATGGACCAAAGCGAAGCTACTAAACTAGTGGGTCAGCGTGGTTTTGCTGCTATCGAATTGCGCCCATCTGTCCGGACGTTTTATGACATGCAAACGCGGAAGCCCGTAACAAGGCGGTTGTCCGAGAAAGAGATGGCGCAACAGAACTTGGGCTTTGTGGACGTTGTGGGCGAACCCACGGGTTCGCTATTCTGTTTCTCGCGCCCCTATGGGCGTCTAATTGGGTCGGGGGACCGAATAATCTGTTGGACGACTGATACGAACCGGAAAATCACGTGGAGGCAAGCCGGATGGTTCGGAGTGACACTGTAGAATTGTCTACCAGAGGTGCGAAGCTATTCATATCTACACCATTTCGGAAATGTGGAGATAACCTCCACTTTGGTCGCTTGCGGTCATCCTGGATTGGCCACAGACCAAATTAGCTTGTGACTTTACAGACCATAATGCCAGGGTCCAAGTGACGCTTGCCAGCACCTGTAGCGGACAGTTCCCCTTGTAGCTTTTGGGGATCGAGCACAAACAAGTAGCGAAAGCTTCTTTTGCTCTTTGAGCTGAGCTGCGTGATGCCATCAGAACTCCAAGTGGTTTGTACAGGTATCCCAGCCAACTTCCAACTCAGCCGGAACATTCCCTTCCTGTTCTTTGTGAACTTCACGTGCTTTGGCGCTTGGTGAACGTAATGGATGAAAGCGTCGTAGGCTGTGGCTGTTCCATTCTCTTCGTCAATCTCGAAGACGGCTTCTTTGGGAACTAAGCTGCTCTCAGGTTCGATCCGGGTGGATGGCTGTCGTTGAAATTTGCAGGTGTACTGCTTCGGTTCAGCATATACGGCAAGTGGCATGAAAAAGGCCATTGCGACAAAAAAATACTTCAGCATGAAATCCTCAAACGTCCGCCTTACTACGCACGTTAGCAATCAACATGGCGGCAACCAAGACTTGCATCTCAAGTGCGTCCAATCGCCTGAACTTCTAAAACTGCTTCGGCTCCCCCTGTGGGCTTTACAGGGAACCTCTCAGGAGCCATCTTGCAGGCATGACAGTCGCAGACCTGACCATATTTCAACTGTATTGCGTGATTGTGGCGTCGGTCGCGGTATTTGCCGGGTTTTGCTGGGCGTTCCGGGGTGTGCTGACCGACACAGATTATCAACTTTCTAGGTTTGGGTATGCCTTTGTCGGGCTCGGCGCGCTAGGCGTGATAATAGGCCCCGCGCTATACGGGGCCTGGATACTTTATTCCGGGCTTAACTGAGGCCCCACCGCATTCAACATTAGCGCCCGCACAAGGCTTTGCCGTACTTTGCTCGGCGCTTGAGTTAACGCCTTCTGGAACTGTGGGGGTAACCCCGACTCAGTCAGCATTTTTGCCAAGACAGGTGCAACCTTTGCTTCACGGCCTGCTGTTGCCTTACTGAGAAGCGCCCCGCCGCCGCGCTTTGCCAAGAGGGCTGCTAGAACGCCTGTACTCGCGCTTTGTGTATCACCCCCGATGGCAAACCCTGCGCCGCCGCCAGCGCCGCCAATAATGCCGCTCTCGATTAACTGACGGGTTGTGCTGGAATTTCCCGTAAGGGCTCTGTGGGTGTCTGCATAGGTGCGCTCGTTGGCAATCTGACTGCGAACCGTTTTCGCCCCGTCAGGTCCAAGAGCCGCTTGCATGGCGTCCTGTTGCCGACGTGGGCCAAACAGTGTGTCTATTGCGCCCGGTGTGCCCCTGCGGTTTTCAATCTGGTCTATCTTGCCGCTGGCGTAGCCCTGCGCAACGTCGTCAGGGTGTGACCGCGCCGCCGTCCGCGCCCGATCCGCGTAATCGGCAGGGACGCGAGGCTTGGCCCCTTCTGCACCAAGGAGGACAGCGTTTTCCTTTGAAAATCTCTGCGCGGCCAGATCCCTTGCGCCGCCATATTCAGGCGTTAGAGCGTCTGTGCGTTCACGAAGTTTCTTCGCCAGCATTCCGGCAATAGCCTGCTCATTAGTGGGGCTTTGACCCAGAGAGGGGCGGGCCATGTCATCTAGCGCTTTCTTGGCTTCGTCCAGCACCGCCAAGGCTGAAGGTTCGCCGGGGATGCTTTCCGCTACCATGCGGTCTCTTGCGAGCCTCTGGCCCTGCAGCAGAGCTTTACGCCCCATTTCGGTGCCGAATACATCGTCAAAGGCATTCAGGTCTATATCGTGGCCCAATGACCGCGCCTCGGCATAGGCCGCGTCAATTCCCGGCTTTGCTTTCTGGCGGATACCTGAAACCAAGTCGTCAACGGTTTGCGGCTGGTCCATGCGGGACGCCTTTAGAAGGGCGTCCGTTAATCGGTCGCTCTGGCCCGCCATACGGGCCTGTGAGGCGCTTTCAAGCATTTCGCGGGCCTCGGGGCTGGAATTGGCTGCAACGCGCCCCAGAGAGCGCCCACGCTCGCCCAGAGCGTCTATAAGCATTCCATCCGGGCCGAGTTCATCCAGCTTTGCTGCGGTCTCGGGTGTAACTGCCTGCCTGACCCGTGCCGTTGCTTGTGATGCTGGTTGCCCAACCCGGCGCGCTAGGTATTCTTTCATTGCGGGCGCACCGGACAGAACGCCAGAAGCAACACCGCCAGTTACGCCACCAATAGCCCCGCCCTCTAGCGCCCCCATACCGCGATCCGCAAAACTGCCATCGGTGTGACCAGCCCCTGCCAAAACTCCGTAACCCGCACCGTCAGCCATAGAGCCAGCAATCACCTTACCCGGCGTTTTGGCTTTAGCGGCCAGACTCAGCCCTAACTTGCCGATCCCGGCCACGCCTGTTGCAAGGCCCGCCACATCGCCAGCCGTGGACGCTGTAGGGTGGTGGGTGTCAGCAGCCTGTGAACGGGCCTTCTGTGCCGCAAGGTTTTCCGAGAATTCCCCGAATTCGCCGCCAACGCCTGTAACGGTGTTCCCAAGGGCAAGGGCCTCGTCTCCGAACCCGAACATGGCGGTATCAGCCGCGCTACGGACGCCAGCGCCGATGCTTTCAAAGTCCCGGATATTGGCGCGGGGCACCCATCCACTCTGGCGCAGGCCGGTCATGGCCCGCTCAAACAGGGACGGGTTGTAGGGGGCGACTGTTGAGCCATCCCCTTGCGGGCCTTCCTGCGCGGCCTGTCTGGCTGCTGCCTGTCGCGCCTTCAACTGGCGCAGCTTCAAGTTCGTCTTAGGATCGTTAGTCAATATCCCAACTCCTGATAACGACGCGACAGGGCCTCTTGCTGGGCGGGCGTCAGGGTGTCTATGTCGATGCTGTTGAGGTCGCCAATCTGCATGGTGGAGTAGTCAGCCGACCCCGCTTCAATCGTCGGCGCAGGGTGACTCTGCGTTTTCCCCGATGGCAGGGCCTCAGACCGCCCCGTAAGGTAGGCTTCGGCTTCTGGTGACAGCTTACCAAACACGCCTTCAATGGTGTCGAGCGTAGCCATGATGCGCTCCTTGGACATGTCTTGCTTCAGCGAGTCAAGTTGCGCGCCTAACAGGTCGATTTCCTTCTCTGTAACCTGTCCCAGCCCACTTGCGCCGGTCGCGCTGGCCTTCTTGAGTTGCTCAAGTCGGTCAAACACCACCGTTCCCTTTAGGGTTTCGAGCATACCGGACATATCAGCAGCTTCTTGATTGATATATCTTAGTTTGCTGCCGACTACCCCAACCTCGGGAAGGTCAAAGAGGCCGTCATTTTTTAGGGCGTCCCGAATTTCGCCCACGGTATTCATAACCACGCTACTGCGGTTTGCTTCTGTTTGCGCAGCCGCTTGAGCGGCCTTAGCGTCCGCTGCGCTGGTATCTTCAGGCCCGCCAATGATTGGGGCCATTGTCGCAATTCCCTGTTCGTTCAAAACGACTTGCCCGGTAGCAGGGTCGCGGACGTACATGAACCCGTTTGGCGCTTTGGGATAGTCAGGTACTGAAGTGTCGCCGCCAACAGTAATGTTGTTCTGTGCAGCGCCCGCCTTTTTGATATCGGTCTGGTACTGCATCAAGTCGCCTTGATAACCGCCCTCAACCGCCGCCTCATAGTTACGCACCAGCGCGGTCTTATCTTCTTTAGGATTGCGCAGGTTGCCCAACTCAAGCTGCGCCTTTTCAATCTGCAATTGACGCAGCGGATCATTCGCCCGCATTTGTTGTTGCAGTAGGGCATTCACAACCGCCATTTTGCCTGGGTCACGGCGGATGTAGGGGTCAGACATGGCCTGTGCGATTTGCGCCATACCTGGGCTTTGGCCTCCGGTATAGTTGTTAATCCGGCGCGTCATATGCTCCTGCGCGGGGCGAAGGAACTCTTTGACGATTGCCGCCGCTGCTTCACCTGAGTTCTTCGTGCCAAGAATAGATTGCGCCGCTTTGCTTTCCGAGCTCTGCAACTCATGCATAAGGAAGTCCAGTTGCATATTTTCGTCGTCTACCGGCACACCGCGCGAAGCTGCGAATTGCTCTAGCGCCACTCTGCGCGGTCCAGTCCATTGGGATAATCCAAAGCCCCCGCGCGATCCGGGGACGATGGGGTTTTTCTCGTTAATTCCAGAATCAAGCCCGCTTTCATCGCGGAAGTTCATGACGAAGCCGTCCGCAACGTGTTCAGGCAACCCCCGCGAAACCAAGCCTTGCTTGATGCGCGATGATGCATCCCCTGAGGCTGGCTGTGATGGTCGAGGCGAGCCGCCGCCGAAGATGTTGCCCCATAGCTCATCAGATGCCGCGCGACCTTCAGCCTCGGCTTTATCCGCCCGCTTGTTTATGCCCCGCACCATCAGGGCTTGCCCAAGAGCGCTAAGACCCTCGCCAACGTTTTTAGGCATGTGGTTGAGATTGCGCGCCATTGCGTCAGCCATCGCACGGCGGCGTTGCAGCGTCTCGTAATCCAATCCAGTATCACCGCCAAAGATAAACCCCGGCTGACTTCCTCGACTGCCTCTCTTTTGGCCCATCATGTTCTTGCCCCTTTTCGGCTTGCTCCCGCGCACGGGCAATCATCAATGCCTTGTGAATTTCTGCCCATCGAGCTTTAGCGCCCTCTGACTGGCGCTTGCGGCCCTCTGCGGTCTTTGCCCCCGTTGAGGCCCCGCCGTGTTGGTGACAGCGAGCCTTGCCCGGAACAGGGGCTTTGCGGCAGGCGTTACCATCGGGCATTTTCGCCCCGCACATTTCGGTTAATGACATTTGCGCCACCCCATCTGAATTACTGGGCCTGACAAAAGCGGGATAACTCCCACCTGCTGAAACCCGATCCCTTGCAAAAACGATAATGCGGGCTCTACGGCGGCGACGCTTACCATGATGTACTCTGGTTTTTCCGCGTCCCAAAAGCCGTTCAGAATGGCTTTCACTTCATCGGCCAGATTGTCCCCGCCTTCATCCCCTGTGGAGAATCGCACATCCCAGACACCTTCAATAGCCAGCGTGGAAAACACCCCAAGTACGTCATTCACCCGCCAATACTGGACATTGCCACTTTGAATTGCCGCTAAGGCATCTCCGGCGAGCTCTTCCAATTCAAAAGGATCAAGCTCATCAGCCGGGTGCAGCCGCTGCGCCCGTTGCTTGCCGGTCCCTTTTTCCACTGCCCGTTCCATGTTCCCACCTCAGTCTCACAATAAGGTACTATAATACCCCATATCATGCAAGAACAAGCCGTGAACAAAAGCGAGTGGCAGCAACCCTATTTTAGGGGCGCTTTTACCCTCCATTAACCAACAATTGGCCATTGTTGGCTGGCAAGGACATGAACGGGTGCAGGAATGAAAAGTCGGCTATTGGGCCACCTCATAGACGCCGTGACCGGGGAGAAGTGGAGAAATGGCACACCTAGCGGGAGCATAGCCTCGGCAGGTTTTTCGGATAATGCATTGCAGGGCCTGCGAGACCTTGAAGCGCGTATACCGCCACCGGGCGCTGCGATTGAGCCCGCGCATTCACCGTCTTTCGTTTATCGGGACCGGCTGTCGCCCCAAAACGCGGCTGGCGGTGGCTTGGTCAAAGGCGATGACGGAGCTAAGAGGCCGCATTATTGGGGGCACCGCGAAAGGCTTAGGCAGCGTTTCTTAAAGGGTGGCCATGAGCCCATGCCAGAATATGAGCTTCTGGAGATCCTGTTGTTCAACGCCATTCCACGGATCGACGTAAAACCACTGGCGAAAAGACTGCTGGCCGAATTCGGTGACCTGAACGGCGTGATTGCCGCCTCGAAACATCGTGTCCTCAAAGTGGAGGGAGCAAACGAATGGGTGTTCTATCACTTGAGGGTGGTCGAGGCGTTCGGCCATAGAATGGCGCAAGCAAAGGTGATGCAGCGGGATGTGGTTTCTTCTTGGGAGGCGTTGGTCACATACTGCCGCACCGCTATGGCGCATCGAGAAGTAGAGCAATTCCGCGTCATGTATCTGGATCGGAAGAACGTGCTGATTGCTGATGAAGAACAAGCGCGTGGAACAGTTGACCACGTACCGGTGTATCCGCGCGAGATTGTCAAACGCGCCTTGGAACTGAACGCCAGTTCACTCATTCTCGTTCACAATCACCCATCGGGAGATCCAACTCCAAGCAAATCGGATATCGATATGACGGAGAGGGTGAGGAGTGCTTGTGACACAATGGGGATTGTAATTCATGACCATGTAGTCATTGGGAAGAAATCTGAATATTCATTCAGAGTAAACGGCTTGCTTGTTTAGGTTTGGCAGCTTAGCTGAATAGACAGATTTCCTTTTTTTAGCCTGGTTGAACTATGAAATGCTTACTGATTGTCGCCACTCTAGCGCTCGCGACGATGGCCCATGCTGCCGGTTTACACGTCAGAGATGCCGATACCATCGTTGTTGACGGAACCCCCGTTAGGCTGAACGGGGTGGACGCGCCGGAACTCGGCACCCGATCCGGACAAGACGCAAAGCGATGGATGGTTAACTATCTTCGCGGCAAGGCTGTTGAGTGCAAGCTTAACGGTGAACGGACCCATGATAGATGGGTAGGCGTCTGCTACGCAGACGGTCAGGACATAGGCGCGGCAGTCATCGCCGCTGGTCACGCTCTGGATTGTAAGCGGTATTCAGGGGGCCGGTATCGCCATCTTGAGACACCAGCCGCCAAGTCACGCCTCAAGCGGGCGCGTTACTGCCAGTAGAGCGTCGATAACCAATCAGCCCCACCAGAGCCCCAAGCAGCAGCAATCCACTTGCAGGAAGCGGAACTGCCGCAACTGTCGCGACCTGTTGCAGACCCGTTGCCCCCGAAAAAGTCAATGCAATCTTCCGACTGCCTGTTGCATCAAGGTACTCATAAAAGCCACCAATCCCGGGCTGTCCACCAACACAAGAGTTTTGCGCCTGGAAAAATGCGCCGCAGAGGTTACGACTGTTGGGGCTAAAGGATATTGCAGAGGCCAAGCTTGAAAAATCAAAAAGCAAAGCGTTCGCCGTCGCACTCAACCCAGCTCCAAATAAGGTAAAACTGCCTAGGCTGGAGTTCATTGACGTCGTTCCAAAGCCGTCAACAACCGTGTTCAGATTAAATCCGGTAATACTGGCTGAATCTAGTACGCCAATGGTGCCATTGGTTTCGATTGTACCCAAAATTCGCCCCGAACTGTAGAAACTGCCTGCGCCGTCGAAATCAGAAAGTGCTATGTCGACGTTGTAAGTTATTGCGCTTGCGCTGGAAGCCGCCAGCATCGCCGCTGCAATTGCAGAGATTAGTCTCATCATTACCCCCCAACCAAAGAAATCAATAAATTCCGGCCAGTTTAACAAAAAAGTTGTGATTTTCAAAATCCCGTTAGAAAATCAGGTTTGAGCGCTTTTATTGGGAACCCGAGCTCTAAACTCTTCCTAAAGCTAACTCGTCGAACAGAGAGAGATGCGAAGTAACCCTCGCCTTCGGGAGTGATGGCGCGACGCACTAAACTCTTATCTCCTCAATTCAATCGTTACGGTCCTCGTCAGTCTTTGATCCTGTCGATTTGCCCCGTGGAACTTGGACTACCCCAAACCTCCCCAAAAATAGCGAGTTGATTCAAGGCCGGTGCCGATATGCACTTACAACTACACTCGGGATCTGCCTGCTACAGTTGTTTTGCATGCGATGGCGGAGTGAGGGGCTGGACGAGGGGGTAAAGGCCAGCCTCTCATCTCCGTGGGTACACAGAGTGGTAAATGGTACTCCGTTGATTTGACGGTACGTTAGTGTGCCATTGTATGAAATTGGGGGATTCCCGTAGGCCGTCGAATCTTAATCCCACTGACACAATCAGGCCATGCTGTGGTCATGGCCCGTGCCTATCTCGAAGGTGCGGCGCGTCTTGAAATACAGATTGCGATTTCAACGAGGGGGTACGAGTAAGGCGCGTCGCAATCCTGACTGTCGGGCGGGCTTGTTTGGTTTGTACGGTGGCAGACAAATCCGACACAATGTCGGGTGAGGAAAGGCACCACAACGGCCCGTCAACGACATTGGGGTGTTCTTAGGATCCTTCCGGCTGCGATACTCAGTCCTCCACAGTCTCTTCGCCTCTGCAGAGCGCCAATTAGTACGTTGTCATTCAAACTGGGACCTGACAGTTCGATACAGTATGGTCAAGAATAACTGTGCCATCCGGAGCGTAGAGCACGTTCCTAAACTTACCGCCAGCATGCACGAATTTGCCAAATTGCTTTAGCTCTGGGTCAAAACAAATGAATAGCTTAAATAGCTCTTCCAGGCCACCGGGATCTGAGCGCCTACTTTCCGAAAAGTTCGCTAAATGTTGTTCGGGGACTTCTTGAGAAATTACTAGAACACTCCCGTCTGCTTTCACGCTTTTTAACACAAAGCCATCTTCGCTTTTCGAACTGAGTTCGGTGTCAAGAATTTCTGCATAGGAATGTGCTACCATGCACAGTCTTTCACCGTCGCATACATCCGCGAAACGCATTAGCTCCTTGGGTTGCTGTGCGTTCGGCTCTGATTGAGGAGAAGGCGATTGCGCACAAGCTCCGACAGACAAGGCCGCAACAAATACGAAAATAATCTTAAAGCCAATATTCATCACAAAGCCCATTTTTCGCTCGAGATGAAACCTATAGCCAAAGGTGAGCGACGCACAATCCTAACTCACTTGAATTCCCAGAATAGAGAACAGAGTAAGCTACCGTTGCTTAGTATTCATGCGTGCACCCCGGGTCGCCTGCTGTTTCGTGCAACGTGTTTTAACAAGAGGTCCAAATCGCCGTACCAAGACAGCGCGGAGCTTTCTAAGTCCGGTCCCTGCAACGCGATGACGATGAATGGTTTGGGAAGGCCGCTGGTCACAGGGTCAACGCCTGAGCGTTCGCCATCGTCGCTGAGACCTGCGGGGATCTTGACGATTGCTGTGTTTGGCTTTGCGCCGCCCAAATTCCTAATCACCGCATAGCCCGTATCTCTTCTTGGCCTCTGGCCATGACATGTTACCAATCTGGCTCATTCGCTTAGAGAAATCGTCCGTGCTTTCACGCTTTTCGCGTTTGAAGCCAGCAACCATGCGTGGTCCCCAGATGATTTGCGCCGTTACAATTTCTTCGTCCTCACCTTCGCTGGGCGGGGCTTCATAGATAAGTACGCTAATAAAGACCTCTGCGAGACCGCCCCGGTTGCTTTCCAAGTTATTTACTCTTGATTTCAAACTCATTCTGCTGCCTCCAATGCTGTGATCCTGCGTTCAAGCTCTGTCGTCTCCAGCACCCGTCTGTATTGCTCAACCAGCCCCATGACGGTTGCGCCTTCCAGCGGAGTTATCTCTCCCTCCGAAACCGCCTTCAGCACCGCCTGCGAGGCTTTTGAGGCCTCGCCAGCATTGCTGATTGGCGGAAGCTGAAAGTTAACTGGTGCGTCTTTCCTCGCGGGTGCTATCCGCTCAATGCAGAGACGTAGGGCCGTGCTGTCGCCCTCAAGAGCCATTTCAACAGCCTTCTGCGTGATTGCCTCAGACTGGCCCTCAAGCAATTCCTCAACTGCTCTCGTGACTCGGTGCCGTGTTCCCCTTGGCTTGCCGGGGTTGCCAGTGGCGAAGGTGCCGTCTGGGTTTCTCTCGTCCGAATTCGTTCCGCTTTTTCGGTCAGATTCATCCGCCATTGCTCATGCCTCGTTATGTTTGATTGTTGGTGTGAAAGGTGTCTGTTTCCCCCAGACCCCCTGGTAGATTAAGGATGTCTTAAAAATTGAGACGTGCGAGCGGTGAAAATGGCCGTTTACGTCTTCAAAATTGCGACGTGCTGTCTTCATTATTGAGACGTCCCTTGCTTACACGTCTCAAAATCTAAGACGGTCACGTCTTCAAAATTGAGACAGGGTTTTGTTTTTCCGCCTTTGCCTGTGGGGTTGTGTGCAGCAGCCTTGTGAACACTGAAGTCATTACCAGGAGCCCACTGCCGATAGAGCTTTCGCCCGCCCCTGCGGTCTCCGTGGGGCAATTCGATTTCGGTAAGTTCGTACAAGGGGGATCGGGCCTCACCACCAAGACCAAGCTGAGCGGGTTTCGTGACCACAAGGAAGCCTTTGGCTTGCAAGTCGTGGAAACCGCGTGCAGCGGTGTTTAGAGCCACCCCCAGAGCCTCTGCCGCCTGCCTGACGCTAAACTGTATCTTCCCGTTGTTGTTTGCCTGCGGGCCGCGCCATTCCAGCTTGAGCCACGGGTACAACGCCTGAGCTACGGGGGAGAGAGCCCGCCAAGCGGGTTCCTCCATTGTATAGCGGATCATCTTGGCAAAATGCTCCCCGCGTTGTTCGTTTCGTTTGCCGCGTTTCATCATGCGCCCCCGTCCTGCGCGACCTGAGCCAGAGCGCGTTGAATGTCCGGAAGCAGGGTGGCGTTCAGCGCCACCCCCTTTTTGCTTGGCCGCTTATCTCCGTCATCTGACGTGAACCAGACACGGACACTGACGACGTCATGACCCTTGTATTCCTGTCGGGACACGCGGAGTTCTTCACGGGAGTTTTTCTGGATTGTCGCCGTCATGGCCGCGCCTCCCCATAGTGCAGGGCTGCAATCAACCGGGCTGCCGTTTCTGACAGGCCGTGCTTGCGGCGCAGGGTTTGGACTTGAAGGTTATAGGCACTCATGAGAGCACCTCCCGCCCGTCAATTCGGGTCACCTTACTAACCAGTCGAAACACGCCGTAAGTCATGCGCCCTGATTCCGGGTCATTGCTGTAGCGGTCGGTTTCGATTTGCACCCGTTTCTCATGGCGCAACAAGCTCACATAGTGACTGATCCGGCACCGGCTGGCGCAGTAGACGGGTTGCGTCCGCAATGCCTCCAATACACGTCGCAAGTTTCGGTCTGCGTGAATGACATGGCTTTCACCATCGCCGTTAGAAACCTCGTACTGCGCCGGTTCTGTCAGGGCGTTCAGATCCGCCCAGCGTGTCACATACAGGGTGTTGGCAGGCTCTTTGGTCGGGGCTTTTGAGGTGCGATCCGTCATTGACCTGCCTCCACATTCACGCCGTACCAGTGCAGCGCCACAATAGGGCATTCACGCAGCCTCGCGCGTGGCGGTTTGTTGTCGTTGTCGTGGATGAACACCGACACGGCACCAAACAGGTTTGCCGGGTCGTAGTGAGAGTTAATTGAGTGATATTTCAAGCTCATGCTCATGTCCTCAAGCTTGCGCTTTAGGTCAGAACACGTTACATTTCTTGCAGTCATGCCACCGACTGAAAACGAAATGCCCCGTGCCCATGCTTGACCCATGGTGCGCGGGTTTCGTTTAAGCGGCTGTTGGATTGACGCGATTCTTACTGAGCCAATTCAAGACATCCTGACCGAGATAAAGGACGCGGCTACCGGACTTGATGTAGGCCGGGCCTTTCCCGTCGTGACGCCACTGCGCTAAAGTCTGAACAGCGCCAACAACACGCATTTCAGGCGCAGAAGAAGGGTAGTAGCTTTCTGGGTTAATCTTCATAATCAGCACCTCTGTTTATCTCGGGTACTGAGAGATTATTTCGCTATATATGGGACATCAGGGGGCGATGTCTCAACTATTTACGGTCGCCGTTGTGGCGATACCAAAGCTTACTGTTGGCTTTCGGGCTTGTGCCTAAGCCGTCTTTTTCTTTTGCGAACCGAGCGGCGTCAGATACACTCTGCCCTCCCTCAATTCGAGCCTGCATATTGGCAAGCACCTCCGCTGTTCGACCAATGTGCGCTTTGGCCGTCTGCTTGGCCCCAGCCGCCCCGCCAGACCTAACCTTGTTCCCAAGTTGCGCACTGTGTTCGTGTGCAAACTTCATATAGAACTCGCATTCAAGTCGCCCTAACTCGACGGCGCATTGCGTCAGCAATGCTATTTCTTCTGGTTGCTGGGGGCTGGATTTTATCAGAGATGACTTTACGTCTATCTGCGCTAGTACGATTGACATTCGCGCTGCATACCAAAGCTCCGAATGGTCCTCTGATGGACAGTGCCAAAGCGCCGCCAAAATATATCCCGCCTCATCTAAGGACTCGATATGGTTTACACCTTTGGCAATCGCTAAATTCCAGTCCACAGGATCAAGCACACAATCAGGGTCAATCATACTGAGCGGTGATGGTAATCCGTGACGCTGAAAAATGCGCCGACAGGTATCCTCAATGTCCCGCCTCAGGTTCACTATCGGGCGCGCTGGGTCCATCCGAACCGTGGCGGGCACCTTTTCACCCGCCCGCACTTTGCTTGAATTAGGGCCATCATATAGCGTTTCTTCGCGCCGGTAGTTCGTAATGCCAGAGCCAACGGCCACAACTTTTGGGGTATTCTCGCTGTTGCTCATAGTCGCACAACGTTTCCGGCAATATCTGATTGAGCGGCACCGCCTACTGTAGCCGCCAGCACCTCTAACGCTTCGCGCTTTTCGTCCCGATACGTTGCGCGGTCATAGATTGCCGTCACACTGTTGTCAGAGTGGCCTAAGACACGTTCCACAATGAACCTGTTCGCCTTTCCGGCATCATTGCCGGTAGTCATCAATGTGGCCGCTGTACGTCTGATATCGTGATATCTCCAATCAGACGTCTCGGAGTTCTTTTGCAGGAGCGCCTTTAGTTTCGATCCCGGCCAGATTGGCCTATCTCCGGTCGTGGTAAAAACGTAATCTCCGCGCCGCTTAACGCTGGCAATAAGCGCAGCCAATGCTTTGGATAGTGGAACCTCGTGGGCCGTAGCACTTGCAGTATGCGTGGCTTTCACCTTGTCCCTCGGGATTGTCCACACATCGCCTTGTATCTCGTCATAGCGCATCTGAGCGACGTTGCTGATCCGCTGAGCGCTTAGCATGAGGGCCTGAGTAAAGGGGCCGAATGGATAGGGTATTTCACAGGCAGTTGCATAGA
The DNA here is from genome assembly GCF_056537725.1 of Ruegeria sp. C11. Classification (NCBI taxonomy): domain Bacteria; kingdom Pseudomonadati; phylum Pseudomonadota; class Alphaproteobacteria; order Rhodobacterales; family Roseobacteraceae; genus Ruegeria; species Ruegeria sp. C11. The sequence goes on along the minus strand of NZ_JBQFSB010000005.1, from coordinate 285,107 downwards.
GCGCAGCCCATTCATCACCTGATAGAACCCGGTCCCTAGAGCCAGCCTTAGCCCCCACTTTGAGTTTTTCCCAAGGATTGCTCTTAATCATCTGTTCTTCGGCGCACCATGACAAGAATGGGCGCATATAGCTGACTACTGCGCCAGCCCGGATCGGAGACGATTTCTTACTAACGTAGGTTCTCAGATCCTGCCCATGATGAAACGAAAGGTCCGTTGCCCTGACGTGGCCGACACGATCCTTAACCCAGGTATCCCAGACTGATTGTATGTCGTGCCATGTGCGCATTTCATATTCGCGGGCTACTTTGTAGGCGTCGAACAGGTCAGCTACTGTTTTCGTGCCAATATCCACGTGCATTGTATGGGCCTGCTCCTTGGCTTCTTCAGCCTGCTTGCGAGCCTCTTTCACGCTGATTGCAGGGAACATGCCAAGACGCTCACGGTGGCGACGCTTGCCACGCGGTATAACAACCTCCCAGACCTTTTGACCGCGCTTTCCAACGCGCAGCACCAAGCCTCGCACAATCTCGTCCCGAACCTCGTACCCCTTGTCCTTCGGCTTCAGGTCTGCGGCTTTGCGCTCATTCAATCGGAGTTTCATTTTTTGTGCGTTTCTTGTGCGTTTTGTGCGTTAGGTGGCGATACGTGCCAATATACCGGGTTATATAAACCCTGCAATTACATAAGAGTAGATATGAGTGTGTATCGGCAAATATTAAAGACCCACGAACTCCAAAACCGTAGGTCGCGGGTTCGAACCCTGCTGCCCCTGCCATCAGGATCAATCGCCAACACGCTGATCCGGTCCGTTTCCTTATCAGTCCGTTTCCTTATCAAAATGGCGCTCAACATATTTCTTATGTTTCGCTTCAGCCGTGCAATCGCGGTTTCCTCCCGGGTTCGAATGACATAACATCCGCGGAAACCCTGGCGACCGGATGGAGTCACATGTCGCGTTTCGATGGATACTTCCTGCGGCAGCTGCTTGTTCTGTTCGGATTTTTCACACTGGTTCTGGTGGGTGTGTTCTGGATCACCCGGTCGGTCAGCCTGTTCGATCATGTCATCAGCGGCGGCCAGTCCGCGATGGTGTTTCTCGAATTCACTGCATTGACCCTGCCGACGCTGATCCGAACCGTCATGCCGATGGCGGTGTTCGCGGCAGCTGTTTATGCGACCAACCGACTGAGCCGAGAAAGCGAATTGACGGTGATGCTGGCAACCGGCAGCAGCCCTTTGCGGCTGGCCCGTGCGGTGTTCCTGTTCGGCCTCTTTTCCGGGTTGATGATGGCTGTCATCAGCGTCTATCTGCGGCCGGCGTCGGTTCTGCAACTTGAGCAGCGGCAGGCCGAAGTCGCCGGAGATGTCACTGCCCAACTGCTGAACGAGGGCGAGTTTCTGCACCCGACGCCAGGCGTTACCGTCTATATCAGCAGCATAGATCTGGATGGAACTCTGCACGACGTTTTCGTCTCGGACGGGCGCGACAAGCTGCACCCGGTCAACTATTCCGGAACGACCGCCTATCTGGTCAACAGCGACACGGGCTATAATCTGGTTATGCTGGATGGCGTCGCGCTGCGCCTCGACCGTCAGGGAAGAACCCTGTCTTCAACCCTGTTCGAGGATGTGACATTCGACATTTCCGAGCTGACCGACAGCGACGACGGTCACACACGCAGCCTCGAAGCCATCCCGACATCCGAGCTCATCTGGGATCGCGCGGCAGTGGCCGAGGCTGACAAGTTCAGCCAAGGTGAACTGATCGAGGAACTGCACCAGCGGTTTTCCTGGATTGCCATCTGTATCGCCGTTGCACTGGTTGGCTATTCAACGCTGATGCTGGGCAGCTTTTCCCGCTTTGGTCTGTGGCCGCAAATTCTGACAGCCTTCACGATTCTGGTTGTGCTCGAAGGTGTGCGCGGATTCGTGGCATCGATCGTAATCGATCGCCCGAGCCTTTGGATATTGCTTTATTTGCCCGCAATTTTTGGCATTTCCGTATCCTGCCTGTTTTTTGCATTCGCCGGGCGTCCGCTGATCAAACGCAGGGATCGGAGTGGTAAGGCCTCTTTGTCTCCGGTCTGACCGGTCGGTCCTTGAGCCCCTTCGCGTATACCCGATCAAATTGTGACACAGAGTTCTGAACGCGCCTAACCGTCCGCCTCGTCCATCAGCCCGCGCAGCCAGCGCCCCGCCAGCCATGCCGCCGGGATGCCCAGCGGGATTGACCACAGGATCGCAGGCACCGGCCGGATTGCCCCGAACCCTGCACTATGGGCGATGAGCCCGACAAGAAACAGATTGATCGCCACGGTCAGCGCCGACGCCGGGTACAGAAGGAGGGCCAGTTTCCAGACTGGCCACCGCCCTTCAGTGGCTGGTGCCTTCCGAGAAGGTGATTTTGTTCCAGACATTGTATTTCCCCGAAGGTTTACGCATCGGCAGCCGTCGGATCTCCTCCAGCGTCTGCGCATCATAGATGATCACCGCGCCGTCATCTTCCCAGATCGACACCAGCGCACGGCTGCCATCGCGGGTGAACTCCACATGCGCCACGGTCTTGCCGGGGGCGGGGCGCAGCGTCTTGACGATCTCAAGGCTTTCCTTGTCGATCACATGCATGGCGTCCTTGTTCGGGCCAAAGAAGACGTCTGCCCAGACATAAGGCGAATTCTCGTGGCTGCGCATGAAGAAACCCGGGCCCTCGGTCGTGATCCGCTTTACCGTTTCCCATGTGCCCATGTCGATGACCGACACGGTTCCATCCGTCAGATGCGGTGTCGCCATCACAGTCGTGTCACCACGTTTCCAGGTGATACCCGACCCCAGATGCGGCATGCCCGGAAGATCCAGATCGGCAACTTTCTGGCCGATGACCAGATCGATGACCTGACCGCCTTTGCCGTCACGAGAGGCGCCCATGACGTACTCATAGCTCTGGTCGAAAAAGAAATCGTCCAGATAGTCAGGCGTTGTGATCTTGCGCACCGGGAAGGGGTCGGGGTTCTTGAATTGCCCCTCAATACGAAAGTCATGACCCAACCCGGACTGAGGTGGATTAGCTCCGTAAAACACCTCCCAGATTTCCGGAACGTCCTTCAGCGCCAGCACAAAGCTTTCACGCGGCGGCGCCTGATATACGGCCGAAACCCGACTGGGCTTGCCCTTCTTGCCCTTGACTTCAACAACCTTGGCGACCGCCAGATCGTCGGTAGACAGCAGTGTCAGAGAGTTCGGCAGATAGTTCGCAACAGCCAGCCATTTGCCATCCCCCGACATGGCGATGTTGCGGCTGTTCAGCCCGGCCCGGACCCGCCCAACCTGCTTCAGCGCCCAGATGTCGTACTTCTGAACCCAGCCATCGCGGGACATGATAAAGACATACCGCCCGTCGGGGCTAAACTTCGGCCCGCCATGCACGGCAAACGGCGTCTCGAAACGGTCCAGAACCTCAAACGTGTCACCATCCAGGACACTGACGTGATGATCCCCTGTTTCCACGACCAGTGTAATATTCATCGGATCGCTGGCCCAGATGGGGGCGTCGACAGGGGCATAACCCTCGTCCAACGTGCGGCTGGCCATGATTTCGGCCTCACCCCAAACAGGATCGGTTTCCAGCGGGGATTTCAGCCAACCGGCCAGTTCCTCGATCCGCAAGGCGTCCAGTTCATGGGAAAAGGCTGGCATTTGCGTGGCCGTCCGCCCGTCGGCAATCACCGCCGCCACCCGTGGCCCGCGCATCCGCTTCAAGGTCTCAGGGATCAGCGCCGGTCCAACTCCGCCAAGCCGGTTCTCACCGTGGCAGGCGGCGCAATGTTCGGCATAATCCGCCGCCGGATCGGCCTGCACCGCTGCACCGGTAGCCGCCAGCGCCAGACCTGCCAGAAACAGGCCAGCTCGCCGCTTTCTCTTGCCGGAAATATGCCCGCCGGAGGCTCCTTTGCCATCCACCGTTACAACGTCAGAGCGATGGGCATTGGCGGGTTCAAAAGAACTGATGCGCCGGATCATGGCTTTTCCCCCGGAATGGCGTGACCTGCAGACGTTCCCCCGCATCGTTCACACCAATTTCTTCGTTCGAAAGATAACAGGCCGGGTCCTCGGCCCACGGATCACCGGTCACCTGCAAGGCGCGGATGCGGGTGTTGCCACCACAAACATCCTTCAGCTGGCAGGCGCCGCACCGCCCCTTCAATGGGCGAGGGCGGGTGCGCAGCAGGGACAGCATCCGGTCTTCCCCGGTCCAGAGCTCGGAAAACGGCGTCGTCTTGACGTTGCCCACGGTGTAATCCGACCAGTAGGTATCGGGATGCACCCGGCCCAGATTGTCGATATTGGCCACGCCCAGCCCGCTGGAATTTCCGCCCCATGCCGCCAAGTGCTCACGCACATGCGCGGCCTTCTCATCATCGAACTTGTCGCGAACCCAGTTCAGGAAATACCCCGCATCGGCATCGTTGTTGCCCGTCACGATATCCAGGGGCCGCCCGCCCGAAGCCGCCTCCCACGCTCGCTCTAGCAGCAGGTCCATACCCCTGCGGGTGCGCTGATGTTCGGCATCCTCGCCACGGTTCTTGTCTCCGCGCCCGGCATAGACCAGATGGCTCAGATAGAACTTGTCCACCCCTTCATCGTCGCACAGCTTCAGCAGATCGGGCAGGTGATGCTGCGTGCCTTCGGTCAGGCAGAACCGCAGCCCCACCTTGATCCCGCGCTTCTTGCATTCCCGCACGCCGCGCAGGGCATCTTCAAAGGCGCCTTCGACACCCCGGAACCAGTCATTCGTGGCCCCGATCCCGTCCAGCGAAATCCCGACATAGCTGAAACCAACTTCGGCAATCCGATCCGCAGTTTCGCCATGGATTTTCGTGCCATTGGTCGATAGCGCCAGCATCGGCACCAGTTCCCGCGCACGACCGGCGATATCGAAGAAATCCGACCGATCCAGCGGTTCCCCACCCGAGAGGATCAGGGCCGGGACGCGAAAGTGGCCCAGATCCTCAAGGGTTTTCATGGCTTGCTCATGGCTGAGCTCGCCGGGAAAAGCCACATCCGCCGAAACGGTGTAACAATGGCGGCATTTCAGGTTGCAGCGCCGTGTCAGATTCCAGATCACCACGGGTTTCACCGGTCCGGGGCGGCGTTTGCGCACCGGGGTCGGCTCGACCAGTTGGTGCATGTATTCGGTCAGGCGGAACATGTCTCAGCCTTTCTTTTTCAGTCGCAGCCCGGTCTTTTTCAGGATGCGTGTGGAATAAAGGATATCTTTGGCCCGGCAGGCATCGCCCAGAATGGCCGTGATCTCGGCCCGTTTTTCCTCGACCTCGTCCCGGTCCGAACCATGGACCATGGCAAACAGGTTGTAGGGCCAGTCGGGCAGGGCGCGGGGGCGTTCGTAGCAATGGGTGACAAAGGGCAGTGCGCCGATTTGTGCGCCCAGTTCGGTGATGCGGTTGTCCTCCACATCCCAGACGGTCATCCCGTTCGAGGTCATGCCCAGCTTGTAATGGTTCGGCGCGGCAGCGATGCGGCGGATCACACCGCGCGATTTCAGTTCGGCCAGCCGGAACAGCAGGGCATCCTCGTCCATCCCAAGGTCATCGGCCACAGCAGCATATGGTGCAGCTACCAGCGGCAAACCGCCTTGCAGCGCCTCGATAATCTGCCTGTCTCTTGCGTCGATCATGCCGCCACCCGGAAGCCGATGAAAAATTCCTGAAGTTTGGGGAAACGGAGAACTTCAATCCCCGTTTCCCGTTCGATTGCATCGGCGGCGGCCGCGATCCCCTCGGGCGTTTCGGTGGCCAGCACGAACCACATGTTCAGCCGGTGCGTACGTTCATAATTATGCGCGACCTCCGGATGCGCATTGACTTTGGTCAGGACGGATTCGAATTCCCCCGCAGGGACCGCCATAGCGCACAGGGAGAAGGCGCCGCCCATCGCCGCGGCGTCAAAAAAGGGACCAAAGCGAGTGATCACCCGATCCTCTTTCATCCGCGCCAGCCGTTCCAGAAGATCGCATTCGCTGATGCCCAGCTCAACGGCCACCTCAGCATAGGGGTGCGCCGTCAGCGGCAGATCATCCTGCATCCGGTTCAGGATGGCGCGGTCGGTTGCATCCAGTGGTGTCATGCGGCCACCTCCTTGGGCTTGATCAGCGCGCCGGTCTGTTTGAAGCAGCGGGTCGAGAACAGCACCTTGTGCTGCGCCCCCTCCAGTTCCGGCAGATTGGCAGCCTCGCCCAGAACCTCGCGCGCTTCGGGGCGCGAACGGGCATGGATCATGGAATACAGGCGATATGGCCAGACCCCCTCGATGGGTCGGCGCTCGTAACACAGCGTCACGCCCGGATGGGCGGCCAGCGCCGGCCCGGCGCGGTCGATCTGCTCGGCAGGAAGATCCCAGACCACCATCGCATTGGCCGACCATCCCAAAGCGCGGTGGCGAACGATGACGCCAAGTCGCGAGATGATGCCCGCCCGATGCAGAACATCGATGCGCTCCATAACCTCGGCCCCGTCGCGGCCCAGCGACCGGGCCAGAGACAGGAACGGATCGACTACCAGCGGCAGGCCCGAGCTCAGCGCTTGCAACAGATCACGGTCACCCGGCTGCATGACCGAGCGGTCCACTTTTCGCGCATTCGGGACGTTCCGAGTGCCGCCCGACATGCGAAACCCGAGATCCACGTTGAAAGGCCGCACCAGCCGCAGGTCCAGAACACGCAACCCCGTGCGTTGCCCGATCCGCGACAGGGTATCATCCACATGCGCGCGATCCGGCCCGGTGGCCACGAACCACAGGTTCCAGGCATCTTCGCGCTGATAGTTGTGGTTTACGCCCGGCTCGGAATCGATCAGGGCCGCGATCTCTTCGATACGCTCTTCTGGTGCGGCGACGGCGGCGAGTGTGCTGGCCGAGACGGCTCCGGGCGCGATTGTGGCGCCGACACGGGTGATCCGCCCCGCCGCGCGCATCCGGGCCAGCCGGTCCAGCACATCGTCCTCGCTCAGCTCCAGCGTATTGGCCAGAACCTGAAACGGGCGTTCAACGACCGGAAAATCGCGCTGGAAATCATCCAGCAGCCGACGGTCGATCGGGTCGGTAATATGGCACATGAATCACAATCCCGTTCTGTGCGCGCGGGCGGTGAAAAATATGCCCGATGGACTGTCCGCCTCGATTTCGCGCAGTTTCTCAAATGTTTGCGTGTCGTAGACCATGACCTTGTTGGCATCGCGCACGCTGAGCCACACCTCATGCCCGCGCGGTGTGAACTCCATGTGCAACACCGCAGGGCCGGGTTTGAATTCGTGGATGATTTCTTTGCTCACTGAATCGATCACCTGAATCGTGTCGTTCAGCGGATGGGCGAAATTCACCCAGACCTGCCGCCCGTCGGGCCGCGCCATGGCAAAGACCGGCTGGCCATGGGTTTTGGTCCGTCCGGTTTCGGTCAGGGTGTCGGCGTCGATCCAGAGAACCTCGTGATGGCCGACGGCGGGTAAAACGAACTCGCGCCCCGTCAATGCCCAGCCTTCCAGATGGGGCATCTTGTAGACGGGCATTTCCTCTTGCCCGCGCCCATAATCCGGCAGGACCCGAATGGGTTCGGGCTTCTCGGACCACAAATCCAGCGCGGTCAGCCCGTCTTCGCCGAACAGGCCGGTGATATAGGTCCGGCCATTGGCGGTGATCAGCGCGTCATAGGGGTTTTTGCCCATATCGGGGATTTTGGTAATCTCCGGCGTGCCACTGGCGAAATCGGCGATCCAGGTCTCGCCCGTGTCCCACATGGTGAACACGAACCGACGCCCCGGCGCATCGACAAGGCCGATGGTTTTGCTGTCGGTGGGGATGTCCGCGACCATCTCAAGCGTATCGGCGTCAAAGACGCGTACACCGCCGGGCTCATAATTCGACACCGCCACCAGCTTGCCATCGTCCGAGATCGCACCGCCGATGGCATTACCCGCCTGCACGACCCGGTTCACGATCTGCCGGGTCACGATATCGACCTTGGTCAGCCCGCCGTCGCGCCCGAATACATAGGCAAACCGTTCATCGGGCGAATAAACCAGCGAGGCATGGGACAGATCGCCCAGCCCTTCGATCCGCGCAAGTGCTGCGCGCTCGGACTGATCCACCAGCAGGACCGAGCCCTGCGCCCGTTCGATCACCAGCCCCAGATCGCCGGTTGCTGTGGGTTCACCATGCGCGGCGGTCATCATCAATGTTGCCACAAGGCCAAGGACGATATGTTTCATTGTGCCTCCGGTTCCAGCAGGTAACGGGCGATCCATTCGGCCTCTTCTTCGGAAATCAAAGGCCGCCAGGGCGGCATGGCCGTGTCGGGAATACCGTCAAGGATCACCCCGGTCAGAACATCCGCGTCGTAGTGTTTCAGGTTTTCCGCGCGCAGGTCCGGGCCAAGACCGCCTTTCAGCGACAGCCCGTGGCACGACCCGCAATCCTGATGGACAAGACGCCTGAGTGCGTTGGGGTCCAGCGCGTCGGCGGCCAATGCCGAGGTCGCGACCATGATGGCGGTCGTCAGAACAGCCCGCGAAGGCCAGCCCGCGCGACCGCTGTTTGTTTGACAGATGCTAGCCATGAGCCTGCTCCAGCAACTCGGCCACCGGCCGTTCCGCGTACAGCGAAACCACCTGACCGATGATGAACAATGTGGGCGCCTTCAGTTCGGCCTCGCGCACATCCGAGGCCAGCCGGTCCAGTCGCGACACGAGGCGGCGCTCGTCCGGGGTGGTGGCCTTGCCCACGGCAAGAACGGGGGTTGATCCGGGCAGATTCTCGGTCATCAGGCCCATGGCGATCTGACCGATATTGGCCACGCCCATATACACCACCAGTGTTGAATCCGGGTCGGCCAGACGCTTCCAGTCCAGATCCAGAATCTTGTCCGCCTGCCGGTGGCCGGTGACATACTGAACCGAAGTCGCCAGCCCGCGATGGGTCAGTGGCACACCGGTCGAACTGGATGCCCCCTGCGCCGCTGTGATGCCCGGCGCATATTCGACCGCGATGCTATGTTCCAAAAGATAGGCGGCCTCTTCCGAGCCGCGGCCGAATATCATCGGATCGCCACCCTTCAGGCGCGCAACGGTGTGACCGGCGCGTGCTTCCTCCAGAAGGATTTCGTTGATGCGGTCCTGCGGAACGGTGTGGCATTTGGGGGCTTTGCCCACCGGGATCAACCGCGCACCTTCGGCGTGCATGGCAAGGATGTCGTCCGAGACCAGACGGTCATAGACCACAACATCCGCCTCTTGCAGCATACGCAGGGCGCGCAGGGTCATCAGTTCGGGGTCGCCGGGGCCAGCGCCAATCAGAAAAACCTTACCGCTCATGTGCAAACTCGCTTGTTCTGAATGTCTTCGGAACCCGGATCTTCGGCAGCTTCCACGCGCTAAAAAGGGACGTTGCTGGGAGAACCGGGCGTGTCATGGGGGCAGACTGGCGCAATCGCAAACCAACCTCCTTGACATAAGTTAAGGAGCGCGGGATTTGCGCCCGCGCCCCTTTGATCTTGCCTGTAATTCTGCCTCGGCTCAGGGTTCGACTGTGATCATTCCGATCATGTTCTGCGTCTCCCAGTGCGGCCCGCACAGATAATCCTGTGGACCGGGAGTGAGGAAGGTCATGTCCACCGTTTCCTCGGGGAAAATCCGGTCGGATTCGGGTTCGCTGCCATCCTTCAGCAGCACGCTGTGGCTGGTGCGCTTGTCCACGTTGACCCAGCGCACCGTGGTTCCTGCCTTGACCGCCAGTTCGGCGGGGCAAAAGTTGTACTTGTACATCAGCACCACCTCTGCGTCCTCGACGCCCGCAGAGGGCTGGCCGAACATCTCGACATAGCGCTCTTCCGCCTCGGCACAGATTGCGGCAGTGTCTTCGTCCGCAGCAAATGCCGGTGATACCATAAGCAGCAGAGCAGGAAGAAGGTTTTGGGTTCTCATGGTCCAATTCTCCTGTCCGAAAAAGGGCAGGGGCCGGATCATCCGGCCCCCATCCGTTACTGTTTCACCACGTTGATATTGGCGGTATCGTCATCCAGTGCGAGGCTGGTGTTCAGCGTCACATGGTGGAACCTTGCCGCGGCAAAGTCGTCGTGGATCGCAAAGCCGACCGTGTAGGTCTGGCCGGGCTCTAGCGGCACATCCCCCGGCGCACCGGAATTCAGCGGCCGCGAGAAGACGACAGTCCACATGCCACCCGACAGGTTGGCCGAGGCGGCGATTTCACCGTCGTTGACCACGCGCTGTTCCAGCAGATAACCGTTCGAGGCACTGCCATCGGCATAGACGCGCATCAGGTCAAGGAAGGTACCGTCGGCCAGGTACTGCTCGATCTGGGCTTCGGCCTCCAGCTTGTCCCAACCACCCAGAGCCTTGCCACGGCGGCCTTTGACTTCAACTTCGGTGCGGCTTTCGCTGATGTACTTGGTCACCGTGTCCTGAGTGTTCATGCGGCCCGTGAAATCACCATTGGCGGCAATCGCATCGGCACCCGGATCAAAGGGCATATAGGTGTTGTCGGCGTGGCACGAGGCCCAGCAACCCACCTGATCACCCAGCTCGATTCCGGTACCGGTAATCATCATGGCAACCTTGATCTGGTTGTCGGGGTCCATCTTGCCGCCTTCGACGAAGGGGGCAGGGCTGTGGCCCGCATCCGGCCATTGCATGCGGATGTACAGGTTCTCGTCGTCATGCGCGGCCTGAACGGTCGCATCGATGACACCACGCTTGCCGGGGATCGGCGTCGGTTCCAGTTCGCCACCGGCCACGATCTTGTTGCCGATCGCATCCAGTTCCTTGGCGTGACAGGTCGAGCACTGATCGCCGCCCTTGGTCAGCGGACGGGCACCACCGTGGAACTTGCCGTTCTGTACCCATTCAAACGAAGCCTGACCGGGATAGAACAGTTTCAGATCCGCACTTGCCACGGCATTCCAGTCGATGTTGCCACCGACATCGCTGCCACCACCACCTGCGGCGGGCGCTGCGGCTTCTTCTTCTCCGCTTGCGTTGGCGCGTTCTTCGGCAACGGCTGCGTCAACAGCGGCTGCGATCTGGGCCTGAACAGCCTCTTGCTGTGCCTGCTTGGCGGCTTTTTCAGCCTCGGCCTCAGCAGCTTCCTCGGCTTCGATCTTTGCAAGACTGGCCAGGTATTCCGGGGGGATCGGGCGGATGAAGGCGGGGTTTGGCGCCTCAAGCTCTTCCAGATATTCCTCGTCAGCACGGTCACGGGCGTCCGAGTGGGCGATCCCCTTGTGACAGTCGATGCAGGTCTGACCGATCTCCATCGCGTTCAGGTGCTGCTGACGTGCGCGGGGTTTCTGGAACTCGGGCATCATCGATTCAAAATCGTGACAGTTCCGGCATTCGCGCGAGTCGGTGGCTTTCATCCGCTCCCATTCGTTCATCGCCAGATGCACGCGCTTGGCTTCGAACTTTTCGCGGGTGTTGATGGTGCCAACCACCTTGCCGTACAGCTCTTTGGACGCCTTGATCTTGCGGATCATCTTGTGCGTCCAGTCCTTGGGCACGTGGCAATCCGAACAGACCGCGCCCACGCCCGAGCGGTTCACGTCGTGGATCGTGCCTGTGTATTCCTCGTAGACGAAATCGCGCATCTCGTGGCAGGAGATACAGAAATCCTTGGTGTTGGTCGCTTCCATGGCGGTGTTGAACCCGCCCCAGAAGATGATGCCGCCGACAAAGGCCGCGGCGATACCGGCCACGGGCATTCCCCAAAGGAAATACCGGCGCCAGATCGGTGGTTTTTTATCCGGTTCGGAAGTCATATCCGGGCTCCGTTTTAGCTGTCTTGACTGGCGCGGCGTGTCAGGCCGGCGCATTGGCTCAAAGGGCAAACGAAGAAAGGGCGGGCGAGGGGCCCGCCCTTTCAGGTTTTGGCTGCGAACCCGTCAGGTGACGTGGTTCGACCGGTTGTAGACGTTGAACTTGCCGGTTGGTGCGTAAAGCCCCTCGATGCGGCCGATCTCTTCCAGTGTTTTGGCGTCAAAGATCACGATCTGACCGTTCGGCTCTTTCGAGTCCGACAGGTTCCACTTGGAAACCCAGACCTCGGTGCCATCGGCGTTGAACTCGAAGTGGACGGCGGCACTGCCTTCGTCTTCGGTGATCTGGATCGTTTTCACGATCTCACCGGTTTCCTTCGAGATGACCTGAACCGACTGCTGAATTTCCGGCTCCGGATGTTTGGTCTGGTCAGCCCAGATGTAATCCGAATTCGGGTGGGTGCGGACAAACAGGCCGGGGCCGTCGGTTTCCACTTCGTAGCAGACCTTCCAGGCATCGTCCGGACGGTTCTCGGGGTCGTTACCCCAGACAGTCACGGTGCCAACACCAAGGTGAGTCGTACCGGCCACCGGGCCACAATTCGGGTCATTCCAGTTGGCGCCCGGACCGGGGTGCGGCAGCGCGGCCGTGTCGATCATCGCTTCCAGCTTGTGGGTCTTGGTATCGACGACCACCATCTTGTTCGACGCGTTTGCGGCGATCTGGAAGTAACGGCCTGTCGGGTCAAAGAACCCGTCATGCAGGAACTTGGCGCTGTCGATCTTGTCGATCCGCAGGTTGTCCAGATCGGTGTAATCGACCTGCCACAGCTGTCCCAGCTCCTTCACGGCAACGATCCATGTGGGTTCGTTCGGAGTGGTGTAGATGGCGGCCACGCGGGCTTCTTCCACATAATCCCCGTCCACGTTCACGCCGCGGGTCGATACGACCTTGACCGGTTCCATGGTCTGGGCGTCTACGATCGCGAAGTGCGGCGGCCAGTAACCACCACCGATGACGTATTTGCCATCGCCGGAAACGGCAACGTCGCGGGCGTCATAGGCGATCTTGACCTCGGAAACCAACATCTTGTCCGGTGTTTGCCACAGGTCGATCTTGGTCATCTTGCCGTCGCGGCCCATGGTGTACCAGAAACGGCCGGGCTGTTCGGGCTCTTCCAGCTTGTGGTGCTCGGACGCCTTCAGCACGTGCACGGCATAACCGGTCGGGATGTGTGTCAGCACCTCTTTGGTGTCGCCGTCGATCACGGCCACCTTGCCTACATCACGCTCGATGACGACAAAGAAGTTTTCCCAGTTACGGCCATGCAGCGGTTCGGTCGGATAATCGGCCTCTTCCACGTAAACCTTGCGGGTCGCCATCATCTGATCCAGGGACATCTCAGGCGGCTTTGGCGGCTCCATCATGATGTAGGTCGCCATGTCCTTGATTTCCTGCTCGGTCATGATGTCCGAGAAGTTGTTCATCCCGCCTTCGGTTCCCCAGGCGATGATCTTTTCAAGGCGTTCCTGTCCCAGTTTCAGGGTGCCGCCTTCGGTGACGGTGCCATCGTCTGCGGTCTTTTTCCAATGGGGTTCAAGGTTCTTACCGGTGGCGCCCTTACGCAGAACACCGTGGCAACCGGCACATTGTTCAAAATATAGCTGCTTGGAGGCCTCAAAGGCTTCCTCGCTCAGTGTTGGCTCTTCGGCAAAGGCCGGTGCAGCGACGCTGCCCAGCAGCATCGCCAAACCAACCCCAAATGCGCGGCCGGTTTTGTTGTAGCTGATTCCAAGTGACATGATCACTCTCCATATGCGTGGTGAGGCAGGGCAGAGAGTGCGCCCTGCACTCGGAAAGCGCCTTGACCAAAGTCAACGAAGCTCTCGGAAACGTGATGCGATCACCGGTCCTTTTGCCCGCACAGGGCTTCGTAAATCCTGCTTTTGACAGTCATCTTTTTTTAGCCGTCTTGATTTTGGTTAAGTAGGGCGACCGCCTGTGTCGCTACTGATCTTGGAACAGGGCGCGACCACAGATCGCGCACAGCCATCGAGGCAGAGGAGATATCCATGACAACTGTTGCCACGCGCGTTCTGGGTGAAGGGTTTCGCGTCTTTTTCCTGTCCGCCGGGCTCTACGGGTTATTCGCGGGCGGGGCCTGGGGGCTGTGGCTGGCGATGCAGAGCGGCGCGATCACATCTCAGGCTTCTTCCTACGCCATGAGCCCGCCAATGTGGCACGCGCACGAGATGATCTTTGGCTACGCAACGGCCGCACTTGGCGGGTTCTTTCTGACTGCCGTGCCCAACTGGACCGGCGCCCCGAATGCGCGCGCCCTGTTCATCGCCACGGCGGCCGGGTTGTGGCTGGCGGGGCGTGTCGCGATGTGGTTTTCCGCATCGCTTGACCCCTGGCTGGTGGCGGTGCTTGATCTGGCCTTCATCCCGATTCTGGCGGCCAAGATCGGCAGCCAGCTGATCCGCCGCCCAAAACCTCAAAATATGGTCTTTCTGCTGATTCTCGGGTTCATCTGGATCGCCAACCTCATGACCCATCTGGAATGGATGGGTGTGACCGACGATACTCTAAACACCGGTTTACGCGCGGGGCTGCTAACCCTGTGCTCGATGATTGCCGTTTTGGGTGGCCGCATCACACCGGCCTTCACCCGCAATGCCATGAAACGCGCGGGTGAACCTGAATCTGCGTGGCCGGTCAGCGTCGCGCGACTTGAAAAGGCCAGCCTGGTGACCGCGCTGTTGCTGCCGCTGTCGATACTGGTCCTTGGCAGTGGGCCGGTGGCTGGCGTGCTGGCTCTGGTCTTTGGCGTCCTTCAAGTGGTGCGGCTGTCGCGCTGGCGCGCGGGCTGGGCCATGCGTCAGCCCATCCTGATCGCCCTGCATCTGGGACTTGGCATGCTGGCCCTTGGCCTGATCCTGTGGGGGCTGGCCCTGCTTGGAATCGGGAATGAGATCGGCGCCCTGCACGTGCTGGGCATCGGGTGCGTCGGCGGGATGACCCTTGCGGTGATGAGCCGCGCCGCGCTGGGCCATAGCGGTCGCGCATTGGTGGCGCCCCAGCCGATGGTTCTGGCCTATGGGTTGATGGCCGCAGCGGCAATCGTCCGGTGGTTCGGCACGGGGCTCGACACCGGTTATCTGACCGCCATGCTGGTGGCCGACGGCCTGTGGATCTGCGCCATCGGCCTGTACCTGATCGCCATGTGGCCCTCGCTTACGGGGCCACGGGCAACCGCCGCCTGATCAGCAGGGGTACAGTAATCCGGACATATCGAAAAAAGCACACGACCCCGAGGCGCCGGACCTGAAACTTCTGACCGAGCTTAGAAATTCACAATGATCGAGTTTCCGTAGCCCCAGTATTTCAGCTTCTCTTTTTGCTTCCTTACAAAGGCGGCATTCTGCTCGGGGTCCTTGATCCGGGACCCTCTCATGATAATCGCGCGATGCACGGGATTCGCAAGAAAGACCTTGTCGCTTTCGATCTCAAACTTCTTTGTGCGTCCGTTGTAGGTGCACACAATTTTCATTGGCTTCAGTTCTCGGGTGGCTGCCGGAATCTTCAGATAACCAGAACCGGAAAACGTCTTGTTGTAGATCTCGCTGGTCGCCTTGCAGTCGGCACCTTCGATATAGTCATCGGCGGTGCGCGCGTTATCCAGACCCGGTTTCACAAGACCAAAAAACACGCTGTCCATCCGCTTGTTTGCGATCAGGTCGGCCGCAAAAGCAGGGGTGCTCAAAATGACCGTGGCGGCCAGAAAACGTGTAAAGAAATTCATATACTTAACCTGTGTTGCGGCTGTCGGAATTCAGCGCGTCTTATTGCCAACGTTCAGTGGTGGCAAGGCACGTCTGTCAGTTCTACGCCCTGATGCGGGCCGCGCGAAATCTCAGGTTAATCCCCGGCCTCAAACCCGCCCGATCAGCGGCTGGTCGTTCTTGAGATGACGGTGCACCAATCTCCTGATCTGGCCGCCTCTGGCAGGTATCCTGCGCGCGGATTCCGGGGTGTAGCCGGGTCTCATCAGCGACGGGAACAGGTCAAGAATTTCGCCGCGCGCCTCGGGGCTCACGCCCTTGAGCGCCTCGGGGCCGGTAAACAGGCTTTCCGATGGCGCCCCTTCGGCAAATACAACCTCGTGCCGGTCGAACAGGATGTGGATATAGGTCACGCTTTCGACCGTCTCGTCGACCGTGACGCCCGGCATACCCACCAGCTTGTGTGCGGGAACCAGAACTTCTTCGGCATCGAACATCCGGATCGCAATGGCAGAGCGCACCAGCATCCGGTGTTGCGGTGAAACCAGCAGGTCGCGATGCGGCAGGCCGCAGCCCAAAGCACCGGCGGCAATCCGGATCGGGCGCAGCATGGGCTTGGCGGCAAGTTCCTCTGGCCCCAGTTCCCGCGATCCGATCCAGCGGATTGGCTGCGCGCCGCGATCCAGCGTGACAATCTCATCTCCGACCGACAGGGTGTCGATTGCGCGCGGTCCCTGTGGCGTTTCGATCAGTGTTCCCCGGGTGAAACAAGGCACAACGGTATTCACCGGAATGTCTGCACCGTTATCGGTCAGTGCCCCGATCGTCAGGGTGGTGTTCAGCGGCGGAACGTCCCCTATGAAGCCAAGAAAGTAACCCTGTTCGGCCGACGGAAAGTCAAAATCGCCATCATTGTTGATGTCCCAGTCCATGACGCCGATTTCATAGGTGTTCACGCCATCGTTGACCTCGATGGTATAGTCCCACGCAAATGACTGACCCAGATAGGTCTGGCTCGGGTCATTCGGAGTTTCATTGGAAACATTATCGCCGTCGATGATCGTGGGGTCTGCCCCGTCCGAGATCGTGATCTGACTGTATGCGGTGATCTGAAAGGTGGTGCCCGGCTGATATAGCTGCGCCTGGCTGTCCGTCATGGTCGAGTCAGAACGGAATGCGCCGTAAATATTGATTGCCATCTTTAACCCAACTACTCGCTTCGGCCCGCCTGTTATCCCGCGCGGTTGCGCAAATGGCGGCACCATCTCTAACCGGGTAAATCAATGCCGGGTCAAAATTCAATTTTCAAGGCAATAACCGGGCGATTTTTAGGTATTGCGACATAAACACCAGACATGGGGCGCCAGAGAACCGGCCCGATCCCGCACCCGCCCAGTTGTGTGACCAAACCGGAATTCGTCCGGCAGTCTTGACTTTGGTTAAGGCGTACCTATGGCCCGACCTCCATGCTCCGTGCATCAGCAAAGCGGCGCAAAGGAGAGCGCAATGCGCGAAGTCATGACCAAGAGCATGGCCCGCAACATATTCTATGGCGGGTCACTGTTCTTTATTCTTATCTTTCTGGCCTTATCGGCCCATTCCCACTGGTACATCGTCAATTCCGAGAACGCGGCCACACTTGATGACAGCGTGATCCGGGGCAAGCACGTCTGGGAAAAACATGCCTGTGTCAACTGTCACTCGATTCTGGGCGAGGGTGCGTATTTCGCCCCCGAGGTCGGCAACGTGATGACCCGCTGGGGCGTTCTGGACGACCCAGAGTCGGCCTTTGAAACCCTCAAGGGCTGGATGGAGGCGCAACCGACCGGCATCGAAGGCCGGCGGCAGATGCCCAATTTCAACCTTAGCGACGAAGAAATCCGCGATCTGGCGAACTTCCTGATCTGGACGGACAACATCGACGCTCAGGACTGGCCGCCGAACGACGCGGGCTAAGAAGGGAACCGAGAAATGAAATACGAATCCCAAAAGGTGGCCTACGCCTACTTCGCAGTAGCCATGGGCCTGTTCGCGATACAGGTGATCGGCGGCCTGCTGGCTGGCCTGATCTATGTATCCCCCAACTTCCTGAGCGAGCTTCTGCCGTTCAACATCGTGCGGATGCTGCACACCAACTCGCTGATTGTCTGGCTGATCCTTGGCTTCTTCGGCGCGGCCTATTTCCTGATCCCGGAAGAGACCGAGCGTGAGATCCATTCGACCAAACTGGCCTATCTGCAGCTGATCATCCTTGTGGTCGGCACACTGGGCGTGGTCGTGACCTATGTCTTCAACCTGTTCGAAGGCAACTGGCTGCTGGGAAAAGAGGGGCGCGAGTTCCTTGAACAGCCCAAATGGGTCAAGGCGGGCATCGTCGTTGCCGCGCTGATCTTCCTCTACAACGTCTCCATGACAGTGCTGAAGGGCAAGAAGACCGCGATTTCGAACATCCTGCTTCTGGGTCTCTGGGGCCTGGCACTGCTGTTCCTGTTTGCCTTCTACAACCCGGGCAACCTGTCCCTGGACAAGCAATACTGGTGGTACGTCGTCCACCTGTGGGTCGAAGGTGTGTGGGAACTGATCATGGCCTCGATCCTGGCCTATCTGATGCTCAAGCTGACCGGCGTTGACCGTGAGATCGTCGAGAAATGGCTCTATGTCATCGTTGCCGCCGCCCTGTTCTCGGGCATCCTCGGCACCGGCCACCACTACTATTGGATCGGTACGCCTGCGTACTGGCAGTGGATCGGTTCAATCTTCTCCAGCCTCGAGGTGATCCCGTTCTTTGCGATGATGGCCTTTGCCTTCGTCATGGTCTGGAAGGGCCGCCGTGACCACCCGAACAAGGCCGCACTTCTGTGGTCGCTGGGCTGTGCCACGTTGGCGTTCTTCGGTGCCGGTGTCTGGGGTTTCCTGCACACGCTGCACGGGGTGAACTACTATACCCACGGCACACAGATCACCGCGGCTCACGGTCACCTGGCCTTCTACGGTGCCTATGTCTGCCTCAACCTGGCGATCTTCAGCTATGCCATGCCGATCCTTAAGAACCGCGATCCCTACAATCAGGTTCTCAACATGGCGTCCTTCTGGCTGATGACCAGCGGCATGGTCTTCATGACCTTCGTGCTGACCTTTGCCGGTACTGTTCAGACACACATGCAGCGGGTGGTCGGTGACTACTTCATGGATGTGCAGGATCAGATCGCGATCTTCTACTGGATGCGTCTTGGTTCTGGTCTGGTCGTGGTCCTTGGCGCGCTGCTGTTCATCTACTCGATCTGGGTTCCCCGGAAAGAGATCATTGAACCCGGCGCAGCCGAAACACCTGCGGAGTAATGGATATGGACGGCTCCATACAAATGGGAACGGGGGCGGCTGACGCCCCCTTCTACCTCCCCCAGGGCGACGAATGCGATGTGTTCGCCGCCGCCTATACCAACAACCTGCCGGTCCTGCTGAAAGGCCCGACCGGCTGCGGCAAGACCCGCTTTGTGGCCCACATGGCCGCCAGTCTTGGCCGCCCGCTTTACACCGTGGCCTGCCACGACGATCTGGCAGCCGCTGACCTGATCGGCCGCTACCTGCTGAAAGGCGGCGAAACCGTCTGGGTCGATGGCCCCCTGACCCGCGCAGTGCGTGAAGGCGCGATCTGCTATCTCGACGAGGTGGTCGAAGCCCGCAAGGACGTCACCGTCGTGCTGCACCCGCTGACCGACGACCGGCGCATCCTGCCGATCGACCGCACCGGCGAAGAACTTGAGGCCGCACCCGGCTTCATGCTGGTGGCCTCGTACAACCCCGGCTACCAGAATATCCTGAAAACCCTGAAACCTTCGACCCGGCAGCGCTTTATTTCGCTGGAGTTCGACTTTCCGTCGCCCGAGATGGAGGCCGAAGTTGTCGCACAAGAAAGCGGCCTGCCGCTGGAACGCTGCAAGCCGCTGGTCCGACTGGCCGGTAAGCTGCGCGGGCTCAAGGGTCAGGATCTCGAGGAAGGCGTTTCCACCCGTCTGGTCGTTTATGCCGCGACGCTGATCGCACAGGGCATGTCCACCGACCGCGCCATCCTTGCCGCCATGATCGAACCTCTGACCGATGACGAGGATATCAAACGCGGGCTCCTCGATCTTGTCACGGCTGTCTTTGGGTGAGGCCGGCCGATGGTCAAGATCGACTTTGAGCCATGGGAACCCGAAGAAACGATCGGGAAACTGTGGCACACCCTTGCCAGCCGCCTCGATGCACCTGAGGTGCATGTTGGAGCCGCGGTCGACCTTTCTGAGGTCGCGGGGCGGCTGGCAGTCCTCTTTCGGGGACTTGGGGGTAGTCCGGGCGTCGAATTGCGCCCGGTCTCACCCGAAATTTCGCGCCACCGCCTCAGCTGGCGCCGCCGTCTGGCGACCGAGGCCGAGCAGCTTCCGCGCGCCTCGTTCGACGGCGAGGTTCTGCGCCTGCCGGACCGACTGGCCGTTTTCCCCGCGCGCGAAGCCAACGGCGCGCTCTATGTCTGGCTTGCCGCCGCTGCCGCCCATGCGGGAACCCGAATTGACGAAGATGACCCCCTGCGCGCCGATCTGCATGCCCTGACCGCCGCACAGGAAATGGTTGCGGCGACGCTTGACGACGCCCCGGGCCTGCGCCCGCTGTATTCCGAGCTTTGCAAGGGGCTGCTGCACCAGCGCGACGTCCCCGATCTGCCCCCGGTCGAGGCCGCCGTCGAAGAACTGGTCCGCCAAATGCTGGGTGACCCCACGCCGCTTTCGGCGCGGGCCGAACAGTTGAAGGCAATTGACGATGATCTAACCGCCCCGCGCGGCTATCAGAATTTCCGCCCGGTTCCTCTGTGGCCGGAACTGCGCGCCGTCGGCTTTTCCGAACATAACGAGGTCGAAAACCCAGACACCGAAGGCCCGCCCGAGGAATCAGGTGAAAAGACCCACCGTGCGCGCCGCCGCAAATCCGATCAGGCGTCGCGCAGCGACAGCTTCATTTTGCACAAGTTCGAGGCGATCCTCAGTTGGGCCGAATTCCTCAACATCAATCGTCGGATCGATGACGACGACCCCGACAACGCCAAAAAGGCCGCCGACGATCAGGACGAGATCGGCCTGGGCCAGATCTCCAAGGCGCCGCCGACCAAGCTGAAACTCCACCTCGACCTCGCGCCCGAGGATGTGAACCGCGAACGCCTGTCAGGTCGCATCCTCTATCCCGAATGGGACGTGCGGACCGGAGCTTACCTGCCGGATCACGTCAACGTCCTGACCTCGGACGCGGACATTCGCGAGGACGCCGCCGAGTTTGGCAAGGACCCCGCCACCGCCCGCCGCATCCGCGCCGTCAAACGCCAGTTCGAGGCCCTGCGCCCGGGCCGCGTCATGACCCGTGGCCATCTGGACGGCGATCAGCTGGATATCGAAGCCGCCGTGCGCGCCGAAACCGACCGTCATGCCAGCGGTGAAGGCAACGAACGCATATGGCTGCAATCCCGGCCCGAGGCCCGCGATCTGGCGGTGTCGATCCTGCTTGACGTTAGCCGATCGACCGAAAGCGCCGTCACCGGCCGCGCCGTCATCGATATCGAGCGCGAGGCACTGGCCGCTCTGGCCTGGGGCCTGAACGCCTGTGGCGACGATTTCGCCATCCACGCCTTCAGCTCGTTGAAACGCCAGCGGGTCTATGTCCAGCGTTGCAAACGCTTTGACGAACCGATGGGCACCACGGTCGAACAACGTATCGCCTCGCTGCGCCCCGGTCATTACACCCGCCTCGGGGCCGCGATCCGCCACTGTTCCGCCGATCTGGCCGCGCAATCCCGCAAACGCCGACTGCTGCTGGTCATTACCGACGGCAAACCCAACGATCTGGACCATTACGAAGGTCGCCACGGTATCGAAGACACAAGGCAGGCCGTGCGTGAGGCGCGCCGCGCCGGGCAATCGGTCTTTGGCGTCACCATCGACAAAACCGGCAAAAGCTGGTTCCCGCGGATGTTCGGGCAGGGTGGCTTTGCCGTCATTCCCGACCCGCACCGCCTGACCATGGCGCTGCCGCAGATCTACCGCCAGCTGGTCGGCGCATGAGCGATGCGACCCTGATCGACGAGCTTCCCGGCGAGCTTCTGATGTGGGTGCTGATCATCAGTGAGCTGCTGGTTTTCGGCGCGGGGCTGGTCGCCTTCATGGGCGTGCGCCTCACCGACCCGGCTGGCTTTGCCGAGGCGCAATCACACCTCTATCGCACCGGCGCGGCGCTCAATACCGCCGTTCTGGTCACGTCCGGATTTCTCGCCGCCAAGGCGCTGCAATGGCGGCAGGTAGCTCGCCGTACAACCGCCCGTCTTGCCCTGATCGGCGCGGCCTTGCTGGGCGTCCTGTTCCTGATCATCAAAGGCGCGGAATATGCAGGCAAGGCGGGGCAGGGCATCAGCTACGAATCCCACCCGTTCTTCCTGTTCTACTACCTGCTCACGGGTTTCCACGCCGCGCACGTCCTTGCCGGGGTTTGCATCCTTTTGCTGGTCGCGTGGCGCGACGATCCACGCAATATCGAGGCAGGTGCACAGTTCTGGCACATGGTTGATCTGGTCTGGGTGCTGCTGTTCCCGGTGATCTACCTGTTGGGGTGATGGCGATGATCCGTTCTTCATCTGGCACCAGATACTTCCGTCAGGGGCCTCCCGACCGCCTCACAATCGCATGGCTCGGACTTCTGGCGCTCAGCCTGACAACCGCATTGCTGACCACCCTGCCGCTGTCACCCAAGTTCATCGGCGCGGGTATCCTGTTTCTGGCCCTCGCCAAGGCTCGCATCATCCTTGCCCGCTATCTGGACCTCGCGCAAAGCCCGGCATGGCTCCGGGGATTCACTGCGATGCTGACCGTATTCACACTGCTGTTGCTTGGGTTGTACCTGATCTGAGGCGCGCGCTGGTCACCCCACCTGTGCCTCTCTCGCCCGGAAACGCGCTGCCCAGGCATGACTGACCTCATCCGCAAGCTTTGCCGTCGGCGTGGCAAGCCCATCGGCGGCTGTCACATCCAACCCCAGCGCCTCAAGAATGCCCGCTAGCGTTGCCTGCGGATCGCGGGACAACTCGTCATAAGAAATCCGCAACGGCTCTACTGCCATATCCTTGAACCAGCCGTCCCACCCTTCGTCAAAGGCGGTCAGTTCGCTCAGATGGTGAGAGATCGCTGCGGCGTCATAAACAGGTTCCTGCGGCGCGGACAGACGTTCCATCTCTGTCCCGTCAGCAGCCCGGTGCCACAACCCCGTCTGCTCGGCGATGACACGCGAAATGGCCTGTTCCAGCTTTTGCGGTCGCGTCAGATGAATGAACAGCGTCGCTCCGAACACCGCTTGCATACGATCTGCATCACTGGGCAGCGCGGGATGCAGGCAGGTAAGTTTCTTGCGGAAAAACTCAAAGCTATGCCACTGCATTCGCAGGCCGAACATTCCGGTGTCCCCCGTTCCGCACCGGATCGCCGCATCGAATACAGCATTCAGCGCTTCGAGCTCGCCCGAAAACTGCTCATCAGACAAGTCGTGGGCGTCCAGCCAGGCAGCAACCGACGGCTGGTGAAAATGCGAATCCGGCAGGCCCGCAATACCTGTTGCCGCCAGCAGTCCGCACAGCAACGTACTGCCGCTTCTGGGGCTAGTGCAGATGATATAAGACTGATATCGCGCCACCGGACCTTCCCAAAATACCGGTTCAGATTTCGCCGCCGCACCGCAGGCGCGACCCGGCACAACCGTGTGGGTGCATCGCAGATGTGCCGTAAATGGGCGGAAGGGCTTCAGCCCCGGAACGCCGCCGCCAGATCCTCGGGCAGGTCAAATTCCTTCAGCACCCGCGCTCGCGCCTCAGCTGACATTTTCCGGGCAGTCTTTTCCACGATGCGCTGAATTTTCACAGCCGAGTGCTTTTCGGCAAACGGCGCGAAATACCATTTCAGGAAAACGAAACAGATCACGTCCTCCAGTGCCTGCACATCCGCGTCGCGTTTGATGCCTTCCTTGCGCAGCATCCGGCCCGCCGCCTCGATATCTTCCTCGCTATACCCGGCCTTGGTCATAAGCCCCATGATCACGTCGGCGTGATGCACGCCCTGCGCCTTGCGCCAGGCCAGATAGCCCGCGCGGCCTTCGGGATATTCCGACCGCGCCAGTTTCCAGCGCTCCACATGCTGCCCTCGCGCCGCGATCTGCAGCACATCCCCCGCGCCGGGAAACAGCCGGTTCATCTCAGCGCTCATCCGTTCGCCATAAAGCAGCGCCTCCGGGCGACCATCCTCAAGCTTGGGGTCCGCATCGTTGGCCGCATCAATTGCGTCCAGAACCGTTTGCATCCGTTCACTCATCATCTGCTCCAGTTCTCTGCCGGATCACTTTCGGCATAATCGCGCAGCACCTCGATATCCGAAATTTCCGCGTGGTTGCGCTTGACCACCACGCCCGCCGCTTTCAGCCGCGAAAACGCCCGGCTCAGGCTTTCGGGCTTCATGCCCAGACGTCCGGCGATCAGCATCTTGTCATAGGGCAGGGTGACGTCACAGTCGCCGGTCTCGCAATCGCACAGGTTCAGCAGAAACTCCGCCACCCGCTGGGCTCCGGTCTGCGCCTTCAGTTGTTCCAACTGCGCCACCAGCGAATGCAGGTGGGTAAACGTGGCCGCCAGAATCGAAATTCCGATTTCCGGGTCTTCCTTCATCAGCGAGATGAAGATCGGGCTGGGCACGTGCATAATCTCGCAGGAAGACACCGCCTCGGCCGAAACCGGATAGGGCATGTTGCGCAGCGCCACGGCCTCGCCAAAGCTCTCACCGCGGGTAAAGACGCTCACCACCGCTTCAGCACCCGTGGGCGCCATTCGGAACAGCTTGACCCAGCCACTCAGTACGACGTGAATGGCCTGTGCCTCTTCCTCCTGCAGAAATATGGTTTCTCCGCGGTCGTATTTCCGCCAGATCGCGTGACTCAACAACGTGTCGACATGCTGTTCCGGCAGTGATCGCAGCAGCAATGACTGCCGCGCGATCGCTTTCTGTGCTTCATGCGCCAATAAGGCCACCTCATTAATTTCCTGCTGGCTCGATCCGGCCAGTGGGTCATGCGAACCCAAACTACGTCAAAGTTGGCCCCGGTGCACCTGCCTTTTCCACGACCTGCCGTCAATCCTTTGCGACACTTGACAATAGTCATGTTCCCGGCCCGCCACCGGTTCTAACGTCGCCACAAAGCCAGTATTCCCGGGAGAGAACGTCATGGACTACGAGCGATATTTCACCCAGAGCCTCGACAATCTGCGGGACGAAGGGAATTACCGTGTTTTCATCGACCTCCAGCGTCGCTGCGGCGCTTTTCCAAATGCCCGCCAGACCGACGGTGAAACCCGGCGCGACGTGCGCATCTGGTGTTCGAACGACTATCTAGGCATGGGCCAGCACCCGTCCGTCCTTGCGGCAATGCACGATGCGCTTGACCGCTGCGGGGCAGGGGCCGGGGGCACCCGAAACATTTCCGGCACCACTCACGATCACGTGCTGCTCGAAGCCGAACTGGCCGACCTGCACGGAAAAGAGGCAGCACTCCTCTTTACCTCCGGATATGTTTCGAACTGGGCTGCCCTCGGTACCCTTGCCTCCAAGATCCCCGGCCTGATCGTGTTCTCGGATGCGCTCAACCACGCCTCGATGATCGAAGGTATCCGCCATTCCCGCGCCCAAAAGGTGATCTGGAAACACAACGACCTCGAGGATCTCGAGGCGAAACTGGCCGCCGCTGATCCGGATGCGCCCAAGATGGTGGCCTTTGAATCGGTCTATTCAATGGATGGCGACATCGCTCCCATCAAGGAGATCTGCGATCTGGCCGACAAATACGGCGCCATGACCTATCTGGACGAGGTGCACGCCGTTGGTCTTTACGGCCCGCGCGGCGGCGGTATTGCCGAACGCGAGGGTCTGATGGACCGCCTGACGGTCATCGAAGGCACGCTTGGCAAAGCCTTTGGCGTGGTCGGCGGATATATCGCCGCCTCTGCCGCCCTGTGTGATTTCGTGCGCAGCTTTGCCAGCGGATTCATCTTTACCACCGCATTGCCGCCAGCCATCGCCGCCGGGGCCGCCGCCTCGATCCGGCATCTGAAACAGTCTGCGGTCGAACGGGATACCCAGAAAATGCGTGTCGAACAGGTTCGCGCACGTCTGGATGCCGAAGGCATTCCGCACCTGCCCAACCCCAGCCACATTATTCCGGTGATGGTGGGCGATCCGGTCAAGTGCAAGTTCATCTCGGACACCCTGTTGGAAGAGTTCGGCATCTACATCCAGCCGATTAACTACCCGACCGTTCCCAAAGGGACCGAACGCCTGCGCATTACTCCGTCGCCGGTCCATACCGACGCCGATATCGACCATCTGGTCGGTGCATTATCGGCCCTCTGGCAACGCTGTCAGATCGCCCGGATGCCGGTCGCCGCGCAATAACACCCCCTGTCCGATCGGCCCGAAACCGCCGCAGAGTCAGGAAAAACTTTGGTCTGCCTCCCTCCCTGTGCCATCCTTCAGGGAGGGAGGATGTTTCATGACGATTTACAAGAGTTCATTTCCTGACGTCTCACTGACCGAAAAAACCATTACTCAGCGTGTGTTCGAAGGAATCGACCCCGACATGGCGGTCCTGATCGACGGGCCGTCCGGGCGCTCGATAACCGGTGCACAGTTCATAGACGGGGTCAAATCCTTGGCGGGGGGTCTGACACAGCGCGGATGGGGCGCAGGCAAAGTGGTGGCCCTGATGGCCCCCAACCTTCCCGAATATTGTGTGGTCTTTCACGCCTCGGCCTGGGCGGGGGGAACGGTGACCACGATCAACCCGACTTACACTGCGCATGAGGCCAACCATCAGCTTATCGACGCCGGAGCTGACGTTCTGGTCACAGTTGCGATGTTTGCCGAAACCGCGCAAGAGGCCATCAAGGGCACTGGCGTGCAGGAGATTGTGATCATCGGCGACGCGCCCGAAGGCATGGTCCCACTATCCGAACTGATGGGGCCGCCGCTGGAGGAGCAGGCCCCGGTCGATGTCGCCGAGCATGTCGTCGCGCTGCCCTATTCCTCGGGCACGACGGGGCTGCCCAAGGGCGTGATGCTTACCCACCAGAACCTTGTCGTGAATATCGACCAGACGCTTGCCACCGTCGATATGAACCCCGGCGAATTGACGATCGCCTTTCTGCCGTTCTTCCACATCTACGGGCTTCAGATCCTGCAGAACATCTATCTGGCATCAAATGGCGGTCTGGTGACCATGCCGCGTTTCGATCTTGAGATGTACCTGTCGCTGGTGGTCAAATACAAAACACCCCGGCTCTGGGTCGTGCCGCCGGTCGCTCTGGCACTGGCGATGCACCCAATGGTCGATCACCATGACCTGTCCTGTGTCGTGCAGGTCAACTCGGCCGCCGCACCGCTGGGCGCCAACGTGGCCGAAGCGATGGGCAAGCGCCTTGGCACCAATGCCACGCAAGGCTACGGCATGACAGAGTTGTCGCCCGTCAGCCACTTGTCACCTTTCGGCAGGGGCAAACCCGGCGCATCGGGCGTGGTGATTCCAAACACCGAATGCCGGATCGTAAACCCTGAAACGCAGGATGACCTGCCAACTGGCGAGGACGGGGAAATCTGGGTGCGCGGCCCACAGGTGATGAAAGGATACCTCAACAACCCACAGGCCACTTCGGACACCGTGGTCGATGGCGGATGGCTCAGAACCGGGGATATCGGCCATGTTGACGATGACGGGTTCATCTACATCACCGACCGGCTCAAGGAACTGATCAAGTACAATGGGTTCCAGGTCGCCCCGGCCGAGCTTGAGGCCGAGCTTCTGACCCACACCGCGATTTCCGATGCCGCCGTGATTGGCAAACCCGATGCCGAGGCGGGCGAACTGCCCATGGCCTTCATCGTCGCCGCGCCGGGCCAGACGGCCCCGACACTGGGCGACGTGCAGGACTACCTTGAAGACCGGCTGGCCCACTACAAACAGGTCCGCATTCTGGAGGTGGTCGAGGAAATCCCGAAATCCGCATCCGGAAAAATCCTGCGCCGGTTGCTGCGCGATCAACTCGGCACATGACGCCACGTGCGGTTCAACGTCCGAAAGCGCATTGCCAAATGGCAATCTCAGGGGCTTCTTTTTGCCGATGGCCGCCAAATTAATCGGTCGAATGGCCCAACTGTGTAACCGGCTTCACTGACCGCACCTCTGATCCGTGCCATGCTGGGATCATTACAGAGTGTGCGTTATCGAGTTATTTGAAGCGTATTTTTTCATTACCCTCCCTGAGACTGGAGCGCGCGATAAATTAGCGCGCTCATTTTTGTTTCCGCCGGGCAAACGCCACCGCGTTTACCAAATCCAAACAACACCGCTATGTTTGAAGGAGTTTTTTGACAGGGGATTTTAATGGCGGTCTCAGACATACTGCCAGGCGTTCGAATTCCTCGATGGCTTGACTGGTATTTAAGTTCCGGTTTCGAGGGTAAGTCGCACCGTCAAAAACGGCGTCAGCTGACCGCAAATGTCGTCAGTTTGTGGGGGGCGGCCAATTCGTTCCTCTTTATCGGATTTTATCAGTTTCACGACATGTCTATGTGGCCCGCATCCGTGGTGCTTGTGGTTCTGGGGCTCAGTATTTTTGCCCTGCCATTTGTCAGCCGGTTGGGCGCGGCCGCTTTGACGGCCTTTTCCACGGTATCCATCTGCGGATGCTTTGTTACGCTCACCTATTTCGTGGGCACTGAGTCGGGTGTTTATCTGTATATACTTGTCGTTCCACCCGCCGCCGTTGTCGTGGTGGGAACCAAATGGAAGCAAAGCATCATCCTTTGCACGCTGGTTTGTGCGCTCTCTGTTGCATACGCTGCGCTGCATTTTTCCGAACCTGCACTACCCGCAGCCAACGTACCACCGTTTCAAAGCGTGCTTCTTGTCCTTGCGGCTTTTCTCACCGCAGCAATGATCACCGTTGCGGTCTATTTCGCGTTCCTGCGGGCGGAAAGTGCGGAAGACGCGCTTGAGGCTGAATATGCAAAGTCGGAAGCATTGCTTTACAATCTGTTGCCGGAAGAAATCGCTGCGCGGCTCAAGGTTGAACCGGACAAGACAATCGCGGACAACCTGCCGAAAGTGGCCATATTATTTGCGGATATCGTCCAGTTCACCCCCCGCTCCGCCGCAATGGAGCCGGAAAAGGTTGTGGATTTTCTAAACCTGATTTTCAGCAGATTTGATGCAATCGCGGAAACCTATGGATTGGAGAAAATCAAGACGATCGGCGATGCGTATATGGTTGCAGCCGGAATGCCCAACCCCTGTGGTGATCCAGTACACCGCGTGGCGGAAATGGCATTGGGGATGCTAGAGGCGATGAAACCCCTTTCTGGTGAACTGAGAGACACGGTGGATATCAGAATTGGCCTCCACGCCGGGCCCGCCGTGGCCGGTGTCATCGGCAACAAAAAGCTCTTCTATGACGTCTGGGGCGAGACGGTGAATACGGCCAGCCGCATGGAAAGCCACGGTGAACCCGGACGGATACAGGTCACCGGACCGGCGTATAGCGAACTGGTCGGTGATTACCGGTTCGAAAAGCGGGGGCAGGTCGACATCAAGGGAATGGGAATGGTCGAAACATGGTGGCTGTTGGGTCCGGTAAAGTCAGATTGAATCGCAGGGCAGATTTTTGGCATCCCGACCTATCCTTGTGTCGGCCCCAATCGCTAAATGTCGGCGGTCGTCACTTGCGTTCAATTTTGTGAACCTGACCTAAGTCAAGTCTTCTCACCTGCAGACTCCCTATGACTCGGACAAACTTCCCGAGTCGGAGTCTCCATGCCTGCCTGCCGCATACACCCTAACCCTCTCGACCGCGCGTTTCGTGCGGTGGTGGGCTTGGCGGGCATCCTCCTGTTGCTGTTGCAGATGCTCGGTCCGGCGCTGGCGAGTCCCGGACAAGGCGTCTGGATGGAGATCTGCTCGGAGGCAGGGGCGGTCTGGGTTCAGATCGAGCCGGAAGAAGGTTCCACTGATCCCGCCGCGCCCTGTCCGAAATGCGCCGACTGCGCCCTGTGCGCCGTGACCGGGGCGGCACCGCTGCCGAACTTGCCCGAACTGGGTCTGACAGCAGGTGTACAAACCGAAACATTGGGGTGCCGGAACCTGTACAAATCGTACAATTCGGCCCGTCTCTGGCCCGAAACCCGCGGACCCCCGTCCGCGTCCCAAGATAGAACCGAACGCGCCCCGCGCGCGTCCATGGCGTCAATCCAAGTATCCGGAGGTGCGCCATGACGATTAAGCGCGCAACCCATTTTCTGCTGGCCCTGATCCTGTCCTGCCTGATGGCCGTAGCGGCCCATGCCGACAGCCTCGCCAGCTTCCTGCCCGAGATCGATCCTGCCGAACTGTCCCCCGGTGCCGATGCCTTTGGCCCGGTGCGCGATGACGTCAAGGTCGCCCCTGTTCTGAAGGGGGGCGAGACGATTGCATGG
The DNA here is from genome assembly GCF_056537725.1 of Ruegeria sp. C11. Classification (NCBI taxonomy): domain Bacteria; kingdom Pseudomonadati; phylum Pseudomonadota; class Alphaproteobacteria; order Rhodobacterales; family Roseobacteraceae; genus Ruegeria; species Ruegeria sp. C11. The sequence goes on along the minus strand of NZ_JBQFSB010000005.1, from coordinate 254,915 downwards.
GCTTTCCTGACTTCCGATTTTGTAGGGACGACCGGCTATTCCGGCAAACCCATTCACGTGGTTGCAGCCATTGACGCCGACGCGGTTCTAACCGGCGTAAAGCTGGTCAAGCACTCGGAACCCATTGTTCTTATTGGCATTCCCAACTCGCGCATGGTCGAGTTGACCGAAGGCTATGCTGGCCTTGACCTCAAACGTGAGGCCGAAACCGGCGGTGAGGGGCACGACCTCGACATCATCTCGGGCGCGACTGTGACGATCATGGTGATCGACGACAGCCTCGTGCGCGGTGGGATCAAGGTGGCGCGTGCCTTGGGTCTGGGTGGGCTGTCTCCGGTACAGGCCGACGGCCCCAAACGCGAAGTCGACATGGCGCAAAGTGCGACCTACGACTGGGCGACCCTGTCCGGAGACGGCTCGGTCCGGCGTTTGACGCTGGACATCGGGCAGATCAACGCCGCCTTTGAGGCCACCGGCGATCTGCGCGCCATCAAACGCCCCGAACCTGGTGAGCCGGATGACACTTTCATCGACATGCACATGGCTCTGGTCTCGGTTCCCTCAATCGGAAAATCGCTTTTGGGTGAGGCGGAATATGCCAATCTTGTCAATTGGTTGGATGAGGGCGAGCAGGCCATTCTGGTGCTGGGCCGCGGCGCCTACAGCTTCAAGGGTTCCGGCTATGTGCGCGGGGGAATCTTTGATCGGATACAGTTGATTCAGGGCGATCGCTCGGTCCGGTTTTTCGACCGTCAACAGCGGCGATTGGGCGAGGTTGCAGCCCCCGACGCGCCAAGCTTCAGCGAACTCGATATTTTCAAAATCCCCGCCGATGCCGAGTTCGATCCGGCCGAACCCTTCCGTCTGCAACTGCTGGCGCAACGGGCCGTGGGCGCGGTTGAAAAGACCTTTCTGACCTTCGATCTGGGATACAAACTGCCCGAAAACTATCTGCTGCCCGTCGCCACACCCACGATTGTTGACGATGCCACCGACGAGGCCAACGCCAAAGCCGCGCTTTGGAAGCGCATCTGGAAGGACCGCACAGTCGAGATCGCCGTACTTGGCGTCATGCTGCTGGTGCTGACCGCAACCTTCTTCTTCCAGTTCCACGCCACAATGAACGCGCGGGTCTTCTACTGGTTCCGCATCGGCTATCTGACAATGACCCTGTTCTTCATCGGCTGGTACGCCAATGCGCAGCTGAGCGTGGTGAACCTGATGGCGCTGGCAGGCAGCCTACGCACTGGCTTCTCGTGGGACGCCTTCCTGCTGGATCCGCTGGTCTTCATTCAGTGGTTCGCCGTGGCGGCCGCCCTGCTGTTCTGGGGTCGCGGCGCCTATTGCGGCTGGCTGTGCCCGTTTGGTGCGCTTCAAGAGCTGACCAACAAGGTCGCCCGCGCGCTGAAAATCCCGCAATGGACCCTGCCATGGGGCCTGAACGAACGCCTGTGGCCTGCGAAATACATGATCTTCCTCGGGTTGTTCGGCCTCAGCTTTGTATCGATCCCGCTGGCCGAGACATATGCCGAGATTGAACCCTTCAAGACCGCCATCATCCTGAAATTCATGCGCGACTGGCCGTTTGTGGTCTTTGCGCTGCTGCTGCTAGGGATCGGGCTGTTCATCGAACGGTTCTATTGCCGCTACCTCTGTCCGCTGGGCGGAGCGCTGGCCATCCCCGCGCGTATACGCATGTTTGACTGGCTGCGCCGCTACAAGGATTGCGGCACCCCCTGTCAGACCTGCGCCAACGAATGCCCCGTTCAAGCAATCCACCCCACCGGTGAGATCAACCCGAACGAGTGCGTCACCTGCCTGCATTGTCAGGTGCTCTATCAGTCCGAGGCGAAGTGTCCCGTCGTCATCCGCCAGTTGAAACGGCGGGCCAAGACAGGGTCGGTCAACCTCAAGACCCCTCTCGGACAACCACCGGCGAACCATCCGAACGCCAAACCGCAATCTGTTTCCTAAAAAGGAGGAACGATCATGTCGGAACACGATAACAAACTGAAAGTCACACGCCGGGGAATGCTGGGTGCGACTGCAACCGGCGCCGTGTTGGCCGGGACAGGTCTGGGTTCGACCCTGATGTCCGCGAAAGAGGCCAGCGCCGCGGCCAAGCAGCATCTGGAGCCTGGTGAACTGGATGAATATTACGGCTTCTGGTCGTCGGGCCAGACCGGCGAGCTGCGCATCATGGGCGTGCCCTCCATGCGCGAGCTGATGCGGGTACCCGTATTCAACCGCTGCTCGGCCACCGGCTGGGGTCAGACCAACGAGTCGCTGAAGATCCTGACCGAGGGCCTGCTGCCCGAAACCAAAGAGTTCCTGGCCGCAAACGGCAAGGTTACCTATGACAACGGCGACCTGCACCACCCGCACATGTCCTTCACCGATGGCACCTATGACGGCCGCTATCTGTTCATGAACGACAAGGCGAACACCCGCGTGGCCCGCGTGCGCTGCGATGTGATGAAATGCGACAAGATCATCGAGATCCCGAACGCGCATGACATCCACGGCCTGCGTCCGCAGAAATATCCGCGCACCGGTTACATCTTTGCCAACGGCGAACACGAGGCACCGCTGGTCAATGACGGCCAAATCCTCGATGATCCGTCGCAATACGTGAACATCTTTACCGCCATCGACGGCGACACGATGGAGATCGCTTGGCAGGTGATGGTGTCGGGCAACCTCGACAACACCGACTGCGACTATCAGGGCAAATACGCCTTCTCGACCTCGTACAACTCGGAAATGGGTATGAACCTGGCCGAGATGACCGAGAACGAGCTGGACCACGTGGTCGTGTTCAACCTGAAAGGCATCGAAGAGGCCGTGGCCGCCGGCAACTATCAGGAACTGAACGGCGTCAAGGTTGTGGACGGGCGTAAAGAGGCAGGCGGCAACCTGACTCGTTACATCCCGATCCCGAACTCGCCGCACGGTGTGAACGCCGCACCCGACAAGAAACACATCATGATCAACGGTAAGCTGTCGCCGACCGTTTCTGTGATCGATGTGGAAAAGGTCGACGCGCTGTTTGCTGACAATGCCGATCCGCGTTCCGCTGTCGTTGCCGAACCGCAGCTGGGCCTTGGCCCGCTTCACACTGCGTTCGACAACAAGGGCAACGCCTATACCACCCTGTTCCTCGATAGCCAGATCGTGAAATGGGACATCGCCAAGGCGATTGAGGCCTATGCCGGTTCTGATGTCGATCCGATCCTCGACAAGGTGGACGTGCAGTATCAGCCGGGTCACAACTCGACCTCGATGGGTGAAACTGCCGAAGCTGATGGCAAGTGGCTGATTTCGATGAACAAGTTCTCGAAAGACCGCTTCCTGAACGTGGGTCCGCTGAAGCCGGAGAACGAGCAGCTGATCGATATCTCGGGCGACAAGATGAAGGTGGTCCATGACGGCCCAACCTTTGCGGAACCGCACGACTCGATCATCGTGCACCGGTCCAAGGTGAACCCGATCAATGTCTGGAACCGCGACGACCCAATGTGGGAAGATGCGCGCAAACAGGCCGAGGCTGATGGCGTCGATCTGGAAGAAGGGGCCGAAGAACCCATCCGTGACGGCAATAAGGTGCGTGTCTACATGACCTCGATCGCACCGACCTTCAGCATGGAGAAGTTCACGGTCAAGCAGGGCGATGAGGTTACCATCTATGTCACCAACCTGGATGACGTCGACGACGTGACCCATGGCCTGTGCCTGTCGAACTTTGGTGTCGCGATGGAGATCGGGCCGCAGGCGACCGCCTCGGTCACATTTGTCGCCGACCGTCCGGGCGTGCACTGGTACTATTGCCAGTGGTTCTGCCACGCGCTGCACATGGAGATGCGCGGCCGGATGCTTGTTGAGCCGCGGAGCGCGTAATCATGCGCTGGCCCCTGCTCATACCGCTCCTGCTCGGCTCGCCCCTTTGGGCGGCGGATTGGGATGTGCCCAACCGGGCAGGGGCCATCAATGAAACATTGGCACAGGCGGCGGATGGAGACACCCTCCGCCTGAGCCCCGGTACCTACACCGAACAACTGGTTCTGGACCGGCCCGTCACCATAGACGGGCTGGGGCAGGCCACCATCGACGGGCAGGGCGCAGGCAGCGTCATCACCGTTACGGGGCCGGACGTGACCGTGCGCGGCCTGACGGTGGTTGGTTCGGGCTCGGGCCATGATGAGATCGACAGCGGTATCAAACTGACCAAGACGGCCAGCGCGCCGGTGGTCGAAGACAATGTGCTGCTTGGCAATCTCTACGGCATCGACATTCACGGCGCCAAGGACAGTATCGTTCGCCGCAACCGGATTGAAGGGCGGCAGGACCGCCACATGAACACGCGCGGCAACGGCGTCTATGTCTGGAACGCGCCGGGTGCTGTGGTTGAAGGCAATGACATACAATTTGGCCGGGATGGCATCTTCGTCAATTCTTCGAAGAAGAACTTCTTTTCGGGCAATTTATTTCGCGATCTGCGCTTTGCCGTTCACTACATGTACGCCGATGATTCGGTGGTCAGCGACAATATCTCGATCGGAAATGACTTAGGTTATGCCGTCATGTTTTCGACCGGCGTAAAAGTCACCGGAAATGTGTCGATAGGTGACCGCGAGCATGGCGTGATGCTGAACTATGCCAACAAAAGCGTGATTTCCGGAAACGTTGTGAAAGGTGCCAAAGAGAAATGCACCTTTCTGTACAATTCCAACAAGAACGACTTCACCGACAACTGGTTCCAGGGCTGTGGTATCGGTATCCACTTTACCGCCGGCTCCGAACGCAACCGCATCGTGGGCAATGCGTTCATCGGCAACCGGACACAGGTGAAATACGTCTCGACCAAATGGGTCGAGTGGTCTGAAGATGGGCGCGGCAACTACTGGTCCGATTTTGCCGCCTATGACGTTGACGGCAACGGCATTGCCGACGCCCCCTATCGCCCCAACGATAGTATGGACCATGTGCTGTGGACCCAACCCGCAGCCAAAATGCTGCTCGGCTCTCCTGCCGTGCAGCTGGTGCGCTGGTCGCAATCGGCCTTTCCGGCACTGCTGCCGGGAGGGGTGATCGACAGCAATCCCCTGATCAAAGCCCCTGAACCCCCAGCAATGAAAAAGGTGCCTCATGACGGATAAGGCCCTGACCATCGAACATGTTTGCAAGGACCGCGGATCAACCCGTGTCCTCAGCGATATCAACCTGTCCCTTGCCCCCGGTCAGCGCGTGGCGCTGCTGGGCCATAATGGCGCGGGCAAGTCGACCCTGATCAAATCCATTCTCGGACTGACACCCATCCACGACGGGGCGATCCGCATAGGCGAGGCCAGCCCCGGCAGCGCACAGGCGCGGCGGGATACGGCCTATCTGCCCGAAGCGGTGTCGTTCCATCCCGCGTTAACCGGGCGCGAGCAGCTGACTCTGTTTGCCAGCCTCTCGGGCGCAAAGGCCGATGTGCCGGACCTGCTGGATCGGGTCGGCCTCAGCGACGCGCTTGATCGCCGGATCGGGACCTATTCCAAAGGGATGCGGCAGCGACTGGGCCTTGCGCAGGTACTGCTGGGCAAACCCAGGGTGGCACTTCTGGATGAGCCGACAAGCGGTCTCGATCCGATCTCGCGTCAGGATTTGTATGCCATCATTGATGATCTGGCGGGGCAGGGCACGGCAGTCCTGATCGCCTCGCACGCACTGACCGAGGTCGAGGCGCGCACCGACCGTATCGCGATCATGCGCAAAGGGCGGATGGTGGCTGATGACACCCTGAGCAATCTGTCGGCATTGGCCGGGCTGCCAATCCGTTTGCGTGTACGTGCGACTGAAAACGCCGATGTGCTGGCCGCAAAGCTGGGCGGTGATCGCGTCAACGGAGCCTCGGTTGAGTTGCTGTGCGCTCCCGCCGACAAGATGGAGGCGCTGCGGCGTATCGCGGGTATGGGCGACGCCGTGGCGGATGTGGAAATGACCCCGCCGAAATTGGAAGACCTGTATCGCCACTATGCGCAGGAGGCATTGCAATGACACGCTTTCTTGCCATTACCCGAACCGAGATGATGATTTTGCGCCGTAATCGCTGGCTGCTGGTGGCAACGCTGATCATGGTGTTGTTCGCACTGGCGCTGACCTTTGCTGGCAGTGCACCCACCGGAACGCTGGGTGTGGATATGCTGACCGTGTCTGTCGCTTCGATGACGACCTTGTCGGTTTACCTCGCACCGCTTCTGGCCTTGATGATCGCCTTTGACGCCATCGCCGGAGACGTTGACCGGGGCAGTCTTGCCTTGCTGCTATCCTACCCTGCCGGGCGAGGTGAAATTCTGCTGGGTAAATTCGCGGCCCATCTGGCTGCTCTGGCCTTTGCCATGACTGTTGGTTTCGGCACCGCCGGTGCCGTCGCCGCATGGTTCGGCGGGGCGGGACCGGAAAGCCTGATGGCACTGGTGCGCCTGATCCTTACATCCATCCTGCTGGGCGCCGTGTTTCTGGCGCTGGGATACCTGCTGTCCGCCCTCGCACGGGGCGCCACGGCGGCGGCAGGTCTGTCGGCCGGGCTCTGGCTGGTCTTTGTCGTCCTTTATGACCTCGGGCTGTTGGGAGCCGTGGTCATGGATCAGGGCGGCACCTTCACCCGATCCGTCTTTCCTTGGGTGATGGTGGCCAACCCGGCCGACGCATTCCGTTTGTGGAACATCGCCGCGACCGAAGGTGTTGCGATGGCATCCGGCATGTCCGGCGCGGCGCAGGCATTGCCAGCCTGGGCAGCGCCTGCCTCGCTGCTGCTGTGGCCGTTTCTGGGATTCCTTTTGGCCCGCGCCGCATTCCGGAGGGTTGAGCCATGAAGCACCTTGCACTTATTGCCCTTGTGGCCCTTGCCGCCTGTAAGGAGGAACAGGTGGCAGCACCGCCCGAGCCGGTCGATTTGACGGAAACCGCGCTCAGCTATTTCTGCCAGATGAACATTGCGGAACATGGCGGGCCAAAGGGGCAAATTCATCTTGAGGGCTATCCCGCACCGCTGTTTTTCGCTCAGGTACGCGACATGCTGGCCTATCTCAAAAGCCCCGAACGCGACGCGGACATAACCGCCATCTATGTCAGCGACATGGGGGTAGCACCCAGTTGGCGGCAGCCGGGGATTTCCAACTGGATTTCTGCCGATGGCGCAACATTTGTCGTTGGTGCAAACGTGGCGGGTGGTATGGGCGCGCCCGAAGTCGTTCCCTTTGCCAACTCTTCGGCAGCGCTGGGTTTCATCGACCAGTACGGCGGAGAAGCACTGCCGCTGAGTGAAATTCCGGCCGAAGAAGTTCTTGGACCAGTCGATCTGGACCTCAGCCTGGAGACACCGGCATGACCCATGTATCGCGTCGCCGCTTTCTGACGATCTCTGCCGCCTGTGCGGCGCTGCCCGCAGGTGCCATCGCTGCACCGGTTGCCCGGTGGCGTGGTGTCGCGCTGGGCGCAGGGGCCAGCCTGCGTCTTGAAGGATTGACTGAGGCGCAGGCTGCGCCCGTCATCTCTGCGGTCGAGGCCGAGGTGAACCGGCTGGAGAACATCTTTAGCCTGTATCGCCCGAATTCGGAACTTTGCCGGCTGAACCGCGACGGAGTGTTGCCAGCACCCGCGCCCGAGCTATTGGATGTACTCAGCCTGTGTGGCGCGATCCATGACGCAACCGGGGGCGCCTTTGATCCGACCGTGCAACCATTGTGGCACGCCGTGGCCACGGGCGCAGAGAAAACTCAGATTGCGAAGGCCAATTCCGCCGTTGGGTGGCACAATGTCACGGTGCGTTCGGGTGAAATTCGTCTGGCCCGCCCGGGTGTTTCGGCGCTAACGCTAAACGGTATCGCTCAGGGAGCGATCACCGACAGGGTGGCGACATTGCTCAAAGGATTCGGATTGCGTGACGTTCTGGTCGATATGGGAGAGATTTCGGCCCTCGGGCAACGCGCAGACGGAACGGCGTGGCGGGTTGGCTTGGCCGAACCGAAAGGGGCAACAGTTCGTCGTATCACGTTGCGCGACAGGGCGATCGCGACCTCGTCCCCGGCAGGTACCATGCTGAGCGCGGAACAGGGGCACATCCTAGACCCTCGCGGCGGTACGCCAACTCACCGCGCAGTATCTGTTTCTGCCCCCGGCGCTGCGGTTGCGGACGGGCTGTCCACTGCGCTTTGCCTGCTGTCGGAAGATGACATCGCCCGGGTTCTTACACAATTCCCGCAATCGAAACTCGAAATGCTGATCTGAGACATGAAAAGGAAAGAAACATGATCAAACGCACGCTCATCCTGTCAACGCTAGCAGCCGCCCTGGCCATGCCCGCCATGGCAGAAGGAGATGCCGAAAATGGCGAAAAGGTTTTCAAGAAGTGTAAGGCCTGCCATGCCGTAGGTGAGGGCGCAAAGAACAAGGTTGGCCCGATGCTGAATGGTATCGTTGACGCCCCTGCCGGTCAGGTCGAAGGCTTCAAGTATTCCGGCGCATTGATCGAGGCCGCAGATGGTGGTCTGGTCTGGGACGAAGAAAATCTGGCCCTGTTCCTGGCCAAGCCCAAGGAACTGGTGAAGGGGACCAAGATGTCCTTTCCCGGCCTGAAGAAAGAAAGCGATCAGGCAGACGTGATCGCCTATCTCAAAGGTTTCTGATCAATGGCAAACCCGGCCTGTATCAAGGCCGGGTTTTTTGCTCTCTGAGGTCCCTGAGGCAACTCAGTACCTCGTCGACCAGCCCGTGATGTTCGTTTTCGGGGCGCACGACCAAATACAGCGGCAACATCAGGTCGCGCGCCGGGAGGACCGGTATCAACGCGCCATCTGCCAGATATTTTTTCACCACATAGGCAGGGAAATATCCCTGCCCGCCGCGTTGCAGAACATAGCGCAGCGCCATCATGCAGTTTCCGAGAAAGATTGTCTGACCCGACGCCTGTCGGGCCGTTGCACGGACGTGGTCCTGATATATCTCGCCCAGCTCCAGATTGACAAAGAGCGAGTCATCCTCACTGCCGGACGCACCCGGCGTTTCGATCAATAGCAGGCGTTCCGGGTTGAGTTCGTGGCACGCCACGCGTGGATCGGATGGCTTAACATGGGTCAGGGCCGCATCCAGAACATGCGTGGCAACCGCGTCGATCACGTTCAGGTCATGATCATAGTTCAGGGTCAGCAACAGCTTCCCGAACCGCTCTTCAAACCGGACAGCAAGATCCACCAGAAGAGGGTCCCAGATGCTCAGTTGCGATCCGAGCCTGAGCGCCACGCGGCTTTGGCTTTGTGCCGGAAGATCTCGTGAAGCAAAGGACCAGAGCGACAACATTTGTTCAGCATAGGGACGGAATTGGCGGCCAAAATCAGTCAAGGCGGTGCCGCCGGCCCCGCGCGTAAACAGGGCCTTGCCGGTCGCTTCCTCAATCAGACGGATTCGGGCGCTGACGGCGGTTTGCGTGACGTTCAGCTTTCGAGCCGCAGCATGGAAGCCGCCCGTTTCGGCAACGCACAGAAATGTTTCCAAGGACTTAGTCTGCATGTGAAAGTATTTTTTGATCGAAGCGATAAAATCAATTTATTTTTTTTGTCATTTAATTGCGTTTAACCTGCCTGAACCAGAAATGCCAAGGGATGCCGCCATGCTTGACAAGAGCCACAAACCGACCTGGACCAGCTTTGGAGAAGCGACCAAGGAAGATTTCCTTGCGGTCATGGATTATGAGGAAGCGTATAACGCTGCGCTGCCTGACCGTATCCTTGATGCGATCCGCTCGTTGGACGAGGAATGGACCCCGTATCCCGTGAATCGTTATCAGCACAGCCTTCAGGCCGCGACGCGCGCCTATGAGGATGGCGCCGACGAAGAGATCATCGTGGCCGCACTGGTGCATGACACCGGCGATATCCTGTCGCCTTATAATCACGGCGAATTGGCCGCGGCAATGATGAAGCCCTATGTCAGTGAGCGGACCCATTGGATCCTCAAGCATCACTGCGTGTTTCAGGGGTACTACTACAACCATCATCTGGGCGGCGACCGAAACGCACGCGACAAATACCGCGACAGTCCCTATTGGGAAGACTGCCGTTACTTCTGCCACGAATACGACCAGTGCGCTTTTGACCCGGATTATCCCACCAAGCCGCTGGAGTTCTTCGAACCCATGCTGCGCCGGCTATTGAACAAAGGCGAAGGCCATATGGAGCTGAACGAAACTGTCGACGACGGCAAGGTCGACTAACGATCAGCTCAGGCGGATCGGATTGGTCTGCTTGAACTCTGCATTCACTGTGGGTGAAACATGCGACGGCGCGGGTTCTGATATCAGAGCCCGCGTTTTGCCGCACAGGATCAGCAGGAGGCCATCAGACGATAAACGATCTGGGCGGTTGTGAAATCCCACGCGGTATCGCCGTTGGGGGCCAGTTCGACAACATCGAAGCCCACGCATTTGCGGCCCTTGAGGGCATGTTCAACAAGGTGCAGCGCCTGATAATACGCCAACCCGCCGGGGACAGGGGTGCCGGTGGCTGGCATGATCGCAGGATCCAGACCGTCGACGTCAAAGCTGACATAGACCAATTCGGGAAAATCTTCCGGCAGGTCGATGGCGTGAATGTTGCCGGTAACCAATTCTTCAGCATCCACGTGAAAAATGTTGTTTTGTACACGGGAATTGGCCTCTTCTGTACAAAATGCACGCACGCCGAACTGGGCGAGGCGAATGCCGTCCTGCGCCAGCAGATGCATGACCGACGCGTGCGAGTGCTTCTCGCCCTGATACGCGTCACGCAGGTCGGCATGGGCGTCGATCTGAACGATGCCAACCGGTTGACCCAGCGCGCGGGCAACGCCTGTGACAGCGCCGTAGCTGAGCGAATGCTCACCGCCAAGAACGACGGGTATTTTGCCCGCGCGGACTGCGGCTTCGGTGCGCTCGGCAAGGCGATCCATGATCTCGGGCAGAGCGGCGTTACAGTCTAGCTCCGCTTCGGTAAAAATCCCTTCGACGCAGGGTTCGGCGTGGCCCGTGATGCGCTCAAGCTCATTGCTGGCTTCAATGATCGCCTCGGGACCTTTGGCAGTGCCCGACCCGTACGAGACCGTACGCTCCAGAGGCACCGGGATCACGCGGAACCGGGCATCTTCGGTGCGCTCGGCGGCGGTTAGTTCACTGTCGAAGAAAATGCTCATGACAATCTCTCTTTGAAGTCTTCATAGCCGAACTGTTTGATGATCTTCAGTTCGTCCGTTTCGCTGTTCCACAGGGCGATGGTGGGCAGAGGGACGCCGTTGAAGGTGTTGGTCTTGACCATTGAATAATGCGCCTGATCGAGGAAGGCAAAGCGCTGACCGATCTCAAGGGGTTTGCACCATGTGTAATCGCCGATCACATCACCTGCGAGGCAGGAGGGGCCACCAAGCCGGTAGGCATGGCCCGCGTCGGCCTCGTCCATCAGGGCGGGGCGATAGGGGGCCTCGATCACATCCGGCATGTGGCAGGTGGCCGAGATATCGGTGATGGCGAGGTTCATGCCATTCACCGGCAGGTCAAGGATTTCGCCGACCAAAATGCCCGCGTCCAGTGCCACCGCCTCGCCGGGTTCGAGATACACGTCGACACCGTATGTCTCACGGATAGTCTTGATAAACGCCACCAGCCCGTCGCGGTCATAGTCGTCGCGGGTAATGTGGTGTCCGCCACCGAAGTTTAGCCATTTGAGTTGGCCCATAAACGGTTTGAGCTTCGGTTCCACGGCGGCCCATGTGCGTTGCAATGGTTCAAACCCCTGTTCGCAGAGGGTGTGCATGTGCAGGCCATCGACTCCGGTCAGGGTTTCGGTGGTCAATTGGCTGACCGGGGTGCCTAGGCGCGAACAGGGTGCGCAGGGGTCGTATTTGGCCACTTCACCCTCGGAATGTTCCGGGTTGATGCGTAGGCCAACCTGTACGCCTGCTGCCTGAGCCTTTGTCAGGAAGCGGTCCTTTTGCGTGGGGCTGTTGAAAATGATGTGATCCGACAGAGACAGAATCTCGTCCATGTCAGCGTCTTTGTACCCGGCGCAGAAGGTTGCAACCTCACCGCCATATTCCTCGCGTCCTAACCGGGCCTCGTAGATACCGCTGGCGCAGGTGCCGCCGAGGTGCTGACGCACCAGCGGGGCGAGGGAGAACATGGAGAAAGCTTTGAGCGCGCTGAGCACATGTGCGCCGGAACGGGTGCCGATTTCGGCGAGGACGCGCAGGTTACGCTCGACAGCTTTTTCGTCGACCACGAAACAGGGTGTGGGTACGCGGCTCAGGTCGAAATCGCGGAAGGCTCCGGCATCGCCCGCTTGGGTGGTCATCATGTCGGACATGTCCAGCGTCTCCGTGTAATGGAGAGGCCGGGGGGCGCTGCCCCCGGACCCCCGGAGTATTTTTGAAAAGATGAAGTCCAGATCAGAATTCGACCGGGCCGTCGAGTTCGTGGACTTGCCATGGCAAGCCGTGTTCGTTCAGCATGTCCATGAAGTTGTCGGGGTCGAGCTGTTCCATGTTCCACACGCCGGGCTCGGACCAGTTGCCTTTCAGGACTTGCGCTGCGCCGATCATGGCGGGGACGCCGGTGGTGTAGCTGACGGCCTGGCTGCCGACCTCACGGTAGCATTCTTCGTGGTCGCAGATGTTGTAGATGTAATACGTCTTCTCACCTGAGCCGTCCTTGGCCTGACCCGTGGCGATGTCGCCGATGCAGGCCTTGCCCTTGGTTTCCGCACCCAGATCACCGGGATCGGGCAGCAGGGTTTTCAGGAACTGGATCGGGATGATTTCCTTGCCGTCATGCATCACCGGGTCGATCCGGGTCATGCCGACGTTTTCGAGTACCTTGGCATGGGTGATGTAGGCGTCACCGAAGGTCATCCAGAAGCGCGCGCGCTCGATCTCGGGGAAATGGGTCGAGAGCGATTCCAGTTCCTCGTGATACATCAGGTACATGTTCTTGGGGCCGATGGCGGGGAAATCGAACTCGACCTTATGGGTCATCGCCGGGCTGTGCTGCCACGCGCCGTTTTCCCAGTGGCGCACTTCGGCCAGCACTTCGCGCAGGTTGATCTCGGGGTTGAAGTTGGTGGCGAATTCCTGCTCGTTCGAGCCGCCATTGGCGTCCAGCACGTCGATCTGGCGGATTGTGTCCAGCTTGTGCTTCTTGAGCCATTTGGCGAAGACCGACGTAACGCCCGGATCGAAGCCCGAGCCTAGGATGGCGGTCAGGCCGGCCTCTTTGAACTTGTTCTGATAAGCCCACTGCCAGTGGTATTCGAACTTGGCTTCATCCTCAGGCTCGTAGTTTGCGGTGTCGAGATAGTGGATACCGGCCTCAAGACACGCGTCCATCAGCACCAGATCCTGATAGGGCAGGGCGAGGTTCACGAGGAGTTCCGCTCCGGTTTCCTTGATCAGCTTCACGGTGTCCGCGACTTTGTAGGCGTCCAGTTCGGCAGTTTTGATGTCGACGCCCACGCGTTCTTTCACGGCTGCGGCGATGGCGTCGCATTTCGACTTGGTGCGGCTGGCCAGAGTGATTTCGGTGAATATGTCCGAATTCATCGCCATCTTGTGCACGGCGGCGTGGGATACGCCGCCCGCACCGACAACCAGTGTTTTGCCACTCAAAGTTCCCATGGGGGTCATCTCCTCTCTGGGGTTATTCGTAATAGGTGTAGCCGTTGATCGAGTCGCGGTACGCGCTCATCAGAGTTTTGCGGTCCTTTGCCATCAGAGTACCGGTTGAGATCGCCTCGTCCACCATTTTACGGAAGGCGGCGACGCAGTCGGCAGGGTCGAATTCCACATAGGACAGGACCTGGGAAATCGTGTCGCCTTCTTGTTCGTGCAGCAGATCGAAGCCGCCGTCGGGGCGCAGGTCAATTGTCACGACATTGGTGTCCCCGAACAGGTTGTGCAGATCGCCCAGCGTTTCCTGATAGGCGCCGACAAAGAAGACGCCCATGAAGTATTCGTCCTCTTCGGGCAGGGAATGCACCGGCAGGCTGGGCGAGACACCGTCAGCCAGAATGAACCGGTCTATCTTGCCGTCGCTGTCGCAGGTGATGTCGGACAACACCGCGCGACGATCGGGCGCCTGGTTCAGGTTTTGCAAAGGCACGATTGGATGCAACTGGTCGATGGCCCAGACATCGGGCAAGGATTGGAACAGCGAGAAGTTGCAGTGGTAGATATCGGCCACCTTCTCCAACTGGTCGTCTACATCTGTTTCCAACTCATCCGATGCCGCCAGCGCTTTGAGGCTGGCCATCAGCGACAGGTAGATGCGTTCGGCGCGGGCCATCTGGCGCAGATCGACATAGCCGCGTCTGAAAAGCGCGCGCAACTCGTTGCGGTAGAAGGTGGCGTCGTTCCAGCATTCCTGCAGGCGGTCGCTGCTGAGATAGCCGTGAACCGCAGCGAGGTCCGAGACCAGATGGTGGTCGTCCGGATCCACCTCGGGGCCGTTGGGCGCGTCGTAGAGCGTGCTTTCCAGTACGTTGAAGACCAGCATCGAGGATGTCGCCACAACCGCGCGCCCGCTTTCCGTGACCAGTGTGGGGTGGGCGACTTCGGCCTCATCCATCGCATAAGCAACGGTTTCGACGACATTGGCGCAGTATTCCTCGACCGTGTAGTTGATCGAGTTCTCTGCGGCCTTCTTCTCGCCGGTATAGTCCACGCCCATGCCGCCGCCGAGATCCAGATGGGTCAGCGGAACGCCTTCGCGTGTGAGTTCGGTGTAGTATCGGCACGCCTCACCCACCGCGCGGCGGACGTCATTGACGTCCTGCACTTGCGATCCCAGATGCGAGTGCTGCAATTTCAGACAATGCAGCAGCCCAGCGTCTTTCAGCTTGTCGACTGTGGCCACCAACTGATCGGTGTTCATGCCAAAGGCCGAACGGTCGCCAGAGCTTTCTTCCCACTTGCCGCTGATCTGGTTGGTCAACTTTACCCGAACGCCGATCAGGGGCTCGATGCCTAGTTCGTTATAGACCTCGATCACCGTGTCGGCCTCTTTCGGGCTTTCCAGCACGATGACCGTGTTAAAGCCGATCTTGCGGCTGAGGATGGCCAACTGGATGAATTCGGCATCCTTGACGCCGTTGCATACGATCAACGCCTCGCGCGCCAGACGGTGGGCCAGAGCGATCACCAGCTCGGGCTTTGACCCGGCCTCGAGCCCGTAATTGTACTTTTGGCCAAATTCGACAATGCGGTCGATGACCTGCGCCTGCTGGTTCACCTTGATCGGGAACACACCGCGATAGCTGCCCTTGTAGCCCACCCGCGCGATGGCATCGCGGAAGCTTTCGTTGATGTGGGCGATTTCGCTTTCCAGATAGCTGCTGATGCGCAGGATCATCGGTGATTTGATGCCGCGCTCGTCCAGGTCTTTCAGGATACCCGGCAGGCTGATTGCCGCGGCATCGGGCGCCATGGGGTTGCGCAATCCGATCTCGCCCTTCTCCGTCACCTCGATGAGGCCCTTGCCCCATTTCTCAACCCCGTAGATGGAATGCGGTGCGTCAGGCGTCTGTTTCAATCAAGTCAGTCCTTGCGGTTCGGGTGGCAGGGTTTCGCGCCCGCCAATAAGGCAGCCGTTTGATTCGTCCAAGTGTAATCTATGTGGCAGGGATTTGCCGAGATTATGCGTGTCGATGTATTGGGATCAGATGGTTGTCCCACTGGCATGGCGCCCGTGCAATGATCCGGGCGCGATCACTGGACAGACTTCCCATCTCACCTGTGCCGGTGGTGAAAATCAAACCATCAGCTCCGGTGCTCAGCCCGCCGACATCTTCCACTGCAATGGTTCCGGCGAATGAGCCATCCCGGGTTCGGAAGTGATGCAGGGCATTGCCGCGCGGACAGGTAATGGCGACGGTTTCACCACCGGTCGAAAAGGCGACACTGCCCGCGTATCCTTGCAACGTGCTTTGTTCGACTTCGGGCGCAGAGAGCAGAAGGGACGGTTCGCCTCTGCGATGCAGGCCCAGCAGGGGCGGGTGTTGCGTCTTGTCCCCTTGCCATTGCAGGGCAAAGGCCATCAGCCCGTCCGCCCGCACCGCAAGGTGGCGGATCGAGTTCTTGTGCATCGCGCGCGGCAGTTCCACCTGCTCCAGTATCCCGCCGGAAAGGTCGGCGTAGGTCAGGTTGGGCTGCATGGTGGGCAGGTTCAGCTTGGTACGGCCGGTGTCCGGATGGGTTTCGATGCCGCCATTGGCAATGGCAATGGATGTTCCACCGGGCATCAGCAGCATCTCGTGCGGGCCAACGCCGCCGGACGGGAACTCGCCTAGTCGCGAGTACCCGTTTTCGGCATCCCAAATGCCAATGATGCCCTCGCCGGCGTCATAATCATTCTCAGTAGTGAAAAGCTGTGCGCCGTCCGTTGAAAAAACGCCATGGCCAAAGAAATGGCGGCCCTTTGGCGCGTCAAGCTGTGCGATTTGCTCGCCTGTCGTGCAATCGACAACCAAAGCAAAGGTGCCGGGACGACGCGCAAAGGCCACGGCCTGTGCACGGAGGGGGTGGGCAGCAGCGGCGTGACCGCGCGCGGGCAGCGGCAGTGAAAAGGTGATCGCACCTCGGGTGTCCAGACCGGCCAGCCGGTACGAGCCGTCGGGGAACAGCGCTGCGGACAGAAAATCCGGTGCGCCGACGGCGGACCACCCTTTGACCGGGGCCAATGTGGCAGCGGCCAGACCGGCAAGGAAATGACGGCGGCTGGTCATGGTTCAATCCCCGTCCAGCGAGTTGAAACCGGCGCTGATGCCAAGGGTCGGGCCAAGTTCGGTCGCGGCAATCGTACGGATATCGTTGATGGATTGCTGCAGGGCCTCGATCCGGAAACGCCCTTGCAGGTCTGCAACCCCGGCAAATGCAGGGTCGTCCAGCGTTTGGGCGTTGTCGATGCTGCGGTTAAAGGCTGCGTTCAGATCGGCGGCGATGTCGGGGTGATCGGCTGACAACAGGGCCGCCAGTTCACGCAGGGCGATCAGCGACAGTTCCACGTGGCGCTGCGAGCGTTCAGAGCGGCGCGCCTCCGCCCGTTTTGGGCGCGGGCGGTCGAACGAGCCCATGGGTCGGCCGAGGCGGGTGTCGGCAGTGAACTCAAGCCCCGCCATCAGGGCCTTGTACAACTCCTGCATCGCCTCATCGCCTGAACGATAGAGGCTGCCTTCGCCGGGCTGCGTCAGTTTAAGTGAATAGCTCTGCCAGTCTTGCTGAATAGCGTCCGCGTTCCGGTCGATATCCGTCGCGATGGCGCGGATCAGGGCGCAGTGATACTCCGCGTCAGCCTGTTCCGCATAGGCGGGGTCGTAAAGCAGCAGCTCCAGCGCATAAAACCCGCGTCCGGCAATCGAGGTTTCGGCAAAAGTGGCGGGGTCTTGCACCACCGGGTCCTTGCTGGCGATCAGGCGAGACAGTGCCTTTGGTGTGAACCCCTTGGTATCCGGCCAAAAGGCCAGCGCAAAGGCACGGTCATCTGTCTCGGTCGGACCGAACCGTAGATGGCTGGCGGATATCCAGGCATCAAAGGCATCACCATAGGCGCTGCGCAGGGCATTCGAATCCGGTGCACAGTCAGCCAAGGCGGTTGCGTTCAGCGCTTCTGCCGTTTCCGCGAGCCGTGCGAAGTGTGGCAGGATGTGGGTTTCGGTTGTTTCGAACAGGATTGGCCCCCGCTCATCGGCGAGGGCCATCACGGGAAGCAGCAGAGCTGCGGCAATGGCAGGTATACGCATCGGTCAGAGGCTTTCGAGGAATTGTATCAGCGCATCCCGATCCGCCTTGGGCATGGACACAACAGTGTCGCGGGCGGATTGTGCTTCGCCTCCATGCCACAGGATCGCTTCGAGCAATGAGCGGGCGCGCCCGTCATGCAGGAATTGCGTGTGCCCCGAGACACGCTCAGTCAGGCCGATGCCCCACAGCGGCGGTGTGCGCCATTCGCGCCCCGTGGCGCGGGCCTCGGGGCGGTAGTCGGCGAGCCCTTCGCCCATGTCGTGCAGCAACAGGTCGGTATAGGGCCAGATCAGCTGGAAACTGTGTTCCGGACGGTCGGGCACGCGGTGAGTGACAAATGACGGGGTGTGGCACGAGGCGCATCCCGCGTCGTGAAACACCTGTTTACCGCGCAGCACCTGCGGGTCGTCCACATCGCGGCGGGCGGGCACGCCAAGATTGCGGCTGTAGAAGGCGACGAGGTCCATGCCTTCGGCGTCGATCTCGTACCCGCGCACATCGTCATCACCATGCGGAGCGTCGATACAGTTCACCTGCGCGCTCGTGCAGTCGCCGTGGGGCGCCGGATAAAGCGAGCTTGAGATGCCGATATCTCCGGCAAAGGCGGCCGCCGATTGTTCCATGATGGTGGGCATACCTGCCTTGTGACCGAACCGCCCCATCATCGGTTTGTCGAACTCGATCGACCAGACGACATTCGCGCGGCCCGAGATACCATCGCCATCCGCATCATCCGGGTCGGTGTTCGCCAAAAGGTCGTCAACTGGAATGGCTTCGAGCAACCCGAGGCCGATCATCTGCGGTGCCACGCGCGGGCTGAGCATGGCATCAGGGTGCAGTGGACCATAGCCCAGATCGGCGGCCTTGTAGGTCGGGCGGCGCAGCGAGGCGGTTTCGCCATCGGAAAGTTCGACCGGGACCTCCTCATAGGTGATGTCCAGCCGGTATTCGGCGGGGTGTCCGGCCAGCGCGAAATCCTGCATCTGGCCGCCATATGTCGGTTCGGGCAGGGTGGCGATATAATCTGCGATATCGGCGTGACCCTCTTTGGCCGTGCCGGGGATCGAGACGCGCAGGAACATCGATACTGCGCTGTCCTCAGGACCGGCCGGAGGATGTCCGCGGCCATCCTTGACATGGCAGCGTTGGCAAGAGCGGGCGTTATAAAGCGGGCCGAGCCCGTCCGAGGCAAGGGTAGAAGAGGGAGATGAAACCCAGATCTTCTTGAACAATCCGTTGCCGACCCTGAAATCCAGCTCCTGCTCGAATTCAAGATTGCCGGAGGGTTGCGAAAACGCGTCGGCATTCGTCCGTGCACGCACGGTGGCGGCACCTGCACTGAGTTCTTCGAACGGTTGCGGCGCGCTGAAATCGGTTGGCAAAGCTGTCGCTGCCGTAATTCGGGCCTGTTCGTCCGGCGTTCTGGGAAGGGTGTTGAGATGGTCGTCCTGCAGCGGAGCTGACAGGGATTGGGTGGCCGCGAACGCGGCCACCGGCAGGAGAATGAGGCTATTCGCCTTCGTCCATTTTTGACGCGTTGAGTTGCGCATAGTTAGCTTCGCCGATCCTTTCAAAGAGGTCGAGCTGCGTTTCGAGGAAGTCGATATGGCTTTCTTCATCGGCCATCAATCGCTCGAACAGAGACATCGACACATAGTCGCCGGCTTCCCGGCAGTATTCGCGCGCTTCCTTGTAAAGAGCTCTGGCGTCGATTTCGGCGGCCAGATCACATTCGAGTGTTTCCTTCGGAGTTTGGCCGATCCGAAGCGGATCGAGCTTCTGAAGGTTCGGATGTCCTTCAAGAAACAGGATTCGTTCGATCAGCTTGTCCGCATGTTCCATCTCTTCGATGGATTCCTCGCGGCTTTTCTTGGCCATGCTGCCAAGACCCCAATCCTCCTGCATGCGGTAGTGCAGCCAATACTGGCTGACCGCCGTCAGTTCATGCCGCAGAGATTTGTTTAGATATTCTATGACCTTGGGGTCGCCCTTCATCTGCACTCTCCTGTGTTACTCCGGCGCGCAGGGCGTGGAGTTGCATTGGGACTTCCAGACTATCGCTTGAGCGCATCGTGTCCAGAAAAAGCGGCATGCAACCGCCACAATCTGCTGATTTTCCAAGGGCATGGTAGATTTTTCCCGGCGTGATCACCGTCTGGGGATCAGCGGTCCTCATCCAGTCAATCGCAGCGCGGATTTCGTGGTCGGAAATGTTTGTGCAATGACAGACGATCATGGCGACTCGCGGGAGTTTGTATTTCTTACTTAATTAGTCAGATTATATTCTGAGGTCCAGAGAAATCTGCCCTCTGCCAAAAGGCCAATAAGAAATGGCTCCGGGTATGCTTCAAATGAGATCGGCCTTTCCCACGAGGATGGAAAAGGCCGATCAGGGGCGAATTTCTCAAGTAGTCGTCGCAGGATATTGATGGGTCATTCCTGCCCGGGAGATTTCGTAATCTCGAACCATTTCCTTGCTGCTGTCTTTTCCCGGATGATTGACAGATTGCTGTATCTTGTTTTCTGCCCTGTCTTTCCTTTGCGCAGCACGGAATAACAGTCGATGAACCAATTCTCGTTCCCCCAGTCGACATTTTCCTGCAGGAGCAATTCAAGCGTTTCCGACTGGTCAATCTGTTGCTTTACCCATTCTCCTGAAACTTCAGGATCGCGTGCATGAGAGGTCACTTTCTGACCTGCCAGTTCCTCGGGCTTGCGTGCATTTGCAAGGTTGCTGTGATGAAAAAACGCAAACCCGTCAGGGCGCAGAACGCGTTCGAATTCAGAAAGATAGGACTCGAGCACGGTTTTGTCGCAATGGACAAGAGAATCGTAGGAAAATATGAAATCTACCGACTGATCAGGGACATCCGTCAGCGTCATGCCGTCATTGACGAAGTATTCGATGTTGTCGCAGCCAAGATCGATCGTCTTCAGGTGCTCGATGCAATTCTCGTTCAGATCAACCGTGGTCAAGCGGTCAGCATAAGGGGCGATAAATCTGGTCCACCGGCCATAGCCTGGCGCCACTTCCAGAACCGAGCCGGATTTCGCCAGAATGGGTTGCAGCCGCGGCAGCAGGTGAAACTTCCAATGGACTTCACTTGTGCCCCAGCCCTTTGACCACGATTCGCCGTGGCTGACCTTTTGATCCCAATGATCCCGGTTGCCCCAGGTTTCTTTATTCCAGTCCAATGTGGGCATATTCGCCTCCGCCACAAAAAACGCCGTTGTTTCAAACTTTTGGGCGACAGGTCGTTCAACCAGTATCCACCCGGTCCCTTAGGTAAGCCCGGGCACTTTGCACTAAATCAGGGCCGTTGCCTACGGCCCTGATCGCTTGGTTTATTTCTTGCCTTAACTTCCGAAGGCGAACACCACGTTGATGCCGAAAATCTGATCGTCGATACCGGCTTCGTCGACAAAGGCGTAGGCGCCTCCGACTGTCACGTAATCGTTGAATTCGTACTCAGCGGCAATTGAAGCCAGATCGGTAACGCCCTGACTGGTCACATCGCGACGGGCAAGCACCCCCGAGATTGTCAGGTTGCCAAAGGCATACCCCGCATTCAGAGTAAGGTATTGTGCGTCATCCGCCGTGCCCTCGAAGTTCTCGAGATAGGCGTATTCGGCGTAGGCATCCAGCGGAATGCCGTCAAAGGAATGCGCAACCGTCGCGACAAAGCCCTTTTCGTCGTCAAAGTCACCCTCTCCGGCGCTCAGATAACGGGCGCCCAAAGCAACGGTCGTGCTGTCGTTGAAGGTCTTGGACCACTGCAGCGCGCCGTTGTTCAGCTTGCCGGTGTTGCCCGCGCCACCGTCGGCGGTGGTGTTGCGCGGGCGTTTGTGGCCAAGGGACTCGCTGAGGACGGTGTCGTCGGCATAGAAAAGGCCGTAATCCAGCACGCCGCCCGCGCCCAGATCGGTGCTGCCGAGGATACCGATCTGTTCCACCAGTTCGTAATCTTCAGCCAGTGAACCGGCGAAAAAGCCATAAGTTACGTCAAAAGCGGAACCAAACACCGGTGTGACCTTACCGGCAGAAACGACCGTGTCGGCAAACCCGAAGGTCAAGGCCAGTTCCTTGACGTAAATGCCCTGATCCTCGAACACGCGGTCTTCGAACGGGTCGGTCAGGGTTTCCGAAGCGATTGTGGCGAATGCCCCGAAGGTTTCGTTGAACTGTGCCGCGCCGGTGACTTCCAGTCGGGCCTTGGTGTCGCTGAGTTCGCGCGTCGGGTCATCCGATTTGAACAGGTTTTCGGATTCAATCTCCAACTCGCCTTCATACGAGAATTCTGGATAGGATTGCGCGTGTGCGGAGGCCGCAAAAAAGGAGGCGGCGCCCACAAGCGCCGCTGTAAGTTTGGTATTCATGTTGTTTTGCTACTTTCTTGAGTGAGTAGCTTGGCTGGCCGAGGGGGTGCTGGCTGAGCTTGGGGATGGAGTTACTGGAAAACGGCGTTGGGGTTGTCCAGGCTGTCCGAACCTTCGAATTCGATCTGGTCGAGCTCGAGTGTTGTCACGATGCGCTCGATGGTTTTGGTCTGATCGACCAAACCGTCCACACCACCCATGATCAGGGCCTCGCCGCCTTCATTGCCTTGTTCGAGCATCTGGTCGTAGGCAAAGCCTGCTTCGGCAGTGGTTTTGATCCGGCCAAGCGCCTGCATGGTATTGGACAGTTTGGTTTTCATCTCGGCGTCCAGTTCCGCGTCGGTGGCCGCAACCAGATCCGACAGCGAGGGGCCGGAAACCAGTGTACCGTCCGCGCGGGCGTATTCGCCCAGATAAACGTTCTGGATACCCAGCCCGTCATAGTAGTGGCTGTTATGGGTGTTGTCCGAGAAGCAGTCATGTTCTTCTTCGGGGTCGTTCAGCATCAGGCCAAGGCGCATCCGCTCGCCCGCCTGTTCGCCATAAGACAACGATCCCATGCCGGTCAGGATGGCGCTGACGCCTGCGGTTTCGTTCTCAAACAGCGCTGCGCGGGCGTCGCCATCGGAATTCCATTGTGCCGCCATCCATTCAAGGTCGCTGACCAGAAGATCGGTCGCGGCTTTCAGGTATTGGCCGCGACGGTCGCAGTTTCCTCCGGTGCAGTCGGCGCCACGGGCATAATCAGTCCAGGGTCGGTTGCCCGCGCCCGTGCCGTGGCCGTTCATGTCCTGACCCCACAGCAGGAATTCAATGGCGTGATAGCCCGTGGCGACGTTGGCCTCGATCCCATCTGCTTCGTGCAGAGTTTCGGCCAGCAGTTCCGGGGTGATTTTACCGGCATCGATGGTTTCGCCCGACAGTTCGAAACTGGGGTTGGCGATCACGTTCAGAACGGCGAATTCGTTCTCGTCGGTTGCACCGCCGTATGCCGGGTCAACATAGTCGATCAGGCCCTCGTCCAGCGGCCATGCGTTCACCTTGCCTTCCCAGTCGTCGACGATGGCGTTGCCGAAACGGTAAACTTCGGTCTGTTGATAGGGAACACGTGCCGCAATCCAGGCGCTGCGCGCTGCGTTGAGGTTTTCGGCGGACGGGTCGGTAATCAGCGCGTCAATTGCGGCTTGCAGAGTCTTCGCAGTGGCAACGCTGTCGTCATACTTGGCTTCGGCAATGTTGGCGTATGTATCCAGTACGTCGGTTTTGGCCGGTGCTGCCGAAGTCGCTGCGGCAGAGGTGGCCAGGATTGCTAGCGCGCCGGTTGTGTAAAGCAGTTTGGACATGGTTTTCCCTTTGTTAATGTTTGGCGCCAGCACGTTATCCGGAGCACAGGGCGTTTCCGGTGATGTAACTGAGAGAATTTGTCGGATATGTCAACCTGAGTATTTTAGTCACTTAATTTTTTGGCGGCGCATATGGCTGAACCAAGTTCAGGCCGGAACGCCGTTTTCTCTGCCGAAGTCATGCCGGTGTTTTTACTGCGGCGAGAAGGTGATCACGGGATTTGCGAAAAACACGCAATTCGAAATGAAAATTGAGAAAATCCCCAATGGTCAAACCGCCCCCGGCGACCTATTCAAAGCATATGTGTGCACTGGGTTCGGACCAATACGATATCGCCGTGATCGGGGGAGGGAACGCCGCGCTTTGTGCGGCGATGACGGCTGCCCGAACCGGAGCTAAGGTACTGATTCTGGAGGCGGCGCCCAAGGATTATCGCGGGGGCAACTCGCGCCACACCCGCAATTTCCGCTGTATGCACCACCAGCCAATGGGGCCGCTGGTGGACGCATATGACGAAGAGGAATATCTGACCGATCTGCTGACCGTTACCGGGGGCAAGACCAACGAAGATCTGGCCCGGATGGTCATCCGCGAGTCCGAAGGGTGCCTTCCGTGGATGGAGGAACATGGCGTGCGCTTTCAGCCATCGTTGTCGGGCACGTTGTCCTTGGCGCGGACAAATGCGTTTTTCATGGGGGGCGGAAAATCTCTGGTGAACGCCTATTACCGTAAGGCCGAAGCGCTGGGCGTGGACGTATTATATGATGCGGCTGTGACGCATCTTGCGCTGGAAGGCGACCGGATTGTCCGCGTTGAGTATTCTTATGGGGGCGATGCGCACAGCATTTCACCGAAAGCTGTAGTTGTTGCCTCGGGCGGATTTCAGGCCGATATCGACTGGCTAACCCGGGCGTGGGGGCCGCCGGCACGCAACTTTCTGATCCGGGGTACGCCCTATAACCGCGGTGTTGTTCTGGCCGACCTGCTGGATCAGGGGGCGGAAAGCGTCGGCGACGCGGATCAGTGCCATGCGGTTGCGATTGACGGGCGGGCTCCGAAATATGACGGCGGTATTGTCACGCGGCTGGACTGTGTGCCCTTTTCGGTTGTCGTGAACCGGAATGCCGAGCGATTCTATGATGAGGGCGAGGACCTTTGGCCCAAACGCTACGCGATCTGGGGTCGATTGGTCGCGTCGCAGCCGGATCAGGTGGGGTATGCGATTATCGACTCGAAGGCGCTGGACTTGTTCATGCCTTCGGTCTTTCCGCCTCTCAAGGCGGACACGCTGGAAGAGCTGGCCGTGATGATGGAATTGCCGCCGGACAGGCTGCGGCAGACGGTGGACGGGTTCAATGCGGCCTGCGGCGACACATCTGCGTTTCACCCGACGCAACTGGACGGCGTGGCCACAAGTGGACTGACACCGCCCAAAACCAACTGGGCACGCCCGATCACAGAGCCGCCGTTTTATGGCTATTCCCTGCGGACGGGGGTGACGTTCACCTATCTGGGATTGAAGGTTGACGAAAACGCGCAGTGTTCGACAGCCAGCGGGCCGATCAGCAATCTCTGGGCGGCGGGGGAAACCATGGCCGGGTCAATATTGGGGCAGGGGTATCTGGCCGGGTTTGGCATGGCCATCGGAACGGTGTTTGGCCGGATTGCAGGGCGTGAGGCAGCCAGACATGCAAACTGATCTGATCCACGAAGCGCGCCGGCAGGCTGAAATCTGCAATGCGTGCCGGTATTGTGAGGGCTATTGCTCGGTCTTTCCGGCCCTGCACGCTAAACGCAGCTTTGCCGACAGCGATATCGTGCAACTGGCAAACCTGTGCCACAACTGCCGTGGATGTTACTACGCCTGCCAGTACACCGCGCCGCATGAGTTCGATCTGAACCTGCCCGGCATATTGGCCGAAATTCGTCGCGAAAGTTGGGAAGATTACGTCTGGCCACAGCCCTTGGCGCGGCGTTTTCACAGTCATGGCGGTGCGATTGCCTTGGCGCTGGTCGCCGGGATTGCCCTGCTGATCTGGGCGATGCAGGCCCTTGGCCCTACGGACGGTCAGGGTTTTTATGCCGTTCTCTCTCACGCCGCGATGGTCGGCATCTTTGCCCCGGCGTTCCTGTTGCCCTTGGGCAGCCTTGCGGTTGGGTTAAGGCGCTTCTGGCGGGATATTGGTGGCGAGCCAATTCGCTTTCGGGACTTTGCCCGCGCTGTTGCACGCGCGGCCACAATCAGGGATCTGGCTGCAGGTCATGGCGAGGGTTGCAACTTCGAAGACGAAGACAGGTTCTCACAAGCGCGCCGATACGCGCATCAAGCGGTGATGTATGGGTTTCTGCTGTGCTTTGCGTCAACCAGCGCGGCCACCGTATTGCACTATGGGTTCGGTATGTCCGCGCCCTACGGGTTGTTTTCGATCCCGAAACTTCTGGGTCTGCCCGGCGGTGTGCTGATGGTGCTGGGATGCGTTTGGATGATTGCGTTGAAACTGCGCTCGGATCCGGATCTTGGTGACCAAGGCGCGTGGTCTGGCGAATTCGGGTTCATCCTGTTGCTGGGTTTCGTGGGGCTCAGCGGGATCGCGTTGTACGTGCTGGGGGCAACCGCCCTGATGCCCGCCTTGCTGGCGCTGCATCTTGGGTCGGTTCTGACGTTTTTCCTGCTGACCCCATACACCAAGATGGCGCATGGGTTCTTTCGACTGGCTGCTTTGATCAGGGACTCGCAGCGGCGGTAGCCTTATCAACCGCCATTTTGGGGCGCGTATTGATGCGGGTCGTGGCGGCGTGCCTCATACGCCTCGCCCAGAATGATTACCTGACAGGTTTCGCCCATTCCGAGGGTTCCACGCTTGATATATCCAAGGACAAGTGTCTTGCCGGTTCTGTAACCACTGCTTCCTGACGTCACATATCCAACCGGTTGGCCATCTATAAGGATCGGTTCAGACGCCAGAGGATCGGGTGAGGCTTGCGTGATTTCCAGCCCGACCCATTCCCATTCGGCGGCGGTCTGGGATTGGCTCACAACCGCTTCACGCCCCACAAACGCCAGCTTTTTCAGATTGGCGAAATTTTGTAGTCCGGCGTCATACAAAGTGTACTCGGTTCCGAAATCCGCGCCCCATGCGTGGTACCCCTTTTCGATCCGCATCGCGTTGAGCGCGTAGGAGCCGAACTGACAGATGCCATGCGCCGCGCCCTCGGCCATGATGGCATCGTAGAGAGTGTTCAGGTTTTCGCTGGCGACGTGCAGTTCCCAGCCGAGCTCTCCGACATAGGACACACGCAGCGCGGTGACGTCCACTCCGGCGACCTTGAATTGAGCAGCCGAAAGCCAAGGCGCAGTTGTTGCGGAGACATCGGCATCTGTGAGCGCGGCCAGAATCTCGCGTGATTTCGGGCCCATCAGCATCAGCGCGCCGTCGTGCTGGAAGCCTCGGGACAGGGTAACGTCATAGTCATGCAAGTGGCTTTTCAGCCAGTCGTAATCGCGCAGGTCCGCAAGGGTTGGTCCACACAGCAGAAACTGGTCCTCGGCCAGTCTGGCGATTGTAGCCTCGGACCAGATGCGGCCCTTGGGGGTCAGCATGTAGGACAGTTTTGTGCGGCCCACTTTGGGCATCGTGCCGCAAAAGACGTGGTTCAGGAAGGCTTCGGCATCAGGGCCCTGCACCTTGTATTTCGTGAACCCGCCATGATCCATCAGCCCTGCCGCGTCCCGTACGGTTTCGCATTCGCGGCGAACCGCAGCGTGCCAGGGTTCGTCATGATAGCTGAGATGCCCGGTGTCTTTGGCCACGTCGGTTTCGAACCAGAACGCGCGTTCCCACCCGGCGATCTGGCCCATCACGGCACCGCTGGCCCTGAGGGTGTCGTAAAGCGGTGTTTGCTGAACGGGGCGACCCGACTGCATGTTTCGGTGCGGAAACGGAATGGCGTATTGCAGGTCGTAGTGCTCTGACGCGCGGGCATGGGCGTAATCCGGTGCAGCCCAATCGCCGAAGCGGCGCGGGTCCCAGGCGGAAAGGTCCCATTCGGTTTCGCCTTCGGTGATCCATTCGGCCATGGCCTTGCCGATGGCAGCCGAATGAGTGATGCCGATCTGAACCCCCGTTGCCTGATAGAAATTCGGCGCGCCCGCCGCCGGGCCAACCAGCGGTAGCGCATCCGGGGCATAGGCGATGGGGCCGTTCACGAACCGCTGCGCACCCGCTTTGCCCAGCAGTGGAACATGCGCCATCGTGTCTTCGAGCACGTCAAGGATGTCCTCGACACTGTCCGGGAAAAGCTGGTGGGCAAAATCGTCGGGCGGGCCACTGTCGGCCCATGCCGGACGACCCGCATGGGCGTAAGATCCCAGCAGGAACGCATTGCGTTCACGACGCAGGTAGAAGCGGATATCCGGATCGCGAACCAGTGGGAACAGGTCGGGGTGCTGTTCCAGTTCGGTCAGGGGTTCGGTTACCAGATACTGGTGTTCCAAGGTGATGACAGGTGCGTAGATGCCCGCCATTTCCGATATCTTGCGCCCGTAAAAACCGCCTGCGTTAATCACGATCTCGGCGGTGATATCACCTTTGGCGGTCGAGACACGCCATTCCCCGTTGGGAAGGCGTTCGATAGCCTTGACTGGCGAGAACCGCCGGATTTCGGCCCCAAGGTCGCGGGCGCCCTTGGCCAGCGCCTGTGTCAGCTGGCTGGGGTCGATATCACCCTCGTAAGGGTCCATGATGCCGCCCAGAACCGTGTCATCTGGGGACCAGAACGGGTGCATGGCATCCATTTCAGCAGGGCTGAGACGATGCAGGTCGAAACCGGCGCTGCGTGCGATACCTTCGAGGTGGCCGAAAAGCTCCATCCGTTCCGGCGTATGTGCTGGCCAGAACGCGCCGGTGTGGCGATAGGTGATCGGACTGTCCACCACATGTTCCAGATCCTTGTAGAGAGACCACGCATAATTTCCCGCGCGCATCCCAAGCCATGAATTTGCATAGGTCGGAATGTTGCCCGCCGCGTGCCAGGTGGAGCCGCTGGTCAACTCGTCCCGCTCCAGCAAGACAGTGTCTGTGACGCCTGCGCAGGCAAGATGATAGAGGATCGAACAGCCGACGGCACCGCCGCCGATGACCACTACGCGTGCATGGGGTTTCATCGGATGCTCCTTAACGCCTGATATCGAATGCGGCCCGAATAGCCGCTTCGCGGTCCGGGGGCAGGTGATCTGGGGGCTCGGCTGTCATGTGCCTAACAAGTTCACCAGCCTGTTCGAGGATGTCGGGGCTGCCGGCGTCAAGCCAGTCTTGTGTACTTTGACGATTGGCCAGCGTGGGATAGACGTATTCACTTTTCATTCGGGCCAGCGTCTGCGCCTCGCCAAGATAGTGACCCGGCCCGGTGGCGACCGCCTCGATCAGGTCCAGGTCAACCGCATCCCCCGTCATTTCAACGCCGCGAACCGAACGCAGGATGGCGCCGCACATGTCGTTGTCGATGATCAGCGCCTGTGGCGAGGCCACCATAAGCGAGGCCAGCATGCCGACGCTGAGGTTGATCATGTCCGCCCCCGCCTGCGCGGCCAGTGCAACTGTATAGCCTTTTTCATAGCCAGATTGGGCGTCCGGCATCTTGGCATCGGTCATGCCTGCGGACACGGTCGAAGGAAGGCCAAGATGCAGCAGCAACTGGGCCGCTGCCGCGTTGGCAACGGCGGCCTCGCCACTGCCGCCCGTCATGGCCCCGGTCCGCAAATCGCTGATGAAGGGCATGAAGGCCAGAATGGTCGGAAAGCCGGGGTTAAGGGTATCGACGATCATCAGCCCGGCCAAAGCCTCGGCCAGACCCTGCGCCAAAGCGCCGGCCAGCGTCACCGGGCTGGTGGCCCCGGCCTGTGCCGCCGTGCAGATTTGCAGCGGCATTCCGGCGGCGATTGCGGCGCGCATGATGTCCACCCCTTCGGGCGCATAGCGTAGCGGCGAGACGGCGTGCACGATGACGCCGAAACAGAACGGGTGATGTCGAAACCGGTCTTCGCCACCCAGCGACAGGTCGAACATTTGCGTGACCGGCCCGACATGGGCAGCCGTGTCGAAACTGACACCGATGGGCTTTGGGCAGGCCTTGAGGCAGGCAAAGGCGGTGTTCACATCCAATGCCAGCGGCGTATCAAGATCGCGCGCTACCAGCGGCCGAACGCCATAGTGTATATTCTCGCACCGGCCGACGAGCGTCATCATCTGAGTGAGATCGCGCAATTGCGCCTCGCGGAAGCCACCCGTTGGATCAGGGACTTCAACAGCGGCACCGCCTGTGCCGATGTGCACGTGACCGCCACCGATGGTAAGGCCGTGATCATTGGTAAATCCGGGCAGGTTCACAGATTTCGTGGCACGGCCTATCGCCTTTTCGACCATTCCACGCGGGAAGCAAAGGCGTCCGTCAGATCGCAGTCCTGCCCCGTTTTCGATGGCCGCGGCAGCAATATCCGGCGGGCAATCCCCGATACCGGTCCGGGCAAGGATGGCGAAGGCCGCATCGACGATTGCCGAAACTCTGGCTGGGCCGAGAGGCTGAAACCTGCCGCCCGCGGGCGGGGCTACGGTCCGGTGCGCGGGCGATTCAGCCGGTTTTCGTGTTCGTCGCGCCATCAGTTTCCGCCATCCTTTTGCAACAGGGGACGCGCGTTCGGGATCGTTATCTACTTCAAATGCGACAGGAATTACGTCGCCTTTGAGACTGGACGTACTACGCCGGTTCGCTAGCATGGTGCTGGTCACCATCACGAACGAGGTCGCAAATGCACGTATTCCGCAGCATGGTTTTGGACGCCCCGATAGACAAGGTCTGGTCCCTTGTGCGGTCCTTTGACGGGGTGGCCGGATGGAACCCGGCTGTGTCGTCGGCACGGATGGAAAGCGGTTCCGCAATCACGCCCGGCAGTATCCGGCATCTGGATATCGTTGACGGGTCGGTCTTTCGTGAAACTCTGCTGGCCCTGTCGGACCGCGATTATTACTACAGCTACGATATTATCGACTGTCCGCTGCCAGTTCGGAATTATGTGGCGACCCACCGGTTTGTTCCAATCACGCATGGCAGCAGGACACTGGGCATCTGGGAAAGCCACTTTGACTGCGATGCAGATGTCGCGGCGCAGATGAACGAAGTGGTGGGTGACCAGATCTATATCGGCGGCATGACCGGGCTGAACGCTACTCTTGCGGGGGTTACAAATGGCTGACACGCTTGCCCCCCGCGCCCTGATCGGGGTGATGACCCCGGCCATGAACACCGTCGTGCAGCCCGAACTGGAATTGCTGCGCCCTGCAGGCGTGACCAACCAGATGCAAAGGTTCCGGCTGGGCGGAGAAAATGTATCCGACGACCTGATTGAAGAGGCGCAGAAGCTGATGGATTGCAACCCGGTTGCGATTGCCATCGGACTGACGACAGATGCCGCGCCCGGCGGTGTCGACAAGCTGGCACGACGCTGCGCCGAGGTGGAAGAGGCCATCGGCGTTCCGGTCGTGAATGCATCGACTGCCAACCACGCGGCCTTGCATCAGCTCGGTGCCAGCCGGGTCGCAGTCGTCACCCCCTTCGCGCCTGAGGTGGATCAGGTCGTGAAAGCCAATGTCGAGGCTGCGGGGTTCACGGTTGTTTCGATCAAGGGTACCTGTGCTCCGTCACTGCCGGAGATTTGCGAGACCCCGATTGATCAGATCAGGGCGGTTTTCAGGGAAGTAGCGGCAGCCGACTGCGACGCGATTTTGCAGGTCGGCACGGCCCTGCCGGTCGTCGGGATCATCAGCGAGATAGAGGCTGAAACGGGAAAGCCGGTTGTTGCCTGCAATGCTGCGGTTTATTGGCAGGTCCTGCGCAAGGCTGGCGTGTCAGAGGCCCTTACAGGTTTTGGAACGTTGCTGGCCGATCACTGCACCTGACTTGACCGCCTTTGTCGGGGTAATGAGCGAAACCTGAGTGATCTGGGCCCGGGCGCCGGGCCTTTCACTTTGCGGGCGCTGCGCTAAGTTGGTGATCTGTCACTCAAAACCGGGGCTGACCGCCGTGATCGAACTTCGAGACCTGCAATTGCTGAACGCGCTGGCGCGGCATCGTCATTTTGCCAAGGCGGCCGAAGAATGCGGTATTTCTCAGCCGGCGTTCTCCATGCGGATCAAGAACCTCGAGGATCGGTTGGGTGTGTCCATCGTGCGCCGGGCCAATCGGTTTCAGGGGCTGACGGAAGAGGGCGAGATGATCGTGCGCCGAGCGCGGCGCATACTAGACGACACCAAGGCGTTGGAACAACAGGTTTTGGCCGCGCGTGGCGAGATTACCGGAACACTGATTCTGGGTGTTATCCCGACGGCCATCGCGTTTACGGGACGATTGATCAAACGTTTGCAACAAGCGCATCCACGCATTCTGACCCGAATCGAAACGATGTCGGCTTCGTCCATCCAGCACCGTCTGGATGAAGGCAGCATTGATGCGGGCGTGACCTATGGCGACAGTATCGGCGCGGACCTGAGACAGGTGCAGCCTTTGTATGAGGAAACCTATGTTCTGCTGGTCCCCGCCCACATGACGGACGAAACCGGCCCGATTCCCTGGGCGCGGGTTGCGGAGTTTCCGATCAGCCTGCTTGAGCCTCAGATGCAAAACCGTAGGATTTTGGACAGGATTTTTGCGGAACAGGGGCTACATCCGCATGTAGTAGCAGAAACCAGCGGATTTACGGCTTCGATGGTGATGGCGCGCGAAGGGTTGGCGGCGACGGTGGTTCCGCGTGTGCTGGTGCGTGCACTGGGGGATCTGAAGGGGACAAGAGTGCTGCCTTTGATCGACCCCGTTGTCAGCAAACCGATTTGCCTTGCGACCCTCACTCGCGACCCGGAATTGCCGACCGTGGATGCGTTGCGGGCCGTCGTGACGTCTTTACGGTGATAAGGTGTCGTTATCGTGCGATTGTATTTTGAGATTTGACGATATGATCTGCTGATGAGAGACGGGGGCCTCAATCGGAGGGCATCATGGCACCATTGGATACCAAGCCATCGGGCGCGCAAAAAGGCGTCTGGAAGTCAGGTAAAGGCAAGGGGCGGCACACGCCCAAGGGCCGGCAGTTCACGGATGAAGCACAGGCCGAAATTGCGCGCCTGCTGGGCGACCGCCCGCGCCGCCGCGATCTGCTGATCGAATTCCTGCATTTGATTCAGGACGAACACGGCCACATCAGCGCCGACCATATTGCCGCCTTGGCAGTTGAGATGCGGATCGGTCAGGCGGAGATTTATGAAACCGCCACGTTCTATGCCCATTTTGATGTAGTGAAAGAGGGTGAGACGCCCCCGCCCGCGCTGACGATTCGTGTCTGTGATTCCCTGTCCTGCGAAATGGCTGGTGCCCAGCAGTTGCAGAAGGCGCTGGAGGACGGTCTTGATGCTTCTGAGGTGCGTGTGGTGCGCGCGCCTTGCATGGGCCGCTGCGACACCGCGCCAGTGCTGGAGATCGGTCACAACCATATCGATCATGCCACTCCTGAAAAAGTGAACGCGGCCATCGCGGCTGGCGATACCCACGCCCATCTGCCCGACTATGAGACATTTTCGACCTATGTCGAGAATGGCGGCTACGCAAAACTGAAAGAGCTGCGCGAGGGCGGTAACTGGGAACAGGTGCAGGAGGACATCCTGTCCTCGGGCCTGCGCGGCCTGGGCGGTGCTGGCTTCCCGTCCGGCAAGAAGTGGGGCTTTGTTCGAATGAACGAGGGCACACGCTATCTGGCCGTGAACGGCGACGAGGGTGAGCCAGGTACGTTCAAGGACCGCTACTATCTTGAGCGCACGCCGCATGTCTTCCTTGAAGGCATGCTGATCGCCGCATGGGCGGTCGAGGCCGAGACTTGCTTTATCTACATGCGCGACGAATACCCGGCGGTGCTGGAAATTCTGGCAACCGAGATTG
Organism: Ruegeria sp. C11; assembly: GCF_056537725.1. Lineage (NCBI taxonomy): Bacteria > Pseudomonadati > Pseudomonadota > Alphaproteobacteria > Rhodobacterales > Roseobacteraceae > Ruegeria > Ruegeria sp. C11. The sequence goes on along the minus strand of NZ_JBQFSB010000005.1, from coordinate 221,420 downwards.
CCGCGCTGGAAGAGGCCGGGATTGTCGAAAAAGGCTATATCGACCTGCGCCGGGGTGCCGGTGCCTACATCTGCGGTGAAGAATCCGCGATGATCGAGTCGATCGAAGGCAAAAAGGGCCTGCCGCGCCATCGTCCTCCGTTCGTAGCGCAGGTTGGGGTCTTTAACCGCCCGACGCTAGTGCATAATGTCGAGACGCTGTATTGGGTCTCGAAGATCTGCCGCGAAGGGCCGCAGATTCTGAATTCAGTTGAAAAGAATGGCCGCAAGGGTCTGCGCAGCTATTCGGTCTCGGGCCGGGTTGCGAAGCCGGGTGTTTACCTGCTGCCTGCAGGCTCGACCATTCTTGACGTGATTGATGCCGCCGGGGGTATGGCCGATGGTCATGTCTTCAAGGCGTATCAACCGGGCGGGCCGTCGTCAGGTCTTCTCCCCTCTAGTATCGACGACGTCCCGCTCGACTTTGACACCCTGCAGCCGCTGGGCACGTTCATCGGGTCCGCTGCCGTGGTGGTTCTGTCCGATCAGGATACCGCCCGCGATGCGGCCCTGAATATGCTGCGGTTTTTCGAGGATGAAAGCTGCGGTCAGTGTACGCCCTGCCGGGCGGGCTGTGAAAAGGCGGTGAAGCTGATGCAGGCCGACAAGTGGGATCAGGACCTGCTGGAAGACCTGTGTCAGGTCATGGGCGATGCGTCCATCTGCGGTCTGGGGCAGGCGGCCCCGAACCCGATCCGCCTGGTCATGAAACATTTCGCTGACGAAATCTGAGGGAGACAGCCATGCTTGATGCAAGCCCAACCAAGACCGTCACCTTCAACCTGAACGGCGAAGATGTCACCGTCCCCGAAGGTTGGACCATCTGGGAAGCCGCCAAGGGGCAGGGATTTACCATTCCGCACCTGTGCCACAAGCCGCAGCCGGGCTATCGCCCCGACGGCAACTGCCGCGCCTGTATGGTCGAGGTGGAAGGTGAGCGCACTCTGGTCGCCTCGTGCATCCGCCCTGCCGCTGACGGTATGGTGGTGAAAACGGACTCGGATCGTGCCGAGAAATCGCGCGCCATGGTCATGGAACTGCTGGTTGCCGACCAGCCCAAGGAACCGCACGACGTCTCCAGCCACTTCTGGGACATGGCCAAGCTGAACGATGTCAGCGACAGCCGTTTCCCGGCAAAAGAAGCCGAGAAGATCCCGCTGCTGGATGACAGCCACGTTGCGATGCGCGTCAATCTGGACGCCTGCATCAACTGTAATCTCTGCGTCCGCGCGTGCCGCGAAGTGCAGGTGAACGATGTGATCGGTATGGCCGGTCGCGGTCACACTTCACAGGTTGTGTTTGACCAGAACGACCCGATGGGCACATCGACCTGTGTTGCCTGTGGTGAATGTGTTCAGGCCTGCCCGACGGGGGCCCTGATGCCTGCCACCGTGCTGGATGATAAACAGCAGGGCGATAGCAAGGATTACGATTCCGAGACCGAAAGCGTCTGCCCGTTCTGCGGCGTGGGCTGCAAAGTCTCGCTGAAGGTCAAGGACGGTAAGGTCAAGTATGTCGAGGGTATCAACGGCCCCGCGAACGAGGGCCGTCTGTGTGTCAAAGGCCGCTTTGGCTTTGACTATATCCACCACCCGCACCGCCTGACCAAACCGCTAATCCGGCGCGAAGATGCACCTGAGAAGGGGCTGAACGTCGATCCGGGCAACCTGTCGACCCATTTCCGCGAAGCGACATGGGAAGAGGCGATGGATCTGGCCGCGACCAAGCTGAAGGCGCTGCGCGACGAGGATCCGCGCAATGTCGCGGGCTTTGGTTCGGCCAAATGCACCAACGAAGAAGCCTATCTGTTCCAGAAGTTCATCCGTCAGGGTTTCAAGCACAACAACGTCGACCACTGCACCCGCCTGTGTCATGCGTCGTCGGTGGCTGCGCTGATCGAGAACGTGGGTTCGGGCGCCGTGACCGCGACCTTCAACGAGATCGTAAACGCGGATGTGGCGATCATCATCGGCTCGAACCCGATCGAGAACCATCCGGTTGCTGCAACCTATTTCAAGCAGTTCACCAAACGCGGCGGCAAGCTGATCGTGATGGACCCGCGTGGCGTTGGCATGCGCAAGTTTGCCGATGAAATGCTGCAGTTCCGTCCGGGTGCTGACGTCTCGATGCTGAACGCGATCATGAACGTGATCGTCGAAGAAGAGCTGTACGACAGTCAGTACATCCACCGCTGGACCGAGAATTGGGAAGCCGAGAAAGAGCATCTGCGCCAGTTCACGCCCGAGGCGATGTCGCCGATCTGCGGTATCGAACCGGATCAGCTGCGCCGCGTGGCCCGCACCTTTGCGCAGGCCAAGGCTGGTCTGATCTTCTGGGGTATGGGCGTCAGCCAGCATATCCACGGCACCGACAACTCGCGCTGCCTGATCTCGCTGGCCTTGATGACCGGCAACGTTGGCAAACCGGGTGCGGGTCTGCACCCGCTGCGTGGTCAGAACAACGTTCAGGGTGCCTCGGACGCGGGTCTGATCCCGATGTTCCTGCCGGATTACCAGTCGGTGACGGATGACGGTATTCGCGCCAAGTTCAACAACGTGTGGGAGTCCGAGGATTTCTCGAACGAGAAGGGCCTGACTGTTACCGAGATCATCGACCAGATTTATGCTGGCAATATCAAGGGCATGTACATTCAGGGTGAAAACCCGGCAATGTCCGACCCGGATGCCGGTCACGCCCGCGAGGCGCTGGCCAAGCTGGAGTTGATGATCGTACAGGATATCTTCCTGACGGAAACCGCGAACTATGCCGACATCATTCTGCCCGCCTCGGCGCTGTACGAAAAGAACGGCACCGTGTCGAACACCAACCGTCAGGTGCAGCGGGTACGCCCCGCCGTGTCACCTCCGGGTGAGGCGCGCGAGGATTGGGCGATCACCGTCGAACTGGCGCAGCGTATCGGGCTGAACTGGGATTACACTGACGTGTCTCAGGTCTTTGACGAGATGAAGTTGACGATGAATTCGCTCAACAACATCACGTGGGAGCGTCTGAAGACCGAAACCATCACCTATCCGTCGCTCAGCGAAACCGATCCCGGGCAGGCAATTGTGTTTGGCGATGGCTTCCCGCGTCCTGATGGCCGCGCCCGTTTCACGCCTGCCAGTGTGATCCCGCCGGATGAGGCGCCGGATGACGAATACCCGATGATTGCCACGACGGGTCGTCAACTGGAGCACTGGCATACCGGCTCGATGACGCGCCGGTCGTTGGTTCTGGATGCGGTCGAACCGGAAGCGAACTGTTCTATGAACCCCCGGACGCTGAAGCTGATGGGGATCGAGCCGGGCGAAATGATCCGTTTGACCACGCGTCGCGGTTCGATCGAAATCATGGTCCGCGCCGACCGGGCGATTGCCGAGGACATGGTGTTCATTCCATTCGCCTATGTTGAAGCGGCCGCGAACATCCTGACCAACCCTGCAATCGACCCCTATGGCAAAATCCCCGAGTTCAAGTTCTCGGCGATCCGGGTCGAAAAAATCGAAGACGCCATCGCGGCGGAGTAATTCCACTACCACTCACGAACCTGAAAAAGGCGGCCCCAAAAGGTCGCCTTTTTCGTTGCTTGACACCGGCTCGCGCGCGGCCAACCCTTTGCGGGTCTCGCAAACAATGGAGTTTTCCATGCCCCGCCGCTTTGTCGACCTGTCTGTACCGCTGGAAACCGGCATCATATCGGACCCACCGATCATGTTGCCTCAGATCGAGTACATGACCCATGACCAGACCGCCGAGCAGGTCATGGCCTTTTTTCCGGGATTGAAGAAAGAGGATTTGCCGGGCGGAGAAGGCTGGGCCATCGAGCGGTTGCAGATTGCCACCCATAACGGCACACATCTGGACGCGCCGTATCATCACCATTCCACGATGAACAAAGGCGAACGCGCGATTACCATTGATGAGGTGCCGCTGGAATGGTGCATGAATTCGGGCGTCAAACTGGATTTCCGGCATTTCGAGGATGGATATGTCGTCTCTGCGGAAGATGTCGAGGCAGAGTTGAAGCGTATCGGCTACGACCTGCAGCCGTTGGATATCGTGGTGGTGAATACATCGGCCGGGACACGGTATGGCCAGCCGGATTATCTTATGAAAGGCTGCGGGATGGGGCGCGAGGCGACTCTGTACCTGACCGAGCGGGGCGTGCGCGTGACCGGTACCGACGCCTGGAGCTGGGATGCGCCGTTTCCTCTGACCGCGCAGGAATACGCGAAATCGGGCGATCCGGGTATCATTTGGGAAGGGCACCGGGCATCGATGGAGGTCGGGTATTGCCACATCGAAAAGCTGACCAACCTTGAAGACCTGCCGCCAACGGGGTTCGAAATTTCGTGCTTTCCGTTCAAGATCAAAGGCGCGTCTGCTGGGTTTGTCAGGGCAGTAGCAATTTTCGAAGATTGAGACGAGGAGAAAACACGTGTCCACGGATAACACTGCGGCCGAAGGTCATGATGGCCCTTATCCCGCTCCGGTCGAGGTCTGGGGATTTGAAGTTCGCCCGGAATGGATCGATTATAATGGCCATATGAACGTGGGCTTCTATGGCGTTGCCTTTGATCTGGCGCTTGAAGAAGTGATGGTGCGCCAGCTTGGGTTGGGTGAAGTACAGGTGAAGGCGTCGGGGCAGGGGCCGTATATGTTGCAATCCCACCTGCATTTTCTGCGCGAGATACGCGAAGGCGAGCGTTTCTATTTTCAGTTCGTCCTATTGGATTCGGATGAAAAGCGAGGTCACTACTTTGCCCGGATGTTGTCGGAAGCCGATGACCAGGTCTGCGCGACGCAAGAGGGGCTGTTCATGAATGTCAGTCATGAGACAGGCCGCTCGGCCCCCTATCCGGATTGGGCCGTCGCACGGTTGGCGCGGATGGTAGCCGATCACAAGGGGCTACAGGCAGATCCGCAGATTGGGCGGCCCATCGGTATTCGCCGTAAACAGGCTTGATCAGCGCCCGATAGCATAGGCCTGCATCAGCCTCGGCGTGGCCGCAGCACGCAGCAGCCCGTCTGGTGAACGGCTGGCTGCTGTCAGGCGCCCTACTGTCCAGTGCTCGGCCACCTCAACGTCGTGGCCACGTGCCCTCAGACCTTCGATCACTTCCCTGCCGAAACTCTGTTCGATCATCAGATGCCCCGGGCGCACCTCGCGCGGGTAAAAGGAGCTTTGGAAATGGGCCGTGTGAAACAGCGGCGCATCGATGGCTTCCTGCAGGTTCATGCCGCCGTGAATGAGGCGCAGCAGGTAGATTAGTTGCCACTGATCCTGCTGATCGCCGCCGGGTGTGCCAAAAGCTAGCTCGGTACCATTTGGGTCGCGCGCCATCGAAGGGGAAAGCGTTGTGCGTGGGCGACGCCCCGGGGCCAGCGAATTTGGCAGACCCTTTTGCAGCCAGAACATCTGTGCCCGCGTGTTGAGGGGCACCCCCAGCCCCGGAACAACGGGTGATGATTGCAGCCATCCGCCCGATGGTGTGGCCGATACCATGTTGCCCCACCGATCGATGACATCCAGATGCACGGTATCCCCACGCTTTTCCGACAGGTGTGCCATCGTGGGTTCCCCGGCACCGATCTGCCCATCCGTCCTGAACGTTTCGGCGGCATGGGCGATAGACGCGTCGGCCCAGCGTTCGAGACCAGGCAGGAGCCCCGGGCGCTGTTCGGTGGAAGCGGTCTGACGGATCAGGTTGCGTCGTTCCTCGGCGTAAGATTGGGACAGCAGTTTTTCGACCGGGATTTCTGTATGGTCGGGATCACCGTAATATGCCTCGCGATCTGCGAAACTCAGCTTCATCGCCTCGGTGACAAGATGCAGAAAATCCTCGTGGTTCTGGGGGACAAGATCGAAACCAGCCAGAATGTTCAGCGACTGCAATAGAACCGGGCCCTGCGTCCATGGTCCGCCCTTCCAGACGGTCCATCCCTTGTATTCGGTGGAAAGCGGCGGTTCGTAGTGGGCTTGCCAACCTGCCATGTCCTGCGCGGTCAGAACGCCGCGATGCGGGGTGCCGGAGGCATCCATGACGCAGGCGTTGTGCAGGTAGCTGTCGATTTCCTCGGCCACGAAGCCCCGGTAGAAAGCATTCCGCGCGGCTTCGATCTGGTTTTCTCGCCCGGTCGCCGCCTCGGCCTCGAGCAGCAACCGATGCCAGGTGCTGGCCAGTTGCGGGTTTTTGAACAACTGTCCCGGTTGCGGGGCCGTGCCGTTGGGCAGCCAGGTTTGATAGGACGTCGGCCACTCGTCTCGGAAGAAGTCGCCAAGCCCGGCAATCGTATGCGCCACACGCGGCAAAACAGGGTGGCCCTTTTCGGCATAGTGGATCGCCGGTTCCAACACTGTCCGCAATGGCAATGAGCCATGGTCGCGCAGTGTGATCATCCATGCGTCTAATGCACCCGGAATGACCGTTGCCAGTAAACCGGTCCCGGGAATACGGCTCAGCCCTTCGTCGCGATAGTGTTCTATGGTGGCAGCTGCCGGTGCAGTTCCCTGACCGCAGACCATGGTGGGCGCTTCTTCCCCGGCGTGTTTGATCAGCATGGGCATATCGCCCAATGGGCCGTTCAAATGCGGCTCGACAACGTTCAGCACGAACCCCATTGCTGCAGCTGCGTCAAAGGCATTGCCGCCCTGTTCGAGCATTTTCATGCCGACAGCCGAGGCGATCCAGTGCGTGCTTGTGGCGACCCCGAAGGTCCCCGTGATTTCCGGACGGGTGGTAAAGGTCATGGCGGCTCGTTTTGTTGTTCGTGCAGATGGTGCATGGGCCACCGCGTGGGTCAAGTCACCTGAGCGAGAGCCGTTTAATAGTCACGTTCGAAGAAGATACCGACGCCGGTTTCACCACGGCCGTCCACGGTGCCCCTGACCGTGAAATTGTCGGTGACATCCAGATTCAAATTCACCTCGGTATCGCCCTCGGTGTTGACGGTGAAATCGGTATACAGGTTATCGCTGAGATAAGCCCCGGCCCCCAGCCGCCCCGCGCCGCTTTCGGATGTGCCGACATCGACATTGTCCAGACCCGTAGCATCGCGAATTCCCTTGGTCGCATCACCTCCGGCCCCGCTGAGTTGCGCAAGGGATGCCGCCATCTGGGCAATGACAAAGGGTGACAGTTCAGAAAAGCGATTGCCGAACAGCAGCATGGCCAGCGCCTCTTCGGCGGGGCGTTCTGGGTCAGAGTAGACATCGACCTCGGGCGAATCGAGCGGTCCGGATATTTCGATGGTTGCGGTGCCGTCAGAGGTGCTGGTTGAAGAAGCAAACTCGATATAAGGCGTCAGATCGCCCTGCAGGGTCACGAGCCCCTTGGTCAGTGCAAGCCTGCGGCCCAAAATGTCGATATTACCTCGGATCAGTTCGATCTGTCCGGACGGCACGACCGAAGTTGTGGTTCCGCCTATCTGGATGCTGCCGCCCAGCTCCGCATTGACGCCCCGCCCGCGTACAAACACAGCTTTGGGTGCAAGCAGCCCCACATCCAGTGCGATCCGGGACTGATTGGCTGATTTGTCTTCTTTTGCGACCAGATTGGCGCGTTCACGGGTGACGAACCCGGCCTGGGACTCGTTGACATGGGTCATGGGCGGGATTGGAGCCGCGCCAACTGCCCCCGCTGCGGCTGCCAGATTGATGTTGGTCTCGCCGAAAACGATCTGACCGGCGATAGAACTGTTGCCCGCAAGAGCGCCCGACATGGCGATCTGCCCGTTCAGAACCGTTTCATAGAGCAGCTTGTCAGTCAGGACGAGTTCGTTCAGCGCGGTGGTGATTTGCGCATTGAATGGCGGTGTCAGGTCCAGCGGCCCGCTCACCGTAAAGTTGCCGCCCGCGCGCAGGCCTCCGCGCAGATCGATCGTGGCCCGGCTTTGCGCCAGCCTGACAGTTCCGCCGATGTCAGTGAGTGTCTGTCCGACAGACGGGATCGCCATCGAGGTGCCCGAGGTTGTCACGGTTCCGCTGAGTGCATCCAAACCGGGTTTGCCCTTCAGCGAGATATCGAACCTTGCGGCTCCGTCGATCTTGTTGGGTGTGATGAACCTGTTGGCGATACCAACGTTGATGTTGCCCTTTGCGTTCAAATCGGCGGTGGTGTCGGTTTCGTTAAAGGTTCCCGTCACTGTCGCGTCAATCTGGGCAGGTCCCTGTGCGCGGCCATCCACTGTCCAGACACCGTCGCTGCGCTTTGCGTTTCCTGTGGCTGAAACTGTTCCCGGGAAATCGGGAACGAACCGTTCAAGCTGATTCAGCTTGGCGTCGAAATCCAGATCGGCGGCGCCTGAGCTTTCTACTGTACCCACCAGATTGGCATAAGAGCTGTCGGGCCCGTTCAGCCGAACATTGCCCTGAAGCCCTGTGTCGGTCGGGGAAACGTCGCCACTGGCGGTAAGCGGCCCCGTCAGGGTTTTGGATACACGCGCCAGATCGTCGAGTTCGGCCGAGAAATTCAACCCACTTGTCTCGTCGTTCAGTACACCGCGGGCTTGCGCCGAGAGAGCCGTGCCGGACAGGCGGAAGTTGCGGATGTTCAGACCATCGGAATTGTTTGCAGCGTCGACTGTAAGGGTCGTTCTGCCCTGGATAAGATTATCAAGCTGATCGATCCCGGTCTGGATGTCGTCGGCGTCCAGATTGCCCTGAACATCGAATTCCAAGGTTTTCCGGTTGCCTTTACCCTTCGCCTTTGCCTGCACCGACCCGGCAAGATCGCGTTTGGCCAACCCCGAAAAGACCGAAAGATCAGGCGCATTAATACTGGCTTCGCCGTCGATGGCGAGTGCACCTGCCGGGTCGTCAATTGTCGCCACGACCTCGGCAGTCAGGGCCGACCCGTTTATGTTTGCCTTGCGGATCGTCACCTGATCACCCGCCCGCGCCGCGTCCAGTTCGATCAGCGTCCGACCGGTTATGATCGGGTCGATCTCGGTCAGGCCGGTCCGCAGGTTGCGTCCTGTCAGGTTGGCCGTTGCGTCGAATTCCAGTGTTTCGGGGGTGCTTTTGCCTTGGACGGACGCCTGAACGGAGCCACCGAGATCTTGTTGCACCAATCCCGAAAAGACCGACAAATCCGGCGCGCTGACGTCCGCTTTGCCGTCGATTGTAAGTAGCCCGTTGGGGGTGGTGACGACACCGCTGGCCTGCGCTGTCAAAGCGTCTCCGGTGATCGAAAAATCTCGGATCGTCAGGCCGTCACCGCCACGTACGGCATTCACCGAAATCTGTGTGTCGCCGGAGATAAGGGAGTCTACTTCGTCACGACCGGCCGACAAATTTTGCGCCGTCACATCCAGTTTGCCGTCAAAACTCCCCTCCAGTGGTGAGCCGCTGCCCTGAACCTGTGCTGACACGAAGCCGCCCAGATCCATCTTCGCCAGCCCCGAAAACCGCGACAGGTCCGAGGCCACAAGCGAGGCCGATCCGTCGACCTTCAGACCGCTGTCCAACCCGCTGATCACGGCCTCCGCGCCGAGGGTATAGTCTGTTCCCAGCAGTTCGAGGTCCGAGATTTCCAATGCGTTGTCGTCACGCAGATTGAACACGCCGTCCAGAGTGACGCGTTCGCCCAAGGCTGTGCTCAGCGCTGGGTCGGACATGCTCAGACCGTCCAGAGCCGCCTGAACATCACCGTCAAGCAGCAGGGTGCCGCCCTGTTCGAACGTTCCCTGCGCGGTCAGTCGGGCGTGGTCCAGATTCAGTTGCGGTGTGGCGACGTCGTTTGCCGTCAGGCTCAGGTCCCACAGGTTGCCATTGGTCTGATCAAACAGGCCTGAAAGCTGTGCTGCACCGATTGATGTATCGCCTCCGGTGACGGGCAGAACAACGGTTTCACCCTGTGGCGGAGTAATTCGGGCCTGCAAGGCGGCCTTTTCCAGTTGGCCGCCAGCAAGGTTCATCTCGCCTTCCAGCTTCAGAGCCTCGGAGGTGATATCAAGATCAGTCAGGGCGACCTGACCATCAGGGCCGGTTTTACCGTCCACATAAAGCCGCGTGTCGGTCCCAAAGAACGGATCAAGATCATCGGTCAGGAACGGGGTCAGATCGCCGGACAGATCGGTCGTGAATGCGATGCCCGCTGTTGAGTCGCCGTCATCGGTAGCAGCTTCGCGAAGGCGGACCTGCCCAGAAATTCGCTGTGTGCTATCGCTGCTGACGGATATATCCGCAGTGAAATCGGTAATCGGCCCGTTGCCTTTTGCCGACAGGCTCAGCTGAGGCTCATTCGGGATTTTAAGAACCGTGGAAATCAGCCCGCCTGCATCTTCGTCAACCTGCAGATCAAGGTTGATCTCGCTGCCCTCGTTCTGGAACTGCGCCGTCAAGCTGATCGAGTCGCCGGGGCGATCCAGCCGGGTGACGCCCAGTGACGTGTCCAGCGCGCCATCGGCAAGGTTCAACTTACCATCGACTGAAAGCTCGGCCGCAAGTCCGATCAGCGGCTCGCCAAGTTCCAGTTTGTCGACACGCAACTGACCGACCTCAATTGCCACGGGTAGCTCAGGCAGTTGGAACGGTTGCGTTTCCGCGCTTGGGGGCGGGGTCTGTGTCTCAGCAGGCTCTGGCGCACGGGCGACATCGATTTCCCCTGCAGTCAGGGCATTGACCGAGAACCGCCCCCGCAGAAGGGCGAGCCGGTTCCAGTCAAGCTCGGCATTCTTGATGGTCAGCCAGACACCTTCGTCATCCGATACGGTGATCTCATCGATCGTGGCGCGGGAACTCAATGCGCCGGTCAGGCCCCGGACCCTGATGTTCCGGCCGTCGGTCGAAAGCGTGTTCTGAAGGAAATCGACCAACAGCCCGCCTTCATCTTCGGACTGGTCCTGCGCGAACACAGGGGACCCGATCGTCAGACTGACGATCAGAACAGGATATGAAGCGCGACCGATCAAAATGCCTGTCCGATCCCAATGTAGAATTGCAAACCGTCCCCGGTGGGACCCGAGACCGGATAGGCAAGATCAAAGCGTAGCGGGCCGAACCCGCCTAGATCGTACCGTATCCCCAATCCGGCACCCGCATGATAAACAGCGTTGCTGGTAATATACGACGCCGTATCCACAGTGCCGTAGTCGTAAAACCCGACAAGAGAGAGTTTTTCGGACACCTTGCCGCGAACCTCGCCGGAAAGACCAAGGAAGGATTTGCCCCCCGCGATTCCTGTTCCAACCGGAATGCCGAGGCTTTCATAAGGTTGACCACGCACTGTGCCCGCACCGCCCGAGAAGAACAGGAAGTCGGGCGTTACGCCATCCGCCGGCGGGCCGATGACCGATCCCAGTTGGACACGCCCGGCCACGACGACCCGCCCTGAGCTGCCGAAATCCCAGTATCCGCGCCCGTCAAAAAACAGGCGCAGGCCGGATTTTGTGCCCGAGACGCCGACAAATGGCATTGCGTTGGAATCCAGATAGAACCCGCGCGTGGCGCTGACCTTGCTGTCGCGTCGATCCCATTCAGAACGGAACGGGAGGATGAAATATCTGAACTGACGGCCGCTTCCATAGGCATCATCGGCATTCGAGAACGAGAAACCCGCTGATGCCTCGGCATAGAGGCGATCAGAAAATGTCCGGCGCGCACCATAGGCCAGCGAAGCGACCGACACGTTGTAGTTCTCGGTGTTGCGACGTTCCAGCAATGCGCTCCAGAAGGTGTTGTCATCCGGACCCAGCCTGTCCGGCTGATCCAGACGCATCCCGATCCGGCCATCGATGTCTTCGGCCCCGCCGATATTTCGGATTGCGGCCTCGAACCGGAAGCGCTCGGCGCGGCGAAAGACATTGCGGTGGGTCCAGGTCGCCGTGACATCGACACCATCACGCGAAGCAACTTCGACCCCGAAGGTCAATCGGCGTCTTGGCATGTCCTCGAAGGTCGCGTCAAAATCCAGTGTGCCGTCCGGATTTGGTTCGTCGCGTTCTTTGATCGAAACCACGTTGAAGGTGCCGGTGCGACGCAGTCGGGTGCCGACCCTTTGCACCTGCTCGGGCGAAAAAACCTCGCCGGTAGGAAAACCGGCGATCTTTTCGATCGAGCGATGCCGAACACTCGTGTCGCCGTGAATGAACATCTTGCCGAAGGTCAGCCGCGGGCCGGGGGCCAGGTCAATCTCGGCATCCAGCTTGGACTGAGCGTGGCGCGCGATGATCTTTTGATCCGCCACATCCGCCTTGGCGTGGCCCGCGTCTCTCCAGGATTGGACGCCAACGGTGGTGGCTTGTTGAATGATAGCGGTCGTCGCCAGTTTGCCCGGCGCGAACCCTTCTGGCATTTCCGTTTCTGGGGCCAGCGGTTGGACAATAGCAGTGCCAAAGGTAAAGGTCGGCCCGGCCTCAACAGAAATCACGGCGCGGTTGATCTGTTTCGGAACGCCCAGCGGGTCGATGCTTGCGGCTTCCTGACCATCCAGTTTGATGCTGACGACCGGGCTGAAATACCCCTCATCATACAAAATCTGCACCACGGTCCGATAATCCGAAAGTGCGGCTGACAGAATTTCCAGAGGCGTGTCCAGGCCACGGGAATTGGCCGTCAGGACCGAGGAGGTCTCTTCGATCCTCTCCTGCAACTGCTCGGAGGTGCCGGGGGCGGACAGCGTTGTCTCAAGAGCCGCGACCGCACTGGGAAGTGACAAAGAAATCAGTGTGAACAGCCAGCATTTTACCATGCCCGATGGCCTGTTCAGCTTCATTACCCGGCTCCAACTGCCCCAAGTCGAAATCATTATTGCCGCGAAATACTCAACATCACGGCTGCTCTCGTTCATGTTAGAACATTTGGGCAGGTCGATGGAAAGGAAATTTAGGGTTTTCAGGTAATTTCCGGCAGCCTGAGCCTTGAATGTACGCCCGCGTTACGATCCGACGCTTTTGAACCAGCGGATGATGGCCTCACGGTCTTCGGGCTCCATGAAGGTCACGTTGGCAGGCGGCATGGCGTGACTGACACCTGCCTGCAGATAAATCTGCTGCGCGTTGCGCGCGATATCGGCCTCGGTTTCAAGCAGAACGCCCTTTGGGGCCCATAGGATGCCTTCCCACACGGGTTCGCGTGCGTGGCACATGGAGCAGCGTCCAAGCACCACGTCGTGCGCCTCTTCGAAACCGGGGGCCGCAGCGAAACGTTGTTCGTACGGGGTCAGGGGTTGGGCCTCGGCCTCTTCCAGTGGCTTGTACATCGGGGCGGTCGACAGCCACATGATTGCGATGAACAACAGGGCGGTAACCAGCCAGGTCCAGGTTGGATTACCTGCACGGGCGTGACGTGTGTTGAAATAGTGCCGGATCGTTACGCCCATCAGGAATACAAGGCTGGCGATGATCCAGTTGTATTCGGTGGCAAAGGCCAGCGGATAGTGGTTCGACAGCATCAGGAACACGACCGGCAACGTCAGGTAGTTGTTGTGGGTCGAGCGCAGCTTGGCGATCTTGCCGTATTTGGGGTCGGGCGTGCGACCGTTTTTCAAATCGTCAACCACGATACGCTGGTTGGGCATGATGATGAAAAACACGTTGGCTGTCATGATTGTAGCGGTAAAGGCGCCCAGATGCAGCATCATCGCACGGCCGGTAAAGATCTGGTTGTATCCCCAGCCCATCGCAACCAGCAGAACAAAGAGCAGCACCATCAGCAGGGTGGGGCGCTCACCAAGCCCCGACTTGCAAAGGAAGTCGTAGATCAGCCACCCAACGGTCAGTGAAGCTGCCGAGATCAGAATGCCCTGCCACAGCGCCAGATCGGCCTTTTGAGCGTCGATCAGATACAGCTCTCCGCCGACCCAATAGACGATCATCAACAGCGCCGCGCCGCTGAGCCATGTCGCATAGCTTTCCCATTTGAACCAGGTCAGGTGGTCGGGCATCCGTTCGGGTGCGACCAGATATTTCTGGATATGATAGAAGCCGCCGCCATGGACCTGCCATTCTTCGCCATCTGCGGGGCCGGGGATATCCCGGTTCAGGCCAAGGTCCAGCGCAATGAAATAAAAGGATGATCCGATCCAGGCGATAGCCGTGATGACGTGCAGCCAGCGCACGGCAAATGCCATCCAGTCCCAGAACACGGCGAAGTCGTACATGCGTGAGGTCTCCGATTGCTTGCTGCCACACTAGGCAAGCGGGCTTTTCTTCGGTATTCCCGTATATTGTCAAACTGTATCAAAAAAAACGAGAAGATGTCCTATCTCGACAACATCCGAACCTTCGTCAGGGTCTATGATCTGGGCAGCATGTCAGCTGCGGGGCGCGACCTGCGTATATCTCCGGCGGTGACATCGGCGCGTATCTCTCAGCTTGAGGATCATCTGGGTGTACGTCTGTTTCAGCGCACGACACGAAACCTGACGCCGACCGAACAGGGGCGGGCGTTTTATCCCGGTGCAGTGGCGGTTCTGGACGCTGTGGATGAGGCCGAAGCGCAGGTCATGCACCTGACCGAAGCCCCGCGCGGATCACTGTTTGTGGCAGCTCCGTTGGGGGTCGGGCGCAGGTTGCTAGCGCCGCACGTCCCTGATTTTCTGTCGCAATATCCGGAAATTGATGTGCGACTACGGCTGACGGACAGGTCGGTGGACCTGACGACCGAGGGGTTGGATCTGGCCTTTTTCATCGGTCAGCCCGAGGACAGCACGCTGCGGATTCGCAAGATATCAGATTGCCAGCGCGTATTATGCGCCGCACCAGGCTATGTGAAACAAAGGGGCATGCCGCAATCCGGCGCCGATCTGATCTCGGGCGGGCATGAGTGTCTGAACCTGCGGTTCCCGGGTGCGACTGAATTCCAGTGGGTGCTGACAACGCCCGAAGGACCGAAAAAGTTCGCAGTATCAGGACGGTTCGAATGCGATGACGGGGACGTCCTGACCGACTGGGCGCTGTCAGGGCAGGGGATTGCGATGAAACCGGTGTTCGAGGTGGCGGAGCACCTGAAAGCAGGCCGTCTGGTTACGGTTGCCAACGAAACTCCGCCGGTCCCCGTTCAGATGGCCTGTCTTTATACGCATCGACGTCATCAGGACCCCAAGGCGCGATTGTTCATGGACTACATGGTCCCGCACATCAGTTCAGTGATCAAAAGCGCGGAAAGCCAGAGCTGATCGCAATCAGCTGCCGCGATAGGTCGAAAAGCCGTAAGGCGATAGCAATAGCGGCACGTGGTAATGGGCATCCGGATCGGACAAACCGAAGCGGATCGGGATCTGGTCGAGGAAAAGGGGTTCTTCACCACTCAATCCGATTGAACGCAGATAGTCACCGGCATGAAACATCAGCTCGTACTGACCGGTGGCAAACCTGTCCTGCGGCAATATCGGGCTGTCAGTGCGGCCATCCGAGTTGGTTTCGCATTCGGCCAGCCGGGTGCGCGTGTCCCCGTCAATCTGATAAAGCACGATCTTCATACCTGCAGCGGGCAGGCCCCGCGCCGTATCCAGAACATGGGTTGTCAGGTAACCTGCCACAGTCGTCTCCTCTGTCTCATTCTGCCATGTCCGGAAGTGCCGTTTGGCACCTCAACCGGTGGACAAGATTCATCTGATACCGATTTGTAAGGGTTTTGAACCTGTGAGACGCATCAAAAGAATTGGAAACAGCGTTCGGTTTGATTTGATAATCAGATACATTTTTCTGAGATATAGAATTCTTGAGTGATGACTTTGACAACGGATGACGTAATGCAGCCACCCCGCTATTCCCGTGACATGATTGGTTACGGAGCCAATCCACCCGATGCGAGTTGGCCGGATGGCGCCAAAATAGCAGTGCAGATTGTACTGAACTACGAGGAAGGCGGCGAGAACTGCGTGCTGCACGGGGATGCCGCGTCCGAGGCGTTCCTGTCCGAGATCGTAGGGGCCGCGCAATGGCCGGGGCAGCGGCACTGGAACATGGAATCGATCTATGAATACGGCGCGCGGGCCGGTTTCTGGCGGTTGCATCGCCTGCTCAAGGATTTTCCGATCACCGTTTATGGTGTGGCCTCGGCCCTTGCACGTTCGCCGGATCACGTGGCGGCGATGAAATCCGCAGGTTGGGAAATTGCCAGCCACGGGCTGAAGTGGATCGAACACAAGGACATGACCGAGGAGGACGAGCGCGCCCAGATGAATGAGGCCGTTCGCCTGCATACAGAGGTGGTGGGTGAGCGTCCCCGCGGCTGGTACACGGGCCGCTGTTCGGTCAACACCGTTCGGCTGGCGGCGGAAGAGGGTGGTTTTGATTATGTGGCCGATACCTATGCCGACGATCTACCTTACTGGATGAACGTGAGCGATCGGGATCAGTTGATTGTGCCCTATACGCTGGACTGCAACGACATGCGCTTTGCGACGCCGCAAGGGTTCAATTCCGGCGACCAGTTCCTGTCCTACCTCAAGGACAGTTTCGATGCGCTTTATGCCGAAGGTGAAGCGGGGTCGCCAAAAATGCTGTCCATCGGGCTGCATTGCCGTCTGATTGGACGCCCCGGCCGAGTCATGGCCCTGCGGCGTTTTCTGGACTACGTCAGCAGCTTTCAGGATGTCTGGTTCGCGACCCGTCTGCAGGTTGCTGAACATTGGGCGGCAACGCATCCACCCGTCGCGCGCCCGCGCCCGTCACAGATGACGCGCGAGGAGTTTGTTGCGGCCTATGGCGGCGTCTTTGAACATTCCGCCTGGATCGCCGAGCGGGCGTTTGATCTGGAACTCGGCCCCGCGCACGACACCGCCGGAGGAGTGCACAACGCACTGGCGCGCATGTTCCGGTCTGCATCCGAGGCAGAGCGTCTGGGCGTTTTGACGGCCCACCCCGATCTGGCGGGTAAGCTGGCGCAGGCGAAACGGTTGACGCAGGAAAGCACGTCCGAGCAGGCCTCGGCCGGGTTGGACGCACTGACCGATGAGGAACGGGCGACATTCACCGATCTGAACCAACGGTATGTCGACACGTTCGGGTTTCCCTTCATCATTGCGGTGCGTGACCACGACAAGGCGTCCATTCTGGACGCATTCAAACGCCGGATTGATCAGGACAGGGATACTGAATTCTCTGAAGCCTGCCGACAGGTTGAACGGATTGCCGAATTCCGGCTGCGGGACCTGCTGCCCTCATGAGCGCGCGGATAACAATCGAGCCGATCACGGTAGAAGCGTTCGCGCCCTTCGGTGATCTGATTGAAGTGGCGGGCGAGCCGAACAAGATCATCAATCAGGGTCAGTGCGGCAGGTATCACGACCGCGCGCAGCTGGATTTTGCAGACGGCCGTGCAGGGATCAGCCTGTTTGATGCAAACCCGCGTACCTTGCCCTATCAATTGGATATGGTTGAGCGTCATCCGGAGGGAAGTCAGGCGTTCATTCCTATGACGCACCAACCGTTTCTGGTCATTGTTGCTGCGGATAAGGACGGAACGCCCGCCCGCCCGCGCGCTTTCGTGACGCAACCGGGCCAGGCCGTGAATTATCACAGGGGTACATGGCACGGTGTGCTGACGCCCCTGTCCGGGCCCGGTCTGTTTGCCGTCGTCGATCGGATCGGTGCGGGAAGCAATCTTGAAGAATACTGGTTCGACACCCCGTATCTGGTGGAGGAATGACCAGCGAAGCCGCGGAATAAGCGGCAAGACCCCCATGAAAACTGACAGGGAGGACAGTAACTCATGGCCGAAACTTCGATAGGAACGCCGGAACAGCTCCGAGATCCAAACTATACCCCGGCATTGCACAAGGCGATACCGCTGGGCATTCAACACGTTCTGGCGATGTTCGTATCCAACGTCACGCCCGCGATCATCGTCGCAGGGGCGGCCGGGTTCGGGTTTGGATCGAACTCACCCGATTTTCCGCAATTGCTTTACCTGATCCAGATGTCGATGCTGTTTGCAGGGGTCGCGACCTTGCTGCAGACCATCACGATTGGCCCCGTTGGCGCGGCCCTGCCCATCGTGCAGGGGACCAGTTTTGCCTTTCTGCCGATCATGATCCCGCTGGTTGCCGGGAAAGGCGTCGATGCCTTGGGGGCGCTGTTTGGTGGTGTCATCATCGGTGGTTTGTTCCACGCCTGTCTGGGCCTTGTAATCGGTAAGATCCGCTTTGCCCTGCCGCCGCTTGTTACTGGCCTTGTTGTGACCATGATCGGTCTGGCGCTGGTCAAAGTGGGCATTCAATATGCGGCGGGCGGTGTTCCGGCCATTGGCACGCCTGAATATGGTTCGCTTCTGAACTGGTCGGCGGCTTTGGTTGTGGTTGTTGTCACGCTGGCGCTGAAGTTCTTCACGCGGGGCATGCTGTCAATTTCCGCAGTGCTGATCGGGCTTGCGGTCGGGTACGTCTACGCGCTGATGGCCGGAATGGTCACATTCGAAGCAATAGGCAACAGCTGGAGCCGCGCGTCCACTTTCGCCTTGCCCGTGCCGTTCAAATACGGGTTTGAGTTCTCGGCCGCCGCGATTATCGGCTTTTGCCTGATGGCTATTGTTTCGGCGGTTGAAACCGTCGGCGACGTTTCGGGCATCACCAAGGGTGGTGCAGGGCGCGAAGCGACTGACGACGAGATCGCCGGGGCTACTTACGCGGACGGTCTGGGCTCGGCCGTTGCCGGTATCTTTGGCGGTTTTCCCAACACGTCGTTCAGTCAGAATGTCGGCCTGATCGCGATGACCGGCGTCATGAGCCGCCATGTCGTGACTTGCGGCGCCTTGTTCCTGATCCTGTGCGGCCTTGTGCCCAAGGTAGGCGCGATCATCCGGACCGTTCCGATCGAAGTACTAGGCGGCGGTGTGATCGTCATGTTCGGTATGGTCGTCGCGGCAGGTATCTCGATGCTGTCCGATGTAAACTGGAACCGGCGCAACATGGTGATCTTTGCGATTTCACTGTCCATAGGTCTTGGCCTGCAGCTAGAGCCCGGAGCGGTCCAGCATCTGCCGGATACGATGCGCATTCTGATGACAAGCGGCCTGTTGCCGGCAGCCCTGATTGCCATTCTGCTGAACCTTCTTCTGCCGGAAGAACTGGCGGACGAAGCAACCGAAGAAGTCTCGGGCGGTATGGCGGGCCATGGTTCCGGCAGCCTGCACTGACCTGCGATCCTGAACAGGCAGCGCGCGGGGTCGACCTGCGCGCTGCAACAGATCCGGATCAGCCTTCGGCCATGATCCGGGCGACGTCCAGCATTCGGGCGGAGAACCCCCACTCGTTGTCGTACCATCCGAAAATCCGCGCCTGATTGCCTCCGACCATTCGTGTTTCGGGGCCAGCGATGATCAGGGATTCGGGCCTCGTGCGAAGATCGGAAGATACCAGCGGTAAGTCGGTCCAGCCCAGCACTGGCGAGGATGCAACGGCACTGCGCAGCGCCTTTTCGAATTCCTCAGCCTCAAATCCGCGCTCCAGTTGCACCACGAGGTCCACGGCAGACACGCTGGCGGTGGGTACGCGGACGGCTGCGCCCGAGATGCGCCCCGCGAGGTTCGGCAGTACCACGTCGATCAGATGCGTGGCGCTTGACGTTGTGGGGACCATTGAAAGCGCACCGGCGCGCGACCGGGCCAGATCGCCGCGCGGGGCGTCAACCATGGGCTGGCTGTTGGTGTAGCAGTGGATGGTGGTCATATGAGCCGAGGCTATGCCGCCGATCTCGTCCAGAACTCTGGCCAGTGGGGCCAGTCCGTTGGTTGTGCAGGACGCGTTCGAGACGATCCTTGCATTGCCGAGCTCATCCTCGTTGGCGCCCAGAACCACGGTCACCTCGGCCGCAGGCGAAGGGCCTGAGATCAGAACCTTGCCCGCGCCAGCCGTCAGGCCACGGCTGGCAACGTCCGAGGTGCGTGCGATGCCGGTGCAGTCCAGCAGGACATCGACACCCGACAGATCGACCCGCGCCAGATCGGCGCTGTGGGTCATCGGAACGCTGTGCCCATCCACGATCAGTGCTTCCTCGCCCTCAAGCACAGTACCGGGATAGGGGCCAAAGGTGCTGTCGTATTTGAAAAGATAGGCGCAGGTTTCCAGTGGCGCGATGTCATTGATCAGCACCAGCTCGATTCCCGATCCCTGCGGCAGGGCGAGGACCTGCCGCAGGATCGTGCGGCCAATGCGGCCGAATCCGTTGATCGCGAGTTTCATGCGCAAGCTATGTCAGGGCAAAGGGGCGACCTCAATGCCCGTTCTGGTCATCGTCAGTTGCAGCTGACCTGCGAAAAGAACTGGCCCGAGATGTTCTGATACATGCTGGCCACGATTGGTTTGCACCCGGTTGCCTGCTGAATCGCGGCAATGGCCTGAATGGTGCGTAGGCGTGGCGGCGGCCCAAAGGGGTTGAGGTTGTTGTTGTCGCGTGTGGCCCGATAGATCACAGGCTCATCCGATACCTGTGTTATCGCCCAGGTCCGGCTCATAACGAAGACGGATTTGGTTTCTTCCTTTGCCGCAACCGGAGCCGTGTCGATCGCTGCAAAGGAAAGCAAGGCGGCCAGCGCCACCATCGTGTTGCGCAGTTTCATCGAACAATCTCCAAAGCTTATCAATACCCTTGTCCGATTTGAGCAAATTTCCCCGCCCCTGTGAAGCCCTGCCGGGAAAAAACCCTTGGGATGTGGGGCATTTACAAGTCAGCGACGAGACAGCGACAGCGGCATGTGACGGTTCACATCCTTGTAGAGCAGATAACGGAACCGCCCCGGGCCGCCCGCATAGCAGGCCTGCGGGCAAAAGGCGCGCAGCCACATGTAATCGCCTGCCTCGACCTCGACCCAATCCTGGTTGAGCCGATAGACCGCCTTGCCTTCCAGCACATAGAGACCGTGTTCCATCACATGTGTTTCGGCAAACGGGATCACGCCGCCCGGTTCGAAGGTGACGATATTGACGTGCATGTCGTGGCGCAGGTCCTGTGGGTCGGCAAAACGGGTTGTGGCCCAGCGCCCCTCGGTCCCCGGCATCGGGATGGGCGCAATGTCATTTTCGTTGGTGATGATCGGGTCAGGGGTGGGCAGGCCGGAAACAGCTTCATAGGCCTTGCGGACCCAATGGAATCGGGCAACGGACCCGGCGCGGTTATGCAGCGCCCAATCTCTGCCCGGCGGGATATAGGCATAGCCGCCGGTTTCCAGTTCATGAGTTTCGCCATTCAGCGTCAGCACCACCGTGCCCTCAACGACGAAAATCACCCCCTCTGCCTGCGGATCGGTTTCAGGTTTATCGCTGCCGCCTCCGGGCTGCACCTCCATGATGTATTGCGAGAATGTCTCGGCAAAGCCGCTCAGGGGGCGGGACAGAACCCAAAGACGCGTGCCTTCCCAGAAAGGCAGAAAGCTGGTGACGATGTCGCGCATGGTGCCCTTGGGGATCACGGCATAGGCATCCGTGAACATGGCACGGTCGGTCAAAAGTTGTTCCTGTCCGGGATGTCCGCCCATGGACGCGTAATAGGTCGGTTTTGCCATCGTAAGCCCCTGTTCGTTTCGCCTGCAATATGGGCAGAACACGGCGCCGGTCCTAGCTGCGCCATCGCAATAGGTTTGTTCGGAATTATTTGAAGATTCAAAGCCGGGTCTTGGCCCGACTCTGTCAGGCGTATATCCTTGAGGCCAAATGGAATTCATTTTCGTGAGGCAAACATGAAAGCCCGGATTACTACAGTTTTGGTTGCGCTGGCATTGCTGGCAGCGGCGCCTATGGCACAAGCCAAGTCAATCTCTCGTATCATTGCCGAGATGGGGTTGAGCCCTGCGGATTTCGAGGTGCTGAATGCCACCTCGAATGCGCTGTTAAAGAGCGGCACACCCAGCGTCGGCAAGGAAAGATCGTGGGTGAACGAGGATACGGGATCAAAAGGGACCGTCCGCGTGCGGGACGTGCGCGACAATTGCGTGCACCTGCAGAACTTCGTTCAGCCCGCGGGCGAGGATACCGCGCGCGAGATTCGCACGCGCAGATGCCGGGATGCGAACGGGAATTGGATTTTGACGCCCTGACCCTGTTTCAGCGCGGTTGTGGTCGGGTCGGCAGAGAATCTCTGGTCAGTCGTGGAAAGTGTTGAAATCAAACAGTGCGCGGGTATGAAATATCGAAAACGCACCTAAGGGAAACAGGGATATGAAGTTTACCGAAGAACATGAATGGCTAGTGGCTGACGGGGATGTGGTGACGGTGGGCATTACCGCCCATGCCGCCGAACAGCTGGGTGAGATCGTTTTTGTCGAATTGCCCGAAACCGGCACCGAAGTCGGCAAGGATGACGAGATCGTCGTGATCGAGTCGGTCAAGGCCGCGTCGGACATTCTGGCGCCGCTGGATGGTGAAGTCATTGAGGTGAACGAGGTGCTGGCTGACAATCCCGGTTTGGTCAACGAAGACCCGACCGGCGACGGGTGGTTCTTCAAGGTCAAGGCCACGGACCTATCGCAGATGGACGATTATATGGACGAGGCCGGGTATAACGACTTTATCGGCTGACCTCCAAGGCAGGTGGCGGGACAAGCCCGCCACTGCAATCAGTACCCGCGCTGCCTGTCGACTTCGTGCAGCAAGGATTCTCCCGCGCTCAGCCGGCGAAAGTTTTCCGCCACATCCCTGATCGCATCACCCAGATGCCAGCCTGACACGTGCGGCGTGATGGTTACGCCGGGATGCTGCCAGAGCGGGCTGTCCGCAGGTAGCGGTTCCTGATGGACTACATCCAGAACGGCATGTCCCGGTGTGCCCCGACCCAGCGCAGCCAACAGCGCCGTTTCGTCAATCAGATCACCGCGCCCGGCATTCAACAATTGGCTGCCCGGTTTCATGGCCGCCAGAAGATCCGCATCGAACAGGCCGATTGTATCCGGAGTGGAAGGCAGGATCGCGCAAACATGATCGCATTCACCCAGAAGTTCCGGCAGGGCGTCAGCACCGTGGCGGCAATCGACGCCTGAAAGTTCCTTGGGAGAGCGGCTCCAGCCTTTAACCTGAAACCCGACATCGCGCATCATACCCGCCGTGCGGCTGCCGATATGTCCAAGGCCTAGAATACCGACGACTGTTTCCGATGCGGATTTGGGGGCAAGAGGCGTCCATGCACTTTTGCCCTGTTCGGCATCATGAAAAACCATGTTGCGCTGGGCACGCAGGATATAAGCCAGGAACCACTCGGCGATGCCCTGCGCAGGTGCGTCCGGTTTCAGCCGGGTGATACGGACATGTTCGGGCAAAGCCGGGTGACCAACAATGGTTTCCACACCCGCGCCAAGCTTTTGCACCAGTTGCAGATTGGGCAGGCGTGCCGGGTGGTCGTCCTGCAGGCCCACGACGGCGATCATTGTGATCTCTGCCGAATTTCCGACCGTTTGCGGCGTGCGGATATCCGCTCCCGGTAGCAGATCGGCGATTTCCTCGGCGATTTGCGCATCGCTCATCCATCCGGACAGACCTGTTTCGACCAGTAGTGCCATCAGCGTGCTCTCTCCCCTGAATATCTTTGGTGTTACGTCCCGTCACGCAACTGGACTTTGCCACCGCAGCTAAGTCATCTTCGGGGCAAAGGTAAAGACCGGTCTGCTGGTCAGAGGAGTTGATTTGATGAATATGACTTTTGGAATGCGGGACGAAAACCGAGAGCTTCTGCAACGTGTCACGGATATGATACGGGACGAGGTCATGCCGCTGGAGGAAGAGTACCAGGCCGAGATCGGCAATGGCGACCGCTGGCAGTATACCGAACGACAGGCCGAAATCCTTGAAGGGCTCAAGGCCAAGGCCAAAGCTGCTGGGCTGTGGAATTTCTGGCTGACCGACAGCGACAAGGGCTTTGGTCTGACAACCGTCGAATATGCCTATTTTGCCGAGGAAATGGGAAAGACCCCACTGGGGGCCGAAGTGTTCAATTGTTCAGCTCCGGACACCGGGAATATGGAAGTGTTCGAGCGTTACGGTTCGGACAAGATGAAGGCCGACTGGCTGAAGCCGCTGCTCGAAGGTGAAATTCGTTCGGCCTATCTGATGACCGAACCGGATGTCGCCTCTTCGGATGCAACGAATATTTCGATGTCCTGCGTGCGCGATGGCGATAGCTATGTTCTGAACGGCGAGAAATGGTGGGCGTCAGGGGCAGGGGACCCGCGCTGCAAGGTCTATATCGTTATGGTCCGAACCGGCGGAGAGGAATTGCCGGTGCACAAGCGTCAGTCGATGATCGTGGTTCCCGCCGGCACACCGGGTATCGAGATTCTGCGCCCGATGCAGGTCTATGGCCACGACGACGCGCCGCACGGCCATATGCACATCCGGTTTACGGATGTACGGGTTCCGGCGGAAAACATCCTGCTGGGCGAAGGGCGCGGGTTCGAGATTGCCCAGGGCCGTCTTGGGCCGGGGCGCATTCATCATTGCATGCGCGCAATCGGTCAGGCCGAGATCGCGCTGGAGCGTATGTGCAAACGCTCGATGCAGCGTGAGGCATTTGGAAAGCGGCTTGCCCAGCTTGGCGCAAATTACGACATCATCGCGGAATGCCGGATGGAGATTGAGATGGCGCGCCTGCTGTGCCTCAAGGCTGCGTGGTACATGGATCAGGGCGACGCCCGGGCCGCCGCGCCGTGGATCAGCCAGATCAAGGTTGTCGCTCCGCGGGTGGCGCTGAAGGTGATCGACGAGGCGGTGCAGATGTATGGCGGGCAGGGGATCAGTCAGGATACGCCGCTGGCGACCGCATGGACGCATGTGCGTACCCTGCGACTGGCCGACGGTCCGGACGCGGTGCATCGCCGTCAGGTCGCACGCACCGAGTTGCGGAAATACACACAGGAAAAGGTCTGAACCGGAGAGCGCGGTATGATGCAACCTGAACCGGCCGTCCAATCCTATTTCCATATCGGTCCGGATGGGGCGTTCATAGGAAACGACCCGGTTCGGGGGCCGTGGTCGGCCGATCACTGCCATGCGGGACCCGTAACGGGACTGATTGCGCGCGCGGCTGAAATTGAGGTCGGCGAAGGCAAGATGCTGACGCGCCTGACCGTCGATCTGTTGCGCCCGCTGCCTCTGGCGGGATTGAGAGTGGCCGCTGAAACCGTGCGCCATACCAAGACGCTGGCGATGACGCGGGTCACAGTGCATGACCTTGACGACACGCTGTGCGCAACGGCAACAACGATGCATCTGGCCCGCAAGGAGCTGGGTCAGGTCCCCACGCCGGATACCCAAGGCCCCGATTTCGGCAACTCGGGCGTCGGGCCATTTCCAATTCGTCAGATGCGGCACGATCTGCCCGTCTTTGCTCATTTCGTGGATGTAGCCTATCCCGAAGGTGGAAATCAGGGACCCGGGCCAAAGACAATCTGGATGCGCGCACCACCGCTGCTTGATGGTGAGGATCAGTCGCCAATTCAGTCTCTGTGCCCGCTTGCCGATTGCGGGAATGGAATCTCGTGGAATGCACCGCTAACGGAAATGGGGTTCATGAACACGGATCTGACGGTTCATATCCACAGAGAACCCGTTTCGGACTGGCTCGCTTCGGAGTCGGTATCCCATTGGCATTCAACCGGGATCGGTATGTCGCAATCGGTTCTCTATGATACCGAAGGTCCGGTTGGCACGGCATTGCAAACGCTGGTTTTGTTTCCGCCAAAGTAGTTGCCCTTGGCCGGATTTCGCGCCTGTCTGCCAATCGGATTGCCCATCGGGGTGACCTGCACTAACTTGCGCCTATGCGATGGTTGGCCACATGTTTGACGTGTTTGTTGCCTGTAACGGCGACTGCGCACCCCCATGTTTTCATCGACACCGGACTGGAGTTCGTTGTCGACGAGGCGGGGCAATTGACGCATGTCCGCGTAACATGGGCCTATGATGCGTTTTATTCGCTGCTGGTGCTCGAGGATATGGGGCTGGACCCGGATGCCGACGGTCTTCTGACGGCCGAGGAAACGGACATGCTTGCCGGTTTCGATGCGCAATGGGTCGAAGGATATAACGGCGATCTGGTGATCATGAACGGTGACGTAACCGTTCCTTTGTCAGGCCCGAACGAGCCAACGGCGGTAATGGAGGACGGGCGCATCGTGACGTCCCATCTGCGGAGGATTGAGGGCAGCCCGGTTGCAGCCAACGCGCTGTCAATCAAAGCCTATGACGAGACCTACTACACCGCATACGAGATTACGCGCCCTGTCATCGTGACCGGGCAAGACACTTGTAAGATCGAGAAAAAAGATCCCGACATTGATGGGCAACTGGCGCAGATGCAGGCATTCCTGAAAACGCTCGACGCGAATTACGATCTTGAGGAAAATGATATCCCCCTAATTGGGGCCGAATTTGCGGCTGAAATTCGTCTGTCATGTCCCGCTACCTGATCGTTCCTGTTGCTGTCGCCTGCGGATTGTTGCTCTGGTTCTGGGGCAGCGGCGGGTTTGACCAGTTGGCCGCCTGGGCCGCGGGTGAACAGCGCGCGTTTCAAAACCAGATCGCACTGGCCCTGAGAGCTACGCGTGCGCAACAACCTGAAGCAGTTGCAACCTTGCTGACCGTCTGTTTTGCCTACGGGTTCTTTCACGCTGTAGGCCCCGGTCATGGCAAGGTCCTGATCGGCGGGTACGGGCTGGGGCGGCAGGTCGCGTTCCTGCGTTTGTCGGCGATCAGCGTGCTGTCCAGCCTTGGTCAGGCAGTGACCGCCATCGTGCTGGTCTATGCCGGTGTTCTGGTGTTTCAGATGTCCCGTGAAAGCCTTGTCGGAACAACGGAACAGATCATGGCACCGGCCAGTTATGCAGCGATTGCAGTCATCGGTTTATGGTTGGTTGTACGCGCCACCAGAACCTTTTTTCGGCGTCATCGCAGCCAGCGGCAAAGTGCGTCGTCTCAGCACGTGCACCATCATCACGATGAACACCTTCATCACGGTGAAGGCACGTGCTCTGACTGCGGTCACAAGCATGGGCCAAGCCCGGAGGAAGTCGCGCAGGTGGGTACCGTGCGTGAGGCGCTGGTTCTGATCGCAGGGATTGCCGCGCGCCCCTGTACAGGCGCTTTGTTCCTGCTGATCCTTACCTGGCAAATGGGTATCGCAATGCTTGGAATTGCCGGGGCGTTTGCGATGGCGCTGGGGACCGCGACTGTCACGACATTGGTCGGCTGGGCGTCTTTCGGGTTGCGCGGGGGGCTGCTGACCTCGGCCGCGACTACGCGTTTTGCGGCGGTGCTGGCCCCGACGATTGAACTTGTAGCCGGGCTGTTGATTGTTGTCATCGCGACGGGTTTGCTGTTGCGCGCAATCTGAATTGCAGACTGATGCAGGTCAGTCGAATACTGGTTCCGGATATCCGACGCGCGCCAGATACAGCCCCTGCGGTGGGCAGACCGGCCCGCAGGCGGCGCGGTCAGCAGCTTCAAGCGCATCGCGGACATCTTCGGGTGACCACGCGCCCGCGCCGACACGCTCTAGCGTACCGACGAAACTGCGCACCTGATTGTGCAGGAACGACCGGGCACGCACGTGAAAATGCACCTCGGGGCCGGAAAAGCCGTTGACCTGCTCTACGCGCAATTCATCCAGAGTCTTTACCGGGCTGGCCGCCTGACAGATTGATGACCGGAAGGTCGTGAAGTCGTGCCGCCCAATCAGCATATCGGCCCCGGCCTGCATCGCGTTAGCATCCAGTGGGTGGCTGACCTGCCAGACCTGCCCCTTGTCATGCGTCGCGGGTGCACGCCGGATCAGGATGCGGAACAGATATTGCCGCTCAAGCGCTGAAAACCGCGCGTGCCAGTCGTCATCGACCCGCGCTGCCTTGAGGATCGCAACGGGTTGCGGTTTGAGGTGATAGTTCAGCGCCTCGGACAAACGGAACGGATCCCAGTCCTTGGTCAGGTCGCAATGCGCCACTTGTCCCAACGCGTGAACACCTGCGTCCGTGCGCCCCGCCGCCGCAATGGTGTGCGACCCCGTTTCGATCCGGGACAACGCCTGTTCGATTGCACCCTGCACCGACGGCAATTCCTTTTGCCGTTGCCACCCGGCGAACGGTTCCCCCTGATACTCGACTTTCAAAGCAAATCTTGGCATGGCGTGCTGGTATCCTGCGCCGCGCCAACGGGCAAGACCGGGTTGCGCCAAAAGCTCTGGCAACGCGGGCTCGTGCTACCTATCTTGGTTGAAACGAAAAAAGCGGGGCGGCAGTTTGGTCATCTCTTCACTGGCAGACAGTCTTGTGCGCGGCGTCGAAACCGTAGGCGACCGGGTGTCCGAGACGTTTTTCGAGCCGGTGATCCGGTTGGGCGTCACGGGCTTGGCGCGATCCGGCAAGACGGTATTCATCACATCGCTGGTGGCCAATCTGTTGGATCGCGGGCGCATGCCCGGCCTTGTTGCGCAACAGGAGGGGCGGATCGTGGCCGCCTATCTGCAGCCTCAGCCTGACGATACTGTGCCGCGATTTGACTATGAGGCTCATCTTGGCGCGTTGACTGGGCCGTCGCCGCACTGGCCTGACAGTACGCGCGCAGTATCCGAGCTGCGCCTGTCACTCAGGGTGCAGCCGGCGGGTTTGCTATCGGGCTTGCAGGGGCCGCGGACGGTTCATCTGGACATCGTGGATTACCCCGGTGAATGGCTGCTGGATCTGGCCTTGTTGGACAAATCCTACGAGGAATGGGCTCAGGAAACGCTGTCCCGCATCAGGCCACGCGCTGAGGCCAGCGAATATTTGGCTGAGGCTGGCAAAGCCGATCCGGCAGGGTCGCACGACGAAGCCACCGCGCAAGGGCTGACGCGGGCATTCACCGCCTATCTGAATTCTGCACGCGAGGCTGGATTTTACGATTGTACACCCGGCCGTTTCCTGCTGCCGGGCGATCTGGCAGGTTCACCGGTTCTGACGTTCGCGCCGCTGCCGGTTAGTGGTCCCGCGCGGCGTCGGACTCTGCACCGGGAAATGGAGCGTCGTTACGAGGCCTACAAGGCGCAGGTCGTCAAGCCCTTCTTCCGTGATCATTTCGCCCGTATTGACCGGCAGGTTGTTCTGGTGGATGCGCTGGGTGCGATCCACAAGGGGCCGCAGGCGGTCGAGGATATGCGACGCGCGATGGCCGATATCTTGTCTGCCTTTCGCCCCGGGCGCAACGCATTGCTCAGCCAGCTTTTGCTGGGGAAAAGGGTTGAACGCATCCTGTTCGCCGCCACCAAGGCCGATCATCTGCACCATCTGCAACATGCGCGCCTGACCGCGATCATGGAGGCATTGACACGCGAGGCAAGGGACCGGGCAAAGTTTGCAGGGGCCGAAACATCCGCCCTGTCATTGGCGTCGCTGCGGGCGACTACCGAAGAGATGCGCGCCCATAACGGCGTCGAGTTGCCCTGTGTGCGGGGAACCTTGCTGGAAACCGGCAAGCAGGCGGCTTTTTATCCCGGAGACCTGCCCGAAGACCCCATGCATTTGTTGTCCCCCGCACGCGACGGGGCCGAGACATGGCTGGGCGAGGACTACGGATTCATGGATTTTGCACCTGCGCCGCTGACTCTGCGACCCGGAGACGGACCGCCCCATATCCGTCTGGACCGTTCGGCCCAGTTTCTGATCGGAGACCGCCTATGACCGTCACCCTTCGCCCTGCGCGCAGTCTGGATGCGGGTCAGACCGGAGACATCCTGCATGGCTTCGCGCGCGAGAATGCGTGGATGCCCGAACTTCATTCCCTGGCCGAGACGATTTCCTTTTGCGGTACGATGATTGACCGGGGTTGGGTCACTGTGGCTGAAACAAGTAACGGCATTGCCGGATTTCTGGCGCTAGACAGGGACGAAATTCATTCGCTCTACCTCAAGCCCTCTGCGCGGGGGAAGGGGGTCGGACAGCAGTTGCTGGAGCGGGCGAAATTGCAAAGCCCAAACCTGTCCCTCTTTGCATTTGAGGCCAATCTTGGCGCGCGCCGGTTTTACGAGCGCAATGGGTTTGTCGAGGCTGCGCGCAGGGATGGTTCGGACAACGATGAATGCCTGCCTGACATAAAGTATGTCTGGCGGCTGGAGAGGGTCGCAAATGGCTAAGGGTCCCGTTCTGATTGATCTTGAAGACGACGCAGCGCCTGCTCAGGACGTGTCCGAAGCGCCCCCTGTGCCTGATGTCGCGCCACCAAGAGGCGAGGCGATGCAGGCCGCAGCCCGGTTTGCGGCCCGCAGGCCATCGGTGC
Source organism: Ruegeria sp. C11 (assembly GCF_056537725.1). Classification (NCBI taxonomy): domain Bacteria; kingdom Pseudomonadati; phylum Pseudomonadota; class Alphaproteobacteria; order Rhodobacterales; family Roseobacteraceae; genus Ruegeria; species Ruegeria sp. C11. The sequence goes on along the minus strand of NZ_JBQFSB010000005.1, from coordinate 191,212 downwards.
TGTCCAGATGGTTCTGGGGGCTGGCCTTGGCGGTCGTTGGAGCTGTGGTTTCGGTTGCCGCATGGGATTTTGCGACATCATTATTGTTGCGCGCACCGATATTGGGTTGGGCCGTCACCGGGTTGATCGCGGCTTTTGTTCTGGTTGCCCTGATCGTCGCCATCCGGGAGCTGGCGGCCATTGGTCGGCTGTCGCGCGTGGACGGGTTGCGCCGGGCGGCGGACGCGGCGTTGGCCGAAGAAGATCTGGCGCAGGCTCGGAATGTTACCAGCCGCCTGATCGCTTTCTACAAGGGGCGTGAGGAAACACGTTGGGGCCGGGAGCGACTGACTGAGCGTGCGTCGGAGCAGTTCGATGCGACCTCGCTGTTATCCCTGGCCGAGGACGAACTGCTCGCCCCCCTTGATGCCGCCGCGAGCCGTGAGGTCGAGGCTGCGGCACGGCAGGTTGCAACGGTGACGGCGCTGGTTCCATTGGCTCTGGCTGATGTGGTCACGGCCCTGGCCGCGTCGCTCAGGATGATACGGCGGATCGCCGAAATTTATGGCGGGCGTGCCGGGTTCCTGGGCAGCTGGCGTCTGACCCGCGCGGTCTTTGTTCATCTTGTGGCAACCGGCGCCGTGGCGGTGGGGGATGATCTGCTTGAGCCTGTGTTGGGGGGATCCATCCTCAGCAAGTTGTCACGCCGGTTTGGTGAAGGTCTGGTGAACGGCGCCCTCAGTGCCCGCGTTGGGGTTGCTGCGATGGAAGTGTGCCGTCCGATGCCATTCTCGGCACGACACAAGCCATCGACGCGGGGTATGGTAAAACGTGCGCTAAGCGGGCTTTTCAGCAAGGATTGATCTGACGCAACGCCAAAGGCCCGCCCATACCCGACATTGACGGGAACAGGGGGAGCCAGCCATGACCGACCACGGGCACAGCCAGCAGGAGATTTCAGACAGGATCAACGCTCCGCCGGGGCGAGGGGTGCTGCGAGACGTGGTTTACGGTGGCATTGACGGATCGGTGACCACCTTTGCCATTGTCGCGGGGGTTGCGGGGGCAGGGTTATCGCCGTTTGTCATTGTTGCGCTTGGTCTGGCAAATGTTCTGGCCGACGGGTTTTCCATGGCGGCGGGAAACTATTCGGGCACGAAGGCCGAACTGGACAATATTCGCCGTATCCGCGCGATCGAGGAACGCCACATCCTGCTCTACCCCGAAGGGGAGCGAAACGAGGTACGCGAGATCCTGTCCCAAAAGGGTCTTTCGGGACCGGTGCTGGAGGATGCGACAACCGCAATAACCAGAGATCGCGAGAACTGGATCAGCCTCATGATCGAAGGGGAATACGGGCTGGGCAGTGTCGATCCGCATCCCATCAAGGCTGCGCTGGCCACTTTTCTGGCCTTCCTCGTCGCGGGGATGATCCCGTTGTTGCCGTTTCTTCTTGGTATGGAGCAGGCCTTTGCGCTGTCGGCATGGACGACGATGGGCGTTTTTTTTGCCATCGGCGCCTTCAAAAGCCGCTGGTCACTGGCACCGTGGTGGCGTTCGGGGCTTGAAACGTTCCTGATCGGCGGGTTTGCGGCATCCATCGCCTATCTGGTCGGAACGCTGTTTCACCCCTGACAAGGTATTGATGTCGCAGGGGTAAGCTATTCTCTGGTAAGTATCGGTTCGAGGTCTGATGATGCGCGGGCGGGAAAATGGATGCGCATCTTGGGCGAAACATTGATCAAAAGGCATGTACTGGTTCTGGGGGCTTACGGGTTCATCGGAAGCGCGGTCGTACGAACACTGCGGGAAAATGGCCATGTCGTCAGGGGCATGGTGCGAAATGTGCGGACAGGTGCAAGGGTCCTGCCGGGGGTAGATATAGTTCAGGGGGACTTGAGGTCTCTTACCCGTTCACAGGATTGGGAAGAGGCGCTTGAAGGTATCGACGTCGTTGTGAACTGCGCGGGAGCTTTGCAGGACGGTCCCGAGGACAATCTTGAGGCCGTGCATCACCTGTCGATTGCCGCGATGGGGCAGGCTTGTGCGGACAGGGGAATTGCGGTGGTGCAGGTATCGGCCATTGGTGCCGTGCCTGATGCTGACACGGCATTCATGCGAACAAAAGCCGCTGGAGACGCGGCGCTGGCCAAGTGTGGCGCTTCCCTGTGGGTTCTGAAACCCGGGCTTGTCATCGGTCAGAGCGACTATGGCGGCACGGCGATGCTGCGGATGATCGCGGCGGTCCCGCTGTTTCAACCACTCGCCTTTGCCGATGCTCCTATTCAGTCTGTAGGTATGAACGATCTTTGCAACGTCATCTCTGCTGCTGTGTCCGATAATCTCCCGCAAGGATCTTATGATCTGGTAGAAGACAACGCGCACTCATTGGCAGAGGTCGTCGCGCTAACACGGACTTGGCTTGGGTTCTCATCGGCGCGTATCACGTTCAGCATGCCACATTGGATCGTTCGGCTGATTGCTTCCGCGGCTGATTTTCTGGGGAAGCTTGGTTGGCGATCCCCGTTGCGCAGCACGTCCCTGAAGGTGATGAAAAAAGGCATTCTGGGTGACCCCGAACCGTACCGTACGGTTGCAGGTCACGGACTGTCCGCGCTGCCCGAAATCTATGCCGGTTTCGCATGTGGTCGCGAGTATAGGCTTGCGGCACGGATGTCTCTGTTCATGCCTTTCGTTGTCGGAGCACTCAGCCTTTTCTGGGCGCTGTCCGGTGTTGTGGGCCTTATCAGCCTCTCTGCGGCCAAAGAGGTATTGACGGCATCGGGCTGGCCGGCCGCTGCGGCGGCTGCCAGTGTCGCGTTCTGGTCGCTGGTCGACTTGGCCTTGGGGTTGGCCATTTTGTGGCGACCGTGGGCTGCGCGTGTCTGTCTTTTACAGACACTGGTCGCCGGTTTCTATCTGATCGCTGCGACTTGTTTTGTCCCTGAACTGTGGGCCGATCCGTTGGGGCCGCTGGTCAAGGTTCTGCCAGCCATCGTCCTGTCCTTGCTGGCCCGTCAAATGCTGGAGAGCCGATGATAGATCCTGACCTTCTGTTGCGTTGGTTGCATGTGATCGGTGCTTGCGTGCTGTTGGGCACCGGGGCCGGAATAGCCTTTTTCATGCTGATGGCACATCGAAGCAATGATGCGAGGGTCATTGCCCATACTGCCGGGACCGTGGTCGTGGCCGACCTGGTGTTTACAACGACTGCGGTCATTCTGCAGCCTGTTACCGGTGCTCTTTTGGCCTGGCGGTTGGGCTGGAACCTGACCGAAGGTTGGCTCGCACTCTCGCTGGTTCTTTATGTCGTCACAGGTGCTTTCTGGCTGCCCGTGGTCTGGATTCAGCTGAAAATGCGCGATCTGGCGAAGCGCACCCTAGAGGGGGCGTCGGAATTGCCGGGCGAGTATTTTCGCTTGTTCCGTATCTGGTTTGCCTGCGGGTTTCCGGCATTCTTTTCCGTTCTGGCGATCATATGGCTAATGCTCGCGCGCCCGGAAATACCGTTCCTGGATTAGGATCGAATGCCCTGCAGGATCGCAACATATTGATATCATCAGGATATCCGGACTGTCACACGGCTGCAGGCCAGAGTACCTTGTGCCGATACCACCCGGAGGTTTGTTTTGGAGTCACTGCTTGTTCTTGTTGGTCTGGTTGTTCTGGCCATTCCGGTAACCATAGTTGTTCTCCTGATCGGACAGGCGCGCCTTCGCAAGCGGGTGGAGGAGCTGGAGCGCCAGATCGCTGCGTCGCGGGGTGCCGCAATTGTTGGCCCGCCGGAGAAAGAGAAACGTCCAACGGCTCCATTGCCGGAGCCCGTAAAAGAAAAATCCTCTTCCGGTCCATGGGCACCTCAAAAGGCGTCAAAGCCGAGACCGCCTGATGAGGTTGAAACGCAGGGTCCGGAGATCGAACCATCAGACGAGGCAACACCCAAGGCGGTGGTTTTTCGACATGACCGGTTCGAGGCATTTGGTGCGTGGTTGCGCGAAAACTGGTTCTACGCGGTCTCTGCGCTGTCATTGGCGCTGGCGGGTATATTCCTTGTCCAATACGGCGTGGAAAACGGTCTTTTGCCCCCGGTCGCCAGAGTCGCCGCTGCCCTGATCTTTGGCGCTGCTTTAATTTGTGCAGGCGAGTTTGTGCGGCGCAGATATGGTGACGACGAAAGCTCGGCCACGGCCTATTTGCCATCGGTCTTTTCGGGCGCGGGCCTTGTCACGTTGTTTGGCGGCGTACTGGCGGCGCGGCAGCTTTATGGCCTGATCGGACCCGAAACGGCCCTGATTGGTTTGACCCTGATCGCCCTTACAGGTCTGGTGCTAGGATGGTTTCATGGTCCGCTTTTGGCTGCCGTGGGTCTGATAGGCGCCTTTTCCGCACCGTTTCTGGTGGGCGGCGCGTCGGACGATCCGTCGTGGCTTTATGGGTATTTCTTTGTGATCTCCGTTTTGGGGTTGGGCATAGACACCGTGCGGCGCTGGGCGTGGATATCGGTTCTGGCGCTGCTTGGAGCTTATGCGTCCGCATTGTTGCTTGTTCTTGCCTCGCCGCTGACCGAATGGGCGTATCTGGTGTTTGCTACAGCACTTGCGCTGGCTGCCATCGTGATCCCTGTGCGCCGTATTTGGCCCGATCACTCCGGCCCGATGATCAGTGAAATTCTGCTTCGAAAAAAAGGCGACGTCTGGCCCGAGTTTCCAACGCGGCTGGCCTTTGGTGCCGTTGCAACAACCTCGGCCATATTGACGTTGCACTGGGCCGACACGAGCAGCGAATTCTGGCTTGCGATTATTCTGCTGTCCGGCCTGACATTGTCGCTGATGACATGGGCGCGGGATGCGCGTGCTCTGCAGGACGCGAACTTATTTCCGGCGGCAGGTCTGATCTGGTTCGTTCTGGTGCATGGGTTGGACGGTGGCGCAGTAAGCCGTGCATTTGCCGCTACCTATCTTGAGACTGCCGAGGCCGATTTTCCCATGTCAGTAACAATTCTGGTTGTACTGGCAGGGTTGATATCGATCGTTTCTGCGTGGCGATCATTCCAGGCCGAACGCACAGCGGTTATCTGGGCCGGAGCAGCGGCGCTTTCCGCGCCGGTGATGGCTGTCGCGCTTGAGATTGGGTGGCATCCCGCAGACGTGATCGGCGCCTACCCTTGGGCACTGCACGCTGTGGCATTGGGTGCGTTGATGGTGGTGATAGCCGAGCGGTTTGCGCGTGTAGACGGCGATAATCGGATGCGACCGTCGCTGGCGACTTTGTCGGCCCTGTCCTGCCTAACCTTTGCTTGTGTCATCGTGCTGAGTTCGGCTGCGTTGACCATCGCCTTTGTGACGGCCATCGTCGCTGCTGCCGCGCTGGACCGCAGGTTTAACCTGCCGCCGATGAGTTGGTTCATCTGGGCTGGCGTCGTGACGGTCGGCGTTCGTCTGGTTCTGGACCCCGGTATCGACTGGGCCAACACGGTTCCGGTTCATGAGATGACGTTGGTGTACGGGGCCGCACTGATCGGGTTCCTGATTGCCTTTTGGCTGCTGAAACCTTTGACCCGCCCTGTCGCGGCGCTGATGCTGGAAAGTGCCGCGTGGTCAACAGCAGGTATCCTGCTGACCCTGCTGTTGCTGCGATGGTTGGAAAGCTTTGGGGAAGGTGGTGCAAGGGACAGCCATTGGGGGCTGGGATTGCTGGCAGTTATCTGGTTGTTGCTTGCGTTCACGCAGCTTCAGCGTTTGGAAATCGAAGGCAAGCTGCGGATTTTCCGGGCGCTGTTGGGCGGGTTTTTTGCACTCCATGGCATCGCACTGCTGGGGGAGGCGCTGGTCGATGCCAACCCATTGACACGCCCGGGTGCCGAACCAGTGCTTGGCCTGCCAATTCTGAACACGCTGGCAGTGGCCTATCTTTTGCCTGCTCTGGTCATCGGTTTTTCCGCGTGGCGGATCTCGTTCACACCCGATTGGCTGAGAAAGCTCTGCTACATTACTGGCGCCGGACTGGCGGCGTTCTGGCTAGGCCTTGCGATCCGCCATGTCTGGCAGGGTTCAGCGGGTATGTACGAAGGTAACGGCGTCACCCAGCCCGAGCTCTATACATACACGCTGGCACTACTGATAATTGGTGCGGTTCTGTTTTATCAGTCGCTTGCCCGCCAGTCGGACCTGATGCGCAAGGCCGGGCTGGCTGTGATCGGTCTGGCCGTGGCCAAGGTGTTTCTGATCGACATCGCTGGCTTGGGCGGTTTGATCCGCGTCTTTTCTCTGCTTGCGCTGGGCCTCGCACTGGCGGGTCTGGCGTGGCTGAACAGGTGGGCCAAATTGCGCCAATCACCGCAGGGGGCGGAACCTCTGGACCATTGAGGGCGGTCGTCCTATAAGCGCGGCCATGCATGACCGTCTGGCCATCATTATTCGAATTATATCCCCGGCGCTCTGACTACGCGAGACGCCGGGCAAAGGTGCTTGAGATTTCGCACTGACCGCTTCGATCCATACACGACCAGATCATCCAAGGGACGCCCCCCATGTGCGCCGACACACCCCAAACACCTGACTACAAAGACACTCTGAACCTACCCAAAACCGAATTCCCCATGCGTGCAGGCCTGCCCAAGCGCGAACCCAACTGGCTGGAGCGGTGGGAGACAATCGGGGTCTATGACCGCCTGCGCGAGAAGGAGGGAAGGAAGCCCTTTACCCTGCATGACGGCCCGCCCTACGCCAACGGTCACCTGCATATCGGCCACGCGTTGAACAAAACCATCAAGGACATGATCGTGCGCAGCCATCAGATGATGGGTTTCGATGCGCGCTATGTGCCCGGCTGGGACTGTCACGGCCTGCCGATCGAATGGAAGATCGAGGAACAGTACCGCAAGAAAGGCAAGAACAAGGACGAGGTGAACGTCGTCGATTTCCGTCAGGAATGCCGCAAGTTCGCCGAGGGCTGGATTGACATCCAGCGCGAAGAGTTCAAGCGTCTGGGCATCACCGGCAATTGGGCCGATCCCTACATCACCATGGATTATCACGCCGAGGCCGTGATCGCAGACGAGTTCATGAAGTTCCTGATGAACGGCACGCTCTATCAGGGCTCGAAGCCTGTGATGTGGTCGCCCATCGAAAAGACGGCTCTGGCCGAGGCCGAAGTCGAATATCACGACAAGGAAAGCTTCACCATCTGGGTGAAGTTCAAGGTCGTGAACGCTGGCGATCTGGATGATGCCTATGTGGTGATCTGGACGACGACCCCTTGGACCATGCCTTCGAACAAGGCGGTCGTTTATGGCAAGGATATCTCCTACGGTCTGTACGAGGTCGTTGGAACGCCCGACGAATGCTGGGCCTCGGTCGGCGACAAATTTCTGTTGGCAGACAATCTGGCCGCCGACGTGCTGGGCCGCGCGCGCCTGAACGACGACCAGTGGACCCGTGTCCGCGATGTGACCACGGACGAGCTGGCAGATGTTCAACTGACCCACCCGCTGGCCGGGGCCGAAGGCGGCAACGGTGAGTGGGACGACATCCGCGATTTCCGCGCCGCTGACTTCGTGACCGACACCGAAGGCACCGGGTTCGTCCACTGTGCGCCTTCGCACGGTATGGAGGAATTCGAACTCTACCGCGATCTGGGCATGCTCGAGCAGGTCATCACCTACAACGTGATGGACGATGGCAGCTTCCGCGCCGATCTGCCGTTCTTTGGCGGCAAATACATCCTTTCCCGCAAGGGTGGTGAGGGCGATGCCAACAAGGCCGTCATCGACAAGCTGGTCGAGGTTGGCGGCTTGCTGGCGCGCGGCAAGATCAAGCACAGCTATCCGCATTCGTGGCGCTCAAAAGCGCCGATCATCTATCGCAACACACCGCAGTGGTTTGCGTCCGTTGATCGCAAGCTGGACGATGGTATGGGCGAGATGGGCGACACCATCCGCGAACGTGCGCTGCGGTCCATCGACGAACTGGTAAAATGGACGCCACAGACCGGTCGTAACCGTCTATATTCCATGATCGAAGCGCGCCCGGATTGGGTTCTGTCGCGCCAGCGCGCGTGGGGCGTGCCGCTGACCTGCTTCACCAAGAAGGGCGCTCTGCCCACCGATGCGGATTATCTGCTGCGCAACGCAGACCTGAACGCACGCATCAAGGCTGCGTTCGAAAAGGACGGTGCGGATATCTGGTACACCGATGGCTTCAAGGCTCAGGTGCTGGATGGCATCGCCAACCCGGACGACTACGATCAGGTCTTCGACGTGCTGGACGTATGGTTCGACTCGGGCTCAACCCACGCATTTGTTCTGCGCGACCGCGAGGACGGGACCGAGGACGGCATCGCCGATGTCTACATGGAAGGCACCGACCAGCACCGCGGTTGGTTCCATTCGTCCATGCTGCAAGCCTGTGGCACCAAAGGTCGCGCGCCCTATCGCAATGTGGTGACCCATGGCTTCACGCTGGATGCCAAGGGCAACAAGATGTCTAAATCGCTGGGCAACACCATTGTGCCGGATGAAGTCGTGAAACAGTACGGCGCCGATATCCTGCGCCTGTGGGTGGCACAGACCGACTATACAGCCGACCAGCGGATCGGACCGGAGATCCTGAAAGGTACTGCCGATAGCTATCGCCGTCTGCGCAACACGATGCGGTTCATGCTGGGCTCGCTGGCCGATTTCACCGAGACTGACAGGATCGACCCGGCCGAAATGCCGCGTCTGGAACGCTGGGTTCTCAGCCGTCTGGCCGATCTGGATGAACAGGTGCGTAAGGGCTATGCCGAGTTCGACTTTCAGGGCGTGTTCAGCGCGGTGTTCACCTTTGCCACGGTCGATCTGTCGTCCTTCTACTTCGATATCCGCAAGGACGCTTTGTATTGCGACGGCGACAGCGTGCGACGCCGTGCGGCGCGCACCGTGCTGGACATCCTGTTCCATCGCCTGACCACATGGCTGGCCCCGGTTCTGGTCTTCACCATGGAAGAGGTCTGGCTGGAGCGCTTCCCGGGCGATGACAGCTCGGTCCATCTGGTCGATTTCCCGGATACGCCCGCCGATTGGCGTCACACCGAACTTGAGGCCGGTATTGCCAAGGTGCGCCGTGTCCGCCGCGCCGTAACCGCCGCATTGGAGGTTCAGCGTCAGGACAAGGTGATCGGTTCCAGCCTTGAGGCTGCGCCGATTGTGTATGTCGAAGATGAGGAAACGCGCGATCTGCTGTCCACATTTGATGTGGACGACATGTGCATCACGTCGGGCCTGACCGTGACCGGCGATCCGGCCCCGGCCGAGGCTTTCCGTGTTCCCGAAATCGAAGGTGTGGGCGTAGTGTTTGAAAAAGCCGAAGGCGCGAAATGTCAGCGTTGCTGGAAAATCCTGCCGGATGTCGGCCGACACGCGCACCCCGATGTTTGCGGTCGCTGCGACGAAGCATTGACCTGATCGCAGACGGTATTGTCATTCAAACCCCCGTTGCTATGTTGCAGCGGGGGTTTTTCTTTGCCCGCTTGCACTGTTTCAGCTGATCTGCCAGCCTGCGTTCATGCCTATGATCGCCGTTGAAACTCAGTTTGGATGTCTTGGGGTCGAAGAGGCCGACGGCGCGATTGTCCGTCTGGTCTGGAATGGCGCGGACGATGAACCGGATACCCCTTTGCTGATCGAGGCTGCAGGGCAGCTGAAAGCGTATGATGAGGGGCGGCTGGAGCAGTTTGATCTGCCTTATCGGGTCGCAGGTTCGGATTTCCAGCGTCAGGTGTGCGACCTGATGTACGCAATCCCCTTTGGCCATACCCGGACTTACGGGGATATCGCGAAGGAGCTGGGGCAACCGGCCCAACCGGTTGGTCAGGCCTGTGGTGCAAACCCCATTCCCGTCATTATTCCATGCCACCGCGTGCTGGCGGCAAATGGGCTTGGCGGGTTCTCGGGGCAGGGCGGGATCGAAACCAAAGTCGAGCTGCTAAAGCACGAGCGGGCTGCGGGCTTGCTGATCTGATAGACCGAAACATGTTGCATTCCCACCGTTTGCGACACAACCTGTTCAAAAGATCGAATATGAAGGACCGCATTTCATGACTGCCGAGCAAGATCGCGCTGGACAAAAGAAAGCTATTATTGATCGCCTGATGTCGCTTGAGGAGCAGGAACTGGCAACGGCTCAGGCGCATTATGATGCTTTCATGAAGGAATCCCAACTGGACGACCGGGAAGGTCACGACAAGGATGATATTGCCGCATCTCGCGAGAATGCCGATTTGGCGGCGGCCTTTGACGCCCCGGTACAGGCGCACCACGCCAAAATAGATGTTATCGAAAACACTGATTTCGGACTGACCGACACAGTAAGCCCAGGCGCTGTCATCAAGTTCAATAATCGCCGATTTGTTGTTTGCGTCTCAACGACCAGGTTCGAGGTGGACGGCAAGACCTATATGGGTATTTCAACCCAAAGCCCGATCTACCTGGTCATGGCCGGGCTGCAGAAGGGTGATGTATTCACCCACAACGGCACCGAGTTCGAGGTCGAAGACGTTCTTTAGCGACAAGTCCTGCGTAATAGCACGCTGAATTAGCGGGCCGGGACCGTGCGTTGCGGAATGACCTGTTGTGCGATGCCTGCGGAAACCAGATAGAGACTGGTGATTACCAGACCCCAATGCGCCCAGCTTTGCGGGTGGAAATCGACCCATGCTGCCCAGCCTGCGAAAAAGGTCCATGCAAATGCCATCGGCAGCGACAGGGCGCGCCAGCGTTCTGTCCGCACCGGGTGAATGAACTTGAGCGGCAGGAACATTGCAACCGCCAGCAGTGTAACCAAAGCCAGAATGACCCAGAAATTCGGTTCCAGTGCAAAGATCACGATGACGAACATATTCCAGCATCCAGGGAACCCGGAGAAGGAATTGTCTTTTGTTTTCATGCGTGTATCTGCGAAATACATCGCACTGGCGAAGGTGATTAGAATGATGGCGAACCACCCTGTCCAGCCGTCCATCAACCCTGACTTGAACAGGGCAAAGGCGGGTATGAACACATAGGTCAGGTAGTCGATGATCAGATCCAGCAGCACGCCATCGAATTCCGGGGCGTTCTTTTTGACGTGATAGTGGCGGGCCAGTGGGCCGTCGATACCGTCCACAATGAAGGAAACGACAAGCCACAGGTACATCAGGCTCCATTTCTCTTCGACAGCCGCCAGCATGGCCAACATGGCGAATACGGCACCGGTTGCAGTGAAAAGGTGAACAAAGAGAGCTTTGAATCTGGAGGTCATGGCCGTTTCATGAACCATGCTCAACCGAGATGCAAAGCAAAAAGCCCGGCTTTTGTCGCGGGGGCATCGAAATATCGGTTTTTGTAGGATTTTCAGACTGAAACAGGATCCGGCGGTGAAAGGTCTGCCGATCTACGCCTTTGGATGCGCGCGGTTGTACACTTCCATCAGACGCGCGGTATCGACCGCAGTATAGGCCTGAGTTGTCGACAGTGAGGCGTGGCCCAACAACTCCTGTATCGCCCGCAAGTCACCGCCTGCCGATAACAGATGTGTCGCAAAGCTGTGCCGCATGGCATGGGGTGTCGCGGTCGCGGGCAACCCAAGCTGCATGCGGGCTTTGGCCATGACCGACTGGATCGCCTTTGGGTTCAGCGCACCGCCGCGTACGCCCCGGAAAAGCGGCAACTGCGGGGCCCTGGGATGAGGGCAAAGCCGCAGATAGGTATCCACTGCATCCCGCGCTGCCGGTAGCACCGGAACGACCCTTTCCTTGCCGCCTTTGCCAACAATTCTGAGTGTGGCGGGCAGCGGCGCGTCGCGTCCGGTCAGCGAAAGTGCTTCGGAAATGCGCAGCCCGCAACCATAAAGCAAGGTGACGACCGCGACGTCCCGCGCTGCCACCCAATCCGAGGCGGATTGCATTTCGATCGTTTCGATCATTGTCTGCGCCGCGTCCTCGGCTAGAGGGCGGGGGAGCTTTTTCGTGAATTTCGGGGACCGAGTGGACAGAACGGCGGTTGGTTCGAACCCTTCGCGTTCGGACAGCCACCGGTAGAAACTCTTGACGGCCGAAAGTTTGCGTGCAAGCGACCGGGCGCCGACCCCCGATCCGCGTTGCTGCGCCATCCAGGCGCGCATGTCGGATACGGTCACCGTTTCAAGCGCACCAAGACCTTCGCGCGCGCCTTTGTGCAGCGTCAGGAAAGACATAAACTCAGCGACGTCGCCACGATATGCGTTTTGTGTATTCTCAGATCGGCCCGAAAGTGCCCCAAGGCTGTCCAGCCACCGTTCAAGTGCGTCACGGCAGGCTGGTGAGATCAGGCTCATGACAGCCAGTGGCGCATCGACCGTTCAAAGACACCGGCAAAAAATGACAGAAGGTCAGTTCCGAGTTGTGGTGTAAAGTGCCCCGGATCACGCGAGCCCATGGCGATCATGCCGGGCAGGCGACCCTTGCCGAGGTCCAGTTTGAGGCAGGCTTCGGAGCGCAGTTGCTGCGACAGGCCGCCATAGACCTTTTGTGTAGCCCGCTGGATTTCGCGCAACGTGACCTGACGCGCCGGGCGACCGCGATCATAGGTCAGATAGCTGTCGATAAAACCGGGTTCGGCCACCGTCAGCACACCGTCCAACGTGTTGATGGAGGGATCTTCGTGTTCCAGAGTGGTTTCAAGGACCAGAGTGATCCGGTCCACGCGCAGGATTTCGGCCACATCGGTGCCAAGTGCGCGCAGAAAATCCTCGAACTGCATCGGTTCGAGCAGGCGTAGAATGGCCCGGTGGACCTGATTGGTACCCGCCAGATTTTCGTAAGCCGCGGCGATCACCGAACGATGCGTGTCTTCAAGCCGGTCCAGCCGTGTTTCCAGCCTTTCCATGGCGATGCCGCGCAAGTCGATGATGTTCTCGCCCATCGCCCGCTCATTGGCGGCGACAAGCGCCTGCATCAGATCCTTGTCGTCCAGAATCGCATCCGGCTTGGCCAGAATAGCGGCGCGCAGATCGTCTTTGAGGGTCGGGCTACTGCTCATGTTGTGTCCGATTTTGTTGTTGCGGCAACTTATAGCACGAGTTGGCCGCTTTGACTCGGTAAAATTTTCCGTACTTCGTGGTATTGGTTTGCCATTGCAATCAGAACACAAATGCTCCCGCCTGCTTGGCCCGATCAGAGATCAGGCAAAGCAAGCGGGCCAGGCGCGGTGCCTAACGGCACCGCGCGGTTGCTCTGAATATCAGAGGATTTTCTGACCTGTCTTGGCCCAGTCAGCCAGAAAGGTTTCCAGACCTTTGTCGGTCAGGGGATGATCAGCCAGCTTCTTGATTACAGCGGGTGGCGCCGTGATCACGTCGGCGCCGATGCGGGCGCTGTCGGTCACGTGGTTCACCGTGCGGATCGAAGCAGCGAGGATTTCGGTTTCATACCCGTAATTGTCATAGACCTGACGGATATCGGCGATCAGGTCCATTCCATCGAGATTGATGTCATCCAGACGGCCGATGAAGGGCGAGATGAAGGTTGCGCCAGCCTTGGCAGCAAGAATCGCCTGATTGGTCGAGAAACACAGGGTCACGTTGACCATCTGACCTTCGTCGGTCAGCGTCTTGCAGGCTTTCAGGCCGGCCCATGTCAGCGGCACTTTGACAGCGATATTGGAGGCGATCTTTGCCAGCTTGCGGCCTTCGGCAATCATGTCTTCGGCTTCGGTTGCGACCACTTCGGCCGAGACCGGCCCGTCGACCAGATCACAGATTTCCTTGGTTACTTCCAGAATGTCGCGACCCGATTTCAGGATCAGCGAAGGGTTGGTGGTAACACCGTCCACCATGCCCAGATCGTTGAGCTCGGCAATGGCGTCGATCTCGGCTGTGTCTACGAAGAATTTCATGAGGGCAGTCCTTTGATGGGTTGGCCTTGGTTGCGGATGCCTTTACCTCAAAGAAACACCTGCCGAAACCCCTGCCAAGGAAAGGCGCGCATTGAGCAGTCAGGAGTATTTCGACCAAGGCGAACTGGTGGCGGTCTTGACCACCCAGCCGCTGGACCGGACGCTGGACTACAAAGCGCCCGAGGGCGGGTGCTTTCTGGGTGCTTTTGTCGAGGTTCCTTTGGGGCCGCGAAAGGTGTTGGGCGTGGTCTGGGGGCCGGGGCAGGGCGGCTTTGAGCTCAGCAAGGCCCGGTCGGTTATTCGGGTGCTTGAAGTTGCACCGATGCGCGAAGAGATGCGCGTGTTTCTGGGCAAGGTGGCCGACTATACGCTGACACCGATGCCCGCGATGCTGCGGCTGGCCACCCGCGCGCCAGGGTTGGGCGACCCGCCGTCGATGCGCAAGATATATCGGTTGGGTAAGGGTGAACCTGACCGGATGACCGACGCGCGGACCCGCGTGTTGGAGGTCTTACGTGACTATGGCGGGCTGGCCTTTACGCTGAAAGAACTGGCAGAGCAGGCGGGGGTGACTTCCTCGGTTGTCAAAGGGTTGGTGAAACAAGGCGCGGTAAGGGAAGAGGACAGTCCACGTGATCTGCCTTATCCGCATCTTGATCCGGATTTGCCGGGGAAGAATCTGACCGAGGATCAGGCAGAGGCGGTGGCGCGGCTGCAAGCCGGGCAGAGGACAGGCGATTATGGCACGACCCTGTTGAAAGGCGTCACCGGGTCCGGCAAGACCGAAGTGTATCTGGAGGCCGTGGCAGAGGCGCTGCGAATGGGGCGGCAGGCGCTGGTTCTGTTGCCCGAGATTGCCCTGACTGCTGAGTTCTTGACCCGGGTCGAGGCGCGGTTTGGCGCACGTCCGGCGGAATGGCATTCAGGCGCGACCATGACCGAACGCCGTCGGGTTTGGAGGATGGTCGGTCAGGGGGATGCGCAACTGGTTGTGGGCGCGCGTTCGGCGCTGTTTCTGCCGTTTCGCAATCTGGGTCTGGTCGTTGTCGATGAAGAACACGACACCTCGTACAAGCAGGAAGATGGAGTGCATTATAGTGCGCGCGATATGGCCGTTCTGCGGTCGGCCATTTGTGGCGCGCGCGTCATTCTGGCCAGCGCAACGCCGTCGCTGGAAAGCTGGGCCAATGCCGAGGCAGGCAAGTATGAGCGGCTGGATCTGACCTCGCGTTTTGGAGAGGCGGTACTGCCTGAAATGAAGCCCATCGACATGCGGGCCGAGCAGATGCAGCCGGGGACGTGGATTTCTCCGTCGCTGCGGCAAGCGGTGCGGCAGCGCATGGAACGGGGTGAGCAGTCGCTGCTGTTCATCAACCGTCGTGGCTATGCACCTGTGACCCTGTGCCGGGCCTGTGGAGAGCAAATCGCGTGCGATCATTGCGATGCGCGGATGGTCGAGCACCGGTTCCTGAAGCGCCTGATGTGCCACCAATGCGGCGAAACCAAACCGATGCCTGAAGAATGCCCGTCCTGCGGGGTCGAAGGCAAACTGGCACCGGTCGGGCCGGGGATCGAACGGCTGGCTGAAGAGGCCGAGGCGACATTCCCCGAGGCGAAAATCGCCATGCTCAGCTCCGATCTGTTCGGCTCGGCGCGGGCGCTGAAGGCCAAGATCGAAGAGATTGCCCAGGGTGATGCAGATATCGTCATCGGTACGCAGCTGGTGGCCAAGGGGCACAACTTTCCCAAACTGACGCTGGTGGGGGTCATCGACGCCGATCTCAGCCTGCACGGCGCGGACCTGCGCGCAGCCGAGCGGACATTCCAGTTGATGCGACAGGTGGCTGGCCGTGCTGGCCGCGCGGATAAACCGGGTCAGGCGTTGTTGCAGACCTTCCAGCCCGAGCACCCGGTGATCCGGGCGATCCTGTCGGGTGACGAAGAAGGATTCTGGAAGGCCGAAGCCGCCGGGCGTCAGGCGGCGGGTGTTCCTCCCTTTGGCCGTATGGCCGGAATCGTCCTGTCCGGCCCCGAGGTCGGCCCGGTTTTCGACATCGGCAACGCCATGGCGCGCAATGATGCGCCCTTGCAGCAGATCGGTGCACAAGTTTTCGGCCCGGCCCCGGCACCAATTGCGCGTATCCGGGGGCGGCATCGGGTGCGCCTGCTGGTCAAGGCTCCCAAGGGCGCACCCATTCAGGACGCCATTTCACGCTGGATCGCACCGTTGCGTCTGAAAGGTGACATTCGTCTGACGGTGGATATCGACCCGCAGAGTTTCTACTGACGTCTGCATTCACGCAGGGTGGCTGTGCATGATCTGCTTCCCCCTCGCCAAAGCCGGAAAATGGGCGTAGACGGAGTCCCATGCTGAAACCCATGCCGCTTTCCGAGGCGCAGAGCCTTCCGTTCTGGCGCCGACCTGTGACGCTCCTGTTCGTGATGGCGTTGACCATGCCCATCGCCTTCAACGCGTGGAGTGCGCTGTTGAACAACTTTGTCATCGAGGTGGCGAGTTTCGATGGCGCGGATATCGGCCTGCTTCACACGGTGCGGGAAATCCCCGGTTTTCTGGCCGTGGGCGTGATTGCGGTGATCATATTCATCCGCGAACAGGTGTTGGCGATGATCTCGCTGATGATGCTGGGCGTGGCGACCGCTGTGACCGCGTGGTTCCCCAGCCTTGGCGGGTTGCTGTTTGTCACGCTCTTCAGCTCAATCGGGTTTCACTATTACGAAACGGTAAACCAGTCTTTGCAGTTGCAATGGCTGCCCAAGGATCGGGCTCCGCAGGTACTGGGCTGGCTGGTGGCCATGGGTTCGGCGGCTACGGCGGTTGTGTATGGTTTGATCGTGCTGACCTGGGATCGTTTTGATCTGTCGTATAACTTCGTGTTCATAGCAGCAGGCGGGGTGACAGTGCTGTTGGCCCTGTTCTGCCTGATCGCCTATCCGCAATTCGATGCACCCACGCCGCAGACAAAGAAAATCGTGCTGCGCCGCCGCTACTGGCTGTATTACGCACTGCAGTTTATGGCCGGGGCACGGCGGCAGATTTTTGTAGTGTTTGCGGGCTTCATGATGGTCGAGAAATTCGGGTTCGAAGTGCACGAGTTGACCGGCCTTTACCTGATCAACCTGATGATTAACATGATGGCCGCACCGCTGTTGGGCAAAGCGGTTTCGGTGTTCGGTGAACGCCGTACGCTGATCTTCGAGTATGCCGGTTTGGCTATCGTCTTTGCAGCTTATGGCGGTATTTACTGGTTTGGCTGGGGCGTGGTTCTGGCGGCGACTTTGTATGTGATCGATCATGTGCTTTTCGCGCTGGCCTTGGCGTTGAAGACCTACTTTCAGAAGATCGCCGATCCGGCGGATATTGCGCCGACGGCTGCAGTCGCGTTCACGATCAACCACATCGCCGCGGTGTTCCTGCCCGCCTTGCTGGGTTTGCTGTGGGTGGTCTCACCCGGTGCAGTCTTTGCCTTGGCTGCCGCCATGGCGATGGTGTCGCTGGCCCTGTCCCTGCTGATCCCGCGCCACCCGGAGCCGGGCAACGAAACCATCCTGTCGAAATACACCCCGGCGCCTGCAGAATAAGTGGCATGGCTTGACCTCTGTTGCCCATGGCCCTAGGCGCTGTGGCAACTGAGACAGGAGGCCCCCATGCCCACATTCACCGCGCTTACCACTCTGACCGGCAAAAAGGCCGCCGAAGGTCTGGGCGAAGCGATGGAGCGTCTGGACCCGGAACCCACCGGCGTTGGCGTGTTCGAGGTCGAAGACGGATCGGGCCTGTGGGAGGTCGGCGGCTATTTCACGGAGAAACCGGATGAAACCGCGCTGGCCGTTCTGGCCGCTGCGTTCGAGGCCAAGCCGTTTGTGGTGTCCGAGCTGCCCGAAACGGACTGGGTCGCCCACGTACGCCGAGAGCTGGCCCCGGTCGAAGCTGGGCGGTTCTTTGTCTACGGCAGTCACGACGCCGACAAGCTACCCGAAGGGCGCATCCCTCTGTTAATCGAGGCCGCGATGGCCTTTGGTACCGGTCACCATGGCACGACACTGGGCTGCCTCAAGGCACTGGACCACCTGCTGAGTGGTGGTTTCACGGCATCCAAGGTGGCCGATATCGGCTGCGGTACCGCCGTTTTGGCAATGGCTGCCGCGCGGGTCTGGGATGGTGATATCATCGCCAGCGACATCGATCAGGTGGCCGTGGACGTTGCCGAGGCCAATTTACGCGCAAACGGGATGGAAGGGACCGTCCGGTGCATCGAAGCGGCGGGATTCGATCACCCGGATTTGCAATCCAATACCCCCTATGACCTGATATTCGCCAACATTCTCAAAGGGCCTCTGATCGCGCTTGCCCCCGAGATTGCACAAAACCTGCGCCCCGAAGGATACGCGATCCTGTCGGGAATCCTTAACGAACAGGCGGCTGAAGTCATTTCCGTTTATTCCGAAAATGGCGTCAATCTGGTCAATAAGGGTGAGATTGGTGAGTGGACAACGCTGATTTTAAGGAAAGAAGGCTTAAATTAGGTCGTTTTGAGGAGCTTTGTGGTTTTTTGCCCCTCTTTTGACGCATTCTCTGTCTACCGTCCTAGATTCGTAGGGGGGCGGTTTTCGGAGGCTGCCATGACAGGGAAACAACTGGAATTCGACCAGCGCGTGAGTCGCCTGGCAAAGAAACATCAAAAGATGAGCCGGGGCTATCGCACCCAGATGCGCCCGGATGGTCTGGTGGTGATGAAACCGCAACGTGTGCGGTCGGCGATCCCGATGCGGTTTCTGGTCTTGTGTGTTTTATGCTTTTTTGCCTTCAAGGCATTTTTGATGGCCAGTCTGGGCACGACATCCTACGAGGCGCGGGTCTCGCGGCTGAATGATGGAACGCCTGTCGAAAAGGCCGGGGCATGGGTGATGCAGACCGAGCCGGTATCGAGCTTTTTGGCGGCCCAGTTGGGCAAAGTTCTGCCCTGATCCTAAAAACTGTCCGGAGATAAAAAAAACACCGCGTGCCGAATAGCCCGCGGTGTTCTTGTAGCCCTTTTTGCAGGGCAACTTTGTGAGTGGCGCGTTTAGTGGCGGCCTTCGGCCACGATATCAATATCGCCGCGGCACAGGCCGATATCATCCAGTTCGCGGTCAGTCAGACCGTTCAGCGCGTTGCGGGTTACGCGGGCATCGTTCCATTCAACAACGGTGTTTACGACCGATGCAAAAATTGCGCCGATACGGCCAACGAGGCCGAACGAGCCAGTGGTGGTGCGGGTGGTGTCCAGTGCAGCCATATCCTGTTTCCTTCTGGTTTGTGTCAACGTTTCGATCTTGCGATCTGACGGGCATCTAGTGATGTCATATTTGTTTCACAAGAGATGAAAATGCATGTGTCCTATGCGATTTTTGCAAGGCTCGCCGAGCGTTAAGTCCCCTTAATTTATTGGTAAATTGAACTTAATAAACTTGGTCGGATTCAGGATATTCCATGTCGGGAAGTGACCGGTTTTGTCGCGTTGGAACAACCCGTGTCGTTTTTGCCTTCGTGTCAAATTGCTTGGAAAATGTTCATGTTTCGTGCTAGTGCATGAAAAAAGTCACAAAACCCGAGCAGGCCGAGGCAAAAAATGCGGATTCTGGGCATTGATCCGGGGTTGAGAACCCTGGGATGGGGCGTCATCGAATCGCATGGCAGCCGGTTGAGTCACGTTGCGAACGGACTGTGCCACTCGGACGGGGACGATCTAGGCGAGAGGCTGTTGTCGCTGCACAATCAGATTGTCGAAGTGATTGCCGAGCATAGGCCCGATCAGGCCGCCATCGAACAGACCTTCGTGAACAAGGACGGGGCGGGCACGCTCAAGCTGGGTCAGGCCCGGGGTGTGGCTTTGCTGACACTGGCGAAAGCCGGCTTGCTGGTGGGCGAGTATGCTCCGAACCGGGTTAAGAAAACAGTTGTGGGTGTCGGTCATGCCGAAAAGGAACAGGTCCTGCATATGGTAAAGCTCCAATTGCCGGGATGTCAGCCCAAGGGGGCCGATGCTGCTGATGCGCTGGCGATTGCGATCTGTCACGCCTATTACGGCAAGGCACAACAAACGCGATTGAAAGAGGTGCGGGCATGATCGGAAAACTGACCGGCAGGCTGGATTATCGGGCGGCGGATCACATTCTGATCGATGTTCGTGGCGTCGGATATCTGGTCTACTGCTCGGATCGGACGATGGCCGCGCTTCCGGGGGTGGGCGAAGCCGTAGCCCTTTATACCGACATGGTCGTGCGCGAAGATCTGATGCAGCTCTACGGCTTTCTTTCGCTGGTCGAAAAGGAATGGCACCGGCTCTTGTGTTCCGTGCAGGGGGTGGGCGCCAAGGTTTCTCTGGCCATTCTGGGGGCGCTGGGGCCGGATGGTGTCAGCCGGGCCATTGCGCTGGGTGACTGGGGTGCGGTCAAGGCGGCCAAGGGCGTGGGTCCCAAGACGGCGCAGCGGATTGTGCTGGACCTCAAGGACAAGGCTCCGGGTGTCATGGCAATGGGTGGCACGGTTGCCTCGGCAATGGACGGCCCCGCACCGGAAGTTGTTGAGGTGGTGGATGCGGCCCCGGCCCCAAGGCGTGCGCCGCAACCGGCGTCTGGTAGTGCTGCGGCCTCGGCTGGCGCGCTTTCGGCCCTGTCCAATTTGGGATACGGTCCGTCCGATGCAGCCTCAGCTGTGGCCGAAGCTGCGGCCAATCTGCCGGATGCGGGCGAGGCGGACCTCATCCGCGCTGCGCTGAAACTTCTGGCTCCGAAAGGTTGAGTGATTGATGGTTGACGCGGACCCCGCCCTGAGACCCGAGCCGCTGCCTGAAGACAATGATCGTGCATTGCGTCCGCAGGGGCTGGATGAATTCATCGGACAGGCCGAGGCGCGCGCTAATCTGCGGGTATTTATTCAATCCGCTCGCAAGCGGGATGAAGCGATGGATCACACGTTGTTTCACGGCCCGCCGGGATTGGGCAAGACGACGCTGGCGCAGATCATTGCGCGCGAACTGGGGGTGAATTTTCGCATGACGTCAGGGCCGGTTCTGGCCAAGGCGGGCGATCTGGCTGCGATCCTGACCAACCTCGAGGCGCGCGATGTTCTGTTTATCGACGAGATACACAGGCTGAATCCGGCAGTGGAAGAAGTTCTCTATCCCGCGATGGAAGATTTCGAATTGGATCTTGTAATTGGCGAGGGCCCGGCGGCCCGGACGGTAAGGATCGAATTGCAACCGTTTACCCTGGTTGGCGCCACCACGCGGATGGGTTTGCTGACCACTCCGCTGCGGGACCGGTTCGGCATTCCGACGCGGTTGCAGTTTTATACGGTCGACGAATTGCACGAGATCGTCACCCGCAATGCGCGCAAGCTGGGCGCGCCTGCCGACGACGAAGGTGCGCGAGAGATTGCACGCAGATCACGCGGAACCCCCCGGATCGCTGGTCGTTTGCTTCGGCGGGTCGTGGACTTTGCCGTGGTCGAAGGTAATGGCCGGATCACGCGCGAGCTGGCCGATGGGGCGCTGACGCGGCTTGGCGTTGATAATCTTGGTCTGGACGGAGCGGATCGGCGGTATTTGCGCCTGATCGCGGAAAATTACTCCGGCGGCCCGGTTGGAATTGAAACATTGTCTGCTGCCCTATCCGAAAGCCGGGACTCGCTGGAAGAAGTGATTGAGCCCTTTCTGCTTCAGCAAGGGCTGATTCAGCGAACTCCACGCGGGCGCATGCTGGCGCAAAAGGCCTGGGCGCATCTGGGTATGGCTATGCCCAAGAGGCAAAGCGATCTCTTTGGTTGAAGCGGCGCGCCAGAGATTTTATGCCTCCGACGTGGATATTTGAGGCAAGAGGAAGCAACGTGACACCGGAAGAGATTGAGGCGCTGTTCACGCGCGAAAGCGGTGAGTTTCTGTTTGCCCGCTGGGGGCGGCCAATCGTGCCGATCGTTTTTGGGGTCGAGGATCAGACGTTATCGGTCGTCAAAGGCGCCTTTGAGGCGGTGGTGGCGCTGGCCGGGCACAAAATGGCCGAAACCGATCCGGAACTGGGGGCCAATTGCATGGTCTTCTTTTTCCGTGAATGGCAGGAGCTTCTTGAGGTGCCCGATCTTGATCGCCTGATCGCGGATCTTGGGCCTTTGGTTGAACGTTTGATCGAGGCAGAGGCCAATCAGTATCGCGTGTTTCGGTTTGACGAAGTTGGCGCGATCAAAGCGGCCTTCGTATTCCTGAAAATGGATGAAGAGCTGTCGAAGATTCCGGCCGAGACGCTTGCACTGAGTCAGGTTGTCCAGACCGTTCTGCTTTGGAGCGATAGCGCATTTCGTGAAAAGTCTCCTCTGGCGGTTGCGGCCGACACAACTGTTCTGCGCCCGGATATCGCAGCGTTAATTCGGTCCGCTTACGATCCGGTCTTGCCAGCAGTGGCCCATGACGTTTCACATGCATTGCGTCTGTTTGCCCGTTTGGAGCGTCCATAGTGAAACACACCTTCCCGATCCGCGTGTATTACGAAGACACCGATATGGGCGGGGTCGTTTATCACGCGAATTACCTTCGGTTCATCGAACGAGCCCGGTCCGATTGGGTGCGCAATCTGGGTAATGACCAGAACGCCATGCGCGATGCGGGGATTATCTGGGTCGTGCGTAAGGTCGAAGCCGAATATTTGGCCCCGGCCAAGTTCGACGATGAGTTGATTGTCGAGACCGAGGTGGTGTCGATGTCCGGCGTTCGGCTGACGATGGCGCAACTTGTCCTGCGTGGTGAGACCGAGATTTTCCGGGCCACTGTGACAGCGGTTTGCATCAACAGCGAGGGCAAGCCGATCCGCCTTCCGGCAGAGATTCGCGCATTGAAGTAACAATTTGGCCCATGGGGGTGGTTCTGTTGGCTTTTCGGCCCAATCTGCGTTAGCGTTCGGCAAAACAAGGCTGAATGAACGGCCATCAGGCAAAAAAGAGCAGGTTTATGGAAGCTGAAACGCTGGCGCTGGCGCAGGAGATCGATTTCTCCATGTGGGGGCTGTTTGCCCGCGCAACCTTTATCGTGAAAGTGGTGATGCTGATCCTTCTGATCGCATCTTTCTGGTCCTGGGCCATCATTGTCCAAAAGCTGATCAACTACCGCGCCGCACGGCGTGAGGCGCAGAACTTTGATGAGAGCTTCTGGTCCGGTAATCCGCTGGATGAGCTGTTTGAACAGATTGGCACTCAGCCCGATGGCAGTTCGGAAAAGATTTTTGCCTCGGGCATGATCGAATGGCGACGATCACACCGAAACGATGGCGGCATGATCGCCGGTGCGCAGGCGCGGATCGACAGATCGATGGATGTTGCCATCGCAAAAGAGGCCGAGACCTTGCAAAAGGGTCTGCCTGTATTGGCGACAGTTGGCTCGACCGCACCGTTTATCGGATTGTTCGGTACGGTCTGGGGCATCATGAACGCGTTTATCGAGATTGCCGAGCAGCAGAACACAAATCTGGCTGTTGTCGCACCGGGTATTGCCGAGGCTTTGCTGGCTACTGGCCTTGGTCTTTTGGCGGCTATTCCGGCAGTTATTTTTTACAACAAGCTGAGCGCGGACAGTGATCGCATCGTCGCGGGGTACGAAGCCTTTGCCGACGAATTTGCCACGATCCTGTCGCGTCAGTTGGACGGCTGACATGGGCGCGGCGGTACAGCAGAACGGGAGCAACGGTCGCAGGCGCGGCAGGCGGCGGGGCCGGGCGCAGCCCATGGCCGAAATCAACGTGACGCCATTTGTGGACGTCATGCTGGTGCTGCTGATCATTTTCATGGTGGCTGCACCTCTGTTGACGGTCGGTGTTCCGGTTGAGTTGCCCAAGACGGCGGCAAACGCGCTGCCCGGTGATAACGAAGAGCCGCTGACCGTGACGTTGACCGCCGATGGCCGCGTGCAGATCCAGACGACGGATGTCGCGCGCGAAGATTTGATTGGCAAGCTGCGCGCAATTGCGGCTGAACGAACAAGTGACAGGGTGTTTTTGCGCGCCGACGGCGCCATCCCCTATGCGCAGGTGATGCAGGTAATGGGCGCGCTCAATTCGGGCGGGTTTTCCAATGTGGGTCTGGTGACAGATACGGGCGGGCCGACGCTGGACGAAGGTGGAGAGTGAGGCCGCGATTTGCAGACCGGCACCAAGATCTCGGCGATTGCCCATGTGACACTGGTCGGATGGGCGCTGTTTGGCGGTACGTTCCGATCCGAACCGCTGCCGTTCGACACGCAGGATGTATCCGTGATTTCGGCTGAGGAATTTGCGGCGATGACTACGGCACAGCAGGTGCCGGATGTGACGAATGCGCTACCTGACCTGCAACAGCCGCCGGAACCTGCCGAAGACGTGAATGCGCCGCAACCGGTAGAGGACGAACAGTCCCGTCCCGATCCCGTGGTTCCTGCCGAGCCTGAGCCGGAGGTCGAACCCGAGCCGGTTGTGACACCCCCTGAACCTGAGGTGATTGACCAACCCCCGGCGTTGGATGAGCCCGACACCCAGGTAGCCGCGCTTCCGGTTCCGCCCGGTCCCGAGGCCAATCCACGCCAAGCGGACAAGGTCGCGCCGCAGCCGGTTGCCCCGCCACCGCCGGAGGCGAAACCTGACGATGTGGAAACCCCTCCGGTGTCACAAGACGAAGGGGCCGAGACGCAGCAGGATCAGCAGGAACAGACCGCGCCCGAGGAAGCAACGGATCAGATCGTGACCGAAGCCGAAGAAAGTGATGATCTGGCCCCGGAACGCTCGCCGCGCCCGCAGGTTCGTCGACCGCGACCTCCGGCACCTGCCGAAACCGAAGTGGCCGAGGATACTACACCCGATACAAGCGATGCCGTGAATGATGCACTCAAGGAAGCTTTGGGCGGACAGCAAGCGACAGCACCCGCAGGCCCGCCGCTGACCGGCGGCGAAAAAGACGCGCTGCGCGTGGCGGTTTCGAATTGCTGGAATGTTGGCTCTCTTTCGACGGACGCGTTGAAGACAACCGTGGTTGTCAGCGTTGCAATGAACCGTGACGGCACCCCGATTAATGAGAGTATTCGTCTGCTCAGCAGCTCCGGCGGATCATCCGGGGCCGCACAACAGGCGTTTGGGGCAGCGCGTCGCGCAATTATTCGGTGCGGCGCAAAAGGATATGACCTGCCTGCTGACAAATTTGCTCAGTGGCAGGATATTGAAATGACATTCAATCCCGAGAGGATGCGGATCAAATGATGAAATTTCTGACCAGCCTCTTTGTTGGCATGACGCTGTTGATGGCTCCGGCCTATGCACAAAACACGCCGCTTCGAATTGAGATAGACGAGGGCGTGATCGAGCCGCTGCCTTTCGCGGTGCCAAGTTTCGTCCCTGACGGTCCGGCGGCAACGCAATATGCCAACGATATATCCCGTGTCATCGCAGCGGATCTGACCGGAACGGGACTGTTTCGCGAAATATCATCAGATGCATTCATCAGTCGTGTCAGCAGTTTCGATGCGCCTGTTCAGTTTGCGGACTGGAAGGCCATCAACGCGCAGGCTCTGGTCACTGGCGCTGTCAATGTATCGGGCAAGCGCCTGACGGTCCGGTTCCGCGTTTGGGATGTCTTTTCGGGTCAGGAGATGGGGGACGGGCTGCAATTTGCCGGAACCACCGATGGCTGGCGCCGTATGGCCCACAAGGTGGCCGATCAGGTCTATAGCCGGATCACCGGCGAAGGAGGCTATTTTGACAGCCGCGTGGCCTTTGTTTCTGAAAGCGGGCCCAAGGATCAGCGGCGCAAGCGACTGGCGATCATGGACTATGACGGGGCAAATGTTCAGTACCTGACTGACAGCGCGGCAATCGTTCTGGCGCCCCGGTTCTCACCCTCTGGCGACCGGCTGCTGTACACCAGCTATGAAAGCGGCACGCCACGCATCTATGTTCTGGATGTCGGACGGGTGAAGCGGCAGGTTTTGAACACACAGGAAGGCACGATGAGCTTTTCGCCGCGGTTCTCGCCGGACGGCCGCTCGATCGTTTATTCGCTGACGCAGGGCGGAAATACCGACCTGTGGAAAATGGATCTGGCATCCGGTCAGAGCACGCGCCTGACCAACACACCGGCGATTGAAACCGCGCCAAGCTATTCGCCGGATGGAACGCAGATCGTGTTTGAAAGCGACCGTTCGGGAACGCCGCAGCTTTACATTATGTCCGCCAACGGAGGTGAGGCGACCCGCATCAGTTTTGGTCAGGGGCGCTATGGAACGCCGGTCTGGTCACCGCGTGGTGATCTGGTGGCGTTTACCAAGCAGAATCAGGGTCGGTTCCACATTGGCGTGATGCGCACGGATGGAAGCGAGGAACGCTTGCTGACGGCCTCGTTCCTTGACGAAGGGCCAACCTGGTCGCCCAACGGTCGGGTCATCATGTTCTCGCGGGAAACACAGGGGGCAAGCGGACGGTCCTCGCTGTATTCGGTGGACATCACCGGACGGAACTTGCGACCTGTACGGACGCCAGATGGGGCCAGCGACCCCTCGTGGTCGCCGTTGCAGAATTGATCTGGCCCGATTACCGGCAGCGTTCACAAGGTCCGGTCGCTGTGGTAGAGAGAGGCCAATAACAAACCGAACACGAGGCATTGGAATGAACGTATTGGGCAAAATAGCTGCTCTGGGCGCGCTGACGCTGATCGCCGCCTGCAGCAACAACGATCCATCCGGACTTGGCGGAGGCGGAACCGGCAGTGGCTCGGTTGTGCCGGGCTCGCCCAGCGATCCGCGCTCACCCGCCTATTTCCAGCAGGCGGTCGGTGATAGGGTTCTGTTTCAGGTGGATCAGTCGACGCTGACGGCACAGGGGCAGACGACCCTTCAGGGGCAGGCCGAGTGGCTTATGGCGAACCCCGATTTCAACGCGACCATCGAAGGGCACGCGGATGAACAGGGTACGCGGGAATACAACCTGGCCCTTGGCGCAAGGCGTGCAAATGCGGCGCGTGAATACCTGATTTCGCGCGGTGTTGCTGGCAACCGCCTTCAGACCATCAGCTATGGCAAGGAACGCCCGATTGAGATTTGCAGCACCGAGGAGTGCTATTCCAAGAACCGTCGGGCCGTGACCGTGCTGACGGGTTCAACGACGGGGTAACAGAATGCGAATTGCAGGTTTGGTTCTGGCGGCGGTCATCGCGACCGCTGGTGTTGCACAGGCGCAGGATCAGCAGACACTGGCGGATATCCGTCAGGAGCTGACAATTCTGCATGTCGAAATTCAGCGTCTGAAGCGCGAGTTTTCAACCACAGGTTCTCCGGCGCCAAACCTGTCCGGCGATACCGTTCTGGAACGGGTGAATACCATTGAGGCCGAGTTGCAGCGCCTGACGCGCCAGACGGAGCAGATGAACCAACGCATCGAGAACATCGTGGCCGATGGAACCAACCGGATTGGCGACCTAGAGTTCCGGCTGGTTGAACTTGAAGGCGGTGACCTGAGCACGCTTGGCGAAACCTCGACGCTGGGTGGTGGTGATGCGCCCGTGGTGGCGGCAAATCCCTCGAACCCCGCGCAACCCGCCGGTGATGAACAAGGTGAGCTGGCGATTGGAGAGCGGGTAGATTTCGATGCCGCTGCAAAGGCTCTTGCCGATGGAGATTTCCAGACTGCGGCAAACATGTTTGCGCAATTTGACACCTCTTATCCCGGCAGTCCTCTGGCGCCCGAAGCGCATCTGAAACGAGGGCAGGCTTTGGAAGGTCTGGGTGACACGCGCGAAGCAGCCCGGGCGTTCCTTGCCAGTTTTACAGGCGCATCGGAAGGTCCGGTGGCGCCTGAGGCTCTGTTTGAACTTGGCGCGGCACTTGGGCGGTTGGGCCAAACCGATCAGGCCTGCATAACGTTGGGCGAGGTAGGGGTTCGCTTCCCGTCGTCGACTTCGGTGGCGGATGCGACACAAGAGATGGCATCCCTGGGCTGTTCTTGACCTTACAGGCAGATACACTTCGGGCCGAAATTCGGGTGCGGCTTGCCTCGGTGTTACCAAAAATGCTGGGTGTTGCCGTGTCCGGCGGCGGAGATTCCGTTGCCTTACTGTGCCTGATCACAGGAATCGCGAAACAGGAAGGCACCGAAGTTCTGGCGGCGACCGTAGACCATGGGTTGCGACCCGATTCCGCGGCAGAAGCAGCATCTGTGGCCGAGCTCGCCGAGCGGCTGAATGTTCCACACGAAATCCTGAACTGGGGCGGATGGGACGGATCGGGAAACCTGCAGGATCAGGCCAGACGCGCCCGGTATCGGTTGCTTGCCGACTGGGCAGAGCGCAACGGAATTGGTGCCATTTTGTTGGGGCACACCGCCGATGATCAGGCCGAAACGGTGTTGATGCGGCTGGGGCGTTCGGCCGGTGTCACCGGTTTGGCGGCCATGCCTGTTACGCGTCTTCAGGACGGCGTGCAGTTGTTGCGCCCGATGCTTGGAATTACGCGCGCGCGCTTGCGCACCTTTCTGAAGTCTGAAGGTATTGGATGGGTCGAGGATCCGTCGAATCAGGACACCAGATTTGACCGGATTAAGGCGCGCGAGGCGCTTGCCGGGCTCGCGCCGCTGGGAATTACCGCGGAAACACTTTCACGCGTAGCCGACAATCTGACACAAGCCCGTGAAGCTTTGGAGCAGTTTGCGCAGAAATCCGCACGCAAGGTAACGCAGGTGGATGCGGGTGATGTGTTGGTTGACGTCGATGGCCTTGCCGGCTTGCCAGACGAAATCGTTCGGCGGTTGATCGCCGGAATCGTTTCATGGATGGGCCGTAAGGAATATCCGCCACGCAAGGGCGCAGTCGAGCAAGCCTTAGCGTCAGTGCGCAACGGAGAGTCAGGCGTATTCGGTGGCTGTGTGTATGTGCCTGCCAACGGTAAAGTGCGGTTTTTCAGGGAATTTAACGCGGTTCGCGATGAAATCTGTCGCCCCGGGCAATGCTGGGATGGCAGGTGGATTGTGACAGGTGCAGGCTCTGATACTGCCCGGGTAAAAGCTTTGGGAGAAGACGGATTGCGCCGCATTCCGGACTGGCGTGAGACCGGAAGGCCAAGGGCCGCGCTGATTTCCACTCCGG
This sequence comes from Ruegeria sp. C11, assembly GCF_056537725.1. Lineage (NCBI taxonomy): Bacteria > Pseudomonadati > Pseudomonadota > Alphaproteobacteria > Rhodobacterales > Roseobacteraceae > Ruegeria > Ruegeria sp. C11. The sequence continues at coordinate 162,206 of NZ_JBQFSB010000005.1, read as the reverse complement.
CAGTTTGGGACGGAGAGGAACTGCTGTCCGCACCGCTGGCCGGATTTCCCAACGGTTGGCGGGTCGAAACCCAAGCCGAAGCCGAAGAGTTTTACGCATCGCTTTTATCGCATTGAACCTGCCTCAATCATCTCTATTTTAAGGGATAACCCGGCAGTCCCCTTAATTGCCGAAACGTTTTGGGAGAATTTCCTTGGGCAACGCTCGAAATATCGCCTTCTGGGTCGTCTTGTTCCTTTTGATCCTGGCACTGTTCAACCTGTTCAGTGGCACCGGTGGAACGCTCCAGAGCCATGAAAGAACCTATTCTGATTTTGTCAGCGCGGTAGATGCGGGCGAAGTTAAGAATGTGACGCTGGACGGCGAACAAATCCGGTATCGAACCAATGACGGCAAGGACTATGTGACCATCAAGCCGACCGATGCCGAGGTAACGAAACTGCTGATCGACAAGGACATCCCCGTTCGGGCCGAAAAGCAGCAACAATCGGGGTTCCAGTCCTTCATCATCACTCTGTTGCCCTTCCTGCTGCTGATTGGCGTCTGGGTCTATTTCATGAACCGGATGCAGGGTGGCGGCAAAGGCGGCGCGATGGGCTTTGGCAAGTCCAAAGCGAAAATGCTGACCGAAAAGCATGGCCGCGTGACTTTTGATGACGTGGCTGGGATCGACGAAGCCAAGGAAGAGTTGGAAGAGATCGTCGAATTCCTGCGTAACCCGCAGAAATTCTCGCGCCTTGGCGGCAAGATTCCTAAAGGCGCGTTGCTGGTTGGCCCTCCGGGTACTGGTAAGACCCTGCTGGCCCGCGCGATCGCAGGTGAGGCAGGAGTGCCGTTCTTTACCATTTCGGGTTCGGACTTTGTCGAAATGTTCGTTGGTGTCGGTGCTAGCCGTGTCCGTGACATGTTCGAACAGGCGAAGAAGAACGCGCCCTGTATCGTGTTTATCGACGAAATCGACGCTGTGGGCCGCCATCGTGGCGCAGGCTATGGCGGTGGTAACGACGAACGCGAACAGACCCTCAACCAGTTGCTGGTCGAGATGGACGGGTTCGAGGCGAACGAAGGCGTGATCATTCTGGCGGCCACCAACCGCAAGGACGTTCTGGACCCCGCGCTTCTGCGTCCGGGCCGGTTCGACCGTCAGGTCACTGTTGGCAATCCCGACATCAAGGGCCGCGAGAAAATTCTGGGTGTCCACGCCCGAAAGACGCCCTTGGGCCCCGACGTCGATTTGCGCATCATCGCGCGCGGTACACCTGGTTTCTCGGGTGCTGATCTGGCCAACCTCGTGAATGAGGCCGCACTGATGGCTGCACGTGTTGGTCGTCGCTTTGTCACCATGGAAGATTTCGAGAACGCGAAAGACAAGGTGATGATGGGGGCCGAGCGTCGCTCGATGGTGCTGACACAGGACCAGAAGGAAAAGACCGCCTATCACGAAGCGGGCCACGCTGTTGTTGGTCTGGTTCTTCCCGAATGCGATCCGGTCTATAAGGCAACGATCATCCCGCGCGGTGGTGCGTTGGGTATGGTTGTTTCCCTGCCTGAAATCGACCGTCTGAACTGGCACAAGGACGAGTGCGAGCAAAAACTCGCGATGACCATGGCGGGCAAGGCTGCCGAGATCATCAAATACGGTGAAGACCACGTCTCGAACGGTCCGGCGGGTGACATTCAGCAAGCAAGCCAGTTGGCGCGCGCCATGGTTATGCGTTGGGGTATGTCCGACAAGGTTGGCAATATCGACTATGCCGAAGCGCATGAAGGGTATTCCGGCAACACGGCGGGCTTCTCGGTTTCCGCTCATACAAAAGAGCTGATCGAAGAAGAGGTCAAAAACCTTATTCAGCAAGGGTATGAACGCGCCCACAAGATTCTGACCGACCACAATGAAGAGTGGGAGCGTCTTGCGCAGGGTCTGCTGGAATATGAAACCCTGACTGGCGATGAGATCAAACGCGTTATGAACGGCGAGTCGCCCGGCGATGGTGATGACGAAGGCGACAAGCCGGATGAGGGTAGCGCGCCAAGCGTAACCGCCATTCCCAAGACCAAGCCCAAGAAGGCACCACCCGAAGGCGGGATGGAGCCTGAACCGACGGCCTGATCCAAGAGACCCGGGATTTCCCGGGTCTTTTTACTTTTCAATCCTTTGGTACCGATTATTAGTATCGCGGTGATCATCGAATGGAATGAGGGACCGCATGCCGGTATTGCGCGAAACGGAATTCTCGGGCGAAGTTGTCTGGCTTGGACATGTCCCACATGGACAATCGTTGCGCGCGACGCCTGTTGATACGCTGGAACTGGATTTCCCGGGTGATCGGGGTGCCCGGCACGAGGGTGTCAATCGCGCTTCCTGCGTGCGTGTGAAAAACCTTTACCCGGTGGGGACCGAAATCCGGAATGTCCGCCAACTTACGGTGTTGTCGGCAGAAGAACTGGATGTAATCGCTGCCGAGATGGGGCTGGACCGGCTTGACCCGGCGCTGCTGGGGGCAAGCGTCGTCGTGCGGGGAATACCTGATTTCACCCATATCCCACCATCGTCCCGGCTGCAGGCATCGGGCGGTCTGACTTTGACCGTGGATATGGAAAACCGCCCCTGCGTCATTCCCGGCCGCGAGATCGAGTCGGTTTCACCGGGATACGGGGCAGCATTCAAACCGGCAGCCCAAAATCGCCGGGGCATCACAGCTTGGGTTGAACGTCCGGGCGCGCTGGCTGTTGGTGATGCATTGACTTTGTTTGTGCCAGATCAGCGAAACTGGGCGCCATAGTGCTTTAGTCCGGCGGATTAGAACACACCGAATCGAGGCGACGCCGCTTCACGGCATGATTATGTCGGAATCTATATCCATCTCAATTGTACACAACGGTATGGATTGCACAGCGCCGACGCTGCGCGTCGGTTTTGCACGGAATTCAACCAGGGACCCTGCCCAATGAGCTACAAATCCGACATCGAAATCGCCCGCGAGGCGAACAAGAAGCCGATTCAGGAAATCGGCGCAAGAATCGGCATCGAATCCGCGGATTTGCTGCCCTATGGCCATGACAAAGCAAAGGTCAGCCAGGACTTTATCAACTCGGTTCAGGACCGCGAAGATGGCAAGCTGATCCTTGTGACCGCGATCAACCCGACCCCGGCAGGTGAAGGCAAAACCACCACCACCGTTGGTCTGGGCGACGGCCTGAACCGCATCGGCAAGAACGCGATGATCTGTATCCGCGAAGCCTCGCTTGGCCCGAACTTCGGCATGAAGGGCGGCGCTGCAGGTGGCGGTTACGCGCAGGTTGTTCCGATGGAAGAGATGAACCTGCACTTCACAGGTGACTTTCACGCCATCACCTCGGCCCACTCGCTGCTGTCGGCAATGATCGACAACCACATCTATTGGGGTAACGAGCAGAAGATCGACATGCGCCGCGTCGCATGGCGCCGTGTGGTCGACATGAACGACCGCGCCCTGCGTCAGATCACCTGCTCGCTGGGCGGTGTATCGAACGGCTTCCCGCGTGAAGCAGGTTTTGACATCACCGTGGCGTCCGAAGTTATGGCGATCCTGTGCCTGGCAAACGACCTGAAAGATCTGGAAAAGCGCCTGGGTGACATCATCGTTGCCTACCGCCGCGACAAGACCCCGGTCTACTGCCGCGACATCAAGGCCGAAGGCGCAATGACCGTTCTGCTGAAGGACGCGATGCAGCCGAACCTGGTGCAGACGCTGGAAAACAACCCGGCCTTCGTCCACGGTGGCCCGTTCGCCAACATCGCACATGGCTGTAACTCGGTCATCGCGACCAAGACAGCTCTGAAAGTCGCCGACTATGTCGTGACCGAAGCCGGTTTCGGTGCCGATCTGGGTGCCGAGAAGTTCATGAACATCAAGTGCCGCAAGGCGGGCATCGCCCCGTCGGCCGTGGTGCTGGTCGCCACCGTGCGCGCGATGAAGATGAACGGCGGCGTTGCCAAGGCCGATCTGGGCGCGGAAAACGTCGATGCAGTTGTCAGCGGTTGCGCCAACCTTGGCCGCCACATCGAGAACGTTAAATCGTTCGGTGTGCCGGTTGTTGTTGCCATCAACCACTTCGTCACCGACACGGATGCCGAAGTTAAGGCCGTCAGTGACTACTGTGCGGAACATGGTGTCGAAGCGATTCTGTCGCGTCACTGGGAACTGGGCTCGGAAGGCTCTGCAGATCTGGCTCACAAGGTTGTCGAGCTGGCCGATGCAGGCACCGCGAACTTCTCGCCGATCTACCCGGACGACATGCCACTGTTCGAAAAGATCGAAACCATCGCCAAGCGCATCTACCGTGCTGACGAAGTTCTGGCCGATGCCAAGATTCGCAACCAACTGCACGAGTGGGAAGCAGCAGGCTATGGCAACCTGCCGGTCTGCATGGCGAAGACCCAATACTCGTTCTCGACCGATCCCAGCCTGCGTGGTGCACCCACCGGCCACTCGGTTCCGGTGCGTGAGGTCCGCCTGTCCGCAGGTGCAGGTTTCATCGTGGTTGTCTGCGGCGAGATCATGACCATGCCCGGCCTGCCGCGCAAGCCGGCTGCTGAAACCATCTGCCTCAATGACGCAGGTGAGATCGAGGGCTTGTTCTAAGCCGCTGAATACGACATCTCGTGGTCCGGGGAATCCCCGGGCCATGAGGAGACCGACATGCCCACTCTGACACCGCCGCAGGATTGCGCCACGATGCGGGAACTGCGAGTTCAGATCGACAAACTTGACCGGCATCTGATCGACATGCTGGTTACGCGCGCAGGTTACATCGACCGCGCCGCTGAGTTGAAACCGGGTGAGCGACTGCCAGCCCGTATTCCGGAACGGGTCGAACAAGTGGTGCAGAATGTTCGCGCCAGCGCGGGCGAGGCGGGGATGGACCCCGACTTGGCCGAAAATCTCTGGCGAATTTTGATTGACTGGTCGATTGCGCGTGAAGAACGTGTGATCGGCGCGGACTGAACGACCGGGCGCGATGATCGCGCCCGATCAGCTTTTGAAAGAAGGGATCAATGGATGGTAGCCCAAGTCATCGATGGTAAGGCCTTTGCGGCCAAGGTGCGCGCCCAAGTGGCGGATCAGGTTGCGAAACTGAAAGAAGAAAACGGCATCACGCCGGGCCTTGCCGTGGTTCTTGTTGGTGAAGACCCCGCAAGCCAGGTCTATGTTCGTTCCAAGGGCAAGATGACCGTCGAAGTCGGTATGAACTCGTACGAACACAAGCTTGATCCTGAGACCTCGGAAGAGGATCTGCTGGCGTTGATCGACAAGCTGAACAATGATCCGGCGGTCCACGGCATTCTGGTGCAGCTGCCGCTGCCCAAGCATCTGAACGAAGATCTGGTGATCAATTCCATCGACCCGGCCAAGGATGTCGATGGATTCCATATCTCGAATGTGGGCTTGCTTGGTACCGGTCAGAAATCGATGGTGCCCTGCACGCCGCTGGGCTGCCTGATGATGCTGCGTGACCACCACGGTTCGCTTTCCGGTATGGATGCGGTTGTCGTGGGACGTTCGAACATTGTTGGCAAGCCGATGGCACAGCTGCTGCTGGGTGACAGCTGCACCGTAACCATCGCGCATTCGCGCACCAAGGACCTGCCTGACGTTGTCCGTCGCGCGGATATTGTTGTCGCGGCTGTTGGGCGCCCCGAGATGGTGCCAGGCGACTGGATCAAGGAAGGCGCCACCGTCATCGACGTCGGCATCAACCGGATCGAGCGTGACGGCAAGAACAAGTTGGTTGGCGACGTTCACTACGAAAGCGCTTCGCAGGTTGCCGGCGCAATCACACCTGTTCCCGGTGGTGTCGGTCCGATGACCATTGCCTGCCTGCTGGCCAATACCCTGACGGCCTGCTGCCGTGCCAACGGCCTGCCTGAACCCGAAGGTCTGACAGCCTGAGTAATATCCCGGGCCGCAGTTTTTGCGGCCCGGTGAAGCCTGCCGCGCGCAGCCATCGCGCCTTTCACCCGAGACCACGTGAATTTACCATCGAAAAACTCGGCTGGTTCCGTAGTGAGGCCAACAAACGGTTTTCTTGCATTCCATTGAATGTTATACAGAATTTCCGGTCGAGCAATTGGTGCTGTAACGGTTCCCGAAGATTTAGACCGGCAATCGGGAAGGTGGTTAGCAATTTTGACATGCGGTCAAAACTGAAATCAATTTTGTTTGTACATGGTCCACTCAGGCTGGTTTCCGGGTTAGTTTTTGTACTTTTGCTCAGCTACGCCGTGCCGCCGTTTCATCATGTGGAACTTTCCTTTGGGTGCCGATTCCTGTTCTGGAGCTGCGTGATGCTCTTGGCGGTAGGGGTGACGTGGACATCCGGAGATTTGGTTAAACGGCGGTGGGGTAACCTGAAGCAGGTCGCTCAGGACCTGACATTTGCCGTATTGATTGCCGTTTTGTTTACACCGTTGCTTTGGGCGTTGGTTTCGTTGCTCCTGACATACGAAGGTTTGAACCGTCCTGCGTTTTTAACCGTAGCGCCTTATGGCGCCTTGTTTGCGGCGGGCTTGTTGTTGATTCGGCGGGGCGAAGCATATGCGCCGCGTGAAGATGTCGAAATCCAACCGCGTATGACAAAGCGGTTACCGGCGTCCTTCAATGGCGAAATCTACCGGCTGACGGTCCGTGATCACAACGTGGACATCGTCACTTCGGACGGAACCTTTACCATTCGCTCAAGGTTCACAGACGCAATTGACGAAATGGAGCCGATGCCGGGGCATTGCACGCATAGGTCCCATTGGGTGACTGAGGCCGCGATCGTCGGTGCAGAGCGCGCGGCAGGCAAAACTCATCTGCGTTTGAAAAACGGTGATCTTGTTCCTGTCAGCCGAAAGTACCGACCGATGTTGGAACAGGCGGGTGTGTTATAGATCAGCGCGGCATTGGAACGGCGCGGGGTTGCGCGCCGGTCAGAATGGCCATCGCGTTGGATTGCATAAGTTTGGTCAGCGCCGGTTCTGAACTGCGCAGGCTGCCGGTATAGGTGCCGTATGCTGGCAATATCAGCCGATTTTCGTCGACCAGAAAGGCCGGGCGACTGATGGATCGCCCACGGGCCCGGATGCGCGCCTTGGGGTGATAGTGTCCCGACACCTCTGCGGTGGCACCGGGTCCCGCGATGTGACGGAAAACCAGACCTTCGCATTTCCACTCGGCCAAATGCGCCCCGCCAAGCTCAACCGGGCCGGGATCATGATTGCCTTCGATCCATATCCATCGCCGCCCCGCCTGTAGGGCCGAAATCTGCAACCTCTCAGCCTCGGGGATAGCAGTCGAGGCGATGAGGTCGTCAAAGCTGTCGCCTAGACAGATCACCGTTTCGGCGCCCGTGCGGTCGATGTCATCAGAAAGCCGGTTCAGTGTGTCGCGGCTTTCGTACGGGGGCAGCGATGGGCCACCCCTGCGTGCGATACGTTCGGATTTTCCAAGATGCAGATCCGAGACACAGAGCGCCGATTGACCGGGCCACCAAAGCGCACCCGAGCCGAGCGCGCGCAGCCGCGTTTCGGCAAAAGAAAAATCCCATCCGTTCATGTTACGTTCTTTGCTGGTTTCGACTGTTTTTTCAAGGCCATTTCTAGCCTGGCGTTAATCCCGCAGTTTGCAGCAGCTTCTCACTTTCTTCGGCCAGCAGGCGTTCTTCGGCGTCGCCTTTGACCGGCACCTTGCCAACTTCCAGAAACAGCGGTGCGGCCAGTGGAGACACTCGATCCAGACGTATCAGATCAATCTGGCCGCTGATCCGCCCGATCATTGCTTCGATGCGACCGAAATCCACCAGACCACGCATGGCCTCTTCGCGGGTGATCTGCATCAGCAAATGGTCGGGGTCGTATTTTTGCAGCGTGTCGTACAGGATGTCGGAAGAAAACGTCGCCTGCCGCCCGGTTTTGCGCTGACCACCAGTGTTGCGCTCGATGAGGCCGGCGATGGTGGCGGATGCCCGAAAGGTCCGTTTCATCACCGCATTTCCTGCCAGCCATGTCTCCAACCCCTCGCGCAGCGCGTCGATGTGAAACAGAGGGCGTGGGTCGGTGACCGCATCAAGCCCCCAGATCAATGTGGCGTAATCCGTTGCGACAAATCCAAGAGGGGCCAGCCCCAATTCCTCCATGCGTTTGGTCAGCAACAGGCCAAGGGTCTGCTGTGCGTTGCGCCCTGCAAACCCATAGACACAGATATGTTCGCGCCCGTCCTCGGGGAAGCTTTCAATCAGCAAACGGTCGCGCCGGGGCAGGCGCGAGACGTCCCGCTGCAGCGCGAGCCAGTCTGCGGTGTGCTGCGGCAGTTGCGGCCAGTCGTTCTGGGCGAACATTCGCAATATCCGGTCGCTCAGCTGTGTCGAGGTTGCGAATTTCGTGCCGGAAAAGGTAGCGATCTTGGGTTTCTTGTCTGCACGCCGGGTCACCTCGACCACCATTTCGCGCAAGCCTTCGTAGCGGACGATCTGCCCTCCGATCAGGAAAGTATCGCCGGGGGTCAGCGATGCGGCAAACGCTTCTTCGACCTCTCCCAGCGGTTTGCCGCCCCGGTTGCGTTTCAACCGAACCTTCAGCGTGTCCGTATCCTGGATGGTCCCCAGATTCATGCGAATCCGTTGTACCGCGCGTGGATCGCGCAATTGCCATCGCCCGTCGGGGCGCTGCTGCAAACGCTGCCAGCGGTCATAGGCGCGCAGGGCGTACCCGCCAGTGGCGCAGAATTCGAGGCAGGCATCGAACTCGGGGCGGGTCAGGTTGGCGTATGGTCCGGCTGATACCATTTCGTGAAAAAGCGCGTCCGCATCGAACGGGCCAGCCGCTGCGGCGATCAGGATGTGCTGGCTCAGTACATCGCGAGGTCCGGGGCCGCGCGGGTCTCCGTCCAGATCATGCTCTTTGACGGCCTCAAGCGCCGCCACGCACTCGACAACCTCAAAGCGGTTCGCCGGAACCAGTAGCGCCTTGGAGGGGGCGTTGTACCGATGGTTTGCACGGCCAATGCGCTGCACCAGACGCTTGACGTTTTTGGGCGCACCGATCTGGATCACCAGATCCACATCGCCCCAGTCGATGCCCAGATCCAGTGAACCTGTGCACACGATGGCCCGCAGTTCGCCACGCACCATCGCGCCTTCAACCCGCTCGCGCTGTTGCCGGTCAAGACTTCCATGATGAATGCCGATTGGCAGTCCGTCGTCGTTGGCCAGCCAGAGGTTGCGAAAAAAGATTTCGGCCTGCGCGCGGGTGTTGTGAAAGATCAGTGTCGTTTGGTGTCGCCTGATCTGATCCAGAACCGCGGGGATCGAATAGGCCGCGCCGCCCCCTGACCAGGGTGGTTTCTCATCGGTCTTGAGCATCGAGATATCGGGATCTGGGCCGGGATCGGCCTGAACGATCGCGCAAGAGTCCGGGTGGCGTGCCAGGAACTGTGCGATCGCCGTTGGATCCTCGACAGTAGCCGACAGCCCAACGCGCCTGAGCTGCGGGCATAACGCTTGCAGCCGCGCCAGCGCCAGCATCAATTGATCGCCACGCTTGCTTTCTGCAAGGGCGTGGATTTCATCGACGATCACGCGCTGCAGTCCGTCGAACATGCGGGGCGCGTCCTCGTATGAGGTGAGCAATGCCAGACTTTCAGGTGTTGTCAGCAGGATATGTGGCGGGTCTGCGCGCTGACGCTTTTTCTGCGTGGCCGAGGTATCGCCAGTCCGGTCTTCGATGCGAATGGGCAGGCCAATCTCATCCACCGGAGTTTGCAGATTGCGCTTTATGTCAGCGGCCAGCGCCTTCAGGGGTGAGACATAAAGCGTGTGCAAGCCGGTATGGGAACCGTCCGCCAGTTCTGCCAACGTTGGCAGGAACCCTGCCATTGTCTTGCCACCGCCGGTTGGCGCAATCAGTAGCGTGGCAGGATCGGCCGCGCGCGCGTACAGGTCCTTTTGATGGGGATGAACAGTCCAGCCCCTTGATGTGAACCAGTTTCTGATCGAGGCGGGAATCTGCGTCATACACGCAGGATACCCGTGTCCCAGCGGGACGGAAACGGCTTCTCAGCGCTTTTCCGTCAGGTTTCTGATTGCGTCCCTGACGGCCAACGGCAGTGACCTATCCAACTCTTCCGGTACACCGTCTAGCGCGCTCTCGACATCCTTTTCCAGAATGCCAATCGTGTTTTCAATAGAGTATCCATCCCGGGCAAATTCGATCTGGTCGAAATTTGACGCGAACCAGTTCTGGCCCGAACTTGTGTGGATCAACTGCAATAGCTTGCCTTCGTCGAGGTCGGAATTCTGCGCCCACTCCAGCACCAGCCGCGTCATCGCAGTGTTCGAAGCTGCCAGCAGATTGTTGAGCACTTTTGCCTGCATGCCTGAGCCATACGGGCCCATCCGATGGAAATGCGCACCCATCGCATCAAAAAGCGGTTGCGCGGCGTCCAGATCAGCAGTGGCCCCACCCAGCATGAACGATAAACGCGCCTCTTGCGCGGCGATTTGTGCACCGGATATCGGGGCATCGATAAGACTGACGGTTGGTGGTATCCGATCGCGCAGATCCAGTACATATCGTGGGGAAAGCGTCGAGCAAATGATGATCTGTTCCAGCGTACTGATGCTTGCAAAGCCCTGAGTGCCAAACAGAACATCTTCGGTCTGAGGAATATCCCTCACGACCGTAATCAATGTCCGCAAGCCGGATGCGAAAGCAGTTACATCATTGCTGACATACGTGGACAGGACCCCGAATTCGGAACTCGGGCGCGTGTCGAAACCTCTGGCTTCAAACCCCGCGCGCAGCAGGGTTGCCAGCATCGGCGCGCCCATGCGTCCACATCCTGCAAGGCCGATCATTTGACGATATGCTCGTCCTTTACGAACATGTTGGCCCACGCCCGATCTATCAGGTCAGGGCTCATTTGATAGGGAATGCCCTCAAACTCGCAGATCGCGATCATCTGATCGATCAAAAAGATCGGCTGATAGTTCGCATAGATATTGTTGATCGTCGGGTATTTGACCTTGAGCAGGTGAACCAGCGCGGCCTCGTCCAGCGGCATGCCACGTTTACGAGCGACCATGGCAAAGATTTTCAGGAAGTTCTCCTGATTCGGGCCGTCGATCTTGATCTTGAAGAAAATCCTCCGCAAAGCCGCCTGGTCGAAGATCTCGTTCGGATGGAAGTTGGTCGAGAAGATGACCAGCGTGTCGAACGGAACCTCGAATTTTTCACCGGATTGCAGGCCCAGAATGTCCTTGTTCTCTTCCAGAGGAACGATCCAGCGGTTGATCAGCGCCTGTGGCGGTTCCGCCTGACGTCCAAGGTCATCGACGATGAAGATGCCGCCGGTGGATTTCAACTGCAGTGGCGCCTGATACGTTCGCGCGGTCGGGTTATAAACCAGATCCAGCATGTTCAGCGACAATTCACCACCGGTCACAACTGTGGGTCGTTCACACATCACGTATCGGGTATCGAAACGTTTGCGGCGGCGCAGGCTGTTCGGGTCGTCGGGTTCCTGCTCAATCGCGTTGTGAACGATCGGGTCATATACGGTGATGACCTGACCTGCATATTCGATGGCGCGTGGAACATAGACATTGTCGCCCAACGCATCACGGATCCCGTTCGAGATCGAGGATTTACCGTTTCCGGGCGGTCCGTACATCAGGATTGAACGACCTGCGCTGACTGCGGGACCCAGATGATCCAGCAGGCTGTCTGGCAGAACCAGATGCCCCATCGCCCCGACCAGCTGATCACGCGTGACCTGAATGTTGCGGATCGATTGGCGTTTGACCTGTTCGCGATAGACAGCCAGCGGAACGGGCATGGCTCCGAAATACTCGGACTGGCTCAGCGCATCCAGCGCCCGCGCCTTGCCCGCATCCGTCAGCTGATACCCCATTTCGTTGCCGCTGTTTGCGTTCAGCGTACCGGTAGCCTCAAGCAGCTTTTGTTCTCGCGCAATATCGACCAGTTCCTGTGTCACGGAACCGGGCAGACAGATGGCTTCTGCGATCTCGCTGACAATCGATACGTTTTTGCGGAAAATAGTCTTGAGCAGAATGTCCCGCATCATCACGAGCGGAAGCTGCATTTCCTCAAGGCCCTTCGGGGCAGGGGGGGCCAGAACGGAAGTGGTTTGCATGTTCATGAGCGTCGCTCGTCTGTCAAGGTTGCACGTCAATTCAATACGGTAGAGGCCGCTTGTGGAAAATCTGTCGCAGATTTGTGGCAGGACAAAGGCGCAGGCAAGGCGCGTAAATGGTGGTTTACGAACCGAACATTGCGCCCAGTATCAGGTAGATGGAGAGTGTTCCCCCGAGCGTCAGGCCCATCGGAAAAAGTTTGCCTTTTTCCCAGCTTTCCCACTCGGGCGCGATCCGGCGCAATCCGGTATGTTTGCCGATCCGATGCGCGGCGAAGGCGCCCAGAATCGTCGCGGTAAAAATTGCCATGAGCAGCCGAAAGTCAGCGGTCCAGATGAACGGCGCCGCTGCGGCAGCGAATTTGGCATCGCCAGCACCAACTGCGCCTCCGGCGTTTAGAAGAATGCCGATGATCAGAATGACAACCAGATGCAACAATTGCCAAGCATAAGACGGCAGGGACACCGCCAGTGGACCAATGTGCCCCTGGCTCCATTCATCAGACCACGGCGGCAGAACGAAAAGTCCAACGACCAGAAACACGACCGCCAACGCAACAACCGCGTGGTTCTTGATCCGCATTTCACGCATGTCGGTGAAGGCGACGTAAAAGCAAATTGGCAGCACAAACGGCAAAAACCACAGTGCCGCCGCAGCGGGGATGGCCATGGACTTAGGCTTCTTCCAGCGCGCTCAGCGCCCGTGCCGCTTCATCGAAATGTTGCGGGTGCGTTGCTATCGCCTCACGCAGCAGGTTTTTGGCTGTTGTCACATCGCCTTGTTTTACTGCGGAAATCGCCATCGTGTTCAGCAACCGTGCGCGTTCCGCCTGCGTCATGGGAATGACCGGCATGGCATAGTTTCCCTGCGCGCTGCGGGCCAGAACGAGGTTGTTTTTGGCCGTGAACAGTGACTTGTCCTGACGGATAGCCTCTGAGAACAGGCGCTCGGCGTCGGAATAGTTCCCGCGTGTGAGTTTTGAGTATCCCCAGTTGTTCATGACACCCGCCGGGCGCGTGGTTAGACCAACCGCTGTTTCATAAAAGTGATCCGCCCGTTTCCAGTCCTTGTTGGAATCGGCCACAAGCGCCTCAAGCCGGTAGCGTTTGAACGTCTCATGCGTGGGTGGAATTGAGTTCAGCACCTCCTTGGCGCGGTCCCACTCTCCACCGCGGACCAGCGCATCGGCATAGTCGACCTTGTCAGCAACGTTCGAGCCCTTCATGCCAACCAGCTTGGCCCAGGCTGAGGAAGCCTCGGTATACCTTCTGGCGCGGGTTAATGAGATCGCAAGACCGCGCTGCAAATCCGCCCGCCCCGGGTTCTTGCTTGCGGCACCGTGAAAATAGGTGACCGCTTCGTTCGGGTCTGCCGCGCTTAGCATGACGTCATTCAGGTTGGTTTCGTCGATGACGTTCACATCCTGAAATGTGCGTTCAACTGTATCTTCGGATTTGTCCGCGCAGGCCGAAACCAGCAGCCCGCATGTCACGATGGTCGTAATCAGGAATGGATGGCGCATTTTTGCGTCCCCTACTGCACTTGCCTCAATCAAGGTGTCTTGCGGATGACGAAATCGCCTTCACCCCGCCGCACCAATTTAAATTCTTCTTCTTGGACATCATTATTAACAGGATTTTCCATTTTTGCGAGTGCTAACCGCAGATTGTCCCGGATTGAGTCACTTTCGCCATTGTCCAGTGCATACGCCCTTCGAAACACCTGCGCGGCTTCTGCGTATTCCCCAGTTTCCATCAGCAGGACGCCCAGGTTGTTCCATGCAACGGGCCAGTCCGGGTCATCTTCCACAGCACGACGCAGTAGGGTTTCCGCCTGCCCCAGCCGATTCAGACCCAGATTGGCGGTTCCCATCGAGGTCAGGATTTCCGTCGTCATCCCGTCTTCCAACGCCGCCCGCGTAAAAGCGTCGAGCGCCAGTTCAAATTGGCCGGCTTCCATCAGCCTGTTGCCGACTTCCACGCCGTCTTCCGACTGGCCTTGCGGATCCACACCGGGAGGGAAGGGGCCATTTTGTGATCCGGGCTCAGTGCACGAAGCCACCGCAGCAAGAACTGCGATGGCTTTCAGGGAATTTCGGAGGCGTGCATATGTTCGCTCGCCCAGGTTTTTCATTTCAGGTCGCTCACATGTTTTGCAGGTCCATGATGCCTTTCGCTGAAGGACCGACCAGAATGATCAGCAACGGCGGCACCGTCAGCATCATTGTGGCAAGTGTCATCTTGGTTGGCAACTTGTTAGCGGCCTCTTCCGCGCGCATCACACGTTTGTCACGCATTTCACCCGCATAGACGCGAAGTGCTTCGGCGATCGACGTACCAAATGTCGCCGATTGGATCATCACGGTCACGAACGAACTTACGTCCTGAACACCGCAACGCGTTCCCATGTCGCGCAGAACGGTGTCCTTGTCCTTGCCCGCCTTCATTTCATGAGCCACGACTTCGAACTCCTGAGCGATGTCGGGATATGAGGCCTGCGATTCCGCGGCCACGCGAACAATCGCCTGATCCAGAGACTGGCCCGCTTCGACACAAACCAGCATCATGTCCAGCGCATCCGGGAAACCGGCCGTGATGTTGTCTTTGCGCTCAGCGACGCGACGCGTGACCCAGTATTTTGGAACCATATACCCCGCGATGCCCGGGCCGAGAACGCGCAGCAGCAGTTGCTGGCCCGTAAATTCCTGTCCGCCTGAAAACACTGTTACAAGCAGAACGCCGAACAGCAGGCCGCCGATCCCCAATGCGAACTGGGCAAAGTGATAGAAACGGACCGCATCCTTGGACTGATATCCCGCCTGGCGCAACTTGAGCTGTACGGCAGACAGCTCCTCTTCGTTCTGCGGCTCAAGAAACGTCGCGAACTTTTCAAGTTGCTCGTTCCGGCCCGCAGTACGCAGCCTGTCTTTTTTGTCCGACTTCTTGGATTTGTTCGAAGCTGCATTGCTACGCTGCAGCTTTTTCAACGGATCCTCTGGCTGGTTCAGCAAGAACGGAAGGGTCAGAAGGATCATGAACAGCCCCAGAACGCCGACGACGATCAGTGGTCCGAACTCTCCAAAGTTTTCTGTCAGAATGTCGTTGATACGGGTAAGAAATTCCATGGCTTGTCCTTACACCTTAATGTTGGTCAGCACGCGCATGACGATCAGGTTTACCGTCAGCATGATGCCAACAAAGAAACAGGCGGGGATAAACAGGTAATGGTCGACGACATCGTCATAATACCCAGGGTCGTTAATCAGAATGACGCCGAGACAGACGAGGGGGAAGGCGGACAGGAATTTACCCGACCATTGCGCCTCGGCCGTGATTGCCTTGACGCGCCGGAACAGGCGAAAGCGTGCCCGGATCACTTTGGCCAGCCCTGCCAGAATTTCAGCCAGGTTACCGCCTGATTGCTGCTGAATGGCAACGGCCACAGCCAGAAAGCGAAGATCCTGCATATCCAGACGCGTCGCCATTTCCTTGAGTGCCTCACCAACATCGCGCCCGTACGAGCATTCATCAGAAATAATACCGAACTCGGTCGCGATAGGGTCCTGCGTTTCCCGGGCGACGATCTGGATGGATGAGATGAAGGGGTGGCCAACACGCAAGGAGCGGACCATCAGTTCCACGGCATCGGCCAGCTGCTCTTCCAGAAGGCCCATACGTGTTTTGGCCTTTTTGCTGACCCACATGTAAACGGCACCGATTCCGATTGCGACAGATAGCGCCGCCCGGATCGGCGTTTCCGTGTTGGTACCCACGCTTAGGCCCACAAATGCAAGCGCCGAGACCAGCGCCATGATCATGATCAGTTGCCTAGGCGTAAACGCAATTGCCGCTTTTTGTGCCTTATCAGCCAAAAGCGAATACAGCGGGATGGTCTGCGATTTCATGTGCTGCTGCATTTCCTTGCGCAGCTGTTCCAGCACCTGTTCGCGTCCGGCTCCCTTGTCGAGCATATCCAGGCGCCGATTGACCCGGCTGTTCAGGCTGATCGATTTTCCGAATGCGACCAGATAGATACCTTCGACCAGGGCAAATACCCCGATGAAGATAAGGCCATAGATGAGGGGCTCCATGCTGATTTGCATAACTGTGTTCCTACATCGTTGTCGGGTCGTAAATGGAAGCGGGCAGGTCAAAGCCCCACAGACGGAAGCGTTCGGAAAAGTGGCTGCGAACGCCGGTTGCCGTAAAGTGGCCAATGATCTTGTTGTCGGGCGTCAGGCCCGAGCGCTGAAAGCGGAAGATTTCCTGCATGGAAATCACATCACCTTCCATGCCGGTGATCTCGGTGATCGAAGTCATGCGGCGTGAACCGTCCTGCAAACGGCTGGCCTGTACGATCAGATTCACAGCGCTGGCGATCTGGCTGCGCACGGCTTTGATCGGCATTTCGATACCAGCCATGGCGATCATGTTCTCCAGACGCGATATACCATCGCGAGCCGAGTTGGCGTGGATTGTGGTCATCGAACCGTCGTGGCCAGTGTTCATCGCCTGCAACATGTCGATCACCTCGGAGCCCCGCGTTTCACCGACAATGATACGGTCAGGACGCATACGCAGGGCGTTTTTCAGACAGTCTCGCGGGCTGACTTCGCCCTTGCCTTCGACGTTCGGCGGGCGGCTTTCCATCCGGCCCACATGCGTCTGCTGAAGCTGAAGTTCCGCCGTATCCTCAATGGTCAGGATGCGTTCGGCATCGTCGATAAAGCTGGACAGGGCATTTAGCGTGGTCGTCTTACCGGAACCGGTACCACCCGAAACGATCACGTTCAGGCGGGTCGAGACTGCTGCCTGCAAATAGGCAGCCATTTCCTCAGTGAAGGCGCCGAAATTGACCAGATCGTCAATGCCCAGCTTGTCCTTTTTGAATTTCCGGATCGAGACAAGCGATCCGTCCACGGCAATTGGTGGCACCATGGCGTTGAAACGAGACCCGTCAGCCAGACGCGCGTCCACGTAAGGGTTGGATTCGTCGACACGACGACCCACCGCGGATACGATTTTATCGATGATGCGCAGAAGGTGCTTTTCGTCCTTGAAGGTGATATCGCTGAGTTCCAGCTTACCGGCGCGTTCGACAAAAATCTGTTGCGGCCCGTTCACCAGAATATCGTTGATCGTATCGTCCTGAAGCAGTGTTTCCAGCGGGCCAAGGCCGGTCACCTCGTCATACAGTTCCTTATTCAGCTGCGTGCGATCTTCGCGATTCAGAACGATATTTTTCGCTTCAAGAACTTCGCTGGCAATCGAGCTGATTTCGGCGCGCAATTCTGCCTCCGCCGCGTTTTCAAGCGCTGCGAGGTTCAGGTTTTCAAGGAGTTCCCGATGAAGTTCGATCTTGATTTCACCCAGGCGCTCTTTCCGCTTTCGATCACGGTCAGAAGAGGTTACCTCGGCGGACTTTTTCGCCACCGGCTTGCGGACAATGGCCGTTGGCTTGGCCGCCGCTTCGGGCGTGGTTGCCGGCTTTTCGGCCGCTGGGGTTTTGGCGGTAGCCCCTACAGGCTGCGCAGCAGGCTGTTTTTTGTATCTTGAAAACACGGCTCCCCCCTCGGGTTGGGTTTAGGCGGCTTCGGCGTCACTGGTTCCCAGGACGTGAAGTGATTGTGCGAGTTTTGCGATTTCACGGCGAAGCGGATTTTTCGCGGCCGAACTGGCCAGTGGCAGCCCGTGATCGCCGCTTTGCATGATCTGTTTGCCACCGTCCGGCAGCAGAAGGTCGATCGAAATACCCAGGCTTTCTCCCATACGCTTGACCCGGCTTTTACCGCTG
Source organism: Ruegeria sp. C11 (assembly GCF_056537725.1). NCBI lineage: Bacteria > Pseudomonadati > Pseudomonadota > Alphaproteobacteria > Rhodobacterales > Roseobacteraceae > Ruegeria > Ruegeria sp. C11. The sequence continues at coordinate 144,236 of NZ_JBQFSB010000005.1, read as the reverse complement.
AGATCGGTAAACTTTGGCGCACGGTTCAACGCAAAGCGAAGTTTGTTAAAGGGCAAATCCTCGGCCTGCAGCGCGCGTTTCAGGCGCAGGGCGTTTTGGGCGGAACGCATGTCCAGTTCAATCAGTGCGAAATAGACATGTGCGGCATGCAGCACGGTTTCCGACCAGTGCACCAGGGTCTTGGGCATGTCGACAACCACATAGTCGAATTGCGCACGGGCCACGTCGATGACGCGCTGGACGTCTTCGGGGGTGATGATGTCCAGCGGGACCATGTCGGTCGGCGCGGTCAATACGTGCAACTTGTCTTCGAACGTTTGCAGCGCGGCTCCGAAAACTTCGTCATCCATTGTTTCGGTTTCGGACAGCATTTCAAAGACCGCCTCGCGTCGCGGCAGGTCCAGATACGTGGAGACACTGCCGTATTGCAGGTCGAGATCCAGCAGGCACACGCTTGGCGGTTCCTTAGCCGAGACCGTGGCAAGCTCCCAGGCCAAATTCACCGCCATCGTTGTTGCGCCAACGCCGCCCGCAAGACCCTGAACGACGAACATGGCGCCCTCTTTGGACTCACCAGCGGCTAGGTTGGCACGTTCCGGATGCGCCGCTGCCGCAGGTTCGGGCCGATTCATACGTTCGATCGCTTCCTGCAGCTCTTTTTCCGGCAGAGGGTAGGGGACGAATTCGTCGGCGCCCTTGCGCAACAGCTGGTGAAGTGAGGCAGGAGAAACGTCCTCGGCGATCAGAACGACCTTGATACCTTTCGCTTTGGCTTGAGAAATGATCTCACCCATCAGTGAAAGGTTGTCTTCGTCTTCGCCATCTATGGCCAGCGCAATGAATTGCAGGGTTTCCGCTTCGGGCTGACTAAAAAAGGCAAGCGCCTCGGCAAAACCCAGATCGCCCCAACTTTCCCCCAACGCGGCTTCCATATCTTCGATCAGCAGATCAAAATTCTGCACATCCCGGCTAACCGTACAGGCCAGAATTGAATTCGCGTCGTTTTGCGGCGTAGCGCTGGTCATTAACAGAATCCTCGTTGTAGAGACTTGGCCGGCCATCCGAGCAAACACAGTCGCCCCAAAGCGGTCAAAATGGCCGCAAGTCACCCATTGTTGAAAATGTTGCCCGGAAGTTTGGCGAGAATTTGGCGCAAAAGAACCAATTGTAGGGAATTGGGCGACGATGCCGCCCAATTACACAGTATTGTTATTCGTCAGCGAAGTTTCCGGCACGGCTTTGAACGGTGACGCTGGAAACCGTCGTCGCGCTTTCGATATACTCTCGATAGACGACAAGCGCGTATTTTCCGTCCAGGATATTCGGATGCCGATCGACGAAACCCGATACCTCGGTCACAGTCCGGCGGTTGCGCCGTTCGCGATCTGGGGTTGAGATCAGCGGCCTGTTTTCACCATAGGAAACAACGGCTTCAAGGCGAGACCGGGAAATGCCCTGGCTGGCAAAGAATGCTACAACCGCTTGGGCCCGACGCAAGCCGAGGCTCTTGTTGTAAGCTGCGGAGCCGACCGAATCCGTATGCCCGTAAACCCGGAAGCGGACTTCGGGGAACTGCCGGATCCAATTTGCCTGCTGAATCAACGTCTGCTGCGCCGAAGCATCAAGCTTTGTGCTGTCGAAGGCAAAGTTGATCTGTGTCGGCACCTCATTGGAGAAGCGTTGATTCAGAATTTGCCCATAGGTCAGTTCACCGTTCATGACCTGGATATTGTTCAGATTCGCGTTGCCAAACGTTCCCTGATCAATCTCGTATCCAGCTTCCCGAGAACAGGCGGCGACTGCGACCGTTAGGCCCAGTGTGATGATCCACTTCTGCATTGGTCCTATCCTCCTATCAGTCCAGAACATAACCGTAGGACCCGCCAAAGTCCTGCTTGGCGACTTCTGCGGCGGCTCCGCTTCCGGCGCGAACGGTTCTGGACACGTGGCCGTTCAGGAACAGATCAAGTTCGCTTGGCGGTTTGACGCGGTCCGTTGGCAAGGCCAGTGCTTCTCCGCGTGTGGGCGATACCAGATGGGCGGTGACGATAATGATCAGTTCACTTTGCTCACGCTGATAATTTGCGCTGCGGAACAGCGAACCCAGAACCGGCACGTCGCCAACCCATGGGACTTGCGAGTTGAGGTCCCTGAAGTCGTCCTGGATCAAACCCGCAACGGCAAAGCTCTCTCCGTCTCGCAGTTCAACGGTTGTGGCGGTTTCCCGTCTGATAAAGCTGGGGATAGTGTCGCCGTTGAATGTAAAGCTGGTGTTGGGGTCAATAGCCGAAACCGACGCGACCATTTCCAGGTTGATCAGATCACCATCTACAACCCGTGGAACGAACTTCATTTCTACGCCGAAGGGCTTGTAATCAATGGTGATTACGTTGTCTTCCTGCGGGACCGGAATTGGAACCTCGCCACCCGCCAGGAATGTCGCTTCCTGCCCGGACAGGGCTGACAGGTTCGGTTCGGCCAGACTGCGAACCAGTCCTTTGGTTTCCAGGGCTTCCAACATAAGCGCGACCTGGGTGGACCCGACACCAAAGCCAAACAGAATCGCACCGGTATTGGTTTGCAGATTCGGAATGTTGCCGTTCAACGCTCTGTTCAGCGCGCCTTGCGTGTTCAGCGACTGGAAACCGGCTGTAACATCGGTGCCAGAGAAGCCAAGCGAGGTTGTTAGTGATTTTGCAACGGCGCGATTCATCTCGGCAAACCGAACTTTCAGCATCACCTGCTGTACGCCGCCCACATTCATCAGGTTCGAAACCCGCTCAGGCGCATAACGTTCGGCTAGCTCCAGTGCACGATCCAGTCGCGCGCCGCTGGAAACGGTGCCGGACAGGACGATGCCATCGTTTGCCGTGCGAACTTCGATAGGCTCGTTCGGCAGGATCTGTCTCAGACGCTCCTTGAATTCGGTCACATCCGGTGCAACGCGAACTTTCACGTTCGTGATAAGATTTCCACCGGGGTCGAACAGGGTCAGTGTCGTCAACCCGGGTGACTTACCAAGGACATAGATCGTCCGGTCTGACAGGGAAGAAATGTCAGCAATCCCAGCGTTTGCAATGCTGAGCTCAGCAAAGGGTTGCTCGCTTTCTACGACGATCGCGCGATTCATCGGAACTTCGAGCGTTTCCGCCGTCCCGTTCTTCACGATTCGAAGATTTTCAGCCCAGGCGGCATGGCCGACCGGGCTCATAACAAGTGCCAACCCCAACAGGGTTGACCTGATCCAGGAACTTAATGTCATGTGACCTGCCTCTCCGATCACGCCTCGTTTTTTGGGTCTTACGCCCTATGATGCCAGACTGTGCGCGATTTCCCGATTTTATGCAATAATCAAGGGTTTCCGGAAGGTTCCTTATGTGGATAATGGGCAACATGCAAAAAACTTGAGCCGCGCAAATTGCGCGGCCCAGGAAAGTTTAACAGCTGAATAGCAGTCAGTTAGTTGGTGCAGGGGATCTGTTCGACCTGAATCTGACCGCCTCTGCGAACACGGTTGGTGCAGACCTTTTCTTCGACCTTTTTGATGACCGGTGCAGCGGCCTCAATCCCCAGAAGTTTACGCTGGTCGACCTCAATCGCACTGGCGATCGTGTCGTCTTGAATACCGACCAACGCCAGGGACAACCGCCCTGTGTTTTGCGCTTGGGCGAGGGCCGCGATCTGTTCTGGTGTGGCTGCGACGGTCACCGTTCTGGCGATGGTCGTACCGGTTACGTCTGAGCCCGCCGATTGGTCAACTGCAATCAGCTGGATATTGGGTTGAATTAGGCGCGTGATCTCACCTTCCACTTCAGCAGAGATATTGCGAAGGGATCCCGTCCAATACACGTCAACAGTGTCCCCGGGGCGCAGAAAACCGGATACGCCCGACGCCACATCCACGCTGATGGCGAACGCCCTCATGCCTTTTTCAAGTTGCGATGTCAGCCCTGCCGCCTCACCGGGTTTGGTGATTTTGACGGCCATAATCGCCTCGTCTTTTTCCATTGTCCGCAGAATGAAACGCTCGTTGTCCGCCTGATCGGGGAACAGAACGGCGATTTCCGTGAACGTTCCTTCGGGAATCGCGGTTTCGGGCCATCCGACCACGCGTACATCTTCCTCGGTAAGGCGCTCTCCGTATTTCAGGGGGCGGTTCGCCACAATGACATTAACAGTGGGGACGGTTTCGACCTGCGCGTTCGCCAACGCCTCAGCGCGCGCCTGACGCTCGCGCGCCAGTTCGGCCTGATGGGCCGAAATATAGTTTCGGGCCATGTAAACGGCACCCCCCGCCAACGCGACCCCAAAAATCAGGACAAGACCAAAAACAGCTCGCATTCACACACCTCGTTCGTATTCCGTCAAACGTGCAGCCGCTGGCGCAGTGCATTAAACAGAGTATTTCCTATATCCTAATTGTGTCGAAATAAGGGACAAATGCCCAAAATGACGGTTGCAAATACGATATCCTGGCACACTTACTGAAAAATATTTCCTCGCAAGCCGTACTGATCGAAAAGAAACCGCGACCCGGATCGGATCGCGGCGGGATTTCTCGGGAATAGCGGGTTTAGCTGCCGCCGGTGCTGCTTCCACCGACGATGATACCGCCAGAGGTCGAGGTTGTGCCTGTCGCCGTACCGCTGCTGACGGTCGTACGGTCCAGAGCGTTGCCGACACTGCTGGACAAAGTTTCCGAACCGCCGGCGATTCCCACATAGGCAAGCGCTGCAAGGGCAACGACCGCAGCGGTCAGCACCACCCAGTCAACCGTCACAGCACCACTGTCTTCGTCTTTGAAGTTCCTTAAAAATGTAATCAATTTGCGTCCCTCCTGGTGGCGCGAGCTTGCTTCAGCCCTGTCGTGCATTCGGCTGCGTCTCTCTCACGCGTTCCGATACCGTGGCATTAGGTCATCTTAGCCAGAGATGCGTGGCAAGAATTTGACCAAATCAGGTTGGATTTGCCGAAAAGTCGGGATTTTAAACGCCTTTTCAATGGGTTTTGCCAATTTGGCAAATGCGAGACGTGTCGCCAGGCTTTGACAGTCACGCGGTACGGGGATTTGGAATCAAAAAAGCTACGCCTCTGGATGAGGCGTAGCTTCTGTTTCTGCCGTGTCGGCAAATATTAGTTGCTGGTGCCAGCTGTGGTGATACCGCCTGCAACAGTGTCGGTGCCGGTGCCGGTGATGGTACCGGTGCTGACGGTCGCGCCAGACAGAGCTGTGTCAACGTTGTTGGCCAGACCTTCTGCACCACCCGAGATACCCTGGTATGCAACTGCTGCCAGAGCAACAACGGCTGCGGTCAGAACGACCCAGTCTACAGTTACGGCGCCGTCTTCGTCTTTGCGGAAGTTCTTGATGAACTTGATCATGTTACGTCCCTCCTAAAGGATCAAACTTAAAAATACTAACCTCGGCGACATTCGGAACCATCTCTCTCGTCGGTCCCTGTCCGTCTCGGTATGAAACAGAGATTGCCTATCAGGCGTGGCAGGAATTGGGCCAAATCAGGAATTTTTTGCCCGGACCTTAATTTTTTAGTTACGATTTTTTCAAACCATTGAAAAACAATGATAAAAAGTTTTGAACAACTTGTTCTGGGCAAATCATGCGGTGCAAAATGGTATCAAATGAGGCAAAACCGCCCCATTTCGCTTTGTTTCTCTGGTGTTGCGGGAGGAAATCGGTATCAACTCGCCTTAAAACAATAATAGTGAGGCAGGCAGATGTACCTCCGGAACGCGATCACTTGCGCCGGCATGCTGGCGCTGCTTCTTGTTGGTGCTCAACAGGTTACCGCCACAGAACCCGAAACCAATGGGGTCTACAAGCGGATCAAGGCACCAAAACCAGGCACCAGGCCAAAAGTAACAGTTCAGATTACCGCGGAGGAGCACGCAGCAGCCCCCTTCGCACCCAGTACAGGTGCTGAAATACCCTCGGCCAATGTTGTAGCTAGTGTCGCACCACCGATACCGGCGGCACTTCCCGCGCCGACGAGCAAATATGGAACATTCTGGGACAGGGTGTCGCCTGAACTGACCAGTGCAAGCGCTGGGCGGTTGAACCGGGCGATGCGGGCGCTGACCGATGCCGGGGTAACCTCGCCGCGCCTTCAGTCTTTGCAGAACATCGCAACCGAACGTGGAATAGACATTCTTCGCTCAACGGTAGGAACCAATGTGTCTCCCGCCTTGGTTCTGGCGGTCATTTCGGTCGAGTCAGCCGGCCGCGCCGATGCTGTAAGTTCGGCGGGTGCTCAGGGGCTCATGCAGCTGATGCCGGCAACTGCCAAACGGTTCGGCGTCTCAGACAGTCTGGTGCCAGCCCAGAACATTGCCGGGGGCGTAAAGTATTTGAGCTGGCTAATGGAGGAGTTCGGCAACGATCCGATTCTGGTTTTGGCCGGATATAACGCGGGCGAGGGATCGGTACGCAAGCACAGCGGCGTTCCCCCATATTCCGAGACCCGCGATTACGTTCCAAAGGTTCTGGCCGCGTTTCAGGTAGCGAAGGCTCTGTGCGCCACGCCACCCGAACTTATCTCTGACGGGTGTGTGTTTCAGTCCATGAACGGCCAGTAAAATGAAAAGGCCCGCCATAACCGGCGGGCCTTTCTGATCGGTGAGCGTGCTCAGTTGACGATGGTTGCCTGAGTTGCCGCGCGCATCTCGTCCTCGCTGACGCCATCGGCCAGCTGCACGATTTTCAGACCGCCTTCGACCACATCCAGAACACCCAGATTGGTGATGATGCGATCAACGACACCTTTTCCGGTCAATGGCAGGGTGCATTCCTTCAGCACTTTCGAGTCGCCATGTTTGTTGGTATGATCCATCACAACCACCACGCGGCCAACGCCTGCGACCAGGTCCATGGCACCGCCCATGCCCTTGACCAGCTTGCCGGGAATCATCCAGTTCGCCAGATCGCCCTTTTCATCCACTTCCATGGCACCCAGAATCGCAGCGGCGATCTTGCCGCCACGGATCATGGCAAAAGACGTGGCGCTGTCGAAATACGCCGTCCGGGCCAGTTCGGTGATGGTCTGCTTACCGGCATTGATCAGGTCGGGATCCTCTTCGCCTTCGTAAGGGAAGGGGCCCATGCCCAGCATGCCGTTTTCGGATTGCAGAGTGATGTCCTTGTCACCGACATAGTTCGCCACCAGCGTCGGAATCCCGATGCCGAGGTTCACGTACATGCCGTCTTCCAGTTCCTCAGCCGCGCGGGCGGCCATCTGATTGCGGTCCCAAGGCATTATGCTTCCTCCTTCTTACGGGTGGTGCGCTGTTCGATGCGCTTTTCGTGCTCGCCCTGAATGATGCGATGCACATAGATGCCGGGCAGATGGATGTTATCCGGGTCCAGCTCGCCGCGCGGTACGATCTCCTCGACCTCGGCGATGCAGATTTTGCCGCAGGTTGCCGCCGGTACGTTAAAGTTACGTGCGGTCTTGCGGAAAATCAGGTTGCCGGTGTCGTCGGCCTTCCAGGCCTTGACGATGGCCAGATCGGCAAACAGACCTTCTTCCATGATATAGGTCTCGCCGTTGAAGTCCTTGTGCTCCTTGCCTTCGGCGATCACGGTGCCAACGCCGGTCTTGGTGTAGAAGCCGGGGATGCCCGCGCCACCGGCGCGCATACGTTCGGCCAGCGTGCCCTGCGGATTGAATTCCAGCTCAAGTTCGCCGGACAGGTACTGGCGCATGAACTCTGCGTTTTCACCGACATACGAGCTGATCATCTTTTTGACCTGCCTCGTCTGCAGCAGGATACCGATGCCGAAGTCGTCCACACCTGCGTTATTCGATGCAAATGTCAGGTCTTTGACCCCCGACTCCTTGATGGCTTCCAGCAGCAATTCCGGGATACCGCAAAGGCCAAACCCGCCCCCTGCGATCAGCATGCCGTCCTTCAGCACCCCATCGAGCGCTTCGGTGGCATTGGCATAGACTTTTTTCATGGAATACTCCCCCAATGACTTGGTGATGGCGCAGGTTGTGCCGCCACGTCACGAGGAAGTCAATGAAACCAAGGGGCAATGGTATTTCTACCTAATGACGCGGGCCGGGTAGGTTGCCGGGCCCGCGTCATTGTTATTCGGTGGCCGCCTTCTTGGCCGTCTTTTTGGGTGCTGCCTTTTTCTTTGGTGCGGCTTTCTTTTTGGTACCCTTCTTTGCGGCCTTTTCCGCAATCAGGCCCAGCGCCATTTCCATTGTGACATTTGCCGGCTCCACATCCTTGGGCAGCGTGGCATTCACCTTCTCCCATTTGACATATGGCCCATAGCGTCCATCCAGGACCTGAACCGCACCACCATCGGGGTGATCGCCCAGTTCTTTCAGCGGTTTCGCCGCCGCGCGCCGCCCGCGCCCCGGGTTGGCGCGCTTTTCTGCCAGCAACTCCACCGCACGGTTCATGCCGATCTCGAAGACGTCGTTGGGGTCCTTGAGGTTGGCATAGACCGGCTTGGCCTCATCTGCCAGTTGATGCATCAGGTAGGGGCCAAAGCGGCCAAAATTGGCGCTGATCATTCCGCCTTCGGGGTGCTCGCCGATCTGACGCGGCAGGCTCAGCAGCGTCAGCGCCTTGGCCAGATCCATGTCATCCTTGCTCCACCCACGCGGCAACGAGGCGCGCGGCGGCTTCTTGTTCTCGGGCGTGGGTTCGCCCCGCTGGACATACGGACCAAAACGGCCCGATTTCAGCCAGATCTCGTCCCCCGCATCCTCGCCCAGCAGCCGTTCATCGCCTTCGGCGCCTTCGCCTGCGATCGGGCGGGTGTAATTGCATTCCGGATAGTTGCCACATCCCACAAACCCGCCGGTTCGTGAAGTTTTCAGGTGCAGTTGACCCACTCCGCATTTCGGGCAAATGCGCGGGTCCGAGCCGTCTTCGCGTGGCGGATACAGCTGCGGCGCAAGCACCTCGTCCAGCTTGTCCAGCACTTCCGAGATGCGCAGTTCCGACGTCTCGCCAATGGCGGCCGAGAAATCGCGCCAGAACTTGCCAAGCAGGTCCTTATAATCACGCTCACCGGCACTCACGTCATCCAGCTGTCCTTCCAGATTCGCGGTGAACTCGTACCCCACGTATTGGCGGAAGAAATTCAGCAGAAAGATGGTGACAATCCGCCCCTTTTCCTCGGGGATCAGCCGGTTTTTGTCTTTGCGCACATACTCGCGGTCCTGAATCGTGGTCACGATCGAGGCATAGGTCGACGGCCGCCCGATCCCCAGTTCCTCCATCCGCTTGACCAGAGTCGCCTCGGTATAGCGCGGGGGGGGCTGAGTGTGGTGCTGCAAGGCCAGAACGGCTTCGTTTTCGGACAGGATCGCGGCTGTCTTGCCGGTGCTGTCGCCGGTTGCCTTGGCAAACTGATCACGCAGCGAAGTCTTTGCAAAACGGGCCGGATCGCCCTGCATGATCTGGGGCAGACGCTTTTCATCGTCATCGGCCACATCGTCGCGGCCTTCTTCATAGACACGCATAAAGCCGTCGAACATCACCACCTGTCCGGTGGCCCGCAATCCGACCTGACTATCGTCGCTGCCAATCTCGACGGTGGTCCGCTCCAGCCGCGCTGCAGCCATCTGGCAGGCGATGGTACGCTTCCAGATCAGGTCATACAGCTTGCGCTGGTCGTCATCGGTAACTTTCAGCGCCTTGGCGTCGCGGTTCATATCCGTCGGGCGGATACATTCGTGGGCTTCCTGCGCGTTCTTGGCCTTGTTCTTGTAGATACGCGGGCTGTCCGGCACATATTCCGCGCCGTAACGGTCACTGATGGCATCGCGCGTGGCCGCAACCGCCTCGGGGGCCATGTCGATGCCGTCGGTCCGCATATAAGTAATGTAGCCCGCCTCATAGAGCCGCTGCGCCACCTGCATCGCATGGCGGGCGCCCATACCGAACTTGCGGCTGGCTTCCTGTTGCAGGGTCGAGGTCATGAATGGTGCACTGGGGTTTCGTGCAGCGGGCTTGGCCTCGACCGATGTCACGCTCAGCGCGCGGCTGATGATCGCCTGAACCGCAAGTTCCGCCTGAGTGGCGTTGGCCAGATCGTGCTTGTCCAGCTTTTTGCCTGCCAGCGTGACAAGCCGCGCTTCAAAGGTCTGACCGCGTGGTGTTTCAAAAAGTGCCTTAACCGACCAGTATTCGACCGGTTTGAACGCCTCGATCTCCATCTCGCGCTCGACGATCAGGCGCAGACAGACGGATTGCACACGGCCCGCCGACTTCGCGCCAGGCAGCTTTCGCCACAGGACAGGCGAGAGGTTGAATCCGACAAGATAGTCCAGCGCGCGTCGGGCCAGATAGGCCTCGACCAGTGGCATATCCACCTCGCGCGGGTTCTGCATTGCCTGCGTCACCGCATCCTTTGTGATCGCGTTAAATGTCACGCGGCTGACCGGCGTGTCCTTCTTGATCGAGCGGCGCTTGGTCAGAGCCTCCTGCAGGTGCCAGCTGATCGCTTCGCCCTCGCGATCGGGGTCGGTTGCGAGGATCAGCGCGTTGTCTTCTTTCAGTGCGTCGGCGATGGCTTTGACATGCTTTCGGCTGTCGGCACCCACTTCCCATGTCATCGCGAAATCATCGTCGGTATCGACTGATCCGTTCTTGGCGGGCAGGTCGCGCACATGGCCGTATGAGGCCAGAACCGTGTAGTCAGGGCCGAGATATTTATTGATCGTTTTTGCCTTGGCCGGGGATTCTACAACAACTACAGGCATTTAGTGAAAAACCTCGCTCGACGGAATTGGCGCCTTGTATGGCCGTGCAAAATGTGTGGGGCAAGGGCAGATTGTCAATGCGTTCCGTTTGAAATTGGATTTTCGCCTAAAGATCAACACGATGGCTCGGTGTTTTTATCACATGTTCGGCTGTCAGCGTGCAGAGTGTGTTCCTTGTTGCGCCGGTCATCGTGATTCCGACAGGGTTTTTGCGTCAGCTGGCAAGCGACAGCAAACCACCCGCCTGCCGTCGTATCCGCCCGTCAAGTTCCAGATCCACCAGAGCGGGACCGATTTCTCCGGCACAGACCGACAAATCCCGGATCAGTTGATCCTCTGCCACAGGTGACGGCCCCAGAAGTCCGAGGATGCGGCTATGCAATACGTGGGCGTCGCGTGGGGCTTTCGCCGGTTGCGTTTCAGTCGGGGTTTCTGGCTTGCTGCGGGAATTCATCGGCAGATTTGATTGTTGCCTCGGCAGGGCATCAATCACGTCCTGTGCGGATCGGATCAGCGTGGCCCCATCCCTCAGCAGCAGGTTGCACCCTGCGGCGCGCGCATCAAAAGGATGTCCGGGAACCGCCAGAACCTCGCGCCCCTGATCAAGCGCATCCCGCGCCGTGATGAGGCTGCCGGATTTTGCGGCCGCTTCGACGACGACGACAGCCTGAGCCAGCCCCGAAATGATCCGGTTCCGGCGGGGAAAGTGACGGGCCTGTGGAACGGTCTTCATAGGTTGTTCCGAAAGCCGCAGGCCCTTGTTTGAGATTTCCGCTGCCAGATGGGCGTTTTCCGCCGGATAGACGACATCAGCGCCGCCCGCCAGAACGGCCACCGTTCCCGAGTTCAGTGCTGCCATATGCGCTGCGGTATCGATGCCGCGGGCCAGGCCTGAAACGACGACATAGCCCGCCTCTCCCAGCTCTTTCGCCAGAGCCCGGGTCATGCGCGCGCCAAGAGAAGAACAATTGCGGGCACCGACAATCGATATCATGGGGCGTTGCAGCAATCCCGGGTCGCCAACCGCCCACAAAAGCGGCGGTGCATCCTGCAAATCAGTAAGGGCATCCGGAAATTCGGGATCGAACAGGCACAACAGCCGTGCATTGCCTGCTTTCGCCGCTCTAAGTTCCGCTTCAATAACGCCGGGAGGGCAGATTTCATAACCCTCTATCCCGGCAGCGCGCGCCATTTCCGGCAGCGCGGCAAGCGCCTTCTGCGCTGTCCCATGTTCACGCAGCATCCGCCGGAACGTCGCCGGGCCGACCTTGCGTGAGCGCAACAGACGAAGCCAGGAAAACCGATCCTCTTCCGTGGTGGGTGGGAGTGTGGGGTGATTGGAAGAAAGCTGTTCCTCGGTCATCCGTCGCTCCGCCTGATTGCAGAACCGGTTTACGGGTGGTGAGGTTAACGCTCGGTGAATCGAGGAAAAATCTACGAAAATTTCTGCAAAACTACTGCGAAGTTCCAGTTATGCCTTGGCAAAACGGTAGATAAACAATCCCGGCTTGCAGGTTATCGCTTGGGTTGCGGCGCAGAAAAATCCTGCGCCGCAGGCAGATCTCGAATCAGGCTGCCGATCCGCCTACCGTCAGCCCATCCATCAGAACGGTCGGCTGTCCCACGCCCACGGGCACCCATTGGCCATCCTTGCCACAGGTTCCCATGCCAGGGTCCAGCTCCATGTCATTCCCAAGCCCGCGAATGCGTTTCAGGGCCGAAGGTCCGTCGCCGATCAGGGTGGCCCCTTTCACCGGCGCTCCGATCTTGCCGTTCTGAACACGATAGGCTTCGGTACAGGAGAAGACGAATTTCCCGTTGGTGATGTCGACTTGGCCGCCACCGAAGCCGACAGCCCATATTCCGTCCTTGATCTCGGCCACCAGTTCCGTCGGATCGGCATCGCCCCCCAGCATGATCGTATTGGTCATGCGGGGCATTGGTTTGTGCGCATAGCTTTGCCGCCGCCCGTTACCAGTGGGGGCCACACCCATCAGGCGCGCGTTCTGGCGGTCCTGCATGTACCCGGTCAGAACGCCGTCCTCGATCAGCACTGTTCGGGAACTTGGTGTTCCCTCATCATCCACGGAGATCGAACCGCGCCGGTCAGCGATTGTGCCGTCGTCCACGACTGTGACGCCTTTCGATGCAATTTGCCGCCCCATCAGCCCGGCAAAGGCCGAGCTGCCTTTCCGGTTAAAATCGCCTTCCAGCCCATGACCAATGGCTTCGTGCAGCAAAATGCCGGGCCAGCCAGGGCCAAGCGCAACTTCCATCACGCCAGCGGGGGCAGGGACCGCATCCAGATTGACCAGAGCAATCCGCAACGCCTCGCGCGACTTGCCCTGCCAGTCTGTCGGATCAATCAGCCCGTCCAGGCCAACGCGCCCGCCGCCCCCGGCGGATCCGCTTTCACGCCTGCCGTTCTGTTCGACAATGACCGAGACGTTCAGCCGCGTCATCGGACGCACATCACGCACGCGAACCCCGTCCGGGCGCAGAATCTCGACCTCCTGTACCGCCGCGGCAATGGTGGCGCTGACCTGCACGACCCGAGGGTCAAGATCGCGGGCAAAGGCATCAATCTCGCGCAGGGTTTCGATTTTGACCGGAAAGCTGGCGGATTCGATCGGATCTTCGTCCGTGTAAAGCCGCGTATTGGTCGCCCGGGGGGCCTCGGCCAGTGTGCCGCCCCCGTCACCCACCGCAAGTCGCGCGGTCTCGGCTGCGCGTTTCAGGGCCGGTATCGAAACCTCGGTCGAATGGGCATAACCCGCTACATCGCGCTGAACCGCGCGCAGGCCAAACCCCTCGGACGCGTCATAGGACGCAGTACGCAAACGGCCATCATCGAATACCAACGCTTCGGATTTTCGCCGTTCGACGAACAGCTCGCCATCTTCCGCGCCGTCGGTGGCCGACCTTAGAACGGCAAGCGCCTCGTCATGCGGTAAAGCGGTTTCAAATGGGCGAAACGGGGCTTGAGCCATCGGTTGGAACCTTTCCGGTTTGATCCAGATCAAAAATAGCGTCTGTTTGACGCAAGCATTTTGCTTTATCTACCCTCCGGAATATGGTTTTTAACGCGGTCAAAGACAACGGGAGAGGTGTGACCGATTCACGCCTTATCGCCAGGGACGCAAAGATCAAACGATCAGGACAGAATATGAAGAATGCTTTGATGCTTTCGGGGCTTTTCGCAGCCCTCTCCAGCCTGCCCGCAATGGCTCAGGAGCTTGAGATTATCGGCAAACCGGTTGATGGCGGCGTGGGCTTCCAGCCCGCAGCAACCAGTCTTGCCGAGGGAATTCAGCGGCTGGACGGGATGATTCTGGTTATCATCACGGCAATCTGTCTGCTGGTCGCCGGGCTGCTGGTTTATTGCATCGTGCGCTACAACCAGCGCGCCAACCCGACCCCATCGCGCTTTTCGCATTACACACCGGTCGAAATCGCATGGACGATTGGCCCGATTCTGATTCTGGTGTTCATCGGTGCATTCTCGCTGCCGGTTCTGTTCAAACAGCAGGAAATCCCCGAAGGCGAAGTGGTCATCAAGGTGGTCGGCAACCAGTGGTACTGGACTTATGAATATATCGACCATGATTTTGCATTCGACAGCTACATGCTGGGCCACCCGGCGACACTGGATGCAGATGCCCGCCCTGCGGATGCTGATGTATCGGCATTTGTTCTGGACGACGCGATGCGCGCCAAGCTTGCCGACGCAGGCTACGGCGAAGACGAGTTTCTGCTGGCGACCGACACCGCAGTTGTCGTGCCTGTGAACAAGATCGTGGTGATGCAGGTAACCGCATCCGACGTGATCCATTCCTGGACCATCCCCGCCTTTGGCGTAAAGCAGGATGGCGTACCGGGCCGTCTGGCAGAACTGTGGTTCAAGGCCGAAAAAGAGGGCATCTATTTCGGTCAGTGCTCGGAACTGTGCGGCAAGGATCACGCCTATATGCCGATCACCGTCAAAGTGGTCAGCGAAGAGGCATATGAACAGTGGCTGGAAAGTGCCAAGGAAGAATATGCAGGTCTTCCGCAGCCTTATCAGGTCGCATCGAACTGATGATGCCACTGGGGGCGGGGTAAACTCTCGCCCGACGAAAGACGCAGGGTGCGCGGGGTCCGCGCGCCTTTCGCCCCGGAAGGACCGAAAATGAGCGACGCAAGCATCAACGCCAGCACCGTGACCGCGAAGGGACACGAGGACGAGGCCAGCTTTGGCGATTATTTCGCCCTGCTGAAGCCCCGTGTCATGTCGCTGGTTGTGTTCACCGCGCTTGTCGGCCTGCTGGCCGCACCGGTTCCTGTGCACCCGTTCATTGGATTCTGCGCCATTTTGTTCATCGCCATCGGCGGCGGTGCCTCAGGCGCGCTGAACATGTGGTGGGATGCCGATATCGACAAGGTGATGAAGCGCACCAAAGGCCGCCCGATCCCCGCGGGTAAGATCGAAGCGGGCGAGGCGCTGGCGCTGGGCCTCGGCCTGTCCGGTCTATCGGTAATCATGCTGGGCTTGGCCACCAACGTCTTCGCAGGCGCGTTCCTTGCCTTCACGATCTTCTTCTACGCCGTCGTCTACACGATGTGGCTCAAGCGTTCGACGCCGCACAACATCGTAATCGGTGGCGCCGCCGGAGCGTTCCCGCCGGTGATTGGCTGGGTGGCTGCAACCGGTTCGATGACACTTGAGCCGTGGCTGATGTTCGCCCTTACTTTCATGTGGACGCCACCGCATTTCTGGGCGCTGGCGCTGTTCATGCGCTCGGACTATGACGATGCAGGTGTACCGATGTTGACCGTGACCCATGGCCGCCGAGCCACTCGGGTGCACATTCTGGTCTATACAGCTTTGCTTTCGCTGCTGGCAGTTGGCACCGCCTTCTCGGGCATTGGTGGTCCGATCTATCTGGCAGTCGCTTTGGTGCTGAACGCATTGTTCCTGCGTGGTGCATGGAAAATCTCGCGTCGGAACGAAGACGACGCCGAGGCCGACAACTTCAAGGTCGAGCGTGGTTTCTTCAAGCTTTCGCTGCTCTATCTGTTCCTGCATTTCGGCGCCATTCTGGTTGAGGCGCTGCTCAAGCCCTATGGGCTGGGAGGCTGGGGATGAGTCTGCGCAAAACCCACGAACTGCATAACCGCCGGTTCGGCCGTAATCTGGGCGTAGCCCTGACACTGGCCGCGCTGATCGTCATCATCTTTGGATTGACCGTGGTCAAAGTCACGCGTGGCGACTTCGAGATGCCGCGTGCAGAGGTGCAGAACTGATGGCAGTGTCGGGCCCCCAGAAAACGGTCATGCAGCTTGTCGGCGTTGTTGTGCTGATGGGCGGCCTCGCATGGGCGGCAGTCCCCTTCTATAATTGGTTCTGCCGTGTCACCGGGTTCGGCGGCACCACCGGTGTGGCGCAGCAGGCCCCCGATGACATTCTGGAGCAGACGGTTACCATTCGTTTCGATGCTTCGAAGGCCCGGGAAATGCCGTGGGAGTTCAAGCCGATCGAGCGCGAGATGAAGATTCGCATCGGCGAGACCGGGCTGGCCTTTTACGAGGCCTACAACCCGACCGACAAACCGATTGCCGGTCAGGCGTCCTATAACGTGACGCCTTATTCGGCGGGCGGCTACTTTCAGAAAATCGCCTGCTTCTGCTTTGATGAGCAGGTTCTGCAACCCGGTGAACGGGTTGAGATGCCCGTGACCTTCTTCGTCGACCCGGAAATCGTCGACGACCCGGAAGCCAAGTATGTTCATACGATCACACTGTCGTATACATTCTACGAAATCGACCTGCCCGAGGGCTATGCCGCCCTTGACGCGCAGGCGGAAACAACAACGAACTAATGCCTGTAGGTGAGGGACGCTGATGGCACACGCTAAAAACCATGACTACCACATTCTGAACCCCTCGATCTGGCCGCTGATCGGCGCGATCGGCGGCTTTGTGATGCTGTTCGGAGCTGTTCTCTGGATGCACGGAATCACTCCGTGGATGTTCTGGGCAGGGCTGGTGGCCGTGCTCTACACCATGTTCGCATGGTGGTCCGAAGTGGTGGCCGAAAGCCGCGCTGGCGATCATACGCCCGTTGTGCGTATCGGCCTGCGTTATGGCTTCATCCTGTTCATCATGTCCGAGGTGATGTTCTTTTTCGCCTGGTTCTGGTCGTTCTTCAAACATCGCATGTATCCGATGTACGACTATGCCGGCACCGAATACATCCAGCCGGACATCCACGCGGTCGATCCGTTCCACCTG
The DNA here is from genome assembly GCF_056537725.1 of Ruegeria sp. C11. Lineage (NCBI taxonomy): Bacteria > Pseudomonadati > Pseudomonadota > Alphaproteobacteria > Rhodobacterales > Roseobacteraceae > Ruegeria > Ruegeria sp. C11. The sequence continues at coordinate 127,221 of NZ_JBQFSB010000005.1, read as the reverse complement.
CCGCTGATCAACACGCTGGTTCTGCTGCTGTCTGGCTGTGCGATCACATGGGCGCACCACGCGCTTGTGCATGACAACGATCGCAAGGCGCTGATCAACGGTCTGGCCATCGGTATCGCGCTGGGTATCGCGTTTACCTTCCTGCAGGCGTTTGAGTATTACGAACTGCTGGCCCATGAAGGCTGGAAATTCGGCGACGATCAGTTCTATTCGAACTTCTTCATGGCCACCGGTTTCCATGGCGCGCACGTCATCATCGGGACGATTTTCCTGTCGGTCTGCCTGATCCGTGCCCTGCGCGGTGATTTCACCCCCGAGAAACATATCGGGTTCGAGGCCGCGGCCTGGTACTGGCACTTTGTTGACGTTGTCTGGCTGTTCCTGTTCTTCGCCGTCTACATCTGGGGTCAGGCCCCGCTGATGTAACGCCGGTCAGACTGATCAATTGCAAAAGCCGCCCTTTGGGGCGGCTTTTTCTTTATCAGGGTGCAAGATTGCGCCCGATACAATTGCATGGTTGCAATTTTACCCGTGTCCCTCTTAACAAGACGCCGGTTCAGCCCGAGCCGAAAAATGAAGAGATCTGGTCCCGATATGCGCCGCATCCTGTTCCTGCTGATATTTGGCTTCGCCGGTCTGGCGATCCTGTTGTCATTGGGATTCTGGCAGGTGCAGCGTCTGGCGTGGAAGCAAGGCGTTCTGGCAGAGATCGAAGACCGCATTTCAGCTGATCCCGGGGGCCTGCCGGGGGCCGTCTCTTCCGAGGGTGACAAGTACCTACCGGTTACAGTGTCCGGCGTGATGGAGCCGGGTGAAATCCACGTTCTGGTCTCGGTCAAGCAGGTCGGGGCAGGGTATCGCATCATCCAGTCCTTCAGCACCGAAGACCGGACCATTCTGGTGGATCGCGGCTTTGTTCCGACCACAGCCAAACAATCCGAACGGTTGACGGGGCAGATGACGGTGACAGGCAACCTGCACTGGCCGGATGAGATCGACGGCTACACGCCCGATCCCGACATCGATGAAAACATCTGGTTTGCCCGCGACGTGCCCAATCTGGCGGCGGCGCTTGGGACGGAACCGGTGTTGTTGATTGCACGAACACAAACCGACCCCGGTATAACGCCCCTGCCTGTGGATGCCGCAGGTATTCCGAACGATCACCTGCAATATGCAATCACATGGTTTGGTCTGGCTCTGGTCTGGGCCGCGATGACTGGTTATTTCCTGTGGCGCAACCGCGCCCCTTCAGAGAGTGATGAGCAATGAAATACATCTCGACCCGTGGCCAAGCGCCTGAACTTACCTTTGAAGAGGCGATGCTGACCGGGCTGGCCCGTGACGGTGGCCTGTACCTGCCTGCCGAAATTCCGGTGATGTCGCAGGAAGAAATCGCGGCACTGGCCGGTTTGCCCTACGAGGAAATAGCGTTCCGCGTGATGTGGCCCTATGTCAGCGGATCGTTTGCCGAGGATGAATTCAAAGAAATCATCGCCCGTGCTTATGAAGGGTTCGGCCACGACGCTCGCGCGCCGCTGAAGCAGTTGAACGAAAACCACTTCCTGCTGGAACTGTTCCACGGGCCCACTCTGGCCTTCAAGGATTTTGCGATGCAGTTGATCGGTCAACTGTTTCAGGTGGCGCTGAAACGGCGTGGGGACCGAGTGACCATCGTGGGCGCCACCAGCGGCGACACCGGATCGGCGGCGATCGAGGCGTTCCGGGGATTGGACGCGGTGGACGTGTTCATCCTGTATCCGCATGGCCGCGTGTCCGAAGTGCAGCGCCGTCAGATGACCACCCCTGCGGACAGTAACGTGCACGCTTTGGCCGTGGATGGTGATTTTGACGATTGTCAGGCCGCGTTGAAGGATATGTTCAACGATTTCGATTTCCGCGACAGCGTGAAACTGGCCGGTGTGAACTCGATCAACTTCGCCCGCGTTCTGGCGCAGATCGTTTATTATTTCTCCGCCGCGGTAAGCCTCGGGGCTCCGCACCGCAAAGTCAGCTTTACCGTTCCGACCGGCAATTTCGGAGATATCTTTGCAGGTTACCTCGCCAAGCGCATGGGACTGCCCATCGACCGGCTGGTGGTCGCGACCAACCAGAACGACATCCTGCATCGCTGCCTGTCTGGCGAGGGGTATTTCAAGGGCGACACCATCCCCTCGATCAGCCCGTCGATGGATATTCAGGTCAGCTCGAACTTTGAGCGGGCGCTGTATTATGCCTATGGCGAGGATGGCGGCGCCGTGGCGCAGTTGATGGATGAACTGAAAAACGGCGGCTTCAATGTCAGCCAGGGTGCGATGGGAGCGCTGCACGAAAACTTCGACTCAGGTAGGGTGTCCGAAGAGGAAACTCTTGCCACGATCAAATCCACGCTGGCCCACAGCGCGGAACTGGTCTGCCCGCACACCGCTGTCGGCATCAAGGTCGCCGATGAACACCGTGCCGCCGATGTGCCGATGATCACGCTGGCCACCGCGCATCCGGCAAAATTCCCGGCAGCGGTCGAGAAGGCGAGCGACGTGCATCCGCCTCTTCCATCCCGCATGTCTGATCTGTATGAACGTCCGGAACGGGTGACCCGCATTGCCAATGATCTGGGTGCCCTCGAGGATCATATCAGAAGGCATATCGCTGAGTGACTGTCAGACAGGACCAACTGAAGAACGGCTTTCGTATCGTCAGTGAACATATGCCGGGGCTGCAATCGGCGGCCATCGGCATCTGGGTAACCGCCGGCGGGCGGCATGAACGGATCGAGCAGAACGGCATCGCCCATTTCCTTGAGCATATGGCTTTCAAGGGAACCGAGCGGCGTTCCGCGCTGCAAATCGCCGAGGCGATTGAGGATGTGGGCGGATACATCAACGCCTACACCTCGCGCGAAGTGACGGCCTATTACGCGCGCGTCCTGAAGGGTGACGTGGCGCTGGCTATGGATGTAATCGGCGATATCGTTCTGAACCCTGTCTTCGACCCGCGCGAGATCGAGGTTGAGCGCGGCGTAATCCTGCAAGAGATCGGTCAGGCCTATGACACGCCGGACGACGTGATCTTTGACTGGCTGCAAGAGCAGAGCTATCACGATCAGCCATTGGGGCGGACCATTCTGGGGCCGACCGAGCGGGTCAGCGCGTTCTCGCGTGAGGATTTGTCCGGCTTTGTGGCAGAACACTATGGCCCCGAGCAGATGATCCTGTCTGCGGCTGGTGCAGTGGATCACGATGCGTTGATGAAAATGGCCGAAGAGATGTTTGGCCACCTGCAACCGCGCAAAGGGCTGGTCGCCGAACCGGGTCGCTTCACCGGCGGTGAGGCGCGGCAGGAGAAAGAGCTGGAACAGGCGCATTTCGCGCTGGCTCTGGAAAGCCCCGGGTATCGCGATGACGCGATCTATACCGCGCAGATTTATTCGACCGCACTGGGCGGTGGCATGTCCTCGCGCCTGTTTCAGGAAGTGCGTGAAACGCGCGGTCTGTGCTATACGATCTTTGCACAGACCGGCGCCTATGCCGATACCGGGACGACGACAATCTATGCCGGTACCTCTGCCGATCAGGTGGCGGAACTTGCCAACATCACCATCGACGAGATGAAGCGCGCAGCCGAAGACATGACACCCGAAGAGGTTGCCCGCGCCCGCGCCCAGATGAAGGCCGGAATGCTGATGGGGCTGGAAAGCCCGTCTAACCGCGCCGAACGTCTGGCCCGGCTCGTGCAGATCTGGGGCAAGGTCCCCCCGCTGGAGGCCACCGTGGCTAAAATCGACGCTGTGACCACGGCAGAAGTGCGAAAATTCGCCGAACAGATGGCTGTTAATGCTCCGACCGCTCTGGCGCTTTACGGTCCGGTTTCCGGCGCACCCACACTGACCGAACTGCAGGAGAGGCGCGCCGCGTGATGCTGTTAGGCAGACGCAAGCTGAAACTCGAAACCGAGCGGCTCAGCCTGCGTCCGCCGGTGCATTCCGATTTTCGCGATTGGTCTGCGTTGCGACGGTCGTCCAAAGAATATCTGACCCCTTGGGAGCCGATTTGGGCGCATGACCATCTGAGCCGCAAGTCGTTTACCAACCGGGTCTACTGGGCGCAGAGGTCAATTGTCAGCGGAACGGCCATTCCGATGTTCCTGTTTCGCCGCAGTGATGATGTGTTGGTGGGGGCGATCACTTTGGACAATATTCGCCGCGGCCCGGCACAGGCAGGGACGCTGGGATATTGGACGGGACAGGCGTTTTCGAGACAGGGATACATGCGCGAAGCCATTGGCGCCCTGGTACACCATGCCTTTACGCGCCTCGACCTGAGCCGGATCGAGGCCGCCTGCCTACCCGAGAACGCCGCCTCTCGGGGGCTGCTGGAAAGCTCGGGCTTCAAATACGAAGGCGTGGCGCAGTCCTATCTTCAGATCGATGGGCGCTGGCGGACGCATGTTCTGTACGCCAGTCTGCGGTCTGACCGGCGGGGACGGACGGACGCCGGATAGCGGCCCCTGCAGGGGTCATTGGTCGCGGCCCCGAACACCATTCCACATCATACAGAAGAAGGGGCATGACTTGGGCGGCAGGTGCGCTACACTTGGGCCATGCGGTGGATTGTTACGGGACTGATGGTGATCGCGGGTGGGGCGGCTGCGCAAGAGCGGCGACCCAGCCATTGCATCGCCATTGCCGACGCAGCACCGGGCATCGAATTTCTGCAGAAGGTTGCCTGGCAGGACCCGGTTCCCGAATTCTCGGTCCGGATCAGCTATATCGCGCATGCGTCCTTTCTTATTCAAACCCAAGGTGGGCTAAATGCCGTGACCGATTTCACCGGGTTCATCGGCAGCGCGACCCTTATCCCCGACATCGTGACGATGAACCACGCGCATGACACGCACTGGACGGCGCATCCCGATCCCGCGATTCCCCATGTATTGGAAGGCTGGGGAGAGTTCGGGCAGGGCATAGACCACCACCTCGATCTGGGAGAGCTGCTGATCCGCAATGTCTCGACCGACATTCGCTCGTTCTATGGGGGTGTCGAAGAGAAGGGCAATTCGATATTCGTTTTCGAAGTCGAAGGGTTGTGTATCGGCCACCTTGGGCATCTGCACCATATCCCGAGCGATGAACAGTTTGCGGCGCTTGGCCGGATGGACGTGGTCATGGCGGCCGTGGATGGTGGCACGACAATGCCGCTGCCTGAAATGATCTCAGTGCTCAAACGGTTGAAAAGTTCCGTCATCATTCCGATGCATTGGTTCTCTGGTTATTCCCTTGATCGCTTTTTGGCAGGCATTCGCGATGACTTCCCTGTCGTGCGCGATGGGGTCTCGGAAATAGAGGTTTCGCTGCGATCTCTGCCCGACCGGCCCACAGTCGTCGTGCTGGAGCCACAATATCTCATTGAACAGGAATAATACTTGTCGACGCGCCGCAGCTTGGGCAAGGAATAGGCATGACCCTCAGACCAGCCGACGAAACAATTGCTCAGAGTATCCGGAACAAGATCGGCGACGACCTCGTGCGCCCGGTCGAAGCGCGCTATCTGGAAGAACCGCGCAGGCGTTTTGCGGGGCAGGCGGGGGTGCTGGCCTCGCCAAAAAATGTGGACGAGGTCGCCGCACTGGTGAAGCTGGCTTTGGACGCCCAGGTGCCGGTGGTCCCTTATGGCGGCGGGACGGGATTGGTCGGCGGGCAGGTCATGCCGGATGGCCCCGCGCCGCTTGTGATTTCACTGGAACGCATGTCTGCGGTTCGGGCAGTCTATCCAACCGAGAACATTCTGGTGGCCGAAGCTGGTGCCGTATTGGCCGATGTGCAGGCGGCGGCAGAGACCGCGAACCGGCTGTTCCCCCTGTCGCTTGCCGCGCAGGGCTCATGCCGGATCGGCGGTAACCTTGCGACAAACGCGGGTGGCGTAAACGTCCTGCGCTATGGCAATGCGCGGGATCTGTGCCTTGGGCTTGAGGCGGTCTTGCCCAATGGCGAGATCTGGCATGGGCTCAGCCGACTGCGAAAGGACAACACGGGCTATGACCTGCGCAACCTGCTGATCGGGTCCGAAGGGACGCTGGGCATCATTACCGCGGCGGCGCTGAAGCTGCATCCGCGCCCCACAGGGATCGGCACCGCATTAATCGAAACTCCGTCGCCCGACGCGGCAATCTCTCTGCTGGCGCTGGCCCGCGATCTGGTTGGCGAAGACGTCAGCGCGTTCGAATTGATTCACCGGCAGGGATTGCAGTTTCTGGACGAGGTTCTGCCCGATATTCGCCAGCCATTCGACAGCGCGCCAGAATGGAGCGTTTTGATCGAGATCGGCGTGTTTGAGGGGCAGAACCCTTTGACCCTGCTGGAAACCCTGTTTCAGCGCGCATCTGACAAAGATCTGGCCACGGACGGCGTGATCGCCAACAGCGAGGCGCAACGCCAGATGCTCTGGTCTGTGCGCGAGAACATCCCCGAGGCAAACAGGCTGATCGGTTCGGTCTCAAGCCACGATATCTCGATCCCGATCTCCCGGATACCCGAGTTCATTGAACGCGGGGCTGGTGTTGTCGCAGGGTTCGGGCCGTTCCGTATTAATTGCTTCGGCCATCTGGGCGACGGAAACCTGCATTACAACGTATTTCCCCCACAAGGGCACGATCGTGCGCAATTTGATGATCAGCGCGAGGCAGTTAAGCACGCGCTGCACGATCTTGTCGCCGAATTCGGCGGTTCGGTCAGTGCCGAGCACGGGGTGGGGCGGCTGAAAGTGACCGATCTGGAACGCTATGGCGATCGGGTGCGGCTGGCGGCCATGCGGGCCATCAAGGCGTCGCTTGACCCTGTTGGGATCATGAACCCCGGCGCCGTGCTGCGCTGAATTGCTCAGAGGCCCTCGAATTCGCACAGGACATGGACGTCCATGTCCATCGCCTCAAGTGCCTTGCGACCGCCAAGCTCTGGCAAATCAACAATGAAGGCGCACGAGATAATCTCGCCACCCAGACGCTCGATCAGTTTGATACCCGCAGCGGCTGTACCGCCTGTGGCCAGCAAATCGTCCACCACCAGAATCTTTTCGCCCGGTTGGATGGCGTCATCGTGGATTTCCACGATGGCCTCGCCATACTCCAGTTTGTAATCCTGACTGATGGTCGTTCCGGGCAGCTTGCCCTTTTTGCGGATCGGTACAAATCCAACGCTCAGCTGGTGCGCAATCGCACCGCCCAGAATGAAGCCGCGCGCCTCAAGCCCGACGACCTTGTCGATCCTTTCGCCCGCATAGGGGTGCAGCATCTGGTCGATTGCCATCCGGAATCCGCGTGGGTCCGCGAACAATGTGGTGACATCCCGGAACATGATCCCTTCGTGAGGGAAATCGACGATGGTCCGGATGTAATCCTTGACCGTTTTGTTTTTGGGCATGGCTCATCCCCTGATGCATCGCGTTACCAACGGGTGTTTCGCCCATCGGGTCCGCGCACGCAAGAGGGGGACGGGAAACTATCTTTGGCGCTTCGAGATCACATTCGGCAGTCCGTAGTAACGGTACAGAGTACCCGGCAACCACGACAGATGCGGTTTGCGCCAGTTGCGCTGATCACGCAGAAGAAATGCCTGAGCTGCATGAAGGTTCATTGCCTTATCCTCCGTTTTATTGTTAGGTGCTCGATATCTACATTCTCTATGCGATGTATATACAATGCATCTCTCGGAGAATCAAGTATTAGGCGGAGCAAAGGCGCGTGGCAAAGAAAGACGGCAAAGGTTCGACCAAGAAAAACAGTCAGTTGGTCTTGCGGCTCGACAAGGACGAACGGGATGCGTTCGTGGAGCTCTGCAAGGAACTGGATACCTCTGCGGCGCGGGAAATCCGCCGTTTCATTCGCGGTTTCATGAAGGAAAACGCCGGCGACTGAACCGTCTTAGGCAGGGCGGCGCAGTACTGTCGTTGCAATCCCCATCCCGATCAGCGTCAGGCCGCCAAAGCGGGTCAGGGCGGATACGACATTCGCGCTGCCCACAACGCGCCGCAGGCGGTCAGCCAGCAGGGCATAGGCCAGCGCATTGATCCATGCCAGACCGACAAATGTGGCGATCAGGATGACGAACTGGGGGGCCAGCACGTCATCGGGGCGCAGGAACTGCGGAACAAATGCGATGAAAAAGGCGATGGATTTGGGGTTCAGCGCGGTAACGGCGGCAGCGTGCCCAAACACGCCTCTGGCCGAGATATCCTGATTAGCTTCTGCCGCCTCCGTTGCCTCGGACGGTGCACTGAACAACAGTTTTACGCCTAGCCAGATCAGATAGGCCGCGCCTATCCACTTCAAAACCGAAAACAATGTTGCCGAGGTCAGAACAAGTGCCCCGAGTCCTAGCAACGATGCCGTCATCGCAATCAGATCTCCCAGCGCCACACCGCTTGCTGACGCAACCGCAACGCTGCGCCCCTTGGACAGAGCATAGCTAAGCACCAGCAACACGGTCGGGCCGGGGATTAGCAGCAAAGCGGTCGAGGCCGCGACAAACGTCAGCCAAAGATCAAGTGACATTGGAATTTCCGAATTTGAGTTCCGTCACATAAAGGCTTTGGTACGCGTCCACGTCAATGAGAATTTTAGCCGCCTGTGCCGCTGATTCGAAAGAATGCGGTAATCGTGATATGATTGTTCTTATTTTATTCGATTCGGAGTTTTTTATTATGAAGGTATTCATCATATCCGTCTCCATTATCATTGGCTCGTCAGCACCCGCTTTGGCGGCATGCCCCTCCGGCTACTACAATTGTGGCGGGAGTATCTGCTGCCCGAATTGAGGTGATGACATGTCGTGGAAAAGAAATGCCGCCATAGGGGCGGCCGTTATCGCTATGACCACTTTTGCCTATGGCAAGACACATTTGCTGGGCGTGCATGAACGGGATTTGCAGTTTGAAAAGAAGTATGTAAGCGGCAAAACCGTCATCGATCCCATGCCCGGTCACGCCTATGCGTTCCATCTGGGCAGCCGAAAGTTTGAGGAACAGCGGCTGTGCCAGAAAGTGGATTCCGAAATTGTGGACAAAAAACCGCCAAGGACAATGCGCGTGATCAACATGGCCGGGGTCAGTTACAACTCCGCGCTTGATGCAATATCCGACAGCATAAAGGTCATCTCTCTGACATTCCTCAAGGAAAAGAACGTCGAAAGGGGCTGGCTGCGGACCGCCCGTGTAGATCAGTCATTCGAAAGCGTGTTCGATCCGGCCTGCTGGGACGACGTCGAAGACAAATTGACCGAGGGTGATTTCCTGATTTTCATAGTTGAGACCGTCTATCTCGATACAAACCGGGAAGAGCCCGTCGACTTCGTGCGTTTCAAGCCAAAGCCCCTGACGCCTGATCCGTGCCCGCCCGAATGCGTGAAAAGCGCAACGCTCGACACGCTGATCCGGCCGCATTGGAGCACGTCCAGAAAACTGGCGTTGCAATTGCTCGAGGTGCATTAGAGAACGCGTGCTGCCACCGCATCCAGCTTGGCCAGCAGTGCCGGGTCGCGTTTTTCCGGCGCGGTCAGGATTGCGTATTCCAAAGCGCGATCACAGCCATGCGGGCAGGGCGCACGATCCGCGCCAAGCAGCGCAGGCAGGCCCTTGACCAGCGCGCGCCCCTTCTCGGCGTTGCCGATCAGTGTGGCGATGATGGCAGACACGTCCACTTCGCCGTGATCGGGATGCCAGCTGTCATAATCCGTGACCATGGCGATCGAGGCGTAACAAAGCTCGGCCTCGCGGGCGAGTTTCGCTTCGGGCATGTTGGTCATGCCGATCACGTCACAACCCCATTGCTCGCGATACATCTTGGACTCGGCCAGGGTGGAAAACTGCGGTCCCTCCATCGCCAGATAGGTGCCCCCCCTGTGAATGGTGACCCCAGCGGCCTTGCCTGCGGTTTCGCAGGCATCGCTCAGACGCGGGCAGGTGGGATGGGCAACGCTGACATGGGCGACGCAGCCTGTGCCGAAAAAGCTTTTGTCGCGCGCAAAGGTGCGGTCGATGAACTGATCGACAATCACGAAATCCCCGGGCGCCATATGCTCTCGGAACGATCCGCAGGCCGAAACCGAGATTACATCCGTGACACCCAGCCGCTTGAGCGCGTCGATATTGGCACGATAGGGCACCTCGGTCGGTGAATGGACATGACCACGTCCGTGGCGGGGCAGAAATGCCATGTCGACGCCGCCCAGTGATCCGGTCAGAATCTGGTCCGACGGATCGCCCCACGGTGTTTCAATCGTAACCCATTCGGAATTTTCCAATCCGTCGATGTCGTAGATACCCGATCCGCCGATGACGGCAATTTTTGTCTGAGCCACCTTTGCGCTCCCTGCTGAATCCTTGTTGTTGCCGGAAAATCTGTGAGTTAACGGCCGGTTTGGCAAGGGTGTGCACCGTGGCAAAGTTGCACGAGTCCGGAAAAAGCGCTCCAGGGCATGCACAATTCGCATGGCAGTGTCCCGCCTGATGCAGTAGCTCGCAGGGCGATACGCCTGTAAAAGGGCGCTTTCGCGCGAACACGACAGATCCACAGGACAGCCCCATGCCCCGAGCCTTGCTGGCAAGTTTTGCCAATCGCCTAGCCATTCCCGATCTGCGCTGGATGCCGGACGAGGGGTTGACCCTTTCCCGCCTGCGGATCGAACTGCTGTCGGGCCTAACTGTGGCGCTGGCTTTGGTGCCTGAAGCGGTGGCTTTTGCCTTTGTCGCCGGTGTTCACCCTCTGGTTGGTCTGTACGCGGCCTTCATGGTCGGCCTGATCACGGCACTGATTGGCGGACGGCCGGGCATGATCTCGGGCGCGACCGGTGCTCTGGCTGTGGTGATGGTGGCGCTTGTGGCGCAGCATGGGGTTGAATACCTCTTTGCGACTGTTGTTCTGATGGGCATCCTGCAGGTTATCGCGGGTGCCATGCACTGGGGACGGTTTATCCGGCTGGTGCCGCATCCGGTGATGCTGGGCTTTGTTAATGGACTGGCCATCGTGATCTTTCTGGCGCAGATGGGCCAGTTCAAGGTGCCGGGAACGATGGAAAACACCGGCCATGGCATGAGTGGTGGCGAATGGCTCTCGGGCATGCAGCTTTACACCATGCTGGGTCTGGTCGCGCTGACCATGGCCGTAATCTGGGTGATGCCGCGTATCACGCGTATCGTGCCCGCACCTTTGGCCGGGATCGTTGTCGTGGCGGCGCTGGTGATCGGCTTTGGTCTGGAAGTGCCTCGCGTCGGTGATCTGGCATCGATCGAGGGTGGCCTGCCCACATTCCACATCCCAATGGTTCCGCTGAACTGGGAAACCTTCGAAATCATCCTGCCCTACGCCGTCATTCTGGCGGCCATTGGTCTGATCGAATCCCTGCTGACCCTGAACCTTGTCGGCGAAATCACCGGCAAACGTGGTGGGGCCTCGCAGGAATGCATCGCTCAGGGCGTATCCAACGTCGCCACTGGTTTCTTCGGTGGCATGGGCGGCTGCGCCATGATCGGCCAGTCGATGATCAACGTGAAATCCGGGGGCCGCACCCGTATCGCCGGGATCGCTGCGGCCCTGTTCCTGCTGGTGTTCATCCTGTTCGCCTCGCCCCTGATCGAACAGATTCCGCTGGCCGCTCTGGTTGGTGTGATGTTCATGGTGGTGATCGGGACCTTTGCCTGGAACTCGTTCAAGATCATGCGCAAGGTGCCGCTGATGGATGCGTTCGTCATCGTGCTGGTGACCGTCGTGACCGTGATGGAGGACCTCGCGGTTGCCGTCGTCGTCGGTGTGATCGTCTCGGCGCTGGCATATGCGTGGAACAACGCCAAACGCATCCACGCGATCACCCGTGAATCTGAGACTGAAAAGGGCGCAAAAGTCTACGAAGTTCAGGGCCCGCTGTTCTTTGGATCTTCCGAAGGCTTTGTGGAACTTTTCGACGTGCCTAATGACCCTGACGTTGTAATCGTTGATTTCGCCGAAAGCCGCGTGGTGGATCAGTCCGCGTTGCAGGCTATCGAAGCGATTGCAGCGAAATACGAGGCGGCGGGTAAGCGTGTCATGCTTCGGCACCTCAGCCGGGATTGCCACAAGCTGCTGAACAAGGCGGGTCATCTTATGGTCGACAGCGACGACGACCCGGATTACGCGCTTGCCGTGGATTATTCAGTCCGGACCGGAATTCTGGGCGGTCACTGACATATTGGAAAGGCGGCCCGAGGGTCGCCTTTCAATTTGGAGCCAGGCGATCCAACCTATCGATATCACCGGATAGAAGGGCGCTTTCGGCGGCTCCAACTGATTGTGGCGGCCAGTCCCACCAGGCAAGGGCTTCCAGTCTGGCGATCACATCCGCTTCAAAACGGTAACGCCGCACCTCTGCGGGGTTTCCCGTGACAATTGCGTAAGGTGGGATGTCACCTCGGACAACCGATCCGGCACCAATGATTGATCCGTTGCCGATCCGTGTTCCGGGCAGAATCAATGCGCCATATCCGATCCACACGTCATGCCCGATGATCGTATCCCGCGTATCGGGCTGGTATCCCGACATCCTGTCAGGATCGAAGACAGGAAAAGGAAAACAGGTCAGTCCCGCCATCGCGTGATTGGCCGAAGATGTAATGAACCGAACGCCATGAGCAATCTGGCAAAATTTGCCCAAGCTCAGTTTTTCCTTCGAAAACGGAAACAGATAAGGAGCCAGCCGTGCCCCCCAATCCTCGGGCGGGTCAAAGTCTGATGCGTAGCTGAACGCCCCGGCCTCAAACCTTGGATGATCGACCGCCTCGGACAAAAACACCGTGCCCTTGTGGTCGGTCCCATCGGGCAGGGTAACCGGGTATCTGCGATAAGGATCAGGCAGTGGCATCAGTCGTCAGGCCTGGACAGGCTGAATAACTCGGTCACAACCGAATAGTCGCGATATCCAAGCCGGGCCAGCGGCTGAAATCTGGTGACATCAAACTTTCCGTCCTGCAAACAGTCGTCGCGCAGGTGTACCCCCGTGACCTCGCCAAAGACAACGCGGTTCGCCTCTCCCGGGAGGGTCACGATTTGTGTGAGTTTGCATTCCAGCGACGCGGGCGCGCCTTCGATCCGTGCGCAAGGGATGGTTTCGCACTCAATCGGGGTCAGGCCTGCGTGTTCGAACTCGTCCACATGTTTGGGCAAGCCTGCGGAACTGGCGTTCATCGCATCCCGATGGGCATGTGCCACGACATTTACGCAAAACACCCCGGTGGCCTTGATGTTGGCGATGCTGTCCTTTCCCCCATCCTGATCGTGTTTGGTGCCTGTTGTGGCAAACATCACTTGTGGCGGGGTGTAGGCGACACCGTTGAAAAAGGAATAGGGGGCCAGGTTGTTGATCCCGTCCGCATCCCGGCTCGATATCCAGCCAATGGGCCGGGGGGTAATGATCGCATTGAACGGATTGTGCGGCAAACCATGGCCGTCTTCGGGGCGATAGAACATCTTTTCTCCAAGCGTTTGCCCAAGGCGTAACGAAGTGCTAGGGCGAATTCCAGCAAGGAAAAGAGGGCAGGGGTGCAGCAATTCGTAATCAGGCCGGAAGAGCCGGGTGATTGGTGGGAGGTCGAGGCCCTCTATGACCTGTGCTTTGCGCCGGGGCGCGAGGCGCTGTCGTCATACCGTTTGAGGGATGACGTGCCGCCCGTATCCGGCCTGTCCATGGTCGCTCGTGATACTGGCGGGATATTGGCGGGGGCCATCCGGTTCTGGCCGGTGCATGTCGGGGAACATGACGCCCTTTTGCTTGGACCTGTTGCCGTGCACCCGACCCATCAGGGCGAGGGTCTGGGCGGTTTTCTGATCCGCGAAGGTGTCGAAGCGGGCCGCAACAAGGGCTGGCAGCGCGTGATTCTGGTGGGTGACGCCCCTTATTATTCCCGCTTTGGTTTCGATCGGTTGGGCGGTGTGGAGATGCCGCCGCCGACCAACCCTGACCGGGTTCTGGGGATGGAACTGGTATCCGGTTCATGGCGCGATATTTGCGGCGCCGTGACCCGCTGGAGCAAATAAAACATTGAATCCGTGCCCTCGTGACACGATGTCTTTCATAGACGGAGGTACGCGACGTGCAGGATGTTGTTCTGGTCGAAACGGTGGATACGGAAGCAGAGCTTGACCGGTTGGCGGATCGCTACAGATCGGCTGGCGGATCGGGTGTCAAGTTGCTCAACCATTTGGGCGGCAAGGCTGAATCTCTGCTGGAACAACTTCCGCCGCAGGTGCGCAACGGCCTGTACGATGCCACCGAAGGTGCGTTGCGTATCGCCCTGCATGCAGCCCAGACGTCGCGGCGCGCGGTTCCGGATCAGCAGCCTTGGGTGAATACCGCCGTTACAACGGCAATGGGTGCAGCAGGCGGCTTTGGCGGCTTTTCAACTGCATTGATGGAGCTTCCGGCAACCACAACCATGTTGTTGCGCTCAATTCAGGGCGCTGCGGCAAAAGAAGGCTTTGACCCGGCGTCCGACAGCGTGCGGTTTGACTGCATCCGGGTGCTTTCCGCCGCGGGGCCGCTGGCCGACGATGATGGGGCCGATCTGGGGTTCTACTCGGTGCGCCTGACGCTGACGGGCCCTGCCGTCCAGCGTCTGATCTCCGTTGTAGCGCCGCGTCTGTCGGTGGTTCTGGGGCAAAAGCTTGCGGCTCAGTCGGTTCCCGTTCTCGGGGCCTTTGCCGGGGGTGGCACGAATTACGTCTACTCGCGCTATTACCAACAGATTGCTCGGGTGCATTTTGGCCTGCGTCGTCTGGCCATAGATGCCGACATACCGCATGACGAGTTGGTTCAAAGACTGGTCAGGCGCCTGCCTGAAAGGGCGATCTAGATCAACATATTTGGTTGATTCCTCAATATATGGTATGGTGCCAGTGTCTGGCCGCGATATCCGGTCGGTATGTGTCTTGAGGGGCCGAGCCTTTGATCAACACGATTCTGCGGAAAGTACGATGAACGCCAGACTGCCGGCGGATATGTTGCAAAAGCCTGGTGCCTACCCGGTTCAGCCGCAATATGGTGCGATTTGTTACAGGTTCGATCATGGGGATTTACGTATCCTTCTGATCACCACACGTGAAACGGGGCGCTGGATCGTGCCAAAGGGCTGGCCAATCGACGGGTTTAAACCCGCCAAAACAGCCGAGTGGGAGGCGTGGGAAGAAGCCGGGGTCGTAGGATCGTGCGAGGCGCAGAGTATTGGCCGCTATACCTACCTGAAACGGCGCCCGAGCAAGGGAAATGTGCTGTGTGCGGTCGAATTGTTTCCCGTTCGGGTTGAAAGTCTGGCGGAAAGTTTCCCGGAACGGACCGAGCGCAGACGCAAGTGGTTTTCGCCAAAAAAGCGGCAGCACGCGTACACCAACAGGACCTCGCCAGAGTTTTACTCGATTTTCACTGCAAATTGCGGGATCTATCGGCTATGATGTCTTGATCTCGCCTTTTTGGTCAGTATCTATTTCGCAACCATCCATTTTGGACAAACCATGATTCAATACGCGTTGAAATGCAGCAACGGACACAGCTTTGACAGCTGGTTTCAATCTGCCGAAGCCTACGACAAGCTTTCGGCGGCCGGGATGGTGTCCTGTGCGGTTTGCGGCTGCGCGGAAGTCACCAAGGCAATTATGACGCCCAGCGTGCGACCTGCGCGCCGGATTGAGGCTGCCCCGGTTGCGGAGAAGGCAGAAGATTCACTGGCTCAATCCCGGGATGTTTCGACGGTGCTGGCTGAACTGCGGCGCAAAGTCGAAGAGAATTCCGACTATGTCGGTAAGGATTTCGCCTCCGAGGCCCGAAAGATTCATTTGGGCGAGGCGCCTGAACGGGCGATCTATGGCGAAGCCAAACCTGACGAGGCTAAGGCGCTCATTGACGATGGCGTGCCAGTGGCACCGCTGCCGTTCATGCCCAGCAGAAAGACAAACTGATCCATGCATGTACTGATTACCGGGGCCAATCGCGGGATCGGCAAGGCTCTGGCGGAACACCTGCGCGCCCGTGGGGATGATGTCACCGGCACCGCACGGGATGATGCGGCAGACATTGTGCTGGATGTCACAGATCCGGCCCAGCAAGCAGCAATGGCGGCAAAGCTGGAAGGCAAGCCGCTGGATTTGCTGGTGTGCAATGCCGGTGTCTATCTGGACAAGGGGCAGGGGATCGACGGTTATCCGGCGGAAATGTGGGCGCAGACCTTTGCAGCGAATGTGACGGGTGTGTTTCTGACCGTTCAGGCCCTGTTGCCCAACCTGCGCATGGCCGGCGGCAAAATCGTGATCATTTCTTCCCAGATGGCGTCTCATACCCGTGCGCCGGGCGGCAGTTATATCTATCGCGCTTCAAAGGCGGCGGCACTCAATCTGGGGCGCAACCTTGCAACGGATTTGCGGGGCGACGGGATTGCCGTCGGGATCTATCACCCCGGTTGGGTGCAGACAGATATGGGCGGAGCAGCCGCCGACATCCACGTCAGCGAGGCCGTGTCAGGCCTTGCCGAACGGTTCGATGGGCTTTCGCTTGAAAGCACGGGCTGTTTTGAAACCTGGGACGGACAGGCACACGCCTACTGACTGGTCAGTGCGGCCTTTGGAATCTCGTAAACCTCGCCGGGATCGATGAAGATCACCAGAATGTCGCCACGCGATTCCGAGGTGATGGGTGATGTTGAACTGGTCGAGACCGCCTCGGCACCTTCGAAATAGATGCGTCGTACTTCGCCGGTGCCAAGCTGCACGGCAAGCGTTGCGGTGCCGTCATCCTTGCGGCGCAGCTCGGCGGGGCAGTTTTCCAGCGGCTGGCCCGCCAGCGCGGTGCAGGGAACCGTGCCCAGTGAATTCTGTCCGTCCGTACCAGAAAGGGTGGCAACCTGTGCGGTGGCCGGGGAAGACAGTAAAGCAAGGGCAAGAATGAAGCGGTACATGTGTAACCTTTTGGTAAACAGTATTTCCGTTACGCTCGCACCCCTGCCGGGCAATGTAAAGCGGCCCTGCGCCGCAGGCAGAACCTGTTTGGCCACTTGCCCTTGAGGCCCCCCTCGCATATGAGGCACGGGATCGGAATTCCAAGGCGCGGAGACACTGGCCCCATGCCCGTACTCGTGATGAAATTTGGCGGCACCTCTGTTGCCAATCCTGACCGCATCCGCCGTGCGGCGAAACGCGTTGGCGTAGAAGTGGCCAAGGGTTATGACGTGATCGTCATTGTCTCGGCCATGTCGGGCAAGACCAACGAACTGGTGGGTTGGGTCGATGAAATTTCGCCGCTTTATGATGCGCGCGAATATGATGCCGTTGTATCGTCGGGTGAAAACGTGACTGCCGGTCTGATGTCGCTGACACTGCAGGAAATGGATATCCCGGCCCGAAGCTGGCAGGGCTGGCAAGTGCCGCTGATCACCAACGGCGCGCATTCGGCTGCCCGGATCGAAGAGATTCCGACCGACAACATCAACCAGAAATTCGCCGAAGGCATGAAGGTTGCCGTGGTCGCGGGCTTTCAGGGGATCAGCCCCGAGGGGCGCATTACCACGCTGGGCCGGGGCGGTTCGGATACCACTGCGGTGGCCTTTGCGGCGGCCTTTGATGCGGAGCGGTGTGATATTTATACGGACGTGGACGGTGTCTATACCACCGACCCGCGCATCTGTGAAAAGGCCCGCAAGCTCGATAAGATTTCGTTCGAGGAAATGCTCGAACTGGCCTCGCTGGGGGCCAAGGTACTTCAGACCCGCTCGGTCGAGCTGGCGATGCGGTACAAGGTGAAATTGCGCGTCCTCTCAAGCTTTGAGGAACAATCCGACGAGGCCGGTACGCTGGTCGTCGACGAGGAGGAAATCATGGAATCCAACGTAGTCTCCGGTGTGGCCTATTCCCGCGATGAGGCCAAGATGACCGTTGTGTCGGTCGCCGACCGCCCCGGTATCGCCTCGACGATCTTTACCGCGCTCAGCGACGAGGGCGTGAATGTGGACATGATCGTTCAGAACATCTCGGACGAGGGGCGCACGGACATGACCTTTTCCTGCCCCACCGATCAGGTTGCGCGCGCGGAAAAAGCGCTGTTGGGAATCAAGGAGCGTGGCGAGCTGAACTATGCTGATCTGGTTGCCGACAACGATGTCTGCAAGGTGTCCGTGGTCGGGATCGGAATGCGCTCTCAATCCGGTGTGGCGGCCAAAATGTTCAAGGTGCTCTCGGATGAGGGGATCAACATCAAGGTCATTACAACCTCCGAGATTAAAATTTCCGTTCTCGTAGATCGGAAATACATGGAACTTGCCGTTCAAGCACTGCATGATGCCTTTGAACTGGACAAGGCGGCCTGAGCATTTCTGCCAGGGACTTGCCTGACACCTGAATGTGATTGGGCCATGGCAGACGGCACAGAATCAGAATCCCGCAAGCTGCTGGGGCGGCTGCGCGAAGAAATGGCGAGCGAGGCCGCCGGTCAGGAACGTCTTGACCGGATCACGCATCTGATTGCGGACAGCATTCTGTGCGAGGTCTGTTCGATCTATCTGTTCCGCGACGAAGAAACGCTGGAGCTTTGCGCGACCGAAGGTCTGGCACCCGAGGCGGTACACCAGACCCGTATGCGCATGGGCGAAGGGCTGGTGGGACGCGTTGCCAAATACGGCAAGGTGGTCAACACCGCGGATGCCCCTTCGGCCAAAGGGTTCCGCTATATGCCGGAGACGGGAGAAGAGAGGTTCTCTTCCTTTCTTGGTGTCCCGGTGCAGCGTCTGGGCGAAAAGCTGGGCGTTCTGGTCGTGCAGTCCCGCGAGGCGCGGGAATTCTCCTCGGACGAGGTTTATGCCCTGGAAGTGGTAGCGATGGTTCTGGCCGAGATGGCCGAACTTGGCGCCTTTATCGGCGAAGGCGCAGCCTTGTCCCCATTGCACCAGCAATCCGTTGTGCTCAAGGGCGGCCCGGCGCAGGAAGGTTCTGCCGAGGGCCACGTCTGGCTGCACGAGCCGCGTGTCGTTGTCACCAATCCGATCGCGGACGACCCGCAACGCGAACTTCAGCGCCTGACGGAAGCGGTCGAGGAACTGCGCGTCGGCGTCGACAAGATGCTCGAAATATCGCAGGGCGGCGACAAGGAACAATTGCAGGTTCTCGAAGCCTACAGAATGTTTGCCAATTCCAAGGGTTGGATGCGGCGCATGGAAGAGGATATCGCGCGCGGCCTCAGTGCCGAAGCTGCGGTTGAGAAAGAGCAGTCACAGGCCCGCGCAAGGATGAGTCAGGTCACCGACCCCTATCTGCGCGAACGCTTGGCCGATCTGGATGATCTCAGCAATCGTCTGCTGCGCATTCTGACGGGTCAGGGCAACAATACCGGGCTGGAACTGCCGCCCGACCCGATTCTGATCGCCCGCAACATCGGCCCGGGCGATCTGCTGGAATATGGGCGATCCCTCAAGGGCATCGTGCTTGAGGAGGGTTCGGTTGGCAGCCATGCCACCATTGTCGCCCGTGCATTGGCGATCCCTCTTGTCGTTCATACCGGCCGGATCACGACCGAGGCACTGAACGGCGACCACATCCTTGTGGACGGGGACCAGGGCGTCGTGCACCTGCGTCCAGAAGATACGGTTGTCGGTGCATTTCGTGACAAGATCGCGATGCAGGCCAAGGCGCAGGAACGCTATGCGTCGATCCGCGAACGCCCTGCCGTCACGAGGGATGGTGAACGGGTCAACCTTGTGATGAACGCGGGCCTGATGGCCGATCTGCCATCGCTGGAAAACTCGGGTGCCGAAGGCGTTGGGCTTTTCCGGACCGAGTTGCAGTTTCTGATCCGGAACCAGATGCCCAAACGCTCCGAGCTGGTGGCGTTGTATCAGCGGGTTCTGGACGCGGCCCATGGCAAAAGGGTTGTCTTCCGCACGCTGGATATCGGGTCGGACAAGGTTCTGCCCTATATGAAACATGTGGCCGAGCCGAACCCGGCCTTGGGCTGGCGCGCGATCCGCGTCGGGTTGGACAAGCGCGGCGTCATGCGCATGCAGCTTCAGGCGCTGATCCGCGCGGCCAACGGCCGCCCGCTGACCATCATGTTCCCCTTCGTGGCGCAGGCCGAGGAATACCGCGCCGCCCGCGCCGAAGTGGACAAAACGATCGAACGGGAAAAACGCCTCGGGCACGTCCTTCCGGAAACGCTCGACGTGGGCGCCATGCTTGAAACGCCGTCTCTTGTCTTTGCGCCACAGAAGTTCTTTGACGATGTCGGCTTCATCTCAATCGGCGGCAATGACCTGAAACAATTCTTCTTTGCGGCGGACCGTGAAAACGAACTTGTGCGCCGCCGGTATGACACGCTGAATGTCAGCTTCCTGAGCCTTATCGAGCGGATCGTCGAACGCTGCGGCATTTCCGACACGCCCCTCAGTTTCTGTGGCGAGGATGCGGGCCGCCCGATCGAGGCGCTGTGCCTTGCGGCCATGGGCATACGGACACTTTCGATGCGCCCGGCCTCCATTGGCCCTGTCAAAAGCCTGCTGTTGCGGTCCAACCTGCAAGAGGTGCGCAAGATCATCACTGATGCCCGCCATCGGGGTGAACAAACCGTGCGCCCTGCAGTCATGGAATGGCTGCGAAATCAGGACTGAGGTGAAATTTCCCGGTGATGGCCTTAATCTGACTTCCGGACTTGCATTTTGTCGGGGTTTTTCTTATCCAGCTCTCGAATGTTAGCGATAACATTGTCGTTAACACCTATAGATGCATTTCGTACCCGACCAACAGTTTGTGCTAGACAGGGCGGGGCAAATTCAAAGGAGCCTGGCGATGGTTTCACGCGTAATACCTGTGCATCCGTTCGACCTTGTGTTGTTCGGCGCCACGGGTGATCTGGCGCATCGCAAGATCCTGCCGGGTCTCTATCACCGTTTCGAGGTCGGCCAGATGCCGGATGAGGCCCGCATCATCGCTTCGGCCCGATCCGAAATGTCCGATGATGAATTCCGAACGCTCGCCCGAAACGCAATTCAGGAATTCGCGCCGGAATCAAAACCTCAGGTACTGGACCGTTTTTTGAAACAGGTCGAATATGTTTCGGTGGATGCATTGGGCAGCGACGGCTGGCCCGAATTGGCTAAATCTCTGCGGCCTGACACTATTCGGGCGTTTTACCTGTCTGTCGGGCCAAATCTGTTCTCCGGCATTGCGCAACGGTTGCACGATCACGGCCTTGCGACGCCGGATAGCCGGATTGTCGTGGAAAAGCCCTTTGGCCACGATCTGGCTTCGGCAAAAGCCCTGAACGGCGAGTTGCGGGAATTTTTCGAAGAGCATCAGATTTATCGGATCGATCACTATCTGGGCAAGGAAACCGTGCAGAACCTCATGGCGCTGCGCTTTGCCAACTCTCTGTTCGAGCCGCTATGGAACGCTACTCATGTCGACCATGTTCAGATCACGGTTGCGGAAACCGTCGGTGTCGAAGGGCGCGAGACCTATTATGATCAGTCCGGTGCAACGCGGGACATGATCCAGAACCACCTTGTCCAGCTTCTGTGCCTGACAGCCATGGAACCACCCTCGAAGTTCGCGCCCAATTCGGTGCGTGACGAAAAGGTGAAGGTGATCGAGGCGCTGGAACCGGTCGCGCCTTCTGACATTGCGCGCGGTCAATACCGGTCCGAAGACGGTGGCGGCGGCTATCTGGATCACGTGGGCACCCCCGACAGCCGCACCGAAAGTTTCATCGCGCTAAAGGTGCATGTGGGCAACTGGCGCTGGGCCGGCGTGCCGTTCTATCTACGCACCGGCAAACGTCTGCGCGCCCGCGAGTCTGAGATTGCCGTGTTCTTCCGTGACCCGCCGCACACGATCTTTCCCAATGTCGGCCCGTTGCGCGGCAACGTTCTGGTGATCCGATTGCAACCGGACGAGGGGATAACCCTGCGCACCACCATCAAGGACCCTGGGCCGGGTGGTTTCCGTCTTGCGGACGTGTCGCTGGACATGAGTTTTGCCGAGGCGCTGGGCGCAGACGTTCGGGCGCAGGACGCCTATGAACGGTTGGTGATGGATGTCATTCGCGGCGATCAGACCCTGTTCATGCGCGGGGACGAGGTCGAGGCCGCCTGGGCCTGGGTCGATCCCATCATAAGCGAGTGGGAAGAAAGCCGCGACAAGCCCGCCCCCTATGATCAGGGCAGTTCGGGCCCCGAAGAGGCCCTGATGCTAATGCACCGCGACGGGCGCCGCTGGCGCCAGATCGGAGGTTGAGATGGTTCACAACGTCATCACCCAAGTCACAAACCGGATCACGGAACGCAGCGCGTCATTGCGCAAGACCCATCTGGATCGGATGGAACAGGCCCGCTCATCAGGACCGGCCCGCGGTCATCTGTCGTGCAGCGGTCAAGCCCACGCCTATGCCGGCGCAGGAGAGGATCAGCAGTCGCTGGCCACCGGACATGCGGGCAATCTGGGCATCGTCACCAGCTACAACGATATGCTTTCGGCGCATCAACCTTTTGAACGCTACCCCGAACTGATCCGCCAGACCGCGCGGGCGGCAGGGGGCACGGCTCAGGTCGCGGGCGGTGTTCCCGCGATGTGCGACGGGGTCACGCAAGGTGCAGCGGGGATGGAACTGTCGCTGTTTTCCCGCGATGTGATCGCTCTGGCCGCTGGGGTGGCGCTCAGCCACAACACCTATGACGCTGCCGTATTCCTTGGTGTCTGCGACAAGATCGTCCCGGGTCTGGTCATCGCAGCGCAAAGCTTTGGGCATCTTCCGGCCGTCTTCCTGCCCGCTGGGCCGATGACCAGTGGCTTGCCCAATGATGAAAAGGCAAAAATACGCCAGCAATTCGCAGCCGGTGAGATCGGACGAGCGGAGTTGATGGCCGCCGAGATGGCCGCCTATCACGGCCCCGGCACCTGTACATTCTACGGCACCGCCAACACCAACCAGATGCTGATGGAGTTCATGGGTCTGCACCTGCCGGGCTCCAGCTTTGTCAACCCGAACACGCCTCTGCGCGATGCGTTGACCGAGGAAGGCGCCCGCCGTGCCCTGTCGCTCAGCGCGCTGGGCAACAACTACACGCCGGTTTATCAGATCCTCGATGAACGCGCCTTTGTGAACGGTATCGTTGGTCTGATGGCAACGGGTGGATCGACCAACCTGCTGATCCATCTGATCGCCATGGCCCGCGCCGGTGGCATCGTGCTGGATTGGCAGGACTTTTCCGATATTTCTGCCGCGGTACCTTTGGTCGCGCGGGTTTATCCCAACGGTCTGGCAGACGTGAACCACTTTCACGCCGCAGGCGGGCTTGGCTATTGCATCGGCACGTTGCTCGACGAGGGGTTGCTGCACCCCGATACACTCACCGTCGCTGGGCAGGGCCTGCACCACTACACGCAGGAACCCAAACTGATTGATGGTCAGTTGATCTGGCAGGATGGCGCGGGTGAAAGCCTGAACGAGAAAATTCTCCGCCCGGCATCGGACCCCTTCCAACCCACCGGCGGGCTGTCGCGCCTGACTGGGTCTCTGGGTACCGCAGTGATCAAGGTCTCGGCGGTTGCGCCCGAGCATCACGTGGTCGAGGCACCCGTGCGCGTTTTCCACGATCAGGATCAGGTCAAGGCCGCCTTCAAGGCAGGTGAATTCACCAGTGATGTGATCGTCGTCGTCCGCTTTCAGGGGCCAAAAGCCAACGGTATGCCCGAGTTGCACTCGCTAACCCCAATCCTGTCGATCCTTCAAGGGCGTGGGCAAAAGGTGGCGCTGGTTACCGATGGTCGCATGTCGGGCGCGTCCGGCAAGGTTCCCGCTGCCATCCACGTCTGCCCCGAGGCGCTCGAGGGCGGCCCGATTGCCTATCTGAGCGATGGCGATCTGGTGCGCGTCGATGCGGTGAACGGTGAGCTGGAGATCCTGACCGAAGGTGTCCTCGACCGTACGCCCGCCTCGGCTGACCTGACCGCGAACCAGTTCGGCGTCGGACGCGAACTTTTCGCCACTTTCCGCAATTCCGTTGGGTCGGCAGATACCGGCGCCAGCGTGTTTGGAGCCTGATTCATGCCCTCAAAATCGCACCGTACCCGCGAAATTTGTGCTCTTGCGCCGATTGTTCCGGTTCTTGTCATCGACGATGCGGCTCAGGCCGCACCGCTGGCCGAGGCTCTGGTCGCAGGTGGGTTGCCCGCGCTTGAGGTCACGCTACGCACACCAGCGGCCCTTGATGCCATCCGCGCCTTGGCGCAGGTGCCGGGTGGAGTAGTAGGGGCGGGGACATTGCTGACCCCCGAAGATGTCCGGGCCGCAAAAGAGGCGGGCGCACAATTCGGTGTCTCGCCGGGGGCAACCGACACCCTGATTGCTGCCTGCGAGGCCGAAGGTCTTCCGCTGTTGCCGGGGGCCGCCACGGCGACCGAGGCGATGGCCTTGCTGGAAAAGGGCTACGACATGCTCAAGTTCTTTCCGGCCGAGGCATCAGGTGGCGCTCCGGCACTAAAGGCCATCGGCGCGCCCCTGCCGCAGATCGGGTTCTGTCCAACCGGCGGTGTCTCGCCCGAAAATGCACCGGATTATTTGTCCATGCCGAACGTTATCTGCGCCGGCGGCAGCTGGGTCGCGCCGAAACAGATGGTGTCCAGTGGCGACTGGGCCGGGATTGAGACGCTGGCGCGTGAGGCGGCCAGCCTCATGCATTGACGCGGCCTGCGCGGGCGCTAATGTAAGCCCGAATTCACGCAGGTTGCCCTCATGAAAAACAAAATCTCTCTCGCGCAGGGGCGCGACTATCTTGCGATCCCCGGCCCTTCGGTCATGCCCGATGCGGTGTTGCAGGCGATGCATCGCCCGGCCCCCAATATCTATGCGGGTGAACTGGTCGACATGATGCCTGCGCTGACAGCCGACCTGCGCCGCGTGGCCCAAACAAAGCACGACGTGGCGATCTATATCTCCAACGGCCACGGCGCTTGGGAGGCTGCCCTTTCCAACGTGATCGCGCCGGGTGAAACCGTATTGGCTCCGGCTTCGGGCCGCTTCACGCATGGCTGGGCAGAAATGGCCCAAGGGATCGGGGCAGAGGTTGAACTGATCGATTTCGGCAAATCCGCGCCATGGGATTTTGACCGGATTGCCGAAGTGCTGCGTGCGGACAATGCCCACCGGATCAAGGCGGTTCTGGCCGTGCATGTGGATACCTCCACCTCGGTCCGCAACGATATTCCGGCCTTGCGGGCGCTGCTTGATGATCTGGGCCACCCGGCGCTGCTGATGGCCGATTGCATCGCCTCACTTGGCTGCGACCGGTTCGAGATGGACGCATGGGGCGTCGACGTGATGGTCTCGGCCAGCCAGAAGGGGCTGATGACGCCGCCGGCGTTGGGCTTTGTCTTTTTCAACGAAAAGGCGCAGGCGAAACGGGCGGCAATGCCCCGTGTGTCGGCCTATTGGGACTGGCAGCCGCGGGCCGAACCCGGCTGGTTCTATCAGTATTTCGGCGGCACTGCGCCCACCCATCACCTCTATGGTCTCAGGGCGGCACTGGACATGATGCACGCCGAAGGGATGGAGCAGATCTGGGCTCGCCATGAACGCCTTGCTCAGGCCGTCTGGGCCGCCTGCGAAACCTGGTCCGAAGGCGGCGCGCTTAGCCTGAATGTCGCCGACCGTGCCCACCGCAGTCACGCAGTTACGGCATTGCGTCTTGCAAAGGGACAGGGCACGCCGCTGCGGGAATATACCGAAAACAATCTGGGCTTGACGCTCGGCATCGGACTGGGAATGGATGACGAGGATTCTTATTTCCGGCTGGGCCATATGGGGCACGTGAATGGCCATATGGTCATGGGAATGCTGGGTGGTGTTGAAACCGCCATGGCCGCGCTGAACATTCCGCGGGGATCGGGCGCACTGGACGCGGCGGCGGCGGTGCTTGCAGGCTAACCGCGCTCTGCCGCCAACGCCTTGGGCAAGGCGGCGGCAAAGGCGTCCAGATCCCTCTCTTCCCCACAACTGACTCGGATGCAGCGGTTTTGCGGTGCCGCAAAGGGCATCCGGACGAATACACCCTGCGCCACCAGCGAGTCCAACACCGCCTTGGCAAACGCGCCATCCCGCCCACAGTCGATGGCCACGAAATTAGTGGCCGAGGGCAAGGGCTTCAGCCCGTTATCGCGGGCGATCTGCCGGATGCGCTCTCGTGCCTCGGCGATCTGGTCCTGAACTTGGTGCAGCCAAGCGTCGTCCCGCAACGCGGCCAGCGCCCCGGCCTGAGCGGCACGGTTCATGCCGAAATGGTTGCGCACCTTGTTGAACGCCGAAATCAACCCGGGCGCGCCTATTGCATAGCCAACCCGGGCACCCGCCATGCCGTAAACCTTGGAAAAGGTCCGCATCCGGATTACACGCGGATCATCCGCGCCCACCGGTGCTGCAGTCCCTTCCGGCGCGCATTCCACATAAGCCTCGTCCAGTACCAGCAAGGTTCCTTCCGGCAGGTTCTCCATGGCCCGGACGATATCCGCACCCTTGTGCCAGCTGCCCATCGGATTGTCGGGGTTGGCGAGGTAGACAAGCTTGGCGTCCACCTCGGCCGCCTTTGCGAATAACGCGGCGGGATCTTCGTGATCGCCGGTGTACGGAACCTTGTGCAAAGCGCCACCAAACCCGGCGACGTGGTAATTGAATGTCGGATAAGCCCCGGCGGACGTTACCACTGCATCACCGGGACCGATCATCAACCGCACCAGATAGCCCAGCAACCCGTCGATCCCTTCGCCCACCACGATGTTCTTTGCCTCAACCCCATGATGGTTGGCCAGAGCATGGCGTAAATCATGATTTTCGGGATCGCCATACATCCAGATGTCGCTGGCCGCTCCTGCCATGGCCTCGATGGCACGGGGTGAGGGGCCGAACACGCTTTCATTTGCTCCCAGCCGCGCTGCAAAGGGTGCGCCGCGATCGCGCTCCTGCGTTTCGGGTCCGACAAACGGCACGGTTGCGGGTAGGGACTGGGCAAGCGGGGTATATCGCGGATCACTCATGTGTGCAGATAAACGCAAGGAACGGGTTCCGGCAAGCCGCACTGTCCATCTGCCCCGACGTTGCGGTGGAAACCACTGCAACTTGCGGGCATGGTTGACCAAACATCAGCAGGAGAACCCGCATGTCACGCGTTTCTGTCGAATACAAGGACCACATCGCCCATGTCACGCTGACGCGGGGTGACAAGATGAATGCGCTGGATGATGCGATGATCCAGGCGATCCTGTCCGCCGGGCAGGAGGTAGCGGCCTCGGACGCCCGTGCCGTCGTGCTGTCGGGCGAAGGCAAAAGTTTCTGCGCCGGGCTGGATATGGCCAGCTTTGCCAAAATGGCCACTGTCGATCCCGAAGAATGGCTGATGGGGCGTACACATGGGGACACCAACGACTTTCAGGAACTGGCGATGGTCTGGCGCCGCGTCCCGGTCCCCGTGATCTGCGCGGTGCAGGGCGTGGCCTATGGCGGCGGCCTGCAGATCGCGTTGGGTGCGGATATTCGCATCGCGCATCCCGACAGCAAATGGTCGGTGATGGAGATGAAATGGGGCATCATCCCGGACATGGGCGGCATGGTGCTGCTGCCGCAACTGATCCGCTCGGACGTCCTGCGCCTGCTGACCTACACCGCCCGGCCCATCGGCGCGCAGCAGGCATCCGATTGGGGGCTGGTGACAAAGCTGTCCGACGACCCCCTGACCGAGGCGATTGCCCTTGCAGAAGAGATCGCGGGCAAAAGCCCCTCGGGCATCCGGGCGGCAAAACGCCTGATTGATGTGGCCGAGGCCGGATCGCGTCAGGAAGTCCTGCTGGAAGAATCCGCCGAACAGGTCAAGCTGATCGGCAAGCCGGACCAGATGGAGGTCATCGCCGCACAGATGCAGGGCCGCAAGCCCGAGTTCAAGTAAACTCGCCCGCTTAAGGCGTGTTCTGGTTGATTTCGCACGGTTTTACCGGATTCCCGCAGTTGACAAGCTGTAATCTGCTCAGTGAAGCTGCGGTTATTACCGTAGTTAGTGGAATCTGTGTGAAATAATGAACAAAACGAATAGTTTGGCGGCGCTTGCCGCAGGTGTTTTCCTTTCAGTAGCAACTCCGGGTATAGCTGGCGATGCCGAAGCAAATGCACTGCTGGTTGAGGCTGTGCAGCTGGTTCAGGCGGCGGAACAACACGAGGACCCGATAGAAAAACTCGCCTCGCTGAACGACGCGATCAGCAAGTTGGACGAAATCGTTTCGGCCCACCCGTCTTCGGGTCTGGCGGTATCGCTTGTGACCGGGCAATCCATCGGAAACGTCAATCCGACCCTTTTGAAACAGGAACGCGACAAGCTTGACGCCGAAGTTCAGGTTTTGCTGTCGGAACAGCAGGCCATTGCCGATGCCAAAGCGGCGGAAACGCAATGGATCAAAGAGGTTATGGAGTGCGTCGAGGATATTGAATGCGCCCGCGACCTGTTTGTTCAGGAGTCGGAAAAATTTGGACGCCCGCCCGAAATTATAGCGCTTTCCCACGTCTATTTCGAAGTTCTCCATAACGGATATTCAAGGGCGTTCGAGCGTCAGGTGAATGACGTGCTGGCGGCGGCGGGCGAGGCCGAGGCCAGCGTCAGGCAACAACTGGAATTCATGGTTGCGCATGGCATTTACCACGAAAAGCCTAAGACAGTGTTCAAAAAAATGAGCGAGCTTGTTCAACAACCCAACAGTATTGTCCCAGCAATACGGGCCCTTGCCGTCGGAATGCCGCAGCTTTCCGAGGACTATCTGGAAGTACTCGCTGATGAGGGGCTGATCGAAGATTTGGAAACGGCCAGGAATTCTGTGTATGAACAACTTTATTATTTTGGCGGTCCATCATTCGATGATCTGCAAAAGCTCAAATCCGATTTCGGAAACTCGGTTGAACTGGACGAATACTCCAAGTTGGATTTGCTTGATGGTCTCAGCATAACCGGAGATCCGGCTTTCCTGAGTGTATACGAAAGTACAAAGGCAGAGCTTGGCGAAAAAGCGACCATGGCAATGGTGACCTACCAATTCGTAGCCGGTGATCCCTCAGAAGCGGCCCGTTATTTTCAGGACCTCGGGCCGCAGCTCGCCGTGGAGGAATTGGGTGGGTACGCCGAGCTCGCAATCCCCCGTAATAGCCGCGATTTGCAATCTGTAATGAGAACCATCACCAAAAGCTCTCTTCTGGCTAAAAAATCCTTCTTTCAGAATGACTACGGCTCTGATCCGGCAGAGGCCATCGAACGCACGATTGATGAGGACACGGCTGGTGTTCTGTTAATGGTTTCAGGGCTCCTGCAGTGATCGCTTTTAAGCTGACCAGCCTGAATTTTGCGCAACACACTTAACGCATAAAGGCCCGCCTTGCATCGCGGGCCATACTGAACCGCATCTCAAGATCAGCCAGCCGCGCCATCGCGGCCTTGCGCTCCTCGGGGTCGTTGAGGGTCGCATAGTGCTTTCTGGCCGCATCCAGTTCTTTTTTGATCTGGAATTCCTCGGGCAGAACTCCGGCCTGCGCCATGATCCTATGACCGGCCGCCAATGCGGGATCGGTCTGGGCCTCTGTCGAGCGGTCGGGCAGGGGCTTGCCTTCGCCTTCAAGGCCCTCCAACTGACCCTCGGCCTGCGCTTTTTGGATTTGACGTTCTATCAGTATTCCGAGCGATCTAAGCATGATGCGATTATACCCCGCGCAATGCCTCAGCGATAGGTTTCAGCGTACCTTGTGTGAAACCAGATAAGCGATGCCCCCTGCAAGCAAGCCCCAGACGGCGGCCCCCAATCCAAAAACCGTGATGCCCGAAGCGGTTATGGCAAAGGTCAGAATGGCCGCTTCGCGCTCGGCGGGCACCTCAAGCGCCGCGAAGGTCGCGTTGGCCATCACACCGATCAGCGCAACGCCGGTCAGTGTGCCCATCAGCATCGGGTCGGCATGAGCGGCAAAGCCGGTGATCGCTACGGCGAAAACCCCGAAGACGCAGTAGAACACACCCGCCATGATGGCCGACCAATACCGTTGTTTCGGGTCGGGGTGGCTGTCTTCGTTCGAACACATGGCCGCGGTGATTGCAGCGAGGCAGGTCGCAGGTGCGCCGAAAGGCGCAGACAAAATGCTCGCGCCACCCACGGCAGAAAACAGCGGGCTGGGTTGGGGCGTAAATCCAAAGCTGCGCATTACCGCGACGCCGGGGATGTTCTGGGTTGCCATGGTGACCACGTACAACGGGATGCCGATGCTGATAGCCGATGCAAGCGAGAATGTAGGGCTGGTCCAGACCGGGACAGCAAGGATGTGCGCCGGTGCAACCGATTGCCCATGCGCGTTCAGCACCACCACGATGGCGGCGGCGACAACGGCGGCGGGTACTGCGAACAAACGGTTGATCCGACCGGCAATGAACCATGTCAGAATGACCGGCAGCGCCTGCCATGGCAGATCGACCGCCGCCTTGAACGGAACGATGCAAAGCGGCAGCAGCACGCCCCCCAGCATGGCCTGCGCCAGCGACGTCGGAATGGCCGCCGCCAGACGGCCAAGCGGTCTCCACAGCCCGGACAGCACCGTCAGCGCACCTGCGCACAGAAACGCTCCGACTGCGCCGGAAAATCCCTCTGCCGGAGTGGCCGATACCGCCAGCAAGGCCGCGCCCGGCGTGGACCACGCGATGCTGACAGGGATCCGGTACCAAAGGCTCAGCACGATAGCGGCAAGGCCCATCGTTACCGCTGCGGTCATCAGGCCCGAGGCAGCCTGTTGCGGCGACGCCCCCATGGCATCCAGCCCGTGCAAAACGATGGGAAAAGAACTGAAAAATCCGACCACAGCCACCACCAGACCGGTGGATACGGTTTGCATTGGGGGGTAGGGACGCGCCATCTCAGCCTCAGGTTTACCTAGTGAACTTGCTAACAACCGGCGGCTTCCGTGAACAGTGGGAAAATCCTTGCCGCGAAACGAAAACCCCGCCGGAGCAAACGCGGCGGGGTTCGGAATTTGAGTATTTGATAAAAGATGAAGATCAGGCGATTTCAGACAGGCGGGCAAGCGCCTCGTTCAGCTTTGCTTCTTCTTCTTCGCGGGCCGCGAGGTTGGCCTTGGCTTCCTCGACAACCTCCTCCGGGGCCGAGGCCACGAATTTCGGGTTGTTCAGCCGTCCGCGCAGACCGCCCAGTTCCTTGGCCAGCTTGCCCTTGGCTTTCTCAAGCCGTTCCTTTTCCGCGCCGATATCGATGATATCCGCCAGCGGCAGGCCAAAAGAAGCGCCCGGGGCCGCGATCGAGATGGTGCCTTTGGGCAGCTCATCCGCCTTGGTCAGGCTGTCGATGCGCGCCAGACGTTTGATCAGCGCCTCGTTGCGGTCCCAGGCGGCCTGTCCGTGGGCGTCGATGTCTGTCACTAGCATCGGCACATATAGACCCGCCGGAACCCGCATCTGGGCGCGGGCCGAGCGGGTGTTCTCGATCACCGAGATCACCCAGTTCATCTCACGGTCCGCGTCGGCGTCAACCAGTTCAGAGCCGTAAGTGGGCCAGTCGGCGTGGACGATCATCTTGGAACGGGTGCCGGTCAGGCCCCACAGCTCTTCGGTGACGAAAGGCATGATCGGGTGCAGCAGGACCATGCACTGATCCAGAACCCAGCGCATGGTGGCGCGGGTTTCAGCCTGCGCTTCGGCGTCATCGCCCTGCAGCAGCGGCTTGGAGAGTTCCACGTACCAATCGCAAACCTTGCCCCAGACAAAGGCATAAAGTCCGTTCGCGGCGTCGTTGAAGCGATAGCTTTCCAGCGCCGCGTCGACCTCTTCCCGCACGCGGGCGGTTTCGCCGATGATCCAGCGGTTTACGGCCGCCTTTGGCTTCAGGTCGGCTACATCCATCTGCGGGACGGCGTCGGTAAAGACCTCGTTCATCTCGGCGAAACGGACGGCGTTCCACAGTTTGGTGCCGAAGTTACGGTAACCGGTGATACGTTCCTTGGACAGTTTCAGCACACCGCCAATCGCTGCCATCGAAGCATTGGTAAACCGCAGCGCGTCGGCACCGAATTCGTCCACGATCTCCAGCGGGTCAATGACGTTGCCGGTGGTCTTGGACATCTTCTTGCCCTTTTCGTCACGGACGAGCTGGTGCAGGTAGACGGTGTGGAACGGGATCTGATCGACCACGGCCAGCTGCATCATCATCATCCGGGCGACCCAGAAGAACAGGATGTCGAAGCCGGTGATCAGAACGTCCGTGGGGAAGTAGCGTTCCAGCTCCTCGGTCTGCTCGGGCCAGCCGAGCGTGCCGATGGGCCAGAGCCCGGAGGAAAACCATGTGTCGAGGACGTCGGGGTCGCGCCAGACCGGATAAACCAGCTTGGTCGGGTCCTGATCAAGCGCGTATTGCGCAAGGCTTTCCGCAAGCTGGTGGATGGCCTCGTGCTTGTCCGCCACCTCAATCACGGTGGAGTGGCTGAGCGGGCTGGGGATGTTGGCGTTGTCGTCCAGGAATTTCTCGATCACGCCGTCGAAATTGGCAGCCGCATGCAGCACATGGCCGCGATGAAGCATCCCGCCATCGTTCAGCAGTCGGCCAAGCTGGACCAGATCCAGTTCGCCGTCGTTCGCTCCCCGGAAATCTTCTGCCGACAGATCCAGCCCGTACCAGACCGGAATCTGATGCCCCCACCACAACTGGCGCGAAATACACCAGGGCTCGATGTTTTCCAGCCAGTGATAATAGGTCTTTTCGCCTGACTCGGGGATGATCTTGACCGTGCCATCCTTGACCGCATCCAGCGCCGGGCCGACGACCTTTTCGGCGTCAACAAACCACTGATCGGTCAGCATCGGCTCGATCACAACCTTCGAGCGGTCGCCAAAGGGCTGCATGATCGGCTTGGATTCGACCAGCGGAACCGCGTTGTCCGCGTCTTCGTGATCAGGCTTCAGCGCCGTTGCGCCCAGACGCGCATCATCGGCGCGGGTCATGACAGCCAGCCCTTCGCTTGTAATCTCTTCGACGACCTTCGCCCGCGCCTCGAACCGGTCGAGGCCACGCAGGTGATCGGGCACCAGATTGATCGCGTCGATCTCACCTTCGGTAAAGGATTGGCCGCGCGCGTATTGCCCGGCCTTGTAGGCCTCGTTCGAATACGGCGCACCATCGGCCCGCATGTGGCCGCGCGTGTCCATCAAGCGATAGCAGGGGATGTTTCCGCGCTTTGCAACGCCATAGTCGTTGAAGTCGTGCGCCCCGGTGATCTTCACCGCACCCGAGCCAAAGTCGGGATCGGGGTAATCATCGGTAATGATCGGAATCTGACGGCGATGCTCTTTCGGACCAACCGGGATTTCACAGAGTTTCCCAACGATTGGCGCATAACGCTCATCCGACGGATGAACCGCAACCGCACCGTCGCCCAACATGGTTTCCGGGCGGGTCGTGGCGATCGAGATGTAATCGCGCTCTTCCTCAAGCACGATATTTCCGTCCTCGTCCTTCTCGACATAGGTATAGGTCGCGCCGCCCGCCAGCGGGTACTTGAAATGCCACATGTGGCCCGCGACTTCGATATTCTCGACCTCAAGATCCGAGATCGCGGTTTCGAAATGCGGGTCCCAGTTGACCAGTCGCTTGCCGCGATAGATCAGGCCTTTGTTGTACATCTCCACAAAGACCTTGATGACCGCGTCATGAAAACTCGCAGAATTTTCGTGCCCCGTGCGCGGATCGCCCGCCGCTCCGGCCATGGTGAACGCATTGCGCGACCAGTCGCAGGAAGAGCCCAGCCGCTTTAGCTGTTCAATGATCGTGCCGCCGTATTCGCCCTTCCATTCCCAGACTTTCTCAAGGAATTTCTCGCGGCCAAGCTCGCGCCGACCGGGCTGCTGGGTTGCTGCCAGCATCTTTTCAACCTGCATCTGCGTGGCGATGCCTGCGTGGTCCTGACCAGGCTGCCACAGCGTGTCGAACCCACGCATCCGGTGCCAGCGGATCAGAATGTCCTGCAGCGTGTTGTTGAACGCGTGGCCCACATGCAGCGCGCCCGTTACGTTGGGCGGCGGGATCATGATGGTAAAGCTTTCGTCGCGCGATTTGTTCGCGCCTGCCTTAAAGGCTCCGGCCTCTTCCCAGGCCTTGTAGATGCGGGCCTCGGCCTCGGCCGCGTTGAATGTCTTTTCCATCGCCATGGGGTGCGTCCTGCGTCATCGAATTCGGGTCGGTGCCTGCAATAGCGAATGGATGCGGGAAGGGGAAGGGCGCGTAAGCGTTATTCGGCCTGCGCCGCTTGCGCAAAACGCGCCCGAAAATACTCTTCGACCCGCTGATAGGCGGGCTCGTGGAAGTGCAGGGTCAGGAGCGAGTGTTGCTTGCCCGGATATTCCTCGGTTTCCAGATGATCGCCAAAGGCGTTTTCCAGCGCGCGCATCAGCTTTTCGGGCGCCATCGAGTCGTCCTTGTATCGCATGGCCAGACCGGGCCCTTTTTGCGCCATGCCTGCACAGGCGTCCGCGATGTCCTCGGCGCTCATGTGCAACTGATCTCCGCCAAAAAGGGGTAAGGCCGGTTGACTGGCAACGCCGCCCACTACCGCGTCTTCGGCCATCAGGGGCAGGGCAAAACTGCCGGTCAGGCACATTCCGATTGCACCGACGCCATCGCTGCCTTCGCGTTCTCGGATGTGACGGGCCAAGGACCGCATCCAATCCGAAATCGGGCTTTGCTTGCCTTTGAGGAACATGTTGAATTCACGGCGCACGCAGAACAGACGGAACAGGTTTCCGGCCATTGTGATTTTGCCGAATTTTCCGAACAAATGCGGCAGATATACACGGAACCCCGAGTCGTTCAGCCGTTGAGCCAATGCCAGTGTTTCCGGCCCGATCCCCGGTAATTCCTGCAGGATCATGATCGGCGGGCCCTCACCACCGACATAAACGTCATGCGTCGTCTCGGTACCGGAGGACAGTTTCGCGGTGAACGGAAAAACGGTTTCATGGGTCCAGGTCATGCCGGGACGATAGACGAAGCCCGGCGGAAAGGTAAACGCGTTTTTCTCGGTCATTCTCTGGACTTCCCTCGCGCACGGGCTAGGCTCGCCCCAAACCGCAGAGCGAGGGCAAGGCATGGAAAAGTTCGGCAAAAGCCAACCCGTCAAACGGGTCGAGGATCAGCGGTTTCTGACTGGGCAGGGCCAGTACATGGACGACACCATTCCGCAGGGCACATTACACGCGGTATTTTTTCGCAGCCCGGTTGCCCATGCGGAAATCACCTTGCTTGATCTGGACGCGGCGCGTGCTGCTGACGGCGTTCGTCTGGTCATGACAATAGACGATCTGGCGAATGCTGGGGTCGACACGGTGATGAACGCCTCCGTGGTTCCGAACCGCGACGGATCACAAGGGGCTGCACCTGAACGGCACATGCTGGCCAAAACCCGTGTCCGCTTTGTAGGCGAGCCGGTTGCGGTGGTGGTCGCCGACACGCTGGCGCAGGCGCGTGATGCGGCCGAGCTGATCTGGATGGACACCGATGACCTGCCCGCCAAAACCGATATCGGGCCCGGTGGAGAGGTGCTTCACCCCGAGGCACCCGACAACCGCGCCTTTGACTGGGGCTTGGGGGATGAACAGGCGACCGAGACGGCGTTTCAGGCTGCTGCGCACACGGTCTCGCTTGACGTGCACGACAACCGGGTGATCGTGAATTCGATCGAACCGCGCGGCTGTCAGGCCGACTGGTCCGATGGGCGCCTGCATTTTGCCTATGGCGGACAGGGCGTCTGGGGCATGAAGGCTCAGCTGGCACAGAAACTGAAACTCGATGCCGATGCGATCCGGGTCACGACCCCCGATGTGGGCGGCGGTTTCGGCATGAAGGCGATGCCATACCCTGAATACTTCTCGGTTGCCGTTGCCGCCATGAAACTGGGCCAGCCCGTCCACTGGATGTC
Organism: Ruegeria sp. C11; assembly: GCF_056537725.1. Taxonomy (NCBI): domain Bacteria; kingdom Pseudomonadati; phylum Pseudomonadota; class Alphaproteobacteria; order Rhodobacterales; family Roseobacteraceae; genus Ruegeria; species Ruegeria sp. C11. The sequence goes on along the minus strand of NZ_JBQFSB010000005.1, from coordinate 91,202 downwards.
CGAGCGGACCGAAGCGATGTTGTCGGATCATCACGGGCGCGATCTGACCTCGCTGGCCGAGTTGGCCTTTGATGAGAATTACAAGATCACCGCCTATCGCGTGCACACCCGATGCAATCTGGGCGCGTATAACAGCCACTTCGGTCAGGCGATCCAGACCAACCTGTTCAGCCGCGTTCTGATGGGCGTCTATGATGTGCAGACCACCTATCTGCGGGTCGAAGGGTTCTATACCAACACAACGCAGGTCGATGCCTATCGCGGCGCCGGGCGGCCCGAGGCGATCTATGTCCTTGAACGCGCCATCGACCGTGCGGCGCGGGAACTGGGCATCGATCCGTGGGAATTGCGGCGCAGGAATTTCATTTCTTCCGATGCGTTTCCCTATAAGACGGCGACGGGTGAGACCTATGACGTCGGTGATTTCGACATGGTTCTCGACCGTGCCGCAGACCAGACCCAAGGCTTTGCCGCGCGCAAGGCGGCGGATGCCGAACGCGGCCTGATCCGGGGGCAGGGCTTGTGTTACTACATCGAAAGCATTCTGGGCGATCCTTCCGAAGGCGCAAAGGTCGAGTTTTGCGGGGACGGAACGGTGAGCCTTTATGTCGGGACGCAATCGAACGGGCAGGGTCACGAAACGGTCTATGCCCAGTTTTTGTCGGACCAGACAGGCATTCCCGCAGAGCTTATCAATGTGGTGCAGGGCGACAGTGACCGGCTGGCGCAGGGCGGCGGGACTGGCGGGTCGCGATCTGTCACCACGCAAAGCAATGCCACTCTGGCCACCATCGACACCATTGTCGCCGCATTCACGCCTTATCTTGCGGATAAGATGGGGGTCGAGGAAGACAGGGTGACGTTCGATCACGAAACCTTCCGCGCGCCGGGCTCCAACCTGACGCCGACGCTGATTGAGGCGGCCGAGATGGCGCGGGCCGAAGGCCGCGCCGATCTGCTGCAACACGAGGCGCGGGCGACATTGCCGGATCGCAGTTTCCCGAACGGAGCCCACGTTGCCGAAGTCGTGATCGATTCTTTCACCGGTGTCGTGACCGTTGACCGCTATACAGTGGTCGATGATTTTGGTAACCTGATCAACCCGATGCTTGCCGAGGGGCAGGTGCACGGAGGGGTGGTGCAGGGCATTGGTCAGGCACTGGCCGAGCATGTTGTACATGATGCAGATGGACAACTGCTCACGGCAACGTTCATGGACTACGCCTTGCCGCGCGCGGCGGACGTACCCATGATTAAGTTTACCTCGGCGCCGGTTCCGTCAACGGCCAACCCGATGGGGATGAAAGGCTGTGGCGAGGCAGGTACCGTGGGCGCGCTGGCCGCTGTGGCAAACGCGGTTCAGGATGCGCTCTGGGATTACGGGGTGCGGCAGGCGGATATGCCTTTCACACCCCACAAGGTATGGGAATTGTTGAAGGATGGTACTGTCGCGGCTCACTAAAAAGGTTCTGGGATGGCTCGGGCGGCCACTGCGCTCCGAGCATTCCGCCGAAACACGCCATCGCGAACCCATTAGCCATGTCATCATCCTAGACGGCACCATGTCCACACTCGAGGCCGGGCGCGAAACCCATGCGGGCATGACCTATCGACTGGCCTGCGAAATGGGCAGTCAGGTTTCGGTGTTTTATGAGGCTGGGGTGCAGTGGGAAAGCTGGAAAACCACGCTGGACGTGCTGATGGGGCGCGGCATCAACCGCCAGATTCGCCGCGCCTATGGCTATCTCGCCTCGCGCTACAAACCGGGTGACAGGATTTTCTTCATTGGCTATTCGCGCGGCGCCTATGGCGTGCGCAGCCTTGCGGGTGTGATCGACATGATCGGTTTGCTCAAGGCTGAACATGCGACTGAGCGCAACATCAAACAGGCCTACCGCCATTACGAGTGTAATTCCGGCGGAGAGGCGGCCGCCGTGTTTCGCCGCAAATTCTGCCACGAGGAACTGGCAATCGAAATGGTCGGTGTTTGGGACACCGTCAAGGCGCTGGGCCTGCGTCTGCCGCTGCTGTGGCGCTGGGCCGAGGAACGCCACGCCTTTCACAACCACCAGTTGGGCCCCTCAACCCGGCACGGATACCACGCTCTGGCGCTGGACGAGACGCGCGAGGTGTTCGAACCGGTGCTCTGGGATTGCACGCCCGGTTTCAAAGGCCATGTGGAACAGGTCTGGTTCAGGGGCACCCATGGCGATGTCGGTGGTCAGTTGGGCGGGTTTGAAGAGGCGCGCCCGCTGGGCAACATCCCGTTGATCTGGATGCTGGACAAGGCCGAACGTCACGGCCTGCCTTTGCCCGCCGACTGGCGCTCCCGTTTCCCGACCGACCCAAACGCATCGTCGGTTGGAACATGGCGTGGCTGGGGTAAGATCTTTCTGCTGCGCGGGCATCGAAAGGTCGGGCGTGACCGGTCAGAGCACCTGCATGTCTCGGTGTCACCGGAGGACCTACCAAACTGGCTGCCCGAACCGGACCTGCCATCACATCCGGCTCAGTAGATCAGTGCGGAACACAGACGTCTCTGACAGGTCTCACCAAAATGTCCGGTCTGGCGACGAGATCGAACCGCCATCGCCTTGGTGACCAGTTGTAAATCATTTGCTCGTTCTCGCGGTCAACAATCATCAGGCCATGAAAGTACCATTTGGACGTGGACTTGTAGCCCGTTTCCAATGTGTAGAACGCGAACCCACGAAGTTCCTGCAATGAACTGATCTCTGTGTGGGGGCGATGATGTGCGATACAAAACGGGGACCCGTCAGCGATCCATCGTGCCTGTAGCAGAATATTTGGAACGGTCAGAACAGACCAAAGCGCCGCGGTTGTTGCCACGGACAGCCATACTTTGGCCCACAGTGACGGTTGCGCCTGGTCATCATTGCCTGACCAGATCAGAAAACTTGCCGCAACGGCGATTGTCAGCGTGACGCCGTGCAAGCGTTGCGTATCCGATGGCAGAGTGACTACGCCAGACAGCAGCGTCAGGAAAATACCTGCGCAGATCGAGAGCGTAGCAAGCAATTTTGCAAGAAGCGGGGAAATCCTGTTCATTCCCAAAATGGCAGAACAAGCAATCAGAGCTGGTACAAGCGGAGCGGCCCAAGCGAGAAGAATTGAGACGATCAAAAAAAGAGGGATCGGTTGACCATCTGGCGTCAATAAGATGTTTCTATCAAGCGGGTGAAAATAGGCCGCGAAAATCAGTGCGGCATAGAAACAGAAAAGAAGTTTGAATTTCATAATGCGGTCAGTCGAAATGGGTGCTGAAAGAACTCGTCTCCACCCAATCAAAAGCCGCTTCTATGTCCGACGACAGATTACGAACCAGTGACAGCTCGGGCAGGGCGTCGAGTGTGAAAAATGCCGCCTCGCTGGTTTCGGCCCCGGCCATCGGTGTTTGAGGTCCGATCTCGTCACACAGAAAGAACAGTTTGTAGAAATCCCGCGCATCTGCAGGATATGGGTGCCGCGCTTTGTGCCGCAGCGCAAAAAGCTGCGTTGCTCGGACCCGCAGCCCGGCCTCTTCCCAAACCTCACGTTCGATATTCTCTGCCGGAGAGCTGCCGATATCCGCAAAGCCGCCGGGCATCGACCACCGCCCGTCGCTGCGTTCGCGCACCAGCAGAATGCGGTTGTCGCGGATCACTGCGCCGCGAATGTCCAGACTTGGGGTGGCATATCCCGCCGCGTGGTCCGAAATCAGCCCCTCGATCCGGGATACGGGAACACGGCCCAGATCGGCCAGCATAGCGCGCGCCATGCCGGCGATCTCGTCATAGCGTTCGCGGTCAAAGGGATCGCGGGTGAAATGCTGGCCGGTCTCGGCCAGCGCCAGCAACCGCTTGGCCCGGGCAAGCCAGGTATCCTCCAACGCTGTGGGGTCCTGGCGCACCGGCTGGCCTCAGCGCCGTCTGTCGCGGCGTGCGCTCATCGGCTGGAAGGCGACGCCCACATGGGCTTCGCAATAAGGTTTGCCCGCCTCAACCGGCAGGCCGCAGAACCAGAAATCTTCGGTTGCCGGGTCGCCGACCGGCCACTTGCACGTGCGCTCGGTCAATTCCATCAGAGTCAGTTTCTTGGCCTTCTTCTCGACCTCGTTGACCTTGGCCAGCGCCTCGGGGCTGATCTCGTTGGCGGAGGGCTGCGGTGGCAGCGGCTGGCCCGCCGGGATGATCTGACGCCGTGCCGGGGTGGCCGGTTTCGCCTCGGCCGCAGGGGCGGGGGCGGGACGCGCCGGTTCGGTCTTGGGCGCGGGTTTCGGCTTGGCCTCGGCCTTGGGGGCGGCGGGCGCGGGTTTTTCCTTGGGTTCCGGTTTGGCCGGAGTTGCACCGGTGGCGCGGTTCGACAGGCCCAGACGGTGCACCTTGCCGATCACCGCGTTGCGGGTCACACCGCCCAGTTCCTTGGCGATCTGGCTGGCCGACTGGCCTTCGCCCCACATTTTCTTGAGCAGTTCTACGCGCTCGTCAGTCCAGGACATGGGTAGCCTTTCAAAAAGCGGGAAAGCGGCCCCGGATTCGGGCCGCCTTCGGAATTCGTCTCAGCCCCCTATTCTAAACACTGCGGCCCGAGTTACAAGCTGTCTTCGAATCAGGTTTGGGGGCAGCAATGCAGATTCTGTCGGATAAAGACCCGCGCGGTTTCGGCGCGGTCAACTGGATGGGGCTCTATACGCTCGCTCAGCGCGAGGTGCTGCGGTTTCTGGCTGTCTGGACGCAGACCCTGCTGGCGCCGCTGGTGACTGCCGGTCTGTTCCTGCTGATCTTCAACATTGCCATCGGCCCCGGCAGGCCGGATGTCATGGGCGTGCCGTTTCTGACCTTTCTGGCGCCAGGCCTGATGATGATGACGGTGATCCAGAACGCCTTTGCCAACACTTCGTCCTCGATGGTGATCGCCAAGGTGCAGGGCAATATTGTCGACACGCTGATGCCGCCGCTGTCTCCGCTGGAAATTCTGCTGGGTTATCTTGCGGGCGGCATCGCGCGCGGAGTTTTCATCGCTTTTGCTGTCGGCATCGCTCTGGCGTTGGTGCTTGGCCTGACACCGCACCATCCGCTGGTGGCACTGACATTCGTTGTCCTCGGCGGTGCGTTCATGGGGGCGCTGGGCCTGTTCGCGGGCATCTTTGCCAACAAGTTCGACCAGATGGCAGCAATCACCAATTTCATCGTCACTCCACTGGCTTTCCTGTCGGGCACTTTCTATTCGGTCGACGCCCTACCGACCGTGCTGAACCGGCTCAGCCACGTGAACCCGGTTTTCTATCTGATCGATGGGCTGCGTTACGGCATGATCGGCGTATCCGACAGCTCGCCCATCCTTGGAGTGTTGGTTTGCACTGTCGCAACCCTGCTGGTCTGCGCATTGACATGGCAGATGCTACGCACTGGCTACCGGCTCAAGTCCTAAGCCGCTTCGGCCAGTGATCCGGGCTGCAAAGGCACCCGTGGCCGTCCCAGTCGCGGATGCAGCCGCGATGCAATGGCCCACGCCCCGAACAGCGCCAGCCCGCCAGCTGCAAAGACCCCGGCCACCGGTGTGACGATCAGCACCAGCGACGCGACGCCCGGCGTGATGATCCCCGATACGTCCCGGTAGCTGGAATAGATCGCCGACATCTCGGTCCGCTCGGACGGCTTCACCGCCATCAGGAAGGGCAGGCCCGCGCAGATATCCAACACGATCAGGCAGACCGATCCCAGCACCAGCGCCGCGACCGAGGCCACGGGCCATCCTGCCAGCCCTCCGGCCGCGATGAAACAGATCGCGCATGCGGCAAAACCGGTCCGAACGGCCGAGCGCAGAGACCGCCCCTGCACCCAGCGCAGGATCAGCGGCGCGACGAACAGCATCGCATTCGTTGCCGAAAGAAGGATGCCGCCCAGTTGCTCGCCCAATCCGTTCTCGATCGCGAAAATCGGCAGATAGACCACATAAATCCACCAGCCGCAGGACCGGATCATCGCAAACAAATAGCCCGCCACCAGCCTTGGCTGGGCAAAGAAACGCGGCAGAAAAGCCAGCGGGTTTTTTGCCGGGCCGCGCGCCTTGGTGATCAGCTTGCCATTGCCCATCCGCAAGGCCCAGAACACCACCAGCATGACTACCGACGCAACTGCGCTGATGACAAAGGGGGCCGGGGGCCAGATCTCCATCAGCAGCACGCCTGCCATCGGGCCCGCGGTCCAGCCCAGTGCACTGTAGAACATGCGGCTGGTCTCGCACCGGCCCAATTCGATCTTGCTGATGTAATCCAGCACATAGGCGTTGAAACAGATAAAGGTCACTACTGCCGCGACCGTGTTCAGCGCCAGCGCGCCCACAACGGCCTCGGGGCTGCCCTCCAGCGCAAGCAGGGCGCCGCCCATGAACATGAGGCACCCCCCGGTATAGGCCCAGCGGCGCGGTATGAACCGGATCAAGAACGGCACCATCAGCCCGGCTCCCAGCGAGATCAGGCCGACCAGAAAGTACAAGAACGAAACCGTCGCCGCGTCGCCAAGCGCCCGGTACATCACCAACGGAAAGACCGATATCAGAATGCCACGCACCACCGCCTCGAGCCCGGCAAGAATGCCGAAATCGCGGACGGACGGGGCAGGGGCATGGCGGACCCATTCGGGAATTCGACGCTCGTGCATGGGACAATCTCGCTAATCAACTGCCCTCAAATTGCGCCTTTTTAACTCACCTTCATGAGGAAATGCGACACGCAGGTCGCGGCTGGACCTGCCTCACAAAATTTTTTGATGGCGCTCATCTGCGTCTGGCCCGCGCTTCCCGCCAGACAAGGATCAGCGCGCCGGTCAGGATGATGGTCGACCCCAGGATGCTGACCGAATCCGGGATCACCTCAAAGATTGCGAAGTCATAGAGCGCGGCAAATATCAGCGTTGCATAGCTGATGGGCGCGACAAAAGACGCATCCGCCCGCGCCATCCCGTTGACAAAGCAGGCCTGCGCGCAGGCCATCAGCACGCCGATCCCTGCCAGCGCCGCCCATTGCTGGGCCGTCGGCGGTTGCCAGACTGCCAGCACCGCGACCGAGGCGATCGTCAACCCCATCGCGTTGTTCACCAGCAATATCTGGATGGGACTTTCGCGCCCCGACAGCTTCTTGATGAAAATCAGCTCCATCCCGATCACCGCCGCCGCGGTCAGTGCCAGCAGCGCCGCGGGCTGAAAACTCTCAGGTGTCGGCCGCAACAGGATCAGCGCGCCGGACAGTGCCACAGCCGCCGCAAGCCAGCGCCACGGCCCAACGCTTTCCTTCAACAACGGGATGGCCAGAATCATCGCAAAGACCGGATTCAGGAATGATATCGCCGTGGCATCGGCCATCGGAATATACGCGACCGAGGCGAACATCAGCGTCACACCGGCCCAGCCGAAACTGGTCCGCCCGATATGCAGACCCCAATGTGGGCGGCGCAGCTGCGGACGCAGTGTTGCAACCGCACTGACAATCACGATGAACGCAAACAGAAACCGCCCGTGGCTGATCTGCATCGGATGCAGGGGCGGACCAAGCGCCTCGGTCCCCAATGCCTTCGCCAGCAGCGTCGTGGCCGCAATGAAAGCGCTGGCGACGAATATCAATGTTGCCGCAAATGCCGGGTTCTGACGCTGCTGAACATACATGCCCACAGCCCTGCGCCACGGCAGGCCAAATGACAAGCGTGAAAACCGCACCCGGCATCGGGATCACGAAAATTACGGGCCTGTTAAAATACCGGGTTTTCAGACCGACTTTGCGCCGTTATAGAGCACGCATGATCAGACACGCACATATCTCTTTGCTCCGACGCCGACGCATTTTTGCGTAACCGGCCCGTTTGATCCATTTGCGCTGCAAAATCAGCGCATCCCCCTCCAAACCAGTTGACGAACCCGCCCTTGGTGTATCACTCACTTGGGCTCAAACTTTAAAAAAGGATGATCCGATGATCCCGTCCGTTCTGCCGACCTATAACCGTGCGCCCCTCAGCTTTGTGAAGGGCGAGGGCGCCTGGCTGACCGAGGCGGATGGCCGACGTTTCCTTGACCTCGGCGCGGGTATTGCGGTGAACGCGCTGGGCCATGCCCACCCGGCACTGGTCAAGGCGTTGTCGGATCAGGCCCATGCGTTGTGGCACGTCTCGAACCTCTATCAGATTCCGCAGCAGCAGGCGCTGGCCGACAAGCTGGTCGAACACACCTTTGCCGACACCGTCTTCTTCACCAATTCCGGCACCGAAGCCTGCGAATTGGCCGTCAAGATGGCGCGCAAGTATTTCTATGACAAAGATCAGCCCGAGCGGGTCGAGATCATTACCTTCGACGGCTCTTTCCATGGCCGTTCCTCGGCGGGCATCGCGGCTGCCGGGTCGGAAAAGATGACCAAAGGCTTCGGCCCGCTGCTGCCCGGCTTTGTGCATGTGACTTTCGGTGACCTTGATGGCGTCACCAACGCCATCACCGACAAGACAGCGGCCATCCTGATCGAGCCGATACAGGGCGAAGGCGGCATCCGCCCGGTGCCCGATTCTGAGCTGAAGGCCCTGCGCCAGATCTGTGACGACAACGGTCTGCTGCTGATCCTGGACGAGGTGCAGTGCGGTGTCGGACGCACCGGAAAACTCTTTGCCCATGAATGGGCGGGCATCACGCCCGACATCATGATGGTTGCCAAGGGCATCGGCGGCGGCTTCCCGCTGGGCGCGGTCCTGGCGACCGAGGACGCGGCAAGCGGCATGACCGCGGGCACCCATGGTTCGACCTATGGCGGCAACCCGCTGGGCTGCGCCGTGGGCTGCGCGGTTCTGGATCAGGTGTCCACTCCGGCGTTCCTCGAAGGGGTCAACCGCAAGTCCGGCCTGCTGCGGCAAAAGCTCGAAGGCCTGATCGCCGACCACCCCGACGTGTTCGAAGAAGTGCGCGGCGCGGGCCTGATGCTGGGCCTCAAATGCAAGGCGCCCAATATTGATGTCGTCAATGCAGGCTATGACAACCTCGTCATCACCGTGCCCGCCGCCGACAACGTGATCCGCCTGCTGCCGCCGCTGACCCTGACCGAGGATGACATCGCTCAGGCCATGATCCGCCTCGACAAGGCCGCCGCGCAGGTCGAAGCCAATCTCGAAACCGCCTGACCTTCCTCTTGCTAAAAATATCCCGGGGGTGTGGGGCTGGTCCCCACCCGCCGATAGCCAAAAGCGATATCCAATGAACCATTTTCTCGACATTCACAAAACCGATCCCGCTGATCTGCGGGCCATGATCGATCAGGCCGCGGCGATGAAACAGGATCGCCTGGGTCGCCCCAAGGCCGCTCTGGATGACGATCAGCCGCTCGAAGGCCGCATGGTGGCGCTGATCTTCGAAAAGCCCTCGACCCGGACCCGCGTGTCTTTCGACGTCGGCGTGCGCCAGATGGGCGGTCAGACCATGGTGCTCAGCGGCAAGGACATGCAGCTTGGCCATGGCGAAACCATCGCCGATACCGCCCGTGTGCTCAGCCGCTACGTGGACATGATCATGATCCGCACCTTCGATGAAACCATCCTGACCGAGATGGCCGAGTTTGCCGATGTGCCGGTGATCAACGGCCTGACCGATCGCACCCATCCCTGCCAGATCATGGCCGACGTGCTGACATTCGAGGAACATCGCGGCCCCATCGCTGGCAAAAAAGTCGTCTGGACCGGCGATGGCAACAACGTCTGTTCCTCGTTCCTGCACGCAGCAGGCCAGTTCGGGTTCGACTTCACCTTCACCGGCCCGGCCCAGTTCGACCCCGAAGAGGAATTCATGGGGTTCGCCCGCTCCAAAGGCTCGAAAGTCACCGTCGAACGGGACGCGTTCAAAGCCGTCGAAGGGGCCGATCTGGTGGTCGCAGACACCTGGGTCTCGATGCATGACGCACAATCGGCCAAGGAACGCCGCCACAACCTGCTGCGCCCCTATCAGGTCAACGCCGAACTGATGTCCCACGCGAAACCGGACGCGCTGTTCATGCACTGCCTGCCCGCGCACCGCGAAGAAGAGGCCACGTCCGAAGTGATGGATGGACCCAACTCGGTCATCTTCGACGAGGCCGAAAACCGCCTGCACGCGCAAAAGGCCGTCATGCGCTGGTGCCTAGGCCTCTGACCGAGGCGGCGCCACGTCATTCCGCACCGCTCTTGCCCCAGCGGTTCATCCCGGCGCATCCTTTCCGCAAAAGGAAAGGGGCGCCATGAAACTTGTCATCGCTGGCGCGGGCAGCATCGGCTGTTATTGCGGTGCTTTGCTTTCAGAGGCCGGGCATGATGTGACCCTGTTGGGGCGTGCCCGCATCCTGGATCCGATCCGTGCACAGGGTCTCACAGTCACCGATTTCTCGGGCCTGCGCTGCACGGTTTCCCCAGACCGTCTGACCCTTGCGGAAAACCCGGAATGTCTCGCCTCGGCCGATCTGATCATCGTCACGGTCAAATCCGGTGCCACCGAAACAATGGCCGAGCTGATCTCCCGGCACGGCCCCAAAACCGCGCCGGTCCTCTCTTGGCAAAACGGGATGGATAACGCCCGAATACTGCGTGCGGGCCTGCATGATCGCGATGTTCGTGCCGGTATGGTACCCTTCAACGTCGTTCCGACCACTTTGGCCGCGTATCATCGCGCGACCTCCGGCGATATCGTGATCCAGACGGGGCAGGGCGCATTGGCAACCGCGCTCTCATCGCCCGCGCTGCCCGTCACCGAAAGCGACCGGATCGAGGCGGTTCAGTGGGGCAAACTGGTGATCAACCTCAACAACGCGCTCAATGCGCTGTCCGGCCTGACCCTCAGGGAACAACTGCTGGACCCAAGCTGGCGCCGCCTCATGGCCGACCAGATGGCCGAGGCGCTGGGCGTGCTCAAATCCGCCGGGCACTCGGTCGCCTCAACGACGCCTCTCCCGGCATGGATGACGCCACATATCCTGCGCCTGCCGACACCGCTGTTTTCCCGCATCGCGGCGCGCATGCTGACCATCGATCCCAGTGCCCGCACGTCAATGGCCTATGATCTGAAGGACGGGCGCCCCACAGAAATTGACAGCCTGCAGGGCGAGATCATACGGATCGGACAGGCAAACGCCGTCCCGACCCCGATCTGTTCAAGGGTCGCGGCCCTGATCGCGCAATCCCCGAATGAACCCCTTTCTCCCGATCAGATTTACAGCTGACCGCAGAACGCACCAGCGTCAGAGGAATGCAGTCAGAACCCGGAAAATCACCGCCGACATACAGGCAGCCGCCGGAACCGTGATGATCCAGGCCGCCACGACAGTCATGAAATGCGACCGCCGCACCAGCTTGCGCCGCCGGCGTTCTTCTTGCGCCAGCCGCAATTCGGGTTGGCGTTTCAGATTCAGACCGCGCCGCCGCCGTTCCGAATGCCATTCGCGGTAAAACCCGACACCAAACACGCCGCCCACTGCGATGTGGGTGGAACTGACCGGAAGCCCCAGCCAGCTGGCCACGATCACCGTGATCGCCGCCGACAGCGCCACGCAATAGGCCCGCATCGGGTTCAGCTTGGTAATCTGGCTGCCGACCATGCGGATCAGCTTGGGGCCGAACAGGAACAGACCAAAGGAAATTCCGAACGCCCCGATGATCATAACCCAGCTCGGGATCGTTACCTTGGCGGCGAAATCCCCGAACTCGGCGGCATAGACAATGGCGGCCAGCGGCCCGACCGCGTTGGCCACGTCATTGGCGCCATGCGCAAAGCTCAGCAAGGCAGCGGAAATCACCAGTGGCAGACCGAACAGGGTTTTCAGCGAACGGGTCCGGTTCTCCATCCCTTCGGACTTGCGGCGGACCCACGGCACGGTGATGGCCCAGACCGCCACGCCTGCACCCAGACCGATCAGCAACGCCAGCTCCAGATCAACCTTCACGATCCGCTTCAGGCCCTTCACCGCCAGATACGAGGCAAAGGCCCCCGCCATAAGCGCCACCAGTATCGGCACCCAGCGCCGGGCCGCGGCGATTTTGTCATCCTGATATTGAATCCTGGCCTTGATCAGCGCCAGAAACGCAGCGGCGATTACGCCCCCCAAAACCGGTGAAATCACCCAGCTGGCGGCGATTTTGCTCATCGTTCCCCAACTGACCGCGCTCATGCCCGCCGCGGCAATGCCCGCGCCCATCACACCGCCCACGACGGAATGCGTGGTTGAAACCGGCGCGCCGATCCAGGTGGCCAGATTGACCCACATGGCGGACGAAATCAGCGCCGCCATCATCGCCCAGATAAAGACCTCGCTGTTCTGCACCGAGGCCGGATCGATGATCCCCTTCGAGATGGTCGATACCACATCGCCCCCAGCCAGCAGCGCACCGGCGCTTTCGGCAATGGCCGCAATGACGATGGCACCACCCATAGTCAGCGCATTCGCGCCCACCGCCGGCCCCATGTTGTTGGCCACATCGTTTGCGCCGATATTGATCGCCATATACGCGCCAAAAGCGGCGGCGGCGACAACGACCAGACCGCCGTTTGCCTGCCCGAACCACACGGCTGCGACCAGCCCTGCCAAAGCGATAAAGGCCAGCGCGATCCCCGGCGCCACCAGCGGGCGCGCGACATAGGCGCTCGCGCGTTCTACACGCGAAATTCGATGCAGGTCGTTATCCAGCGCTTTCCAGCGCGGTTCAGTCTGGCTGTCGGTCATCTGCTTTGCGCAATGCTTACTGTTTCAGGCGCCAGCGCGCTACATCCTTGCGCCGGATGGGGCAAGGGGTTGTCATGCAGTTTTTACAAAACCGTTACATTTGCCGCAATATGGCCTGCAATTCGGGCTCTCTCACCCGATCTGCCGCATCGCTGGCACTTACCCAGCACCGTTTACGTTCATGCGCCTCGGGATAGTCATCCGCCAGTTCCGAGACATGGATATGATAAACATTGGTCTGGATCGGCAGAGCCGAGCCATCCTTCATCATCTTGTCGTAGGAATAATATCCGACCGGCTCGCTGTCGACATTCGCCCTGCTTACCCCGGCTTCTTCCCAAGCTTCCTGCAACGCGGTCTCGGCCCCGTCCAGACCGTCGATCGGCCACCCTTTGGGAATGATCCAGCGTCCGGTATCGCGGCTGGTGATAAGCAGCACGGTATTCCGCCCGTCCACCTGTTTGGTGCACAGCGCCGCGCACTGCACCCGTTTCGGACGCAGGACAAGAGGTCTGGCGACCTCTTCCCAGATATTGCGCAGCCATGTTGCCATGTCAAAAGTGCCTGTCTTGTGCCCGGATATTTCCGTGGGTTCGCTTTGATACCTGATTTGGCTGGAATTTTCAACAATCGCACTGGAACGTGGGCCTTTCCCGCGAATTTTCAATAGCACCGGATTGTTTCGACGGCTCCGGTCCGTGCGTCCCCGCCTGTTCCTAACAGTTTGGCGCACAAAAACCTGCCTGATTGCCCGAGGTTCGCCATTGCAACCGCCGCGCCAATCGGCAAGCTGACGCACAGGGGGGGAACCGGATGACAGATCAACTGGACGGAGATTACGATTACGTGATCGTTGGTGGCGGCACGGCCGGATGTGTTCTGGCCAACCGCCTGAGCGAAGACCCCGACACCCGCGTTCTTCTTCTCGAGGCAGGCGGCAATGATCGCTATCATTGGGTGAACATTCCCGTCGGCTATCTCTACTGCATCGGTAATCCGCGTGTGGACTGGATGATGAAGACAGCCGAGGAACCGGGTCTGAACAACCGGTCCCTCGTCTATCCGCGCGGCAAGGTTCTGGGCGGCTGCACCTCGATCAACGGCATGATCTACATGCGCGGACAAGCCGCCGACTATGACGGCTGGCGACAGATGGGCAACACCGGCTGGGGTTGGGATGACGTACTGCCGTGGTTCCGCAAGTCCGAGGATCACCACAAGGGCGAAACCGACCTGCACGGGGCCGGGGGCGAATGGAAGGTAACCACACAGCGCCTCGGCTGGGACATCCTACGCGCCTTTCAGGAGGGCGCGAAGGAATTCGGCTATATGCCGACCGCCGACTTCAACGCCGGCACCAACGAAGGGTCAGGCTTTTTCGAAGTAAACCAGAAGAACGGTGTGCGCTGGAACACCACCAAGGCGTTTCTGCGCCCGGCCATGAAACGCCCCAACCTGCGGGTACTGACCCATGCCATGACCGACCGGCTGATCCTTGATGGCCGCCGTGTCACCGGCGTCGCCTTCCGCCACAAAGGGCAGGTGCGCACCGTCAGTGCCAGACGAGAGGTCCTGCTTGCCGCCGGGGCCATCAATTCCCCGAAACTGCTGGAGCTGTCGGGCATCGGCCAGCCCGACCGCCTGTCCGCGCTGGGCATAAGCCCGGTTCACGACCTGCCGGGCGTTGGCGAAAACCTGCAGGATCACCTGCAAATCCGCACCGCCTTCCGTGTCAGCAACACTCGCACGTTGAATGAAACCGCCAACTCCTGGACCGGGCGCATCGGCATCGCCCTCAAATACGCGCTTACCCGCTCCGGTCCTCTGTCGATGGCACCCAGCCAGTTCGGCATGTTCACCAAATCCGACCCTGCACTCGCCACTCCCGATCTGGAATACCACGTCCAGCCGCTATCCACAGACCGCCTCGGCGACCCGCTGCACCCGTTCCCGGCGATCACCGTCTCGGTCTGTAACCTGCGCCCCGAAAGCGTCGGCGATTGCCACATCACCCAAAACGCCGCCGATCCACAGCCCCATATCCGCCTCAACTACCTGAGCGCCGAACGCGACAAACAGGTCGCGGTGACCGCTGTCAAACAGGCGCGCAGGATCATGACAGCCAAAGCGCTGCAGCCATACGAGCCGAAGGAGTTCCTGCCCGGCCCCTCCATCCGGTTAGATGCCGAACTTCTGCACGAGGCCGGCAATATCGCCACCACGATCTTTCACCCCACCGGCACCTGCAAAATGGGCACCGACCCCATGGCCGTAACCGCGCCGGACCTGCGGGTTCACGGTCTTGACGGGCTGCGGGTCATCGACGCCTCGATCATGCCGAAAATCGTATCCGGCAACACCGCCTCACCCGTCATCATGATCGCCGAAAAAGCCGCCGACATGATCCGCTCTTCATCTTTTTGAAAATACTCTGGGAGAGACGCCGAAGGCGGCGGGGGCAAAGCCCCATCTACGACCGCCGCTTGGCGCGCAGTGTCGGGTCGGCCTGCGTTGGGTCTTCGGGCCACGGATGCTTGGGATACTGCGCCCGCATGTCCTTGCGCACATCCGCATAAGACCCGGCCCAAAACCCCGGCAGATCGCGGGTGATCTGTATGGGCCGCTGTGCAGGGGATAACAGCGTGATCTTCAGCGGCTCACCCCCGATCACCGGATGCCGTGTGACGCCAAACAGCTCCTGCAAACGGACCGAGATTTCCGGCACTGCCGCTCCGTAATCAATGGGGACCTTGCGCCCCAGCGGCGTCACGAAAGACCCCGGCGCGCGCCGGTCCAGCTCTTGCATCTGATCCCAGCTCAACCGCGTTTGCAGCGTGGGCAACAGATCAAAACGTTTCCAATCTTCGGCGGTTTTGACGCCGGACAGCATCGGCAGCAGCCAATCTTCGACCGTGGCCGTCAACCCTTCGACAGTAAAGTCAGGCAGATCAATGCCTTCGGAACGCACCAGCTCAACCCGCGCCGCCAACCGCGCCGCCGCGCCATCCAGCCGGATGCCCAGATCGCGCACCCCGTCCAACATCGCGCGCGCGACATCCTCGTCCGGCACATCCTTCCAGATGCGGTCGTCCAGAGTAATGGCGCCGAACCGCTCCTGCCGCCGCGCCACGACGCGCCGTTCGCGTTTCGACCATCCGCAACTGTCGGC
Source organism: Ruegeria sp. C11 (assembly GCF_056537725.1). Taxonomy (NCBI): domain Bacteria; kingdom Pseudomonadati; phylum Pseudomonadota; class Alphaproteobacteria; order Rhodobacterales; family Roseobacteraceae; genus Ruegeria; species Ruegeria sp. C11. The sequence continues at coordinate 75,324 of NZ_JBQFSB010000005.1, read as the reverse complement.
CCATTCAATCTGATCGGCAAAGAGATCGCGAATTTCGTTTTCGGAAATCTGCGCCGCCATCCGCAAACGCGCCTCTCGCGGGTTTCCATCGGTATCGATCGCCACCAGATTGGGCGCACCCGCCAGCGTATCGCCGCTTTCCAACACGACACCCTTGCCGCCTGACAGAACAAATCGCGGTACATCCCCTTTGCGCCGCTGTCCGATCCGATCCGGATAAGCCAGCGCCGCCATGGCCGCCGGGCTCAGGTCGCGGGTCTTGCCACCAGCCTGCTTTTGCAGCCGCTTTGCTTCGCCCCTGATGCGGTCCACAACGCCTGGGTTTACCTGCCACGGCCGGTTGCGCTGAAACGCGCGGAGGTCCCGCAGCGCCTCAAGACGCAACGCCAGATCAACCGGCGCGCCCTTCAGCGGGTCCCGCTCGGCCATCAGCGCCGCCAAGGGCGCGGCCTGCGGGCCTGCTTCGACCAGCATGTGCCCCAGCCGCGGATGCAACGGCAGCGCCGCCAGCGCCCGCCCATGATCGGTAATCCGCCCCTTGCCATCCAGCGCCCCAAGCATCGCCAGCAGCGCCCGCGCCTCGGCCATTGCACCTTCGGGCGGTGGGGTCAGAAAGGCCAGATCACCGGGATCAGCCCCCCAAAGCGCCAGTTCCAGCGCCAGCCCGGTCAGGTCCGCCGCCTCGATCTCGGCCGGGGGATAGGCGGCCAATGCGCCTTCCTCTCCCTTCGACCACAACCGGTAACACGCACCCTCTGCCACACGCCCGGCGCGGCCTGCGCGCTGTGTGGCCTCGGCCCGCGTCACCCGTTCTGTCACCAGCCGCGACATGCCCGATCCGGGATCAAATCGCGCGCGCCGGGCCTGACCCATATCCACCACCACCCGGATATCCGGAATGGTCAGCGAGGTTTCGGCAATCGACGTCGCCAGAACCACCTTTCGCCCGCCATCAACCGGGGCAATTGCCGCGCGCTGGGCGGCAAACGGCATGGCACCAAACAGGGGCCTGATCGCACAAGCCCCAGGCAACCGTCCGGTCAGCGCCGCCTCGGCCCGCCTGATCTCGCCCTCACCAGGCAGAAACACCAGCATTCCGCCGCCAACGCTACGCGTCTCTCGCTCGGCCTGTACGACCAGATCGACAAGCGCATCCAGCCGCCGCGCCTTTTGCCCCAAGGGCCGCTCCAACCAGCGCAGATCGACCGGAAAGCTCCGCCCTTCCGAGGTCACCAGCGGCGCATCCATCAAGCGCCCCACAGGGTCAGCATCCAGTGTCGCCGACATTGCCAGCAGGATCAGATCGTCGCGCAGCGCCCCGGTCACTTCCAGACACAGGGCCAGCCCCAGATCGGCATTCAGCGAACGTTCGTGAAACTCATCGAAAATAACCGCACCTACGCCCGGCAGGTCGGGATCGGATTGCAGCATCCGGGTCAGAATGCCCTCGGTCACGACCTCGATCCGCGTGGCCTTGGAAACCTTCGCATCACCCCGCACACGAAACCCAACGGTCTCGCCCGCGCGCTCGCCCAGCGTTTCGGCCATGCGCTCCGCCGCTGCCCGCGCGGCCAGCCGGCGTGGCTCCAGCATCACGATACGCCCGTCGCACAGCCCGGCCTCCAGCATGGCCAGCGGCACGCGCGTGGTCTTGCCCGCTCCGGGGGGGGCCTGCAGAACAGCCCGGCCCGAGGTCCGCAGAACCTCCAGCAGTTCGGGAATGGCGTCGTCAATCGGCAGGCGCAGTGTCATCCGGCCCTTATCCGCCAACTCGCCAGCGCCGTCCAGATCGCACTACTTACGCACAACCGTCGCCGCGCCATAGACCGTCTGCGCCTGTACATGCACCGCCCGCATGACGCCGCCCTGCGTCTCATAGGTTACCGTCAACGGAAATTGGCTGCCCTTGCGCAGATCATCGGGTGCATAGCCGCTGAGCCGGGTAAAGGCACCGCTGCACCGAACCGTGCCACCGGAATCCACACGCCGGGTCAGGGCGATCTTGGTCAACCGCTCGCCGTCATAGATTTTCTGCCGTAACCTGCACAGGTCTTCGGGTCGCTGATCCCGCAGAACCATGAAGATCGCGGTCAACGGGTCCACCGCACCGCGTTGTTCCTGATCGGTCACGGAATAGGCCGTCCTTTCCCCGATCTCCGACCCGCTGGCCCGCGCCACGCCGCCCAAATAGGTCAACCGCGCGCGTGACTGGCGCTGCCCTGTATCCATATCCTCGAGGTACTGTTGCGGGATGAACCGATCCCCCTTGCGCCGCCCTGACGCCTGAATGACAAACCGCACCTTCTTGATCGCACCGACCAGCCCCGTCGTGGCAAGCTGCGCCGACACCGAATAGCGCGAGGTGTCGGCGCTGCCGTCCAGCGTGAACTCACCCACCTTCACACCCAGCGCCCGCAAGGCAAAACGCGCCTGCGTCTGCTCTGCCGACAGCGATGCAGGCAGAGCCAGAAGGGTCACAATGCAAAAAAAACATGGTTCAGGCGAAACACGGATCAAAATTCCTATGCGGTCCGGGCTGGACAAACCGGGTTGGTCGGCTGCAAGTATTCGTGCCACAGAAATTGGGGTCAGAATGCAATTAGACAGCCTAAGTGACAAGATTTTGAATGGCGACCGCCGGGCGCTGGCCCGCGCGATCACGCTTGTCGAAAGCAAACGCCCCGACCACCGCGCCCAGGCCGCTGAGCTGCTGGAGCGTCTCGGACGCGCCGACCGCCAGTCGCTGCGCATCGGCCTGTCGGGCACGCCCGGTGTTGGCAAATCCACCTTCATCGAAAGTTTCGGCATGCTGCTGACCGGGCAGGGGCTGCGAGTCGCGGTCCTTGCGGTTGATCCCAGTTCCGCCCGTTCCGGCGGATCGATCCTTGGCGATAAAACCCGGATGGAGCGACTGAGTCGCGAGAAAAACGCCTTTATCCGCCCATCCCCCAGCCAAAGCCACCTTGGCGGCGTCGCCCGCCGCACACGCGAAGCGATCGCCCTGTGCGAAGCGGCGGGCTTTGACGTGGTGCTGATCGAAACCGTTGGTGTCGGGCAGTCGGAAACGGTGGTGTCCGAGATGTCCGACCTCTTTCTGCTATTGCTCGCTCCGGCCGGCGGGGACGAATTGCAGGGCGTCAAGCGCGGCATCATGGAGATGGCCGACATGATTCTGATCAACAAGGCGGACGGCGATTTGAAAGCCACCGCCACCCGCACTTGCGCCGATTATTCCGGTGCGCTGCGTCTGTTGCGCAAGCGCCCGCAGGATCCCGACGATTTCCCCAAAGCCATGATGGTCTCTGCGGTCGAGGAAATGGGTCTGGCCCAGGCCTGGGACGAGATGCAGACGCTGTCGGACTGGCGCAGGGAAAACGGTCACTGGGCGGCCAACCGCGCCGCACAGGCCCGCTACTGGTTCGATCAGGAGGTCCGCCACGCCCTTCTGGCCCGTCTCGACACGCCCGAGGCAAAGGCTGAGATGGCCGAACTCAATGACCGGGTGTCACAGGGCCACCTCAGCCCGGGTGCCGCTGCCGAAAAGATGCTGACGACACTGTCCCGCGCCTGATCCTGCGCCGTGCCGCCCTTCTGCTCGTTGACAAATACGACCGCCGGAGGCATGGCCCGAGCGGGCCATTTCCCGGTCACATCAAAACCACCGGCACCGGCAAAGATTTCGCGCCCGCCCATCTTGACCCCATCCGTGATTCCCACTACACGCATCCAACCAGTTTTCGGGCGCGACTTCGGGTTGCGCCCCTTGTGATTTGGCCGCAGGCAGATGCCCGGCCTCCAGAAACAAAGGAAGAAACCATGTCGCGCCGTTGCGAACTGACCGGAAAAGGCCCGATGACTGGCAACAATGTCAGCCACGCCAAAAACAGAACTCGTCGTCGTTTTCTGCCGAATCTGAACGACGTCACCCTGCAGTCGGAAACCCTGGGCCGTGGCGTCAAGCTGCGCATCTCGGCGGCTGCCCTGCGCTCGGTCGACCACCGCGGTGGTCTGGACGCGTTCCTGGCCAAAGCCAAGGACGAAGAGCTGTCGGCAAACGCACTGAAGGTGAAAAAGGAAATCGCCAAGGCACAAGCCTCGGCCTGATCCGCCTTACATTTCGATTTTCGGAACCCCGCGCGACATCGTGCGGGGTTTTCCTGTTTAAGATCGGTGAGTTGGAAAATCCGCCTCTGTCGGGGTGAAAACCGAACCGCCAAAATTGTTTTTAAATTTAATATTAATTCGTGTTTTGGCGTGACATTGTTCACATACTGCTCGCAAAAATGCGAATACGTTTGTGCATATTAGTAGATCGGAGGCTTCGCCTATGCCTTTCAAACAATATGCATTTTTAGGAATTCTGATTGATTTCGCGGCGAGCGGAATCAGGAAATGCACTCAGATACAGCGGCGCGTGAACCGTCTGCACACAAGCATGACAACCGATACGACGTCGCGCCCCAATCTGGATCGGTAATCGGTCCCATCGCCGAATGCAGGGCCGAACCTGCATTCGGCACCCCGGTTTCCGGACATGGTGCGCGGCTATCCTGTCGCAGTCAGTCGAATGCGCTTGAAGCGCTTTTCCGGACCAGCCTATAGAATCCCCAACATGATGGTTCTTCGCGGATATCTGGCACTTGCTCTGTCTGTGCTGTTGGTTCTGACCGGGCAGGGGGTTGCCGCCTCGCGCGGTGTTGGCGAGGCAGTTGGCCAGATGGTGCTGTGCACGGGCACGGGCCCCGTTGTTGTCTATATGGACCAAGACGGTCAGCCGACTCAGCCACCTCATTACTGTCCGGATTATGCGCTCAGCCTTCTGGGTGCCGTTCTGCAGGCCGAGCCATCCCTTCCGGCACCACCGGACCGTGCGCTGCCCGGACCGGCCACTGTTGCGCACAACCTTATTTCATTGCCGCAGCCGCAGACACCTGCGCGCGCGCCTCCTGCTGGCTGAATTTTCTCAATAAATTCAGCCAAATTTGAAAGGAGAGGCACGATGACCCTCAAATCCACCCTGTTCGCAACCCTTGCAACCCTGACCCTTGCCGGTCCCGCACTGGCGGAAGGCGCCATCATGGTCGATGACGCCTATGCACGCTCATCTGGTAAAAATGCCAAGGCCGGGGCAGCCTTCATGATGATCATGAACCACGGCGACGCAGATGATCGCCTGATCGGCGTGGAATCAGATGTCGCGGCGCGGGTCGAACTGCATACGCACAAGATCAATGACGAAGGCGTGGCCCAGATGGTGCATGTCGAGGAGGGCTTTGCCATTCCCGCAGGTGAATCCCACCCGCTGCAGCGCGGCGGTGATCACGTGATGTTCATGGGGCTAAAGCAGTCCTTCGAACAGGGCGCGACAGTCCCCGTCACTCTGATCTTCGAAAACGCCGGAGAAATCGAGGTTGAGATCCCGGTCGATCTGGAGCGTCAGGACAGCGGCGCGCACAGCGGGCATTCGAACTGAGGTTACCCCTGTCTTCAGGCCGCTCTGCGGCCATCATCCATGCGTCAGGCCGGGCAATGCCCGGCCTGTTGTCGCTTTGTTGTCAGCGGTTGGATGTTTGTACCGCTACCGATTGACGACACGCATCGCCAGACGGTCCGCCGCGCGTTTGAAGCGTGCAGTCATAAAAAACATGACGATGGCAAACGCCAACGCAGAGAAGGCGATTGCCCATCCCAGCGCCACAAGGCCGCTACCCGGCCAAAAGATCAACACCAGCCCGATGACCAGCGCCACGATGCCCGAATTGCGCACCGTCGCACGCTCGGGGTCCAGCGTGTGCATCTGCCCCAACGCCATGAGAGAGCCGATACCGATGATCAGCGCCCACGCGCCTAGCAGGAAAAAGGTAATTCTGGCAACGCCTTCCGGCCAGATCAGCAGAACCAGACCGATCACAACGGCGCCGAGTCCGATACCACCGATCAGCCCGCGGCGGCCGAACCCAAGCAAGGTCAGCCCGCCATCCAGTATCAAAAGCACTCCGACCAGCCGCAACAGCAGCGAGATGCTGCCTGTCGGCCAGAAAAGCGCCGCGATACCCACAAGCGCGGCCAGAATTCCGCGCAACAGGAAAGTCCACCACAAGCCCGCCAGATGTTCGCCAAGCGCATCCCGATCTGCCATGCTGCCATCGTCGACGATCTCGCCGTGTCGTGTCTCGTTCTCTGTCATGACGCTCCCCAGCTTGTTGTCTTCACAGCATAAACGAGAATTCGGCGCGATGTCTGCAATCTTTCTTTGCCCGCCCGCTAACGGCTGCCAAGCAGCTTGTTGACCCACAGCGGAACGGTTTCGGTGGCCGGGCCAAATCGGGTTTCGTCAAAGCTCGAAACGCCCTGCGAAGGTTCCAGATTCAACTCGATCGTGCGTGCACCCGCTGCAATGGCCTCGTGGACAAAGGCGGCCGCCGGATAAACCTGCCCCGACGTGCCGATAGCGGCAAAGACCGATGCCCCGGCCAGATGGTCATAAATCGCATCCATGTGATACGGCATCTCGCCGAACCAGACCACATCCGGCCGCGCGCTGGCATTGGCGCAGACCGGGCAGGGCTCACCCACCGCCATTTCATCGGGCGATGTCCAGCGATGTCCGCAAGCCCCGCAAAGCGCCCCGGACAGAGTACCGTGCATGTGGATCACATCCTCGGCCCCGCCCGCCTCGTGCAAACCGTCTACATTCTGCGTGACGATGATGACCTCGCCCGGCCATTCCCGTTGCAGCCGTGCCAGCGCCTTGTGGGCATCATTGGGTTGCGCCTTTGCCGCCTGTACGCGCCGGGCATTGTAGAACCCGTGAACCAGCGCCGGATTGCGCGCGAATCCTTCAGGCGTGGCCACATCTTCGATCCGATGCTGCGCCCACAGCCCGCCCTCGTCGCGGAACGTGCCCAGCCCGCTTTCCGCCGAAATTCCGGCCCCGGTCAGAATGACGATCTTTTCCATTTCCCCTCCGCGCGATACACCAAGCCCATGACCCACCGTATCCTCTTTGTCTGTCTCGGCAACATCTGCCGTTCCCCCGCCGCCGAAGGCGTCTTTCGCGCCCGCGCTCCGCATCACGCCACGGACAGCGCCGGAACCGCTGGCTGGCATGTCGGCAAGCCGCCCTACGGCCCGATGCAGCAGGCCGCGCGCAACCGAGATATCGACCTGAGCGATCTACGCGCGCGGCAGTTTTCAGCCGCCGATTTCAACCGCTTCGACCTGATTCTGGGGATGGATGCCTCCAACCTCGCCGATATCGAGGCCCTGCGCCCGCACGGCAGCGAAACCCCCGTGCGCCTGCTGACGGATTTTGCCCCCGAAAATCAGGCTGATCACGTACCGGACCCGTACTATACCCGCGACTTCGACGGTGCGCTCGATCTGATCGAAGCAGCCGTCGACGGGCTGCAGGCGCATCTGGACCGCTAGTCGCCGATCACCTTCAAGCGTCCGTTCAGCCAAGGCAGGCGCGCCACCGCCGGGTCTATTATCTGGCTCTGCATCAGGCGCCGCATCATCCCGGCTACGTCGCGCGGCACTTGATCCGGCCAGTCCGACCGAGTGAACAGCGAAATCGTGCGTGAAAATTCCTCGAACGGGGCGGGAAACGCGTCCAGCTCATCGTGAAACCGCGCTGCCCGCATATAGCCCAGCGGCGTGGTCATCGCCCAGCCCAGCCCGCGGGCCACCATCGCCATCAGCGCAAGGTGAGATCCGATCTCGAACCTCTCCTCGAATTCCATTTGATGCCGGGCCAGATGGGTTTCGATCTGGCGGCTGATCAACTGCTCGCGCGCATAGCGCAGAAACGGCAGGTCCCTGAGCCCGGCGATCACATCGCTCCCGCCCGGCACAACCTCTTTCGGCGCGACCAGAATGAACGGATCGCGGACCAGAGGGTACTCGACCACCCCCTCCAGCACTTCGCCGCTATGGGCCGACACCGCCAGATGCAGCCGCTGCGAATCCAGTGCCTCGAAAATCTCGAGACTGGGTAGGGTGATCAGCTTGAACTTTGACCGGGTCAGGCTGTCGGCCAGCAATGTGGCCAGACGCGGTGTCAGGTCGTTGTCGAAATCGTCGATCAACCCGATGGATAGCGTGCTCAGATGACCCAGATCCATCACGGCCAGTTCACTCTGGGCCATCTGCAACTCGGCCAGCACCGCCTGCACGCGGGTAAGAAAGCCGCGCCCGGCCTGCGTCAGCCGCATCGGCCGCCGCCCGTGATCCACAAGCTCGGTGCCCAGAGCGTTTTCCAGATTGCGCAACTGCTGGCTGACCGAAGGCTGGCTCAGTCCGGTGATCTCGGCGGCCTGCGCCACCGACCCGGTCCGCGCCAGGGCCTCGAATACCTCAAGCCCGCGCAGGGTTATCCCTTTCATCACCATTCCGGCACCTTTTCTGCTGCGCCATTTCTGCGGCCAGCCTCACGCGGGGTCAAGCGCTCAGACAAAAAGACCCCGCCCAGGGCACGTGCCCGGGCGGTTCATCGGCTTTACAGATCAAAAGGGCCGGGGATCAGCGGCAGACGGCCTGCGCCAGCTTACCGAACGCCTGATACCGGTCCCACAGCGCATCGTCGCGCGCGGTGGTCGACATCTTGAGCACCTGCGCCTGATGCGGATCGGTGAACCACTTGGCCACGACCTTGCGATCACTGCGCGACAGTGCGTCGTTCGCCACTTTCTGAATGCAACTGCACCGCTGCCGCGTTGCGGCCTCACGATCCGACGCCATACAGGCGCGTCTGATCTGCGCCGCGTCTGCGGATTGCGGAGCCATCGCCGTAAACGACGTTGCACAAAGTGCGATGATGAGGAACTGTTTCATGCTCATGCCTCGTATTTTGCCTGCCCGGAGAGATCTGACGCCCCTCTCGGCTGCGCGCGAGTATGAATCAATTGGCGCTCAGGATCAATGCACAAGACCGTTTGCACCAAATGCGCCGCTTCCCGCCGCTTTAGGGCCGGCCTTGCTGTTCTTGTTGCCGACGTAATCCGCCCGGCGAGTTGTGGGAAGAACAGGATGTCCGGATTTTGCAGGGCAGTGAGGGATGAGGTCAAAAGACTCTCGGACGCAGCGCCATTTGCGCGGATAACGCTGTGGTGCTCTAGCAAAATATGATGATAGCAGGCCATCTTGTGGTCAGACAGGGTTGCGACACCTGCATCCACCAGACTGATTGCCGGCACAAATACTTCGGCGCTGGCATACAGCAATTCTGCAATCGGATGTGAAATCAGCACCCTGTGCTGTTGTGAAATCATCAGCGGTGCATGGTTAGACAGGACACCCGTTGGGACATCGACCATCCTGAACCGTCCGGCGGTGATGACATCTTGTGATCCTGTCCATTGCACCGGAAGATACCCGTGATCCTGTGTCCAGACCTTGTCGCCTACTGCCAAAGTCTCGATCGGGATGCTGCCGTTTTCAGTTTCGATAAGGGTCCCTTTGGCATAGCAGATCGGAGTGACATAATCTCCCTCGTCAAAGCTGGGCCCTTCCTGTGTGTCGACGACAGTCAGCGGCACTCCTAACGGAGGAAATGCGCCCGGACCGCCAATGAACGCGATCCCTTCGACTGTGGCAAAGGACGGAGAGGAATTGTTCACGTTGAACGCGACGGCCTGCCACGTATTCGTGCCATCCGTCAGGGTGATGCCATATTCGGCCTCAACCCTTGTGCCGCTGGTGAAAAGTGTTCCGTCTATCGTCTGATCGCCGTCTAGGCGCTGATTGCCGTCGTTGTCAGCAAAATCCGTGTCACTTCCGCTGTCAGTTATGAAAACTTCAGTGGCTGCGCGCGAGTCAATCGTAATGGTCTCACCGATCAGATGTACCCCGGTGCCCTGGTTGATACCGTCCAACCCTTGCGTGACCGAGATCGTCAGCTGGCTTTCGCCAAGAACAAAGATTGAATAATCGGCCAACGTTTAAACTGCTTTCTTGTTGTTGGTTAGGTCATTTGCCTCCAACATCTTACCCATTCGCAAAAATCGGGTAAATGCCGTGGGGCAGAAAGACGTTGGTGCAGCCTTTATTGCAACGCTTCAACGCTTGACGAGGCCCCAAACTCCGGACATATCCCAACCCATGACAGACCTCGCCCATATCCGCAATTTCTCCATCGTCGCGCATATCGACCATGGCAAATCCACTCTTGCTGACCGGCTCATCCAGGAGACCGGAACGGTCAAGGATCGCGACATGAAGGAACAGCTGCTCGACAGCATGGATATCGAGCGCGAGCGTGGCATCACCATCAAGGCCAACACGGTTCGCATCGACTATACCGCCGACAATGGCGAGCAGTACGTTCTGAACCTTATCGACACGCCCGGCCACGTGGACTTTGCCTATGAGGTCAGCCGCTCCATGCGCGCGGTCGAAGGCTCGCTGCTGGTCGTCGATTCCACTCAAGGGGTCGAAGCGCAGACGCTGGCCAACGTCTACCAAGCCATCGACGCCGATCATGAGATCGTCCCGGTGCTGAACAAGATCGACCTGCCCGCGTCCGATTGTGACCGAGTGGCGGAACAGATCGAGGACGTGATCGGCATCGACGCGACCGACGCCATTCAGGTCAGCGCCAAGACCGGGCAGGGCATCCACGAAACGCTTGAGGCTATCGTTCAGCAACTGCCCGCCCCGCAGGGCAATCTGGATGCACCGCTAAAGGCGATGCTGGTGGATTCGTGGTACGACGCCTATCTCGGCGTCATCGTTCTGGTCCGCATCATGGACGGCACGCTGAAAAAGGGCATGCGGGTCAAGTTCATGTCGAACAATACCCTGCACCATGTGGACCGCGTTGGCGTCTTCCGCCCCGAGATGGAGATGGTCGACAGCCTCGGCCCCGGTGAGATCGGCTTTCTCACCGCCTCGATCAAACAGGTCCGCGACACCCGCGTTGGTGACACCATCACCAATGACCGCAACGGGACTGAAGTGGCGCTGGACGGCTTCAAACCCGCGCAGCCGGTGGTGTTCTGTGGCCTCTTCCCCGTCGACAGTTCCGAATTCGAAGACCTGCGCGACGCAATCGACAAGCTGGCCCTGAACGACGCCAGCTTCAGCTTTGAAATGGAAACCTCTGCCGCGCTTGGCTTTGGCTTCCGCTGCGGCTTCCTGGGCTTGCTGCACCTCGAGGTCATCCGCGACCGCATCGAACGCGAATATGATATCGAGCTCATCACGACGGCCCCCTCGGTGATCTATCACGTCTACATGAAAGACGGCGAGATGATCGAGCTGCACAACCCCGCCGACATGCCCGACCCCTCCAAGGTCGACCATATCGAGGAGCCGCGCATCAAGGCGACCATCCTGGTGCCTGATGAATTCCTCGGCGACGTGCTGAAACTCTGTCAGGACCGCCGCGGCATCCAGCTGGACCTGACCTATGCCGGTTCCCGCGCCATGGTCGTCTATGACCTGCCCCTGAACGAGGTTGTCTTTGACTTCTACGACCGCCTGAAATCGGTGACCAAGGGCTATGCCAGCTTCGACTACCAGATGACCGGCTATACCGAGGATAATCTGGTCAAGATGTCGGTGCTGGTGAATGACGAGCCCGTCGACGCGCTGTCCACCATGGTTCACCGCGACCGGGCCGAGATGCGGGGCCGGGCGATGTGCGAAAAGCTCAAAGACCTGATCCCGCGCCACATGTTCAAAATCCCGATCCAGGCGGCCATCGGCGGCAAGGTCATCGCGCGCGAGACCCTCTCGGCCCTGCGCAAGGACGTGACCGCGAAATGTTACGGAGGCGACGCCACGCGGAAACGCAAACTGCTGGACAAGCAGAAGGCAGGTAAGAAAAAGATGCGCCAGTTCGGGAAGGTGGATATCCCGCAGGAGGCGTTTATTTCAGCGTTGAAGATGGATTCCTAGATCGATGGAAAATTTTCGCTGTCCTATCTGGCGTACGCACGCGACGGCTAAAAGTGGAGGTGGCGACTACACCGAAATCGAGTCATTCAGGGCTGGTGGTCACTACAAGCTGACGGGTACCGCGGAAGCAATGCTTCGAGGCTGGGGTAGTGACAAGGACAGTCACAGAGCTGCATTGTCTCAGGCTATATTGGAGGCAAACATCAACGGCGCAGTACCCCTGATCAACTCGTATGATCTTAAGGCCGGGGCCAGTATCTTAAAGCCAAGAACTTATAGAGAGAAATTAAATCTACTGCTAAAAACGGCGGTATATCAGGTTCCAATTTTGGGCGAGACAGTACTGACTCACGGTTATGACTTTAGTGATCCAAATTGGGATTATGTCGTCGCCTTGGGTTGGCAAGAAACGTCAGTCGATGAGCGATTTGAACCTTTTGTTTTGGAGTATTTTGAATTTGCCGCACGACGTGGGCTAGCTCGAATTGAAAAAGACGAATGCTACTTGACGCTCGAAGGCTATGAGTTTGTAGAAGATTTGGGGATAAGCAGCAGATCGAGTGACTCAATATTTGTTGCGATGTGGTTCGGGAGTTCTGAGGTAAACGCATTTTATGAGAATGCCGTGAAACCAGCTATCGAAGGCGCCGGCTACAATTGCGTCAGGATTGATCAGACGCATCACAATGAGCGTATCGATGAGATGATATTGGCTGAAATTCGTAAATCAAAGGCAGTGTTGGTCGATGTGACTTGCGGTTTGGCTAAGCCCCTTGAATGGTCACAATCTACGGTAGTGGGCGCGCCGAGAGGTGGCGTCTATTTTGAAGCAGGTTTCGCAGCGGGAATGGGGCGGCCAATTATCTGGTGCGTTCAAGAAGAAGTAGCTGAAACAGAAAACGTCGTGCATTTCGATGTTAGGCAGTACAACCAAATCCGCTGGAAGCAAGATCACAAAAGCAACCTTGAATTTATCAAGGCCAGGATAGAAGCCACGCTTGGACGCGGGAACGCAGTTCCGAGTTCTAGTTTGGGATCAGGCACTTTAAGTTAGTTGGAGTAACTAAACCTCACCCCACCTGCCCGGTGGCACCCCGGGCCGCGCCGACCCGCCCCCCGTCAAACAAAAGGTTTCCTGTGGCAAAACTGGCGGCGCATTTGCGCCACCCAGCGCACTATCGGCCATCTCCCGCCAGTTGCATTACGCGCCGGTCAACTCCGCTGAAATGCCCCCGGATTTGTGGTATTTTCCTCTCACCATCGTAGGAGGATATTGCGATGAAACATCTGACTATTGCCGCCGCACTCTGTCTCTTTGCCGCTCCTGCCTTTGCCGGGCAGTGCCCCACCGACATTGCCGCCATTGATGATGCGCTGGCTGCGGGCACCGACCTGACCGACGAACAGGTCGTGCAGGTTCAGGCCTGGCGCGACGAGGGACAGCAGCTGCATGATGCGGGCGACCATGACGCGTCCGTTCAGACGCTGGCTCAGGCCAAAGAGATGCTTGGCCTCAACTGATCTTGTGATTTTCCAGTGATTAGCGTCCGGGGCAGGCGGGTTGGCCGCCTGCCTCAACTCTCCGAACCATTGCAATCTTCTGAATCCACCCGAGAAGTGATACACTCCCTTCAATGAAAACAATAATTTCCAGGGGGAAGTGTTATGGACCAGAGACTGCGCTCTGAAACCTCGATGGGCCGTCTGAACCATTACTACTACATTTTGCGGACAACCATATTTGCCTATGTGGCTCTCGCAGCGCTCATCGGTTTCGGGGCGCAGGGTATATCGCTGGTTCTGATCGTTTTGGTGATCTCCACTGCGGCCTTTGGCATTCTGGCAGGCAGCACTGCGCTTGCAGATGTTGAAAACCTGCGCGACGACATGGATGAAGCCACGGCACAATCAAATTTTGGCAGGGGCGTCCGGAAACACAACATGAAAGCGCTGATCATGGCGTCGAACGTGTTTCTTGGCTTGATTGGGTTGGCAGAAATTATCGCGATTGTGTTCTGATCGCGTAAGGGGCGCGCACTCATTGCTCTGCTCAAACGGCCTTCATCTAACGCCCAGATTAACCAAATATGAAGTTTCCCTTAGGTAACTTGTAACCCCGCCACCCTCTCCCAATCTGTATGCCACAACGACGGAAGTTCGCTTTTGAACTCCAAGGGGTCGCATTCAGGAGGAGAGCCCATGACCAGATACATGACTGCCGGAGCAGCCGCTTTGGCCACGAGCCTTGCCCTCGGAACCGCTGCACTGGCCGACGCCACGCCCGATCTGCGCGGCACATGGGCAGGCAGCTACACCACTGTATCGCCCTCGCGTACAGCAACCGGTGACGCACCGCGCTTTGGCAATGCCGAGTGGGTGCTGCATATCGAAAAGCAGCAGGACAACGTGTTCTGGGGCCCCAGCAAATGGCGGCGCGCGGCCAATGATGACTGGACCGTCTATGACGCCACCGGCACCGTCAGCATGGATGGCTCGGGCAATATCGGCATCGTCGAAAGCTCGGCTGATCCAACAATCGGCGTGAATGCCCTGATCGACGCCCGATACGAAGACGGCAAGATTTTTGCCGATTTCCGTAGCCTGCGGAACGGAACGACCTATAGCACCGTTCTGGAACGTCAGGTGAACTGAAGTGTTTCCGGCCTGGACCGGCGGTAGGGGGTATGTTCTGCCGTTGTCCACAAAATGCGGCAGCCGGTTAAAGGGTACGCCGACCGGGCCGGAACGCTTCTCAATTACGGAACCAGCGTCTCCACAGGGAGGAGACGGGCCGGGCGGCAACCTCACCGCCCTCGACAGGGTCCAGACCGCCACGCGCCAGGATGCGGCGTTCCTCGGCGCGGGTCATCTGGATCTCTCGAACCTTCAGCGCTGCCTCGCGCGCGGTGACATAGGTGCCGTCCGGTCCAGGTTCCAGTCCGGGGATGTTTCGCCCCTGTGACCACCATCCGCGAATGCCGCTCAGCGGATGTTTCCATCCCACCTTCTCGTCCGAGTCCAGATCCCAGATCCGGTTCGCCTCGGCAATCGACACGACCGCGGCCAGCGGTTCGCCGTGCCGCGTCACCACGATCACCTCACGGGGGTCCTGCGCGCGGGTGATCAGGTGTCCCAGCTGGGCGCGGGCCTCGGAAATCGTGTAGCGCATCGGTGGTTTTCCTTTTGTACGATTCGGAAGATGGGTGCTGTGATTCTTGTACAAACCGGACAAATTTGCGGCTAACCGGGCGTACGCAGCCTTTGCACCCGCAGAAACGCGGTATTTTCAGGGTGAACGTTCACGTGTGAACTTATCCGCATTCAAACCTTCACGGATGCGCGATTTCTCGGGTTATCCACATCGTTTTCCCGCAGGATATTAACATGTTATCCCCGCCTAAATTTTATGCTGCAGTGCTATTTTCTTGTCCGGTGGCGGGTCAGATGCAACAGTCCAAACACTGCAACGGTTCTTAGGAACCAGGGCGGGACGCAAAGGCCAGGGGGTCGAAGCGGGGAGAGGCGGGTCCTAGGATTTGCGTTGAACTGCAATGACTTACCGGTGACGGGTTAGCCGCAGGCGGGTTTCGTACTCGCGCCGGGTGATCGGTTTCTCAGAAGGTCAATGCGTGCTGCAAAGTGCTTTAGGGCGCGGCGCGGCAGCTGCGGTTCCCTCGGAGCCGGAGTAACTGGATCGGGTGCCTCAGGGTGTCCCGGACCGGCAAGGCGTCAGGAGTGTCCGCTTGGATACGTGCAAAGACCGCGTCTGCGCACCTGACGCCTTTTCCTTTTGTCGAAGTCGAAATTCACGAAGACCACCACTCACCCTCTCAACGAGGAACGGGGTTCCATTGCGTTGCACTGGAACCCCGTTTTCAGCGTCAGCTGATGCAATACCGCGTCTATGCACCTGTATGTACAGGATACCGGTAGTCGCTCAAAATACAACAAGATATTGAGCTTGTGGCGCACGCACCCGCAATATAGGTGGGTTAGAACTTGGATTGTACGTCTGTAGCCGCATTCTGGATGGCGTCCCCGGCTTTTTCGATGTCTCGCCCGGCGCCTTTGGCCGTTTCGCAGGCAACCAGTGTAGTCAGGGCCAGTGCAACAAGAGTAGCGCGGATCATAGTGTATTCCTTCTGTGCTCGACACTGCTCGGGTACCACTATTGGGCGACACAGGCCAGAGGTTCAGAATGGGATCACGGTCTGCGCATCAAGCGGTCTTTATGCTCAGGCCGGCACAAACGGTACTCTGGTACAAGAGCGTTCACGGGCATACGATCCAGCGGTCAGTCAACACAGCACTAGCCTCTGTGTCATTTGCAATCGACGCGAGCGTTTGGATCAAGATCAGATTGTATTCATTAGAACCAGCTGTGTATCAGGCCAGTGACGCGGGCCCAACATTGCCTTCCCCGAAGCGCAAAAACGCCAACCTAAACGCCTGAATATACCCAATAATATTACTGGTCGCCGGAATCACAGAAGAGTTCGTAGACGGTTTCCAGCATGCGGCGCGGTCGATCATCGGCGAGGCGGTAGTAAATCGCCTTTCCTTCCCGACGAGGGACAACCAGCCCTTCCAGTCGCAGGCGGGAGAGTTGCTGGGATACCGCCGCCTGCCGTGCCGATAGCAATTCTTCCAGCTCTGTCACGGATTTTTCTCCCGAAACAAGGTGACACAGGATCATGAGCCTCCCCTCGTGGCTGATCGCCTTCAGGAAGTTTGAGGCCCGCGTTGCATTCTCGACCATTTGGTCAAGGCCTGCCGCGTCCATGTCGCTGGAGAATTGGGGGAGTGCCATCTTCTTTTTCCTTGCTTGCCCTGCGGGCGGTCTTTCTGACTGTGCTTATTCGATGAAACCGATCATCTGCGATACACCTTTCAACCACGTATTTCTATATGCATGCATCAAAATGATGTGAAGTTTACAGGGGAATATTTCGGATTCCCTCCCAAACGGCCTCGAATTCCACAGGCGCGGCTGCCCAATCACTCTGCAAATTTCGACCTGACAGGGTGCGCTAGGCGGCACTTGTGCCCCGCTAAAGCAACAGATCGTTTCCGACCCCTTGCAGCCCCCCGAGGGCGACACTAAGACTCGTGTAACCTTTCGTCGGGTATTGTCCCGGTCCATCTTGAAAAGCAGGCAGGTTCCGCATGTTCGATCCAGTTGACACCTACATGAACACACTTGTCCCGATGGTGGTCGAACAGACCAGTCGGGGTGAGCGCGCTTATGACATCTTCTCGCGCCTGCTGAAGGAGCGGATTATCTTCATCAACGGTCCGATCCACGACGGGATGAGCCATCTTGTCGTCGCGCAGTTGCTGCACCTTGAGGCAGAGAATCCTAAAAAGGAAATCTCGATCTACATCAACTCGCCCGGTGGCGTTGTGACCAGCGGTTTGTCGATTTACGACACAATGCAGTACATCAAGCCGAAATGTTCAACGCTTGTAATCGGTCAGGCGGCGTCGATGGGATCGGTTCTGCTGGCCGGTGGCGAGACCGGAATGCGCTTTTCACTGCCCAACAGCCGCATCATGGTGCATCAGCCCAGCGGCGGCTATCAGGGTCAGGCGAGCGACATCATGATTCACGCAGCCGAGACGCAAAAGCTCAAGGACCGTCTGTATGACATTTATGTCAAGCACACCGGCCAAAGCAAAAAGTCGGTTGAAAAAGCGCTGGATCGTGACAACTTCATGAGCCCGGAAGAAGCCAAGGAGTGGGGCCATATCGACGAGATCGTCGAAAACCGCACCAAGTTGAGCGCGGACGAGGAATGACGACAAGGCCCGGATACACGCGGTCCGGGCATATTTTGCGATTGTAGCGGCCGGAACGCTGGCCTAAGCTGCGACGACAATCGGCAGAGCGCGGTCCCGGGGAAATGGGGCCGCTCAGACGGAGCCCGAAAGGTAGATCATGGCGACGAATTCAGGCGGTGACGGAAAGAACACGCTCTACTGCAGTTTCTGCGGTAAGAGCCAGCACGAGGTGCGCAAGCTGATTGCGGGTCCGACCGTGTTCATCTGTGACGAATGTGTCGAACTCTGCATGGATATTATCCGCGAGGAAACCAAGGCCAGCGGCCTGAAATCCTCGGACGGGGTGCCGACGCCCAAGGATATCTGCGAGGTGCTGGACGATTATGTGATCGGTCAGGCCACCGCCAAGCGGGTTCTTTCGGTTGCGGTGCACAATCACTACAAGCGACTGAATCACGCGCAGAAATCGGGTGGTGATATCGAGCTTGCGAAATCCAACATCCTGCTGATCGGTCCAACCGGTTGCGGCAAGACCCTGCTGGCGCAGACGCTGGCGCGAATTCTGGATGTTCCGTTCACCATGGCAGATGCGACCACACTGACCGAAGCCGGTTATGTGGGTGAGGATGTCGAGAACATCATCCTCAAACTGCTGCAGGCCAGCGAGTACAACGTCGAACGCGCACAGCGCGGCATCGTCTATATCGACGAGGTCGACAAGATTACGCGCAAGTCCGAGAATCCATCGATCACGCGCGACGTATCGGGTGAGGGTGTTCAGCAGGCGCTGCTGAAACTGATGGAAGGCACTGTGGCCAGCGTGCCGCCACAAGGCGGGCGCAAGCATCCGCAGCAGGAATTCCTGCAGGTGGATACCACCAATATCCTGTTCATCTGCGGTGGGGCTTTCGCGGGTCTGGACAAGATCATCGCGCAGCGCGGCAAGGGCTCGGCCATGGGCTTTGGCGCCGATGTACGTGACAATGACGAACGCGGCGTGGGTGAGATCTTCAAAGAGCTGGAGCCGGAAGACCTGCTGAAATTCGGTCTTATCCCGGAATTCGTCGGCCGTTTGCCGGTTCTGGCGACGCTGGAAGATCTGGATGAGGATGCGCTTGTAACGATCCTGACCAAACCGAAGAATGCACTGGTCAAACAGTATCAGCGCCTATTCGAGCTGGAAGATGCCGAACTGGATTTTACCGATGATGCGCTCAATTCGATTGCCAAAAAAGCCATCGAACGTAAGACCGGTGCCCGCGGATTGCGCTCGATCCTCGAAGACATTCTGCTGGACACCATGTTCGAATTGCCCGGTATGAAGAATGTGACCAAGGTTGTGGTGAACGATGAGGCCGTGACCTCGGAGGCTCAACCGCTGATCATTTACGCGGATGCAGGTAAAGAGTCTGCCTCGGCGGGGTGACCGCGCGGCGGTTGCACCTTTTTATGATGTTTCAAACAATGGGTCTGTTGCGGGGGCTCTGCCCCGACGCGGCAGATCGCGACTCCCCGAAGCATTTGGGGCCAGATGAAGATGCGGATCCCTTGTTCAACTGGCTGAAAATACTCCGGATGGCGAGGCTGAACCTCGCATGATAAATCCCGCATTTGCAAAGTGTGAGCCGAAAATATGAGGTACAAATGACAATCAAGCGTATTTCCTCAGGCGGAGAATTCGAAGCCAAGGTCGGTTATTGCCGGGCGGTTGTAGCTGGTGGCTTTGTTCATGTGGCCGGCACGGTCGGACAGGGTGAGGGTGTCGTTGAACAATGCCGATCCGCGCTTGATATCATCGAAAAGGCACTGACCGAGGCAGGCGCGTCCTTTGCGGATGCGGTTCGTGTTACCTACATGCTGCCGGACCGATCCGAGTTTGAGCCCTGCTGGCCTATTCTTGCCGAAACGTTTGGCGCCAATCCTCCGGTTACGACCATGATCGAGTGTGGCCTGATCGACCCCAAATACCGGATCGAAATCGAAGTCACCGCTGTTTTACCGGAATAGACAGTGCGCCCTTGTGGCACTGGACCTTGGTCCGGCTTTGGTCCATACCTGCGTTGAAAGAAATGCCGGAGGCAGTCGATGGGAATCCTGAACACTCTATTGCGAGCCGTAACCTGGTGGAACGGGGCGACCCTGAACACGCAGATATACACTGCGCGCAAGGGCACCAGAGTTGGTGAAGATGATCAGGGCAACGTGTTCTACCGGAACGCCGATGACAGCAAACGTTGGGTGATTTTCAATGGTGAGGCCGAGGCCAGCCGGATTGATCCCGATTGGCATGGCTGGCTGCACCGCACTTGGGACGAGCCGCCGACTGACAAACCGTTGCAGCACAAGTCATGGGAAAAGCCGCATCAGGAAAACCTGACCGGAACCGCCCTTGCCTATGCGCCAGCGGGATCGATCCGGCGCC
Source organism: Ruegeria sp. C11 (assembly GCF_056537725.1). Taxonomy (NCBI): domain Bacteria; kingdom Pseudomonadati; phylum Pseudomonadota; class Alphaproteobacteria; order Rhodobacterales; family Roseobacteraceae; genus Ruegeria; species Ruegeria sp. C11. The sequence continues at coordinate 55,220 of NZ_JBQFSB010000005.1, read as the reverse complement.
CCGATCCGGTTGAGCGCTCGGATTACGAGGCGTGGAGTCCGGAATAATCGAGGCAGGCACATGTCCACTCATAATATGACCGAAATTTTTGTCGGCGGAGCCGTGTTGGCATTTGCTGTGGCATTTGGTGTCTATGCCAGCCAATCCACTGGCTTGTCGAGCGGCACAAATGGCTATGAACTCGGCGCATCGTTCCGGTCGCTTGAGGGCGTGAATGTCGGGACAGACGTCAGGCTTGCAGGGGTCAAAATCGGTACCGTGACCGGCGTGGATCTGAACCCCGAGACTTATCGGGCCGATACCACGTTTTCTGTCGCGGATGGTATTTTGATTCCCGATGACAGTGCCATCGTGATTTCCTCCGAGGGGCTGCTGGGTGGCAACTTTGTCGAAGTCATGCCCGGAGGCTCTCCCTTTTACTTCGAGGCCGGTGATGAGATCGAGGATACGCAAGGTGCGGTCAGCCTGATCTCGCTTCTGGTTAAGTTCGTGGCCGGAGACGGGAGCGGCGAATGAAGTATGTGCTTGCCGCAGCGTTGGCCCTGACTGCCAGCACGGCTTTTGCTCAGCAGAATGTCGCATCCGGTTTGGGTGCGATGCTGCGTGGTCTGGACAAAGTCAATGGCCAGACCGTGGATGTGGAGTTACGGTCCGGTCAGACGGCGGCTGTTTTCGGCCTGGATGTCGCTCTGGGTGATTGCCGGTATCCGGCTGAGAACCCAACAGGTGACGCGTTCGCCTATCTCACGATCTGGGAACAGGGAAAGTCAGAACAACTGTTCGACGGTTGGATGATTGCAACGTCACCTGCGCTGAATGCACTGGATCACGCGCGCTATGATGTCTGGGTGATCCGCTGTATGACGCCCTGAGGGGTCTGATTCAGCAGCGCAGGAAAATCCGCGCTTTCGTTGATCGCAGCGTCCAGCAGTTTCCGATATTCGGTTCTGGGGATTTCAATTGCCCCCAGCGATGCCAGATGAGCCGTCAGGAATTGCGTATCGAACAATTTGAAACCCGTTATCTGTAGCCGATCCACCAGATAGGCCAGAGCGACCTTGGACGCATCGTTGCGACGGCTGAACATGCTTTCTCCGAAAAAGGCGGCCCCTATAGCGATACCATAGACGCCGCCGACCAGAGCTTCGCCATCATAGACTTCGAGGGAGTGCGCATGACCACGTTCGTGTAACTGAGCGTAGAGGTCCCGCAATTCGGCGTTGATCCAGGTGTCGGCCCGATTGGCACAGCCATCGACAACGTCGGCGAAGTTCTGGTTGATGGATATTTCAAACCCGCAGTTTCGGATACGACGCGCCAGACTGCGTGAGATATGGAAACCATCCAGCGGGAATACGCCGCGAAACTTGGGGTCGACCCAAAAGAGTTCAGGATCGTCACGGCCTTCTGCCATCGGAAAAATCCCGATGGAATACCCGTGTAGCAGCAGTTCGGGTGACAGGCTCATGCCATTTGCCCCGGAACCGGGCGGCAATTACCCCCCGGTTCCGCAATTTTATTGGGCCATGTTCTCCGCAAGCCAGCGCTCCAGCCAGTGGATGTTGTAGTCACCGCTGTGAATGTCGGGCTCTTGCAGCAGGGCATGGAACAGCGGAACGGTTGTGTCGATGCCGTCCACGATCAGTTCCCCCAAGGCCCGGTTCAAACGCGCCAGCGCCTCGGGCCGGTCGCGGCCCTGAACGATCAGCTTGCCGATAAGCGAGTCATAGTAGGGCGGGATCGAATAGCCGTCATATAGCGCTGAATCCATCCGGACGCCCAGACCACCCGGCGCGTGATAGGCCGAGATTTTGCCGGGGCAGGGCGCGAAATTCGGCAACCGCTCTGCATTGATGCGCACTTCGATGGCGTGACCATTGATAACCAGATCATCCTGGCCGAAGGACATGGGCTCGCCCGCGGCAACCAGAATTTGCTCGCGCACCAAGTCGACGCCAAAGATGCCTTCGGTCACCGGGTGTTCCACCTGCAGACGGGTGTTCATTTCGATGAAATAGAACTCGCCGTTTTCGTACAGAAATTCGATGGTTCCGGCACCAATATAGTTGATCTTGGCGACCGCATCCGCGCAGACCTTGCCGATTTTGGCTCGCTCTTCAGGGGTGATGCAGGGGCCGGGGGCCTCTTCGAACACCTTTTGGTGACGGCGTTGCAGCGAACAGTCGCGTTCGCCCAGATGCACGGCCTTACCTTTGCCATCACCAAAGACCTGAATCTCGATATGGCGCGGCGTGGTCAGGTATTTCTCGATATAAACCTCGTCATTACCAAAGGCGGCTTTGCCCTCGGCGCGCGCGGTCATAAAGGCGCTTTCCATTTCGGCTGCGTTCTGCGCGACTTTCATGCCGCGCCCGCCGCCGCCGGCGGTGGCCTTGATGATAACGGGATATCCGATTTCCTCACCGATGCGCTTGGCCGCAGCCAGATCGGGAACGCCACCGTCAGAACCCGGAACACACGGTACACCCAGCGCCTTCATCGTGTCCTTGGCGGTGATCTTGTCACCCATGATGCGAATATGTTCGGCGGTGGGTCCGATGAAGGTGATACCGTGATCTTCGACGATTTGCACGAACTCAGCATTTTCGGACAAAAAGCCATAGCCCGGGTGAATCGCCTGCGCGCCGGTGATTTCACAGGCCGAGATGATTGCAGGGACCGACAAATAGCTTTGCGGGCTGGGCGGAGGGCCAATGCAGACTGATTCGTCCGCCATGCGCACATGCATCGCATCGCTGTCGGCGGTGGAGTGCACGGCGACCGTCGCAATCCCCATCTCGCGCGCAGCGCGGATCACGCGCAGGGCGATCTCGCCTCGGTTGGCAATCAGGATCTTGTCGAACATGGGCCCGCCTTACTCGATGATGACCAGAGGAGTGCCGAATTCCACGGCATCGCCGTCGCCCACCAGAATGCGTTTGACGGTGCCCGATTTGGGCGCATGGATGTGGTTCATGGTTTTCATCGCTTCGACGATCAGCAGGGTGTCGCCCTCGGACACGCTGGCACCGACCGAGATAAACGACGGAGCCCCGGGTTCGGGCTGCATGTAAACGGTTCCGACCATCGGAGAGGTCACGGCGCCCGGATGGCTGGCGGGATCTTCTGCGGCGGCGGGTGCTTCGGCCGGTGCGGGTGCAGCTGCTGCGGCAGGAGCTGCGGGTGCCGCTGGTGCCGGAACAGCAACCTGTACCGGTGCGGCCACGGCTTGCGTTGCGCGGCTGACGCGAACGTTGAGGCTGTCTTCCTCGCCATATTCGCGTTTGACCTGCAGTTCGGTCAGGTCGTTTTCGCGCAGCAGTTCAGCCAAGGCTTTGATGAACGCCACGTCCGCTTCGTGTCTGGTATCTGTCATGAGTGTCCTCGACGGTTCCCCTATGGCCCGTCTGTTCCTGCGGGCTTTGATCAATTACGCCGCGTTATACGGCATGCAGAGAGCCATGAAAAGCGCCGTCTGGGCCTGTTTATCGGGGGGTTATCCAAAGATTGAGCAAGACAGCGGGCCTTATAGCGGCATGCCAGACAATTTTGCCACCAGTTCCGACAGTTTGCGCGCACCGAACTTTTCCAGAAGACGCGCACGATAGGCTTCGATCGTCCGAAAGCTCAGGTTCAGTTCGGCGCCTATTTCCTTGGCCGAAAGACCGCGACAGGACAAGATGGCGACTTCGCGTTCGCGCGGGGTCAGTTCAACCAGTGGACGTTCTTCCGAGATGTCGGAAAAGCTCCAGATTCCGTGTCGGAACGGGTCGTCAGGGGTAAGGGATCGCCCGCGCGCCCGACACCAGAACAGATCACCGTTTCGTCGCCGCATAACCCGTTCGTCCGTATAGTACCCCGTCTCGCGCATGACCTGTAGTCCGCGCGCACCAATTCTTTCCCAATCGGCAACTGATGGGTAAAGGTGCAGAAGCGGCATGTTGCGATAATCTTCTTCATCTCCGCCGAACGTGCGGGCAAACTGCAGATTGCAGCGCCGGATGACCCGGTTTTCAAGTTCGACAAGTCCGATTGGAGCATATTCGAAGGCTGGATCGCTCATACTTGTATCGTGCAGGGTATTTCTGTGGAATTGAAGGGGCTAAGCGCGGGAACTTGGTGTTTTCGTGCAAGAACAGGGGGAAGGCAATGAATATCGGTTTTTGGCTTGCACGTCAGGCGCAGGTAAATGCGTCACGGGCGGCGTTGTATTCCGGTAAAGAACTGATGGCGGATTATGGCACTTTTCATGATCGTGCTCTGCGCATTGCCGGATGGCTGGTGGCGCAGGGGGTGCGCCCGGGTGATCGCGTTGCGATATTCATGAAAAATTGCCCTGATTATCTGATCGTCGAATATGGGATCTGGTACGCCGGGGCGGCGGCGGTTCCGATCAATGCCAAGCTTCACGGACGCGAAGTGGCCTATATTCTTGGAAATTCCGGAGCGGGAATAACCTTTACCTCACCCGGTCTAACTGAGGCTCTGTCTGATGCTGATGTGCAGGGGCGGCTGGTCGATACTAGTCAGGATGAGTATGCGGTGGCCCTGTCTCATCCGCCAATTTCCGATATCGTATCTCGGGAACCTGACGATTTGGCGTGGCTGTTCTACACATCGGGTACGACCGGGAAACCCAAGGGAGTCATGATTACTCATCGCATGTTGATCGGGGTTTCACTGGCCTATTGCACCGATGCCGACATGGTCACCCTCGAGGATGCTGTGTTGTATGCGGCGCCAATGAGCCACGGGGCGGGCCTGTACAACATGATCCACGTCCTGACAGGGGCCCGGCATGTTTGTCCGGTGTCAGGCGGATTCGATGAGGCCGAAATCTTTGATCTTTCGCGACATTTCGGTCGTGTGCAGATGTTTGCAGCGCCGACTATGGTCAAACGCATGACTGATATCGCAAAGGCGACGGGCGAGAATGGCGAGGGTTTGCGGACTGTCGTTTATGCGGGTGGACCGATGTATCTGGCCGACATTCAGGACGCGGTGGCCCAGTTTGGCCCGATCTTTGTTCAGATTTACGGTCAGGGCGAATGCCCGATGGGGATCACTGCACTATCCCGGCATGACGTCACGGATCGCAGTCATCCCCGCTGGAAAGAGCGCCTTGCAAGCGTGGGTCGGGCCCAGTCGGTCGTGGAGGTTCAGATCGGAGATTCGGACGGAACTCCTTTGCCGCCCGGTGAGCATGGCGAGATCATGGTGCGAGGTGAGATCGTAATGCCGGGATACTGGCAAAACCCAAAAGCGACGAAAGAAACTCTGGTCGATGGATGGCTGATGACCGGAGACATGGGGTTCATGGATAGTGACGGCTATGTCACGTTGCAAGACAGATCCAAGGATATGATCATTTCGGGCGGATCCAACATTTATCCGCGTGAAGTCGAAGAGATCATCTTGGCTCACCCCGAAGTTTCCGAAGTTTCCGTTGTCGGACGCAAACATCCCGAGTGGGGAGAGGAGGTTGTTGCATTTGTTGTCGGAAATGCCGAACCGGCGGATCTGGACAGGCTTTGCACGGATAATATTGCGCGTTTCAAGCGGCCAAAAGCTTATTTCAGGATCAGCGAATTGCCAAAGAACAACTATGGCAAGGTTCTGAAAACAGAGCTGCGGAAAATTTTGGAGGAACAGAAATAACCGATGGCAACTTGCTGTGCTGGACTTGTTGCGAGGGTAAAGGCTTGTGCCTCAATTGGCATGTAAACCGTGTAAAACTGCTTTGGAAATTTTTGAGTAACCTATTAGACTGACGTAACTATACTGAAAACTCGGATGGGGTGACAACGGATGTCAGGCACTGTTGCGCCGGGCATCCTTTGATAAGGATAGGTAAGTTTTGCGCGAAACCCTGACAGGCAGCCGAATCCGTGAAAGGCGGCGCATCGTTGGTCTCAAGCAGGCCGAACTGGCGCGTCTGGCGGGGATATCTGCGTCTTATCTGAACCTGATCGAACACAACCGGCGCCGGATTGGCGGCAAGATTCTGGTGGATATCGCGTCTGCTCTGGCGGTGGAGCCATCCGTTTTGACCCGAGGTGTCGAAGCAACGATGATCGCAGCCCTGCGCGAAGCGGCGGTGGATGCGGTTGGCCTGACGGCCGAAGTGGACGGGCTTGAAGAATTTGCCGGGCGGTTTCCGGGATGGGCCGGGGTCTTGGCGCAGATGCACCGCCGTGTCGTGTCGCTGGAACGCACCGTCGAAACCCTGTCGGACCGCATGACACACGACCCTTATCTGGCGTCCTCGATGCACGAAGTTCTGTCAACCGCTGCTGCAATCAGATCGACGGCGGCCATCCTTGCAGAACCCGGTGATATCGAACCGGAATGGCAAGACAAGTTTCATCGCAACCTGCATCAGGATGCCGAACGTCTGGCTGACAGTTCAAAGGCGCTGGTCAATTACCTTGATGAAAGCGAAACGGCGCAGGACCGGCGCGGTGTTCCGCTGGAACAGGTTGAGGCGTTTTTTGCTGATAATGATTACCATTTTCCGTCTCTGGAAACGGAGGGCGACGCCAGCAGCGTCAATCTGGATTTGCTGAGTTCCGGCGCTGCCAAAGCCATCGCACGCCAGATGCTGGCGGTTTACGCTGCCGATGCCCGCACGCTACCGGAAGATGTTCTGGAAAAAGCTGTAGCCAACGGAGAGACCAACCCACTGAAACTCGCGGCCAGATTTTCAACTGATCTGGCTACCGTATTGCGGCGGCTTGCTTTTCTGTCGGACAGGTTGCTTGCTCGGCCGGCGGGACTGGTTGTCTGCGACGCCTCTGGCAGCGTCCTGTTTCGCAAACCCGCACCGGGATTTGCACTGCCGCGCCATGGTGAATCCTGCCCGTTGTGGCCCCTTTTCACCGCGCTGAACAGGCCTTTGGTGCCGATCCGGACAAGAGTCGCTCAACTCGGGCGGACCGCTGCCGAGTTCGAGTGTTTTGCCGTTGCATGGCCGCAATCCGCTTTGGCGTTCGATCAGGACCCGGTTTACCGCTCGGTCATGCTGATCCTGCCGACAGACAGTGCCGAACACGGACAGGAAACTGCGGTACAGGTTGGGGCAAGTTGCAGGATTTGTCCCAAACAGGACTGCAATGCGCGGCGCGAACCTTCGATTCTGAGCGAAGGTTTTTGACAGTTTCATAACGTCAGGAGTAGTCTGGCCACGACAGGTGGTTGGATCATTGTCCGCCACGGGGGAGGGAAGGACAGGGATGAGCCGCAAGGTTCTGTTGATTGAAGATGAGCCCAACATCACCGAGGCGATACGGTTCCTGCTGACGCGCGAGGGATGGCAGGTTGAAACCCATGCCGAGGGCACGGACGCGGTCGAGGTGATCATGGCTGCAAAGCCCGATTTGGTCATTCTTGATGTGATGCTGCCGGGCAAAAGCGGCATGGATGTCCTGCGCGGTTTGCGGGAGTTTGACGAGATGCAGTCTCTGCCGGTGTTGATGTTGACTGCACGTGGTCAGGCGCGGGATCGGGAGATGGCCGAAATGGCCGGTGTCAGTCGATTCATGACCAAACCATTCTCAAATACCGAAGTCCTGACGGCTGTACGCGATCTGCACGCTCAGGCCTCACGCACGTGACGGCGGGGCGCGACAGAGGATCACAGCCCCCGGTGGCCCGCCCATCGGTTTTTCTGGAGCGACAAAGTTACCGGCGGCGCAGACTGGCGGACGCTGCCCGATTGTTGCCCATTCTGGGTGGAGGTCTGATTGCGATTCCGCTGCTATGGCCGACCGGCGACGATGTGACCGAAGCAGTTTCGATGTCTTCGGCCATTTTCTACATATTTGCCTGTTGGATCGGGTTGATAGCGGTAAGCGTGATATTCGGCATCGCTGCAGGGCGCTTGTCCGGACGCGATGCCGGTGAGACGGAGCCAGAGTGATGGCAACGCTGAACGTGCTGATCCTGGTGTGCCTGGGCTATGTCGTTTTGCTGTTTGGCGTCGCGTTTGCGGCCGATCGTCTGGCCGCTTCCGGACGCGGGGCCTGGCTGCGGTCGCCTTTGATATATACACTATCACTCTCGATCTACTGTACGGCCTGGACGTTTTACGGCGCGGTCGGAAATGCCGCGCGGTCCGGGCTGGAATTCGTGACGATCTATATTGGCCCGACACTTGTGATGGTCAGCTGGTGGTGGGGGCTGCGAAAGCTGGTGCGGATCGGGCGTAGCCAGCGGGTGACATCCATCGCTGACCTGATCTCGTCCCGTTATGGAAAATCCAACACTCTGGCGGTTTGCGTGACGATATTGGCGGTGCTGGGGGGCACGCCATACATTGCATTGCAACTTCAATCGATAACACTGTCCTTTTCCATCTTCGCCGAGGCGGACCCATCGGGTCTCTACCGCGAGGGCTCCAGCGTGTTCTGGGTTGCGGCCGGTCTGGCCGTGTTTGCGATTCTGTTTGGGACGCGCAATCTTGATGTAAACGAACGGCACCATGGCGTTGTCACGGCCATCGCGTTAGAGGCGGTCGTTAAGCTGTTTGCGCTGATCGCCGTCGGCGTGTTTGTGGTTTGGGGTATCGCAGGAGGAATAGCCCCGATGATGGCGCAGATTGATGCGTCGGAGATCGGGCATTGGAGTGTGGATCGGGGGCGCTGGGCGACGTTCACATTCTTGTCCGCCGCCGCCTTCATCTGTCTGCCGCGGATGTTTCAGGTCATGGTTGTGGAAAACGATGACGAACGCCATCTGAGAACGGCGGCCTGGGCATTCCCGCTCTATCTGCTTTTGATGAGCCTGTTCGTGGTTCCCATCGCGGTTGTCGGGCTGGATTTGCTGCCTGCCGGGTCAAACCCGGACCTTTTTGTTCTGACGGTCCCGTTGTCTCAGGGGAACGACTGGCTGGCCATGCTTTCGTTCATCGGCGGGTTCTCCTCGGCGACCTCGATGGTGATCGTGACGGCGATGGCACTGTCGACTATGGTTTCCAACCACATCGTCATGCCAATATGGCTGAATGCGCAGGAGGGTGTGGCCTCGGTCTCGGGCGATGTCCGCGATATCGTTCTGTTTTCGCGGCGGGTATCCATCGCGGTTATTATGGCTTTTGGCTATTTTTATTACCGGCTGTCCGGGGGTGGCGCGGCGTTGGCTTCTATCGGGTTGATTGCGTTCGCCGGTGTCTCGCAAATTCTGCCGTCTCTGGTCGGTGGGTTGTTCTGGCGGGGCGCAACCAGAACAGGCGCATTGGCCGGGCTGAGCGTGGGGTTCTTCCTTTGGGTATACACCCTGTTGCTGCCGGGGATGGGCAGTTTCCTTATGCCCGCATCAGTTGTCGTCGAGGGGCCATTTGGTATCGGCTGGCTGCGCCCGCAGGCCCTGTTCGGGATTGAAGGTATCGATCCTATGGTTCACTCGGTCATGTGGTCACTTTCTCTGAACACGGTCGCATTTTGCATTGCTTCATTGGCCAGCTTTCCAAGCCCGCTGGAGCGTTTGCAGGGCGCGCAATTCGTCAATGTCTTTGATCATTCTGTTGCACCGCGAGGCTGGACCGGGTCGGTCGCTCAAAGCGAAGACCTTATGATCATGACGCAGCGTATACTTGGTGCGCTGCCCGCGCAGGAGTTTTTTCAGGCAGAGGCTGAACGGCAGGGCGGACGTGGGCACCTGCCTGAACCAACGCCAGAGTTTCTGGAGCGGTTGGAGAGGGAGTTGAGCGGGTCGGTCGGGGCGGCCACTGCCCATGCGATGATCGGTCAGATCGTCGGTGGATCGTCCGTTTCGGTCGAAGACCTGCTGGCGGTGGCAGATGAATCGGCGCAGTTACTGGAGTATTCCGGTGAGCTGGAGGCGAAGTCTGCGGAACTCAGCAGAACGGCGCGCAAATTGCGTGAAGCGAATGAAAAGCTGACACAAATTTCGATGCAGAAGGACGCATTTCTCAGTCAGGTCAGCCACGAGTTGCGGACACCCATGACATCCATCCGCGCCTTTTCCGAAATCATGCGGGACACCGAAGGGCTGAGCGCAGAAGAGCAAATCCGGTATGCCGCCATTATCCACGACGAGTCTCTGCGTCTGACGCGCCTGCTGGACGACCTGCTGGACCTCAGTGTTCTGGAAAGCGGGCAGGTCAGCCTGAATATGGGTGACGGGAATTTGCAATCCGTTCTTGATCGCGCTGTTTCTAGTGTATTGGCGGGATCTGACCGGAGTTTGCGGGTCAGGCGCAACCGGACATCTGAACGCATCGCCCTGCATACGGATCTGGACAGGCTGGGGCAGGTGTTTATCAATCTCATCTCGAACGCCCAGAAATATTGTGATGCACCCGAGCCGGTCCTGACTATCTCGGTGCACGATGTCGGCGGGCAGGCCGTCGTTGATTTTGTTGACAATGGCAGCGGTGTTCCGCCCGAAGCGCAGTCAATGGTGTTTGAAAAGTTCTCGCGCGTTGGGTCGGACAAGGCCGGAGGCGCCGGGCTGGGCCTGGCCATTTGCCGTGAGATCATGCAGCGCCTCGGCGGAGAGGTCACCTATTTATCCGGGCAGGGCGGTGGTGCGTTCCGCATCAGTTTGCCATTGGCCTACAAGCAGGCCGCCCAATGACGCAGGAATAAAGACATTCGTAACTGGTGCTGGATTAGCCTGTTCGCGAACGGGATAACGCATACGGTTCGGTATTATGTCGGTGGAAAAAACTGCGGCTTTGACAAGCATTTTGGCGCTGGGGCAGGGGGACACGCGCGACAAGCCAAGGTCGATCCTGCGCGCCTTGAGGCTTGGGCTGGCGCGTGCGGCAAGCGAAAGTTTGGATTTGCCCATGTCTGTCATCGGGGCAAAACAAGCCTATCGGCAGCGGGAGGAATTGTCTGACACGCTGCAAAATGGCCGGTTGCTGCTGGCATTCTCGACCTCCGATGGGCGAATTGCGGCGGCCTGTATCGACATAGGTTGCGTGTCTGCGATCCTGCAGAAGCAGACAATCGGTTCAGTTTCGCCCGGTCAGGTGTCCGAACGTGAATTTACGGACACGGATGCAGCTATGGTTGCCCCGGTTATCGAGCTTGCCCTGACACGGGCCGCGGAATTGGCAGGCACAGCCGAAGACGGCGCAACCCTGACAGGCTGTGCATTTGTCGCGCGATATCGGGATGTAAGGGCGCTGATGCTTGAGCTGGAAGACGATGCTTACAGGGTATTTGACCTTACTCTAGAAATTGCCTCGGGCCAGCGGCAGGGGCAGCTTTATTTGATCTTGCCGGATCGACCGGCCGAGTCTGACGATAGCGAAATCGAGGCGTCAGGCAACGGGCAGACCCTGGACCATGCTTCTGGGGTTCTGAGGGCCGATCTGACTGCCGTTATCTGCCAAACTCAAGTGCCTCTGTCGGCATTTTCCGGGCTAAAGGCGGGTGATGTGCTGCCATTGGCCGGTGTCAGGCTTGACCGGACCGAACTATGGACGATCGAACGTGGCAAGGTTGCCTCTGGCCGTCTGGGGCAGTGTGGAGGAATGCGGGCGGTTCGCGTCAACGAAGACCTTGCCGGGCTGCACCCTGAAAAGCGAACCGAAGGCGGTTTTGTCGAAAAGGAGGCCGTTGTCGCGCAACATGCCGATCCACCTGTCGACGATACCGGCGACATTATCGACCATCAGGATGAGCCTACCCATTCCGCAGTCCTGCCTGCAGAAGATGATCAGGTGGTGCCCGATAACTTTGATACGGATCACACGGAAAACATGCTGGCGGAAATTACCGAACTTGCAGGGCTGTATGAAGCGGATAGTGAACCCGGCAAACCTACCTGATCAGATCAGTCTGGCCGATTGCGCAGTTGTTCCAAAGCAGGGCGCAGGTTGTTCAGATCATAGCCCGCTTTGCTCGTGACGCTCAGGATTTCCTCGGGCTCCATGCGATCACATTGCCCAAGCGCCCAGACGACCGAACATCTGGTGCCCGATGCGCAATAGGCTAATACAGGTCCCTCACAGCTCTCAGCCAAAGTGCGTTGGTGTTCGACATTTTCCGGGGTCATGGTCTGATGGGTCAGTTCCAGAACCTCGTAAGCCATGCCCGCTGCCCGTACGGCGGCACCGATTGAGTCCGACTGCTGATCGACCGGAACTTCGGAGTTCGGGCGGTTGCAAATGACCTTGACGAACCCGGCGGCGGCGATGGATGGGACATCTTCAACCGTGATTTGCGGCGAGACGGCATAGCGGGGTGTGATCTGGCGAATCTCCATGTCAATTCCTTAGGCCGCGCTTGCGATCCTGTCCAGTTGCGTGCCGATTTTTGGGGACACAATCATGCCAGCAATCATTGACCCAAGAAAGATCAGGCCCCCAGCACCGCCATATGTCAAAGACGCCATCGCTGGGCCGGGGCAAAGCCCGGCCAGCCCCCACCCCATGCCGAACATGACAGATCCGGTCACTAGGCGATGATCCAGTTCGGGGCGAGGGTGCGTCGGAAATTCGTCACTCAACAAAGGCTTGCGCCCCTGAGTGAGGCGCCATGCAAAAAACATGGGAACAATGGCCCCGCCCATTACAAATGCCAGCGTTGGGTCCCAGTTTCCAAAGACATCCAGCCATCCCTGGACTTTTGTTGTGTCGGTCATGCCGGAAATTAGCAGACCGCTGCCGAAAAGAGAGCCGGCGATCAGTGCCAATAATATGCGCATCAGACCACTCCCAATAGGTGGCGGAACACAACCAGCGTCATGCCGCCGGCAAGGATATAGAAAACAGTGGCCACGATGCCGCGCAGTGAAAATCGCGAGATACCGCAGACCCCATGCCCGGACGTACAGCCGTTCGCGATCCGGGTTCCTATGCCCACCAGCAGCCCGGCGGCAATCACTATCGCTACATTGCTTGTCAGGTGCGTCTGAGCCTGCGGTGCTATCAGTGGGCGCAGCAGGAAAGGCATCGCAACAACGCCCGCGATAAAGGTAAGCCGCTCGGGAAAATTACTCTTGCCGCTGCCGTCTACAAGCCCCCCGAGTATGCCGCTGGCTCCCATGATCCGCCCATTGCCCAGCAAATAGACCGCCGCGCCGAGACCGATCAGCAAGCCGCCAATCAGGCCTCGTATCCATTCTGGTTCCATACGATCGTGTTCCTTCTTATTCCGCGCGAGCTTCCGGAACTCAGAGCTTGTTCACCGGGAGTTTCAAAAAAACATCGCCCTTTTCGTCCGCCGGAGGCATCTGGCCTGCGCGCATGTTGACCTGCAACGACGGAAGGATCAGTCGGGGCATGTCCAGCGTCGCGTCGCGGGCATCCCGCATTTCAACGAACTCTTCGATGCTTCGTCCCTGACCGATATGAACGTTGAGCGCCTTTTGCTCTCCAACCGTTGTTTCCCACGCGTATTCATCGCGCCCCGGCGCCTTATAGTCGTGTCCGACAAAAACGCGTGTTTCATCGGGCAGCGACAGGATTTTCTGAATGGAAGCGTAAAGTTCGGCGGACGAACCGCCCGGAAAGTCACAGCGCGCCGTGCCGAAATCCGGCATGAACAATGTGTCCCCGACAAAGGCCGCGTCGCCGATCACGTATGTCAGACAAGCCGGAGTATGGCCCGGAGTGTGCAGAACGTCACCACGCATCTGACCGATGTGGAAGCTGTCGCCTTCGACAAACAACGCGTCGAACTGGCTGCCGTCCCGCTGGAACTCTGTACCTTCGTTGAAAACCTTGCCGAACGTATCCTGAATGATGGTGATATTCTTGCCGATACCGATCTTGCCACCCAGTTTCTCTTGCAGATATGGCGCGGCAGACAAGTGGTCGGCGTGCACGTGGCTTTCCAAAATCCAATGGACTTTAAGGTCATTATTTTTAACGTATTCAATGATTTCATCAGCCGATGACGTGTTGGTCCGGCCTGAGGCGTGGTCAAAATCCAGTACGCTATCGACAATTGCACAGGCTGTGCCTTCGGGTTCCTGTACGACGTAGGACACCGTAAAGGTCGCATTGTCGAAGAAAGCTTTCACTTTGGGCGTCATGCGTGTCTCCATCATTACTCCGGATATACATATATTAAGAATGGAATGTGATGCAATGACCTTTCCAGTCAGACCGGGTGTGAAGGTTGATATCGGTCAATACCAACTTGTTGGGATTCTGATATAAGAATACTCGAAGCGCGGTGATTTGCCGAATTTGTGTGCAGGTCCGGGCGATTTTCCGCATATCGCGCGGTGAGCAGCGTGCCAGTCTTATTGCCGTTACCTATATCTGTCAGGCTTGCAGAACAGGGGAGGAGTCAGATGCTTGCACAGGATCTCAATAGGGAAGTCGAACTTTTGGAGCAAAAGTTGAAAGGCGCTTGCCTTGATACGCGCTTGGAGTTGCAGCCTTCGGTCAGCAAAGTGCTTGAAAGGATGCGGGTGAACGGAATTCACATTCCGTCTCGGTTGCGTCGCCTGGATGCCGCGTTGTGCGAAGATGCCATAGAAGCGCAGTTTGACAATTTGCCGGTTTGATAGTTGCGGTTATCCGAACGAAATGCCCAGGATGACCAGCATCAACCCGATTACAGACAGAAAGAGCGAGGCCAGGTTCCACGGCAGGACGCCCTGAACGGCAGCACGCAGTTCGTCGTCCGACAGCCCGGCCTTGCGCGCCTTCATCACCCGCAGGATGCACCAGAGCAATCCGGTGAGACCGGCCAGTGACAGGGCTGCGCCACTCCAGATGATGATTTCGAACATGATGACCTCAGGCTTGTCGTGCGGGCATCTCGCCGCTTAGCGGATTGCTGGCGGTGGTACAAGCCTTGCCCAAGCAATCCGATTGTTGGCTTGCGGCCAACGCGGCAGCGATGTATCCCGCTCATTGCCCCAGAATTTCCCGCGTTGTTTCTCCGCGATTTTGCACCTGAAAGAAATCCCCAGAAGAGGTGAGTCCGACAATGGATCAAAGCAGCCCCGACGACAGCTATAAGGTAACCGCAGGCGAATTGCGTCAATTCATCGAGCGGATCGAGCGTCTTGAACTTGAAAAGAAAGACATCGCCGATCAAATCAAGGAAGTGTACAGCGAATCCAAATCACGCGGTTACGACACCCGTGCACTGCGCAGCATCGTCAGCATCAGAAAGAAAGACAAAGACGATCTGGCCGAACAGGAAGCTGTGATCGAAATGTACAAAGAAGCCTTAGGCATGACCTGATTTCGACTGTACGGTACCCGCGCAAAGGTCGAGCAAACTTCTTTGTTTCGGCTCAAGCGGGTAGCGTTGGTTTGATGAAGTGAACCCCCGGCATCGCCTCAATCTGTGCAATGTCCTGGCTGTACAATTCGGAAAAAGCTTCGACCACATCTTCGGTCCAGTCCGGCAAGCCCAGCTCTTCCTCGAGCATATCTTCCTGCGCATGCCGGGCGTACGTATCAGCGATCTGTTCTGTCAGTTCAGGTGTCATCGGACCGGGATTTTGCCGTACAAGTGCAAGCAACTCCTGTTTGCCGCTGTCTGACAACAGTGATGCCAGCAAGGAAAACTCGTCGCGTATCGGTGTTCCCGGCTTCAACCCACCCATTGCACACAGGATTTCGCCCCAGATCAGGGGCGTATCTTCATTGCACCAAAGTGTGATTTTCACATCTGGTGCCATTTCTCGAACCTGTGTGACCATGTCTGCCCAGTTCAGAGTGCTCAGGTCTGTATCCGCAGTGATTTCATCCCGCTGTTTCTCGGGCAGGGCCATCAGGATCTTGGGAATGAAGCTGCCCGGATTTCGCAGCCCCATGAACCATTCAACCTGGTCATCGCTAAAAGTGCTTGTCAAAAATGCCATGCGAGGACCGGCCAACGGATAGAAGCGCCCGTTCCCGATCGCCGCTGAATGTGTGCCAAAGAACTGAACGTGAGAAAGTACTACGCGGTCGGCCTGGTTGCCCTCCAACATGGCTTCGAGCAGGTCATTTTTAATGCTGTTTGGCGGAGTTTCCGAGCCGATCGTGTCAAATGCCTTTCGGAAAGCTGGTCTGTAGTGGCCTAGTCGCGGAAGGATGACGCCGTGCTTCTGCAACATTTCCTTGTTGGACGTCAGGCATTTCAGGAGGAGCCTTTCGTCAGTCGCGTGAGCACCTGTATGAAATACCAACTGCATTTTCGTCTTCGCTCGCTAATACCGCCGGAATTCGGGTTACTATTTGCGCCATCTGCAGTCAAATATGCCGCGCTGCGAACGAATGGAAGTTGGCAGGCGCAAGTTTTGGATGTGCGCATTAGAGCTGCAAGTATTTCGCGGCGGGGAGTTTCGTCCTTTATTAGCTTTGCGCGGCCAGCCAGGGGGCCTTTTTAATGAGTTTCGAAGGCGAAATTTAGCGGGTTGCGGGGCAGTTTTTTTTGTCCTATATGCCTGCTCATCCAGTGAGGCATAGCCAGGAACATAAGGGTAACCGCGTTCCAGATTAAGCCCTAACTTTTGATGCTGAGTAGCACCGCAAACTGATCCAGAGAACTTATGGGTCAAGCTATGGCGCCGCAACGAAGCTAGAAAGTGCCCCTATAGCTCAGCTGGTAGAGCAACTGATTTGTAATCAGTAGGTCCGCGGTTCGAGTCCGTGTGGGGGCACCATCAAATTACTGAAATAACAAAGAATTACTATACTCCGGGACACATCTCTTAGTCGCTCTGGCTATTGTGTCCCGAGGGTGTCCCTCTGGGGCATTTGGTATTGGAACCAGGATGGCTGCAGATGCTAAAGACCAGTTGGGGCAAAAGATAACGTTAAGCATAGTCTTTGAAGTTTTTTTGGTAACTTTTCCAAATCAAGTTTCTGCCGCCAAGCGACTCTCCTTCTCGCGGTAACTGTAGTGGCACAGTTTTAGGGGGGGCTAGGACATGCAGTATTCGTCATTCAGGGCGGTAAGCTGCCATTCGCCGCTGAACGGTCGAATGACTGCTTTCGTGGCGATGGTCAGTTGCAGGTAATCGAAGCCAGGGCGCCACGGCGCACATTCTTCCCATCTGTCAAACCGTTCACTTTCTCGACAATGGCAGCGGCATCAATACCGTGATGGCGGTACAGGTCGCCGATTGTGCCAGTCTGACCAAAGTGCTCGACGCCCATCGGAATGGTTTGAAGACCGGCAACGGACCCAAGCCAGGACAGCGTCGCAGGGTGTCCGTCAATGACGGTGATGACTTTGCAATGCGGCGGAAGCTCGGCCATCAGGGTTTCGATATGGGAATGTGCCACCTGATTGCCGCGCGAGCGGGCGCGTTGGGCTGCGGTCCAGCCTGCGTTGAGCCGGTCAGCCGAGGTCACGGCGAGCACGCCGATGTCTCGCCGGTTTTCCCCAATCATCCCGGCAGCCTTGATCGCCTCAGTGGCAACGGCGCCCTGGTAGGCGATAACCACATCGCAATTCGGACCCGGCTTGCGCAGCCAGTAAGCACCGTCAATGGCTCCTTGGCGGAAATCCTCGTCCACGCGCTTGCCTGGCTGCTCAACAGGGTTGGTGGTCAGACGCAGATAGACCGAACCACCGGTTTCATCGCGTAACCAAGTGCGTTCGCAGGGGTCGCCCTCTCCGTCGCGCTGGACGTAATCGAATGCCCATTCCATGATCACCGCCAGTTCGTCTGCAAACGCGGGCTCAAAGCTCGCGAGCCCGTCCTGGCTCATACCAATAAGCGGCGAACCAACTGATTGGTGCGCCCCGCCTTCAGGCGCCAGCGTCACACCCGAGGGCGTTCCGACAAGAATGAAGCGCGCATCCTGGTAGCAGGCATAGTTCAGGGCATCTAGGCCGCGCGCGACGAAGGGGTCATAGACCGTGCCGATGGGGATGAGCCGCTTGCCGAACAGGGAATGCGACAGACCGGCTGCCCCCAGAAGCAGCATCAGATTCATCTCGGCAATGCCCAACTCGATATGCTGACCCTCGGGCGTGAACTCCCACTTCGCGGTGGAGGGTATGCGATGTTCAATAAACGCATCGACCTGCTCGGAGCGAGCAAAGAGCTTGCGGCGGTTCACCCATGGACCAAGGTTTGTGGTCCCCGTGACATCCGGTGAGGTTGTGACAATCCGTTCGGCAAGATCGCTGTCGCCCTTGGAGAGATCGTCGAGGATCTTGCCGAATGCCATTTGGGTAGAGATCTCGCGAGAGGTGTCGATGGCAATGCTGGGCACGTCCAACTTACCGTCGTGATAACGCCGAGTGCCTTTAGCAAAGAATGCTACTTTCGACAGGAAATCCCGCAATGCGTCCGGGTTCGCGACCGTAGCCATAGGTTCCCATTCTTCGCCCTTGGCGACGCCCATATGCGCCTGCCACTGTTCGAATTGGCTGTTGTTCATCAACCCGCCATGGTTGTCTTTATGGCCTGCAATGGGCGTGCCCCAACCCTTGATCGTATAGGCCAGAAAGCAGGTCGGACGATCATGGGTAATGGCATCGAAGGTTTCCGCCATCGTTTCCACGCAGTTGCCGCCGAGATTTTCCATAAGCGCGGCAAGTCCCTCGTCACTGCGCCGGTCGATCAGAGCAGAGACATCGCCCTGATCCCCGAGATCGTCCATCAGCCGCTTGCGCCAGACCG
Organism: Ruegeria sp. C11; assembly: GCF_056537725.1. NCBI lineage: Bacteria > Pseudomonadati > Pseudomonadota > Alphaproteobacteria > Rhodobacterales > Roseobacteraceae > Ruegeria > Ruegeria sp. C11. The sequence continues at coordinate 36,656 of NZ_JBQFSB010000005.1, read as the reverse complement.
CGCCCCCCATGAAGGTCAGTGCCGAATAGTCTTGGTTCGGGCAGGCGTCGATCCAGCCCCGCAGCTTGTCGCCGCCCGGCTCTTCAAAGGCTGCCCGCTGCAACACGCCGTGCTTCACGCGCACCACATCCCAGCCGAAGGCATCGAAAATCTTCTCGATCCGCTCAAAGAGCCCCTCGCGCACAATCCCGTCAAGCGACTGGCGGTTATAGTCGATAATCCACCAGGTGTTTCGCAGATCGTTCTTCCATCCCTCTTGTAGAGCTTCGTAGATATTGCCCTCGTCCAATTCCGCATCGCCGACAAGCGCTACCATCCGGCCCATCGGGGCACCGTCGCCCCAGTTTTTTGCCTTGATGTAATCCTGAATGATTGAGGCAAACGAAGTTATCGCCACTCCGAGGCCCACAGATCCGGTGGAAAAATCCACATCGTCAATGTCCTTGGTCCGGCTGGGATAAGATTGGGCCCCACCAAAGCCCCGGAAGTTCTCCAACTTCTCGCGTGTCTGGTTGCCCATCAGATATTGCATCGCGTGAAAAATCGGCGAGGCATGGGGTTTGACCGCAACCCGGTCCTCGGGTTTGAGGGCCGAGAAATAGAGCGCAGTCATGATCGACGCCATTGAGGCCGACGAAGCCTGATGCCCACCGATCTTAATCCCGTCCACCTTGGGCCGCACATGATTGGCGTGGTGGATCATCCAGTGCGACAGCCACAAAAGCCGTTGCTCGATGGTTTTCAGGTGGGCGATGTCGGTGGACATGAGAGGCTCCTTACTCGGCGGCGTGATGAATAGGTTGAGGCAGTGCTTGATCAAGGTCGGCGATGATGTCATCGACATCCTCCAACCCAACTGACAAACGGATCAGCCCGTCGGTGATGTCGTGCTCGGCGCGCTCCTCGGGCGTATAGGTCGAGTGGGTCATCGAGGCGGGATGCTGGATCAGCGTTTCAGCATCACCCAGTGACACGGCCCGCTGGATCATTTTCAGATTGTTCATGAACCGGACGCCATCTGCCATTCCGCCATCGACTTCAAAGGCGATCATCGCGCCGGGCTTGGCCATCTGGCGCGTTGCAAGTTCGTGTTGGGCAAAACTATCCAGACCGGGAAAGTACACGGCGCGAACCGACGGATGCCCCTGAAGATGCTCGGCCACAATTCGAGCCGAAGCGCAATGACGCTCCATACGCAGGGCCAGAGTTTTCAACCCGCGCAGGATCAGCATCGCATTGAACGGCGCCATGACCGCGCCGGTCATGTCCTTCATACCAACAAGCCGGATCTCGGCGATCTGTTCGGTTGTGCCGGCAACAAGCCCTGCAACCACGTCGCCATGTCCGCCGAGGTACTTGGTCGCGGAATGCAGCACGATGTCAGCACCCAATTCAATGGGTCGTGTCAGGAAGGGCGTGGCATAGGTATTGTCGACGACCAGCTGCGCTCCGGCTTCATGCGCGATCGCGGCGGTGGCGGCAATGTCCACCAGCCGCATGTTCGGATTGGCCGGAGTTTCGAAATAGACGACCCGGGTCCGATCCGAGATCACGGCGCGCAGGTTCTCAGGGTCGGTCATATCCACGTGGGTGATTGTCACTCCCCACTTTGCCAACCCATGCCGCATGAAGGCGAAGGTGCAACCGTAAAGCGTCTTGTCCACGATCACTTCATCGCCGGGTGCCAGCAGCGTCCACAGCACTGCAGTGATCGCGCCCATGCCGCTGGACAGGGCCAGCCCGGCTTCGGCCCCTTCAAGCGTGGCGATGCGCTGCTCCAGCAGGTCACAGGTTGGGTTTGAGATGCGGCTGTAAATGTGTCCTTGGCGTTCGCCGGCGAACATCTCGCCCCCAGCCTCGGTGGTCTCAAACGCGAAGGTCGATGTCAGGTGCAAGGGCGGTGTCAGCGCGCCTTCGTTCTGCTGGGGATCATAGGCGTGGTGGATGGCGCGGGTGGCGAAGCCTTTGGATGAAATCATGGCAACCTCTCTCATGTTGTTTGAGGCAGGATGCGATGTATTGGCGGGGTAATGATTGCGAGTTATGCTGCACTTGGTATTAATTTTGGCATTATCTGCCAATAGGGGGTCGAAATGGACGCCAAAGACCGACAAATCATCCGCGCCCTGCAGGCAAATGGGCGCATGACCAATCAGGACCTCGCTGCCGAAGTCAACTTGTCGCCGTCGCCCTGCCTGCGCCGCCTGCGCAACCTCGAAGAAAACGGCACGCTCCGGGGATATAGCGCCGAGGTGGACGCAAAGGCCTATGGGCTGCCGATCACGGTATTCGTGCGTATTCGGTTGGAACGCCACAACGAAGACGACGTGCGGCGCTTCGAAAGCCGAATCCATGCGATTGACGAAGTGCTTGAGTGCCATGTCCTGACCGGAGCCTCGGATTACCAGTTGCGGGTGGTGGTGCCCGGGTTGGACGCCTATGAGGATTTCATCCGCCATCGCATCCATCCCATCGGAGGTATTGCCTCGATCGACACCAGTTTTGTCTACTCTACCGTGAAGAAGACAAACGTGTTTCCGGCAATCGATTAACCGTCCTTGTAGTGGTAGCTGTATCCATTTTGCGCGGACGCTCCGCCTAGATGGGCGTAGAGAACCTTGGACCCATCAGGGAAGAAGCCTTCGCGGGTCAGATCGATCAGACCTTGCATAACTTACCTTCGTAAACCGGGTCGGTGATCATTGCCTCGGTGCGTGCGGCGAGACGAATGGCTTCATTGGTTTCTTCCGAGGGGACGCCGTAGGCCGGATAGGAATAATCCGGGTTGATGACGATATCATCTTCGCGCACTTCCCGGCCCAACCCGACCAGGCCTGCAGTCTTATTGACAATCCCGCGCACCCGTTCACGAGTTTGGTCCAGCGTACCGGAGGCATCTATCCCGATCACCCGATCCGCACGGTCCTGTGCAGCAAAACCCACGATCATCCCACCCTGGGTTGAGCCGGTGACAACACAAACGACAATGTAGTCGAAAGTGAAACCAAGTTCCTGTTACTGTTCGACGCGATCAGCGCCTCGATCCTACAGTTGCTTGCGAATATGGATATCCCGGAACATAATCTGGACGCTCCCCTCGAGCCACAGCTGACCGACGTGCTTACCGCCTATATGCGCCAGACCATGACGGCCGAATTCCTGATCGGCTCCCGAGTGCTGCAGTCCGAATTCATGCGCAATCCCGAGGCGGCCCAAAGGTTCAAAGCGGCCTACCTCAAGGTCGATGCCCCGCTGACCCGACTTGTCTCAGATGCGATGACGGCTGGCCAGCTCTCTGAAGATGACCCCAATGCCGCGACGACGCGGCTGCTAGCCATGTTCAAGAGCATGATCCTGCTGTCGGCCATCCTGAACAGCGTGGGCGCGCGCGTCAGAGGACATCGACAGCATCGCCCAGGGAAGCGTGCAGCTGTTCCTGTTGAGATACACAAGCCAGCCGGCCTGAGCCAGGGCCTGCGAACCTTTTCCCAATCCGCTTCAGTTTCCCACTTGGCTCTGTTGCTAACGAACGGAAATTCGGCTCGCAAAACTCGAATGGCGGCAAAGGGCCGTTTTCAATTTGGTGCAATGGTTTGAGTGTATTAATGTCGCGGCGCTTCTAAGGTAAGCTCGAGCCCATAGTCCCAAATGCGGCACCTTGAATAAATGGAAGCGATTGCCGAAAGCCGACCTTGGCTGCTGCCAAGGTTGTCTCGAATGGCCCTTTAAAGCAGGGACGAGTTGACATAGTTTTGGCATGGCCGACGCGGAGCGTCGCGGTTCTATGGCATTCAAGAAATCTGCGCTCGGGAGACAAACCATGCTATTTCGTCGCCTTGCTCTTGCTGGGCTTTTGGTCGTAGCATCTTCGTTTCAGACGACGCTGCTCGCACAGGTCACCACAGAGCGACGATCGGGCCTTCTTATTGAACTGAATGCGCTTAAGGATGTCGACGGCGCCTGCCGCCTGACCTTCTTTGCGCAAAACATGACAGAAGAAGAGATCGACAAAGCCGTGTTCGAGACCGTGATATTCGATGCAACCGGTGGGGTCGTGCGCCTGTCGCTCTTCGATTTCCGCGATTTACCGGCGGGACGACCGCGCGTGCGCCAGTTCGATCTGCCCGGCATGACCTGCGACATGGTGGGACGGGCATTGATCAACGGGGCGAATTCTTGCGTTGTCGCGGGGGCCGAGAGCAAGATCTGCCATGAGGCGCTGTCTCCAAGCAGCCGTGTCGAAGTGGAGCTTCTCGGATGAACCCGTTTGAAGCCCTACGCGAGATCCTGGCCCTGGGCGGTCCGGTGGTCGCGATCCTGATCGTAATGTCTGTGCTGACCTTGGCGGTAACCATCTACAAGATCTGGCAATATGCGGCTTGTGGGGTCGGTCGACACCGGGTTCTGTCCGAGGCGCTGGCAGCTTGGGACAAGGGAGACCGGCAGACGGCGCGTGCGCGTCTTGACGACAGCCGCAGCTACCTCGCCCCGATTGTCGGCGCCGCAATGGATACACCCGAGACGCCCGGCCTCGATGATCGTTTGGACGCCGAAGCGGGTCTGGCGCTTGCCGGGCTTGAGAAAGGCTTTCGTTTGCTGGACACCATTGCGCAGCTCGCCCCGCTGTTAGGGCTCTTTGGCACTGTACTGGGCATGATCGAAGCGTTTCAGAGCCTGCAGACGGCGGGCTCCTCTGTCGATCCCTCTCTGTTGGCTGGCGGCATATGGGTCGCCTTGGTGACCACGGCGGTTGGCCTTGCCGTGGCCATGCCCACTTCAATGCTGCTCTCCTGGTTCGAAAGCCGCACCGCGCGCGAGCGGGTCTTCGCGGACAAAGCCCTGCGCACCGTGCTGGTGCCGGGTCAGGCCATCGCGGCGGCGGGAACCGAGGCCTCCTCGGCCACGCCCGAGCATGCGTAGGGCAGCGCCCTTTGTCAGACGGCCCTTGTCGGTGACACCGCTCATCGACGTGATCTTCTTGCTTTTGCTGTTCTTCATGCTGTCATCGACCTTCTCGCGTTTCAGCGAGATCGAGCTGAGCAGTGCAACCGCCGGGGGCGCAGCAGCCAGCGAACCGACGGAACGGGTCTTTGTTCAGCTTGGCGCAGAGCGGCTGAAGTTGAATGGCGCGCCGGCCTCGCTCGATGAGCTGGCCGGGCGGGTCGAGACCGGGCAGGTTCTGGTCAGCCTTGATGCCGACACCTCGGCGCAGCGGCTGGTGGATCTGCTGGTTCGCCTACGCGGGCGCGACGGGTTGAGCGTAACGGTGTTGGAGTGAGCCGATGATCCGCCACGCCCGCCCCCGCCGCAAACGCGACTCGACCATCCCGCTGATCAACATCATCTTTCTGATGCTGATCTTCTTCCTGATTACCGGCACGCTGGCCGCACCGCTCGACTCCGATCTGGAGCTTGTGAACACAACCGAGCTTGAGGGGAGGGAACCGCCCGACGCATTGGTGCTGCACCAGGACGGAAGCCTGAGCTTTCGCGGCACAGCGACCGATCCGGAGGCTTACATGACGGATCACGGCACCGAACCCGTCAGGATCGTACCCGACCGCAACGTCTCTGGCGTCCGCTTGATCGAGGTCACCGGCACGCTCCGCCGCCTTGGCGCATCCTCGGTGTTTCTCGTGACCGAGCAGGCCCTCGAATGATCCGCCGGTCGCTGGCTGTTGCGACGATTGCCCTGCTGGTGTCGCTGCTGGTTCACTTTTTTGGCTTGAGCGTTGTTGTGCCTGATCCGGCAGCACGGCTTGCGGCGGACAGCACAGCGGACACGGTCGCCTTGGGCAATGCTTTCGAAGATCTGGCGGATGCCCCCGTCGAACCGGTGCAACCCGAACCCGCAGAAGTGCCCGATCCTCCGGTCGAGACGGCGCCGGAACCTGAACCGGCGGAAGTACCGACCAGCGATGCGCGTGTGGCCTCGGACGACCCGCAACAAGTGTCATCGCCCGACACCGGCACTGCTGAAATCCTGCAACCGACGGCAGCGGAACCGCCTCAACCCGACGCGCCAGAGGGTGAAGACCCGCCCGAAGATGGCGCTGACACCGCCGAGGAAACGGCCGCAACACCGCCGGTGGAACCCGACACGGTTACAGAAACTCCGGTTGGCACGGCTGACGGCAGCGCAGCACCCGTTGAGGCCGAGACCGCGGTCGCGCCATCCATTGCACCTGCTGCCACGATTGCTCCGGCGCCCGAGACCGCGGCAGTTCCCGTTGTCCCGTTGGAACAGGCGGCTATCGCGCCGGAAATCCCGCTTGAAACGGCAGAGCCAGTGCCTGACGAACCCGATGCCGCAGCAAGCGATGAAGAAACGGATGCGACCGATCTGGCCATGGCCACTTCTCCCCGTCCGCGTCTACGCGAAGAGCGGCCAACACCCACGCTGAAGGGCTTGCGCGACGGATTGAACGATTTCAGTGACCTGCGCAATCCCACGCAGTTGGTCGAGTCGCCGCTTCGCACCTATCAGCGCGATGGTGTCGATGCCTTCAGCCAGAGAAGCAGCGGAAGCCGGACAGGTGGGCGCGGACCGGGCAACGCTGACACAACAAACTATGCCGGTGAGGTACTGGTCCATCTCAATCGATCTCCGGTCGTCTATGTCAAAGATAGAGGGTTCGCGCAGGTTTTCTTCGAGATCAATCCGGATGGAACGCTGGCTTGGGTCGACGTCGTCGACAGTTCAGGTTCCCAGAATCTCAACCGCGCCGCCAAGGCACAGGTTCAGAGCGCGGCACCATTCCCGCGCCCGCCGGGCGGCGTAAGCCGAAAGCTTTCATTCTTCTATCAGATCAAATGATCAGCAGCGCAGGCGATAGCCGACCTTGGTGGAGGCGCAGCGAAAGTTCATTTAGTCCGGGCAACGTGAGTTTAGCCAGTCTCTGATTTTGCGCCTGCAGCGAACGACAGGTGCGACGGGCCGCGGCGCAGCATTATTTGGCAAGGCTCAATGACCGGATTGGGCCGTTGATATATCGCAGATCGTGCGCCCCGCTGTCTCATACAGCTGCACTTCCTGACTGACGCTCTTAAAATGAGAGGTCGGCAATTGGGCGATTGTCCGAGATGTTGAGGGTAGCGACGATTTTTTCGAGTGAACAAGCCTCTGATAGGAGTAGACATTCAACGAAACAGAACCCGACTGGTGCCCGTGAAACACCTCTGTTGATTTCGCGGTTCCTTTCCAATTGAGTATCTCTCAAGATATGGTCCCTTTTTCAGAGGATCCCTCTGCCTCATCCAAATCCAATACCGCTGGGTCGATCATGCGCTTGTCAGCGCTCATCTTGACAGAGTTTCGCATGGCCTTGCTTCGCCGCAGCAAACGCCGGAAACTTGCCTCGTCAAGCATAAGCAGGGTCGAGGGTGCCAACGCCCGCACGTTTACGCGACGGGGCCGTTTCAATAGCATGGCCAATTGCCCAAACATTTCACCGCGACCCAGCCGCGAGCTGTGCCTGCCGAGTTCCACTTCCACCGCTCCGGAAGCAATGAAGAACACACTCCGGGCGAATTCGTCTTTGGATATGATGGTATCACCCGCATTGGCATATCGGGTACGCAGCGCCCGGCTGAGTTTCCTGAGTGAAGATTTGTCGAGATCGGAAAATAGTGGGAACTGCCTGACCAGATCCCGTCCTTTAAGAGTGATGTCCAACTTTGGACGCCCTTCAGATAGCGTATGTCGCCTCGCCACTTCCTGCATCAACACAGAATAAAGTTCTTCGCCCACAAGGCCGTCTTCGCGCATGACCGCATATTCACGTTCTTCAAGGCGCAGTGCGGTTCGCCGGATAAATCGCCGCTCCAACTTTTCGGCATAGCCGGGAAATTGCAGCCGTAGACCGTCCAGCGCTGTTTCAACCGCCTCGGATCGACGGGCCAACACTTCATCCAGCAAATCTGCAACCCGGCGGCCGTGGATTCGGCGGATGCGGCCGCGGACGAACCCATCGAGGTCCTGCAGGATCTGACGTTGCATGAGCAATCTTTCGAACCTATCCGTTGTGAGACGCGTGAGCGGGAACGAAATTCGAAGCCGGTTGTGCAGAAAAACGGCGATCCGAAAAGATCTGCCGTAAACGACCGACCGATTTGATGCGCGCTGATAGCCGATCCGCCCGCCAGTCCGTGCGCCTTCAATGAGCCGATCCGCATCGGACAGAATCTTCTCACTCAGAACCGATGACATTGTGCGTTCCCGCATCCGAGCCAAGACGGAATCCCGCTCTGCACCGGCCAGCGCAATAAGGCCAAGTGTGACCCGGTCACGATCAAGGATCTGCGCACTGTCTTCAGCGGCCTTTACGGCCTCGTCGAGGCGTTCGCTAAACTGCTTGGCTTCGTTTCTGACGATATCGTGGGTCAGGTTGTAGTTTTCTGCGGTGCGGGACACGTCCTCGCGAACCGATTGCAAGGCGACCGCGATCACCTGACGCGACAGGGCAGTATCAAGCGGAGAAAGCCTGTCGAGCCCCAGTTTTGTGATCACCATGCGCAAGGTTGTACCCTGAACAATCAGTGTAAACAGCGTAAAGCCAGTGGCCAGAATGCCGACCAGGCGCTTGGTTTCAAGCGGGATATGCGTGCTTTCGGTAACAGCCAGTGCCAGTGCCAGCGTCACGGCACCACGAAGCCCACCCCACAGTATTGCGGTGCGATAGGGGCGTTCAACAGCAGGCGACAGGCCTATTGCCGTAAGCAATGGCAGCAACCCGAACAGAATTGCTGCCCGTGCGAACATGGCGGCCAGAACCACCACAACCAGCAGGCCAAAGTCGGACGGCCGCACCTCTTCCAGCAATCTCGGTATCAGCAACGCTGCAAGAATAAAGATCAGCGCGCCTGCCCAATGTGCCAGAAGATCCCAAACTTCTTGCAGATTTGTCCAGGCGACCGGTGACAAACGACCGGGGCCTGTGAGGTTGAGCGTAAGACCTGCGGCCACCACCGCAATGACACCCGAAGCCCCGACGCTTTGCTCTGCAACGATGTAGGCGAGGTAAGGCAGCGCAATGGAAATCGAAATCTGCGCCATTTCCCAGCGATCTACAAAAGCCATCAGCCAGACCGCCATGCGCGCCATGAGCCAACCAGTGAGTGCTCCGCCTGCTATCAACAGCGGAAACTGCCCCACGGCTTCACTTAGCAATGGATCGGGTCTCCCGAGCATTACGAAGCTCATGAATAGCCCGAAAAGAGCGACCGCAGCAGCATCGTTAAGAAGGCTTTCACCCTCAATTATTCGCGACAACCTGCGCGGTGCCGAAATCGACCGGAAAATGCTGACAACCGCCGAAGGATCAGTTGTCGACACAATAGCGCCGATCAACAGGCAGGCGGCCAGCGGCAGGGCACTTACCCAGCTCAGCGCATAGCCAATGGAGAGAGTCGCGACAATTACTGCCACAACTGCCATCATCAGGATGGGCATCCAGTCATCCAGCATCCTGCGCAGGTTCATGCCGAGTGTCGCCTGAAAGAGCAGCGTTGGCAGGAAAACATAGAGGAAGACGTCTGACCGGATCGGTAGATCGATAATTGCCTGCGCCCCCGGGTTCAGTGCATCCGTCAGGTCAGTGTCGAGAAAGAACGTCGCGCCAAGGCCGATCACTATCCCCAGGACGGCGAGGATAACGCTGTAGGGCAGGCGCATTCGCGCGGCCAGTGGTTCCGCCACGCCGATTACAACAAAAAGAGAAGTGATGATGGTCGTAGTGACGACGATATCCATCATTACTTGTTACCTGAGAACTCGAACTAATGGAATCTACCCTTCAAGCCGGATCGACCACGTGGAATCAATGTGTGTACTTACACTCGTCCAGACTGTGCAGTTGCAGCGAATGTCAGGAATGATGGGCCGCAGTGCGACACCAGCGCGGTGAGTGAACGGCAGCTATGGGCCGTTCTCGTCTGAATGCGAGGCGTCCAACGATAGGGTGCAGCACTTGTTCCGACGTCTCCATTCAGGTTGTTTGAAAACCCACAATGGCACACTGAGGCCAGCGGGGCGTCTAAACCTTCTGAACCTATACGGGCCACCCGCTTCGGCTTGGATTAACTGCATCAAAAAAACAGTCATTTGAGGTCGGAAATCCCGAAACTCTGTGCAGAAGTCGTTAGATTAAAGGATGGGACAACCTGAACCGTTGGTTCGTGCCCGGCATGAGCAGGCGAACATGACCAAGCCATTGCATGGCTCTAAGAAACTTCGTCCTCCGTGGGTTTTGCAGACTCGACGATGGCATTTGGGTGATGCCAAACCAGCAGACCGATCACTGAGGAGGCTGCAAAGCAAGCAATCAGGCCGAAGGCCACTGCGAATGTACCGGTCGCGCTGAGGGCATAGCCCGTGATGACAGGGGCCAGAAATCCGGCAAGGGCAAAGCCGCTGTTCATTACGCCCATGCAGGTTCCCGCGTGCTGCGGCACGATATCGGCGATGACCGCGTAAAAAATCGGATTTGCTCCGAGCCCTGCGGATACGGCGACCGAAATGCAGATCAGCGCGATTGGGAAGCTGTCGACAAAGGCGAGCGGCAGAACTGCAAGCGCAACAAGCCCGTGGAGGGCCGCCATAGGGTAGGTTCTAGCGATCCGATAGGTTCCGGTCCGGATCAGCAGCCAGTCCGACAGCCGCCCCACAGTATACAGCGAAGCCGCAGCGGCGGCCCAAGGTATCGCTGCCGCCCAACCGATTTGCTTGAGGTCCAGATGATAGGTCGTGCGCAAGAACTCAGGTAGCCAGGTCATTACGAAAAAGATGAGGTAACCGAACACAAAATACGACCAATAGCTGGCCAGCAGGGTAGGTGTTCGCAGCAATATCCTGAGATCTTCGCGCGACAGCCGACCGCTGTTTGCAGGTCTCGCCGTGGCGTTGCGGCCTTCGAGGACATGGTCCCTCTCGGCGCTGTTCACGAAACGCGACATTTCAGGTGAATCACTGGATAGCCAGAGCCACGCGGGCAGCCACAAAAGGCCCAGCAACGCGAGGCCAAAGAACATTACGCGCCATCCAAAATCGACGATGACAAATGTGGCCAATGGGGCGCCGACCGCCAGCGCCAGCGGGATCGCGACCAGCGCAGCACCCATGGCCGTGGACCGTTCGTGGGGTGGCAGCCACCGCTCCAGAACGCGCGAATGTGCTGGAAAGGATGGCCCCTCAGCCAGCCCAAGCGCCATGCGCGCGCAATACAGCATGGCGAAGCCGACTGCCGCACCGGTCCAGCCGATTGCGACGGACCAGAGCAGAACGGCAAATGCAAAGGTCTTGCGGGCTCCGAACCGGTCAGCGAAATATCCGCCGGGCAGCGTTGTAAGAAAATAGCCGATGCCGAAAGCGCCCAGCACCAATCCCAGTTGAGAGGATGACAAGCTGAACTCGGTTTGAATGGCATGGGCCGCGTAGGAAATCGCCGAGCGGTCGACATAGTTGATCGTGTTGATCAAAAACAAAAGCGCTATAATAGCCCAACGAAATCGGGTCGCAGGCACGGTCGCATCAATCATAGCGTCGCCTGGTCAGATAATGTCCAATGTTTCAGGAGTATAGACGGTGCCGGAGCATGATGCCAATCAAATCCATTGGTGACCCGGGCGGGCCGGTTTCCGGTCGATCTGCATGCCGACGGGCACCGGATAGCAAAAGCGTCTCAACCCGGCTTGAAAAACATTATCCCCAGGGACCTGAACCAATCCGCCCTTTGCTTTCCCGATCAGTTTCGCTTTGGCGTGGAGAGGCCATTTGCCCGGCAAGTTTCCTCAGCGCCGCAATGCGATTTGCGGTCGAGGGGTGCGTCGAAAACAGTTTGTCGCGGGTATGGGCATGCAGGGGGTTGATGATAAACATATGCGCAGTCGCCGGGTTCCTTTCGGCCGCATCATTGTCAATTCGGGCTGCACTCAGCTGAATACGCTCCAAGGCCGAAGCCAGGGCCAGCGGCTGGCCACAAATTTCGGCACCGATCCGGTCTGCCACGTATTCTCGTGTTCGGCTCATTGCCATTTGCACCAACCCAGCGGCCAGTGGGGCCAGGATCATCAGCGCGATGGTTCCAACCAGACCAATCGCGCTGTCCCGCCTTCCGCCGAAGAACAGCGCAAAATTTGCCAGCATTGTAATGGCGCCTGCGAAGGTGGCGGTGACAGTCATTATGGCGGTGTCGTGGTTCTTGATATGCGCAAGCTCGTGGGCGATGACACCAGCCAGTTCGTCGCGGGATAACGTTTGCATCAGCCCGGAGGTGACGGCTACCGCCGCGTTATTCGGGTTGCGCCCTGTAGCGAATGCATTTGGCTGCGGCGTGTCCAGCAAATAGACAGCAGGGGTCGGCATGTTGGCGTTCTTCGCCAGATCCTCGACCATCTGAGACAGCCCCGACCGGTCACCGCCTGGAACGGGCCGTGCATTATGCATGCGAAGAACCATTTTGTCCGAGTTCCACCACGTAAACACGTTCATGCCAGCGGCAATCACTAGGGCAAGGAACATCCCCCCGGTACCGGCAAGAAGATATCCCAACCCCATGAACAAGGCCGTCATAGCGGCCATCAGTATCGCAGTTTTCGTATAGCCCATGCGTTGTGTTCCCGCGCACAATCTTCGGGTAAGAAATCACCCTATCATATATTGTCTGCTGGGTTGGTTTCCATGGGCTGTGACAAAGAGGAGAGCATTCGGCGATGCGCCAAAGCTGGCTTTTCAGGCCCCGCAGGTCGCCCATTGTCGTTCCCTCATGCACAGTAGCGGCAACTTGGACACGTTGGTATTCGATATTCAACAAGTGAAGTGTTTCACTTTGGCGGGAAGCGCTTTCCGGTACAATAATCCCACGTGGTTGGTGAGTATTGTGAGTCAGTAGATGTATTTGTCGAAGATCGACCGGCATTGTGATGCCGCAAGTGACATTCAGCGAAACAAGTTTGCGCGGAAGCATCCATTGCTGGATGACGCCGCGGTTCACGCAAAATGGAAGAACGGTTCCTGGCAGATCACGCGCATAGGGGACATCTGGAAACGGGCGGGGAAAATACTGTCGGTCCCTTACGAAGGCGCAGACGCCTATCCTTCGTTTCAGTTCGCTGAAGATGGCACGCCGCTGCCGTTAATGGAAGAAGTGTTGAAGGCGCTGCCGCGTGACATGACACCGTGGCAATGTGCATTTTGGATGACCTCACCCAAAAAGGAATTGGGTTGGAAGCTGCCTGCGACCTGCATCCGGATGGGCGATGATCGTGTGATCGACGTCGCTGGACGGGCCGGTGAGGAGCGGGATATCGTCAAATTTGAAGTGCACTGAAAGGTTCTGAGTGTCCGGCCCGTCACCCTGCGACATTCAGAATTGGACCGTCCAACAATCGGACAAGCTCTCCAAAATAGCCGGCCGACCGGGCGGGCCGCGTTGGATCGGATGTGATCGCGACGGCAAGATTGCGACGGGGATGAGCCGCAATAATTTGCCCTCCGTAACCTCGGGCCAGCACATAGCCGGACGGTGAAAGGAACCAGCCATAGCCGTAGTTCAGGCCAGAGAAAGCCGATCGGCCGCGCGGTTCTATCGAGGCTGAGACCCAGTTTTCCGGAATAACCTGCTTATCCTCAAAAACGCCCCGGTCCCGAAACATCACCGCGATTTTCAGCATCGCCCTTGGTGTAATCGCCATCTCATTGCCGCCGAGGTAGTAGCCCTGCGGGTCCCGCGTCCAGGCTGGGATTTCGATGCCCAGCTGGGCGCCCAATCGCCCACGCGCCAGTTCTAACAGGCTGTATCCCGTCGCTTCGGTCAAGGCCGCACCAAGGACGTGGGTCGACCCGGTGGAATACAGCATCCGCTTGCCGGGCTCGGCCACCATGGGGCGGGTGAGCGCGTCCGTTATCCAGTTCGGAGAGCTGATCCATTCGCCATAATTGCCACCGGACGTCCTTTCGAGACCGGCCCGCAATGTGACCAGATCCTCCATGGTGATATCTGCCGATCCGGGCGTCGCATTTTCCGGTAACAGCTGTGGCGCGACCTCGTGCAGAGTGGCATCGACCGAGGGAACCTCTTTTTTCTCGATTGCCACGCCAAGCAACAGCGCAACAATGCTTTTCGAGCAGGATTTGATATTCGCCGGATGATCCAGGCCAGGACCCTTGGGGGCTTGGGCAAAAACCGTTTCGCCTCCGCGCTGGACCTGTAGAGAATGCAGCTGTGGCAGGTTGAGGATCGCATCACTCAGGCCATTGGATTGCCCACGCACAACATGTGGAACAGCCAAAGACGCGGTGGATGTAGCCAGAAATGAACGACGCGTAATCATGGGCTTTATTTGGCGACGAAAATCCGGATGTCCAACGGAAAGGAACAAGTTGGCGGCGGTATTGCAGAAATAATGACACTTCTGTCGAGTTATTAGCGGCCCCGGACAAGACCGTCGTGTTAACGCAGAGATTGGGGTAATGGATTAATCAGCCACAGTCGGCAACGGACCTTTAAGGCACATCATCATTCTTCGAGAGTTTCGTGGTACTCTGGCGGTGAGGATATTCCAGCAGGGGTTTTTCAATTGCCTTCGAATGCACTCCGTCTTGTCATCGCAGCCATGTTCATTACCGCCTCGGTGGGAACGCTGCCAAATCGGGTGGATGCGCAATCCGCTGACATTCCAGACTGGTTGCAGCGGCATGTGGGAACGGGCGATGGGCAAATTGCGCCGGTGGTCCTGAAACGGGCGCGGGCGCTTTACCAGAAAAAAGTACGTCAGGGCGCGGTCAGAAACCCTTGTTACCTTGCCAAGGATGCGACACGCCCGAGCACGTCGTCCGGCGGCAATCCCGGACGCCGGTTTTATGTCATTTGCGAGGCGACGAAAACATTCCGGGCCGTCTCGTCCGGCTATGGCAATGGTCGGAAATTACGACGCGCGAATTTCTCGAACGGTCGACAATGCGCCAAGAATTTCAGTAATGCGGAGGGGTCGAAGCTGACCGCGGGCGGGTCTTATATGACGGCCGAAACGCGAACCTCGTTCAAGGGGTACTACAGCCAGTCAGGAACACGAAAACCCTTCTATCGCACGTTCCTTCTGTTTGATGGAGAAGGCGAAACAAGCAACGCCCGCGAGCGGGCCATCGGTGGCCATCCCGCTGTATTTCTGAAATGGCAGTGCCGGTTCAAAAACCCGCAAAGTCCTCATGCTGACAATGAAGGGTATGTCCCTTACGGAAGGTTGGTGAATTACACCGGCGGTCGCAGCAACGGATGCACCACGTGGTCCCAATCTGCCTCGGGGGACATTCTGGCGCTGGTGGAGGGGAATCCGACGACCCTCTACATCTATCCTGAATCCGGTGATATCAACGCCGTTGCGAAAGCGGTCAAAAGGGGAAAATCGCTGTCGCGGGCCGGGTTGTACTGGAACGCTGCGTGTCTACAGACCATCGGATCTCCTAAATTCTGGCCCAAAAGCGATCTGCAGCCCATCATCAATCAATGGCGGGATTCCCTACCCAAACAGCCACCGCTGGAATTGCCGATATGCAATTGAAATCAGGTGGTTGCGTCGCAAAATCATTGAAAGGTTAGGAAGGGCCTTCACCTCGACGCACCTATCTGGCGAGTTCGGCAAATAGCTGAAACCCGGAGGTCGTTGTGCTAGAGAATTGCCTCTTTCGGATCATATTGGCGACTTCGATACCATCCAAAGTAGCCGACGCAGATCCGGTCACCTATCCACATCCAGTCACCGAAGAGACCGATCAGGAATGAGCGCATGCGCTGCGATATCTCGTCTTTACATTCTTCAAGGATCGTCACGAACGAGATTTTCAGAGTGCGTAACCGATCCTTCACCGCACTTTGAGGCTTCGCCCATGCAGCAGGTTGCGAACCACGTAAACCGGACATTCTCTGAGTGGTACGCAGATGGCGATGACGCGGACAAAGCGACAACTCGCTGCCGAGCAGCATCCCGGCTGTGGAACGTCAGAAAGTGCAGAAAGCTGACTTTGCAAAGTCTCGCGCTCGGCCCGTAGACGAGGAACATCAACTGGCAAATTCCTGCCGGGGAATTGGCCGGGCTCTTTTCATAACCCCAAGATCGCCATAAAACTCCGCAACCCCTCAAACTGGCAATATAGCTTCTTGCAAAACAGCGACAGCAAAATGACTACGAAATGGCCGCGCCAGCCCGGCACTGCCCGCGTTGCGTTTGCGATGGTTTTTTTTGCTCTTCTATCTGCCTGCGCTCAGGGCTCAAACGAGGCGGATCTCGATCCAGAACGTCAGTCCATGGCTTTGCGCGAGGTCTCACAAAAACAAGCTCGAGGGCAAAGGGTGTGGTGTGTACCCTACGCACGTAACCTCAGCGGTATCGAAATTCGCGGAAATGCCAAGGATTGGTGGGGCAAGGCGCGCTATACTTTTGAGCGAGGTAGTGAACCGGTTGTCGGTGCGGTCATGTCATTTCGAGCAACCCGAGGGATGCCCCTTGGTCACGTGGCTGTCGTATCCGATGTTATCACCGACAGGGAAGTCATCGTGAACCACGCCAACTGGCACCGCAACAAGGTATCGTTGGAAATGGGCGTCAAGGATGTATCCAAAAACAATGATTGGACGCTGGTCCGGGTCGAAAGCCACCCAGGCCGGTATGGCAGTTTCTACCCGGTGAACGGGTTTATTTATCCCAAAATTGACGGTTAGCCTGAATCTACTATGTGTCGTATCCTCCACACATCCGGCGAATGCATCACAAGCAGCCCTTTTTTCGGAAACAAAATACATACACGAGCCGCCTGCGTATGGAACTAGTGTGGCGGTGCTCTCTCGCATATCGGAAAGTGCAAAGCCTGACTTTGATTGTCAGGCTTGGGCTGCGATCTGCTATTAACATGCAACGCGGAGAACGGCAGCGCTGAGCGCAATTTGGATAATGCTGTGTGAAATATGTCGGTAAGCTGATTCCAATGATTCATCTAAACCGATTTGGTTTCCAGCGGGAACAACCTGTCATACGCCAAAGTAAAAACATAGGTATAGGCAACGACGAAAGACGTGACGACGACATCCGTCATTAGAGCTTCCAGTAACCCAATGCCGAGCCACCAAGCGTAGATAGGAAACGACGTTATCACCAACGAAGCCTCAAACCCCATAGCATGCAGTATCCGCCCAAAATGCGAGCGTTGACTGGCAACGCGACCGGCATGGGCATCAATCCTGTCAAAAACCCAGTTATAGAAAAGATTTAGAACCATCGCCTTGACTGCGAGGACCACTCCGAGCGCGCCAATTTCAGCAACCGGTTTGTCAAAAAAAGCTGCGCCGACAGGCACTAAGAAAGCCATCAACAATAGCTCAAAACTGATTGTATAACGAAGACGATCCTTGCCCGTTCTGAGAGTGACTTTGTCCGACATTTCCAACTCCATTGCTGGATTGCGTTCTATTGAGGTTTTCAGATATTTATAGTTAATTACTATCTGGATATCAGATAGGTTTAAGATGCCGTCACCTGAAAGTTTGCAGGCTTTTGTACTGGCCGCAGAGCTTGGCTCCTTCTCCGCGGCCGCGCGGAAGATGAAGAAAGCCCAGTCTGCGGTATCAACTGCAATCGCTAACCTTGAAATCGATACGGATCTTCAGCTTTTTGACAGAAGCAGCAGGTCCCCGACGCTCACACAGGCGGGCCAATCGCTGTTACCATATGCCAGGGGCATTTTGCTCGGAAACCAGGAATTTCACGCCAAGGCGACATCGATGTCGGAAGGAGTAGAGGACAAGGTGAGCCTTGCAGTCGAACAGGGGGTCAATCTGACTCCGGTTTTGGATGTGTTGAGCGATTTTTCAAATGAGTTTCCCGACGTCTCGCTTGAAATCCTGACCACTGGTCCAAACGATACGGCGACCTTGCTCAAAGAAGGGCGTGTAACACTCGGCCTCATGACGGAACAGGAAAGTTACCCGACCGGTTTTCAGTTTCGGGGGGTCGGATATTCAGCCTTGGTTCCGGTCTGTGGTACATCTCATCCGCTGGCCAGACTGGATCGTGTCGCTCATCGAGACCTCAGGCAACATCGGCAATTGGTACTCAGGAGCCGTTCACGTGAAGTCCCTGGCCAGGTCGGCGAAATCAAGAGCGCATCGATTTGGTATGCGGAAAACCCCCACATGATCCTTGAACTGGTTTTGCGTGGTTTAGGATGGGCCGAATTGCCATTGCCAGTTGTCAAAGAATTGCTGAGATCGAACAAGCTGGCTCAAATGGATTACACGTTCCAGCAAAGCGATGCACTGGAAGGCATCGACCTTGTCTGGACAGAGCAACACGTTCTGGGCATAGCTGGTCAGTGGGTTCAGAGCCAGCTCTTCAATATTCCACAAAATGTATGGACGGATTGAGTTCAAAGCGTGCCTCGCAATAATTCATCCATTGAGGGCAAAGTTGCGCATCTGGAAAACTTTGAGGCTTGGTTCTGAAGGTCTGCTTCGGTCGTTCGCTGACGGTGCGAATTAGACGGCCAGCTGAATTCACATTACCCTCAATCGGCACTCAAGCTTCAATCTTACTCATCGCGAAAAAAAGAGCGCAGCGTATGTTTTCAATCTCGTCCGGACGGCGAAACTCTTCAAAATGTAGCTTGTCGTGTTCCATCACCTCTTTCATTGCGCGCTCGATGAGGTGTTCGCCTGTTTCGGTCAGTTGCACAATCTTACTGCGTCCATCGCTTGGGTTGGGGGCCCGTGTAACCAAACTTCTGCGCTCAAGGTCGACCAAAATATTGGCCGCACCACCTGTAGTCAGGAGCGCAGATTTACAGAGGTCTGATGGCGTAAGTTGGCGGGGTTTCGGTTGCGCTCGAAGCGCGACCAAGACTTCGAAAGCTGCGTGAGTGAGATCGAAACTGGCCAAGGCTTCCTCCGTGCGCGCCCGGATCAGTTCGTTCAAACGGATCACCGAGAAAATAATGTCGGTTTCCGGCGAGGCCGCTTCAGGCCAGTTGAGCTTGATCCGCTTGAGAAGTGATCGAATTGGAACCTGGTCGGCCATGAGCATCCCCTTACTACGCTTTCAAATGTAATTTACCTTTACAGAAAGGTAAATGATCATTATACCTTTTCGGAAAGGTAAGCAGGGAGCGTGTGAAGTGTGCAAACTAACGGATGCTTTGATCGATAACCTACCCAAGGCAGAACTCCATGTTCATATTGAAGGGACCTTAGAGCCCGAGATGATGCTGAAGCTTGCCCGTCGAAATAAAGTATCGCTGCCCTATGAGACGGTCGAGGACGTGCGAAGAGCTTACGAGTTCGACTGCCTCCAAGATTTTCTGGATCTGTACTACCTCGGAATGTCCGTGCTTGTAACTGAGCAGGACTTCTTTGACCTGACTTGGGCTTATCTGACCCGCGTGCATGCAGATCGTCTGACCCATGTTGAACTGTTCTTTGATCCCCAGCCGCACATGGATAGAAACGTCGCCTTTGAAACTGTTGTCGAAGGGATTACGAGCGCGCTTGAGACCGGGGCAAAGGAGTTAGGTATTTCGTCCAAGCTGATCATGTGCATCGTGCGCCACTTGCCGGAAGAGCATGCTTTCACCGCATTGGAATGCGCGAAGAAACATAAAGAGCACATCCACGGTTTCGGCATGGACAGCACAGAACGTGGCATCCCTCCTGCGATTTTTGAACGTGTTTTCAAGGCGGCGCGGGAAGAGGGGTTTGTGCCCGTTGCCCATGTGGGCGAAGAAGGCACCTCTGAAAACGTCAAGGAAGCGCTCGACCTGCTCAAAATCGAGCGTGTGGATCATGGAAACCATGCTCTGGATGATCCAGCGCTGGTGTCGCGCTTGGCTCGTCAGAAAACACCGATGACAATGTGCCCTATTTCCAACTGGCGGCTCAAAGTTATCCCGGATTTGACCAAGAGCCCGGTCAAAAAGGCGTTGGATGAAGGTCTTTTGGTAACAATCAACTCGGATGACCCGTCCTATTTCGGTGGCTATATCAATGACAATTATCGCGCCGTTCAGAAGAACCTGAACCTTAGCGAAAAAGACGTCATCCAATTGGCCAAGAATTCCTTTGCCGGTTCGTTTTTGAGAGACTCTGAAAAACAGGCACAGTTGGACAAGATCGACCATCAGGTCGAGACGCTGCAAAGAATCGTGGGCTCATCCGGTTCATCGTCCAGACAATAGGGCATCACTTCGTGTCCGGCTTGATGTCGAGCAGCTTGGTCCCGTTCAGACAATCCATGCCCTGCACCTTGATGAGCCCGTCCGTGATCGCCTCGATCTGGACGCGCGCCGCTGCTATCAGGTGGTCCGCAAGGCATTCGGTCCAAAGAAATAAGGACAATTTTCGATATTTCTTGATATGTCTAGGGCGGGCGGGACACGGTAGAACCTGATTTGTAATCAGTAGGTCCGCGGTTCGAGTCCGAGTGGGAGCACCACTCATCCAGTAATGTACATATAAATCATCGATTTAAGTATATTTCGAGGTGATGTATCCTTTTTCTTGCCACCCTTAGTAGAAAAACAGGACAGTCGGCAACTTGACTGTTGTGTATCGTTGCAGCGGGTCAATAGAACATCGAACATTTGAGAGCATTCGGCGCGCTTGACTGCTTTTTTAGCGCCGTGCAAATGGGATAGAAGAGTGACAAAAAACTTCAGGGGATCTGCGCAGGGATCGTTGGACGGTCTGTGCGGTATCTATGCGATCATCAACGCTTGCGACTTGGTGATGGGCACAGACCTCAAGGACGAGGAAAGAGAGCACCTGTTTTGTAAGCTGACCAACCTTTTGGACGACGGACGACCGATAGGAGATATCATTCATGAGGGGATCGGGTTCAGAAAACTCGGTGAACTCGTCGATGTGGCCAGCCGTACTTTGGCCCTGAAATCCTCTATTCGCATTGAACGCTCTGTTGCGTGGAAACGGGGTAAAGGAACACTTGACGAGTTTTGGCAAGAACTGAGTGAACATGTCGACCCTTCGAATGGCCGGGTCGCCTTGCTGGGTCTCGAAGGCAAGCACAGTCACTGGACTGTCGTTAATGCGGTATCAAACAAGTCGCTTAATTTAGCGGATTCCGATGGTTTGACGCGTCTTACTCGGTCGGCCTGTAGCTTGGGCAGTGACAAAACCCATCAACTTTGCCCAACACAAACATACTTTTTGAAGGCAGTAAGCCCCGCTATTTCACCGGAAACCGCTTGATGATCGATACAGCCTAAATCAGCGCTGAATCCATCAAGAGAAAGTCTTCGAAGCGTGGCAATCAAGATGAATTGGTCATGATGTGATCTGACAATGACCAGGTATGTGGTGCGACGCGCCGAACTCGTACCCCCTCATTTAAATCGTCATAAGAAATCATGACGCGCCGCAGTTGTTTCGTAGCCTCATCAAATGGCTGAATTGTGTCTGTTTGATGAAGAATGCAGGGTTCCAATAAACTCTGGAATTCACGGGATAGGGCAATCTCAATACCGACGGAGTAATTTTATCACTCCAAGTATTCGCTGATTGCCTCGCAATCGTGTGCTGGTAAAGAAAGGGCAGGCCTTTGGATGGAGAGTTGCATCACTGCCCATATCGGGCAAGGTTCACGCCAAGAACTTTTGTTGATCAGTATTAAAATCGTAGGGCTGAGGTTTTATCGCCCGTCCAAATAATATCCAATAGCACCGGGTTTCCACGCGCCGAATAATAAGTGTGTTGT
Source organism: Ruegeria sp. C11 (assembly GCF_056537725.1). Classification (NCBI taxonomy): domain Bacteria; kingdom Pseudomonadati; phylum Pseudomonadota; class Alphaproteobacteria; order Rhodobacterales; family Roseobacteraceae; genus Ruegeria; species Ruegeria sp. C11. The sequence goes on along the minus strand of NZ_JBQFSB010000005.1, from coordinate 14,909 downwards.
CATACACCCTTTGTATTTGATTGCTGCCAAACGATGCCACGAACATGCTTTATTTTTCAACGTGTTCCGGATCAAGAACCAGTGGAATTCTGCCTGTGGAGGTGCGCTTCAATGTTACCGGGGTTGAATGCACGCGTTTCGAAACAGCACAGTTTCGCTGATCCGGTTTAATTGCCGAATGTACAAGGCGGTTGCCGATTTCTTTGGCCGTAGCCAGGGGAAACAAATAGCCAAGCCAGCCGAGGCCTGGATCGCGGATGGCCAATAGCCTCTGGTTCTCCCATGGTGGGTCGGGCACCAACCAAGCCGGATTGGGCGTTGCCACGAGCCGTGAACCAGGGTCCAGAGAAGGGGGGACGCGCTCGGCCAATCTGGCCCTGGCGCTTGCGAGTTTGTGAATCAGACGCTCTAATTCGGCAGCATCCAACAGGATTTCGCCTAGGTGCATTCCTTCAATTTTCAGGTCAATCGAGCATACTGACTGATCTTCACTGACTTTTGTCCTTACAGATATCTTTTCCATAATAAATGCTCCTCAGTAACGAGAGATATTTTAAATCTGCAACTCAGTTCATCGCGACGTGGCGCATTGGTTAATTCTGCTCCACGGGCGAAAAAAGGCCCAAGGCGATCAGGTCGGGAACCCAAGTTTCCCGATTAGGCGCCAGATATCCTGATTGGCAGCCGTGAGTTGCGAAATCGCACCTTCGATCTGTGAGATTGCCGCGTCATCGATTGTGTCTGCCCGCCCGAGTTTGATGTCAGTTTTTCGATCTGCAATTCGCATCAGAATTGTCTTGGGGTTTCCGCTGTCCGGATCAAAGGAGTATATGCAGTGATTGTACTTGTTGCGGACCCCTGAGAGTTTGGACAAGCGGCGGGTTTGTTCCAGGATCGGATCACGGACCGATGGTTGCTGCCCTTCCATTTTTGCCAGCCTTTCGACCAGATCAATACGGGCTCGAGTTGTGTTCAACGTGAGAAAGATGATCACGGCCACATCCTTGTTGGTACCAGATAAACCGGCGATCAGATGGATCAACAGGCTTTCCGTATTGGTCCACATGTAGTTCAGGCGACCAACGAGCAAGATCAACTGGTCGAAACGGTTCTCTACGTCACTGGTCAATGTGCTGTTGCCGTGCCGTCTCCGGTGCGACCTCGAAATAGAAATGCGCCGCAGCGGTCCGATTGTTCACGCCAATCTTTCCCACTACGTTGTGCATGTGCAGCTTTACAGTGTGCTCTGTTATTCCTAGCCTCGATGCAACGATCTTGTTGCTTTCTCCGTGTGACACGAGGCGTAGCACCTGCTTCTCACGACGTGTCAGCTTGTGAAAAAGAGCCTCATTCCGCGTGTCAGGGGTTGAAGGTTCCAGTCGCTCTTCCGTTGCAGAACCAGACGCGGCCCTTCCATTGGTGTTCGGATTGACGCATTCGGCGAAGCAGGCAGGCAAGTACTTCTGATCATTCATCAACAGGCGCAGAACGGCCCGCCAGATATCTGGTCCGACATTCATCGGCAAGTATCCGATGTCACCGTATCTCCGTCTGTCCCAACGTTCGAACAGTGATCTGGCGGCGCTTTCTGATCGGTATGCAAAAGAAAGACATCCCGATCCGGACGCTTTGACATAGTATTGCGGTTTGCTCAGAAGGTCTTCGATCATTGACTGATCTACCACCAACATCCTGAGCGAAGAGATATCGACATCGGTGATGTCCGGAGCCTGCCCCAGACAATCGCAGCGACGCGCTGTTACGCCAAACTCACTCTGGACATTTCTCAGTGTTTGATTGGAAAAAAACAATTCTTTTCCAATGAATAAGACCGGAATATCGTCTTGATGTTCAATTCCATTAGAATTTTCACTTGCCAATGGTAAACTCACGGCTTCCTCCATCTGCAAAGGAATCCGGCACCGGGAACATGGTACCAATGAATATCAGCGCAGAATATTCACGCTGAAAAATGCCTGAATCATCTAATTAATTAGCCTATTAGTATATCCGAAAGTTCCGAAATCTTCAACGGTTTGTTTTTGATCTAGAACCAAATCTATTGCTTTTGGGTAGTCTGTTCGAAAAAAAACCCATTCCTACCTATCTCAAAGTATTAGGTTTTTAGTGAATTGAGTAACGCTTGTTGAATTTCCCCAATCTATCAGTTCGGACTTTGTACGAATATCGAAAAAACAGATAAATAACAAATATATAGATGGAACTGATCTTTCGGTCAGCTAGCCACTGCCGCCATCAACTGCAACGATAGTAAGGCTTCAATTACAGAAGCATCGTTGAACCTGACGTACCTGCGGCCGCGTATTAGAGCGAAATTCCCGCACGGACGATTATCGGCTGGGCCGAGATTGGAGGTGACGGAAAACGAACCAGAACATGTTCGTACTTCATGCGAACCTGAAATCGTGTTCGGATGAAGATTTTTCAAACCAAAAACGCTGTATGCCGCCTGTTAGATGAATGGTGGACTGGCGTTATGTAGAATGGAAAATTACAATGAAACGCAATACTAACAACGCCAACGTCACAACCGTAGACGAAATCAAAGTAGAGCATCTGAAAGCTGATTTTGAGACCAAAATTAAGGTCGAAGAAGCCACTGTTGATGCAAACGATAATTCGCAAGATCAACAGCAAGATCAGACAGTTGATAACGACAACACCGTAGATACGTCAGATTCGCAACATCAGGGTCAGGGCCAGGCTCAGACATCGGATAACGCGAATGAGCAGGGTCAGGATCAGGGTCAGGACCAGGGCCAGGATCAGGCGCAGGGCCAGCAACAGGGTCAGCAGCAGCAAAACGTGAATGGCGGTGACGACAGCAACGACATCGACAACAGCACTGCTGTCAATATTGACTTCGGCGAAGGCGAGTGGATTCCGCGTGATGATGATCAGGTGGATCTGGATCTTGGCGATTCCGCCACTGTCGGTGACGTGATTACCGCAGGGCGCAATCTGGACTACGATCCCGGCGATGACATGAACCTTGACATCACGATGAATGGCGCCGGGAATGACATGGCATCAGTCAACAACCAGGTGGCCAGCCTGTACGACGATGACTATATCGAAGATGCTACTGTTTCAAACGATGGCGACTTTTCCCAGAACGGCAATGCAAACGGCGGTACCGCCAATGCACAAGAGGGAATTGGTACGTCAACCGGTGGCGGCGCCTCAGGCCAAGGTGGCTACTCTTATGGCGGCAACGCCCAGGGTGGCACGACCCAAGGTAGCGCTGCCTGGGCGCAAGGTGGCGACTCGGGGGATGCTGGTTCGGATGCCGACGCAGGTTCCGGTGGTGCATCTGGTGAAGCCGGTAACGCAAGTATTGGCCTAGGCCTGTCCGGTGCAGGTTCTGACGGTGACAGCGACGGCGGAAGAGGTGGCAACAGCACCAGTGATTCAGCGTCCGACAACTCCAACAGTTCAGATACCGATGCAGCTGGTACCGGCGGAACCGGCGGCAGCGCAGACTCGCTGGGGCTGGGTATTGGTCTTGGTCTTTCGGGGGCCGGTGCAGACAGCAGCGCCGATGGCGGTGACACCGATTCAGATTCGAGTGGCATGGGCTTTGGTGCCGCACATAATGACTCGGCTTCGGACGGAGCAGACGGCGGCAACGGTGATGCAGACAACGATGGTTCTGCCGACAACAGCACCGACAATGACGTATCGGCTGATGATGCGACCGCTGGTAACAACGATGCGGACGGTACTTCCGACTCTACATCCAGCAGCACTGCAGACGGTGATGGTGGAAATGGCGACGGCGGCAATGGCAATGGTGGCAATGGCGACGGCGGCAACGGAAACGGTGGCGATGCCAACGGCGGATTTGCCGGACTTGTAGAAGCGGCTGTTGCAGCACTGTTTGATGAAATCACCGATGATGATGAAGAAGCTGAAGAAGGTGATGATGACGGCGACGCAGACGCAACAACCGGCGGTGGCAACACAGCCGATGCTACCGGCGGCACCGGCGGCACAGGGACTGGTGGAACCGGAACCGGTGGCACGGGAACTGGCGGTAGCGGAACCGGTGGAACAGGAACCGGTGGCAGCTCGGCGGCCAACTCTGACTCGCAGGCCGTAGGTGACCAATCCGCGAGCGGCCCGGACATCGACCAAACCCAAGGTAATGTTGACGGTGCGGCAAATACCGCCCAGGACACAGATGGAACCGGCGGTGCAGGCGGCAGCAATACGACTGACGGCGCGGCCAATGGCACGGGTACCGGTACTTCGACTGCAGACGGCACTGCTGGTGCAGGCGGATCGGGTACATCGACTGCTGACTCGGCCGGTAGTGGCGCGGGTTCTGCAGATGCGGCCAACACTGCCGGTGCCGGTGGCGCGGCAGATGTGTTTGCATCTTCGGATACCGACGGCACATCGGACAGCATGGCCGAAGCCATCGCCGGGTATGGTGGTGCAGCCAACTCCGACAATGATGCAAGCTCGGCTGGCTCGGGTGATGCGACTGGCGCAGCCAACACTGGCGGCGGCGGCGGTGGCGGCAGCTCGACATCCACCGGCGGCACCAGCGGCAAGTCGATGACAGATGCCATGTCTGGCGACACCACAAGCGGCAACGTCAAAGGTGGTCAGGCGTCAGGCGCAAATTCGGGCGATGGCGGAAACGGCGGCCACGGCGGCAACTGGGGGTCCAACAATGGTGGCGACAGCGTCGTGACCGGTGAATCCTATGCGTCCGCAGCAGCGGTCGTCGACACAGATGCCTTCAACCAGACGATTGTCATGGGTGCCAATGTGCTTGGTAACTCGGTTGATACCACCATGGTTGGCGGTTCGATGACGTCGTCTTACGCAAGCGACGACACCGAGGTCTAAAACAACAATTGCCGGGAACCACCAATACGGGTCCCGACAAGCATTAATGAAAACGCCGAGGCCGTTTGTTGCGGCCTCGGCCCAGCTTAACCCAAACCGGAGAATTCAGCCCGGCGCGGGGGACAGGGAAAACCGACATGTCTCTCGATAGTATTACGGAAACAATTGCACATTTTATCGGAACATTTGAGCTCACGGTTGAGCAGGCCAGACTTCGGGATCAATATGATGAATTTACGGCCTACAGAAAAAAGGCCGAGCTTGATCAGTTAGACGATCCGACCACGATCAAAATAAGCGCCAAGCTGGAACCAGATCCGGTAAAAATTGAACTTACACCTTACCGGTTCCAAGAGCCCCAGAAACTGCCTGACGCGCCCCCTCCGCCCGGTGACGTCAGCTATGGAACTACAATTCAGCTGGGAACGCCGACAGCTCCTGAAACCGTAATACCTCAGGTGGATTTCTTCGGTAATGACAGTGCGAGTCCGAATGCCGGGCAGGTGACTTATGTCGAACACACTCCGGAAGGTTCAAGCGAGCTGTTGGGGTCTGTCGTAACCTATACGATGCAATACCTTTTCCTGAGCGACAACGACACGCTTGGACAGGGCGACTTCAGGGATACAGACGTCCTGATTGCCGAGGCCGAGCAGTCTTTGGACGTTGCGCTGTCGCTTCACGCAATGTCAGCACCTTCGTTGTCGGTTTCCGACTATTTGTCGGTCGATAAGGTAGAAGCACTGGCGCAAGAGATGCTTGAGCCTTTCTCCGCTGAAGTTGAAGGTGTGACAATTCATCAATTTCACGGTGCTGATGCGATTGGCGTGATCGTAAACGGCGAATACGTCGATGAAATGCCGGTCTGGAATGACCTACTGCCCGCCTACCACAAGCCGGAAGAAACCTCTGACGAGGATGTTCAGGCGCCCACCCCGTATCCCGATGAATGGGAGCAGGGTCCCGAACCGGTTATCGAGGACGGGCATACAGTCATCACAGGGGGCAACCTGCTGATTAACGAGATCAACGTTACCGTTGGTTGGGTCGATGCCCCCTATATTGCTTTGGGCGGGCAATCGATCAACCTGACCATGTTCAGTCAGGTGGCGGTCGTATCGGATATGGACGAGGGATCGCACGGCTGTGGAAGCGGCACAAACGTCGTTCAGGCAGCTCAGATCGATATGCAGTCAAACCCGGCGGCCTGGATTGCAGATGCACAATCGGATGGTGAACAACCCTCATTTATTTCGGTTGATTGGATACAGGGAGATCTGGTCGTCGCGAATTTCATCAAACAAGTCATAGATGCCACGGACATCGATCACATAAATACCGAAGTGTCTGCGTCGTCATCGTATTTCGCGATGGGCGATAATCAACTGACCAATCTGGATAATATTATGCAACTTGGCAGCTATTATGATCTGATCATGATCGGCGGCGACATGATCTCGTTGGATATGTTGTTCCAGACGATTGTTCTGATGGATGATGACGTGGTCGATGGCGGGATGCCTGGTCCCGGAGGGGCTGGAGACGAGAATCTGGTTATGAACCATGCGACGTTGAATTCGCAGGGTCAGGACACCCACAAGGATATGGACAAGGCCATGGCGGACGTTCTGGCGCTGCCTGAAACAAATCAGGACGCACTGGAAGAGGCCTTGCTCAACGATCCCCTGTTTGCAGGGCTTGAACAAATGCGGGTGTTGAAAGTTGATGGCAGCCTGTTGCAGGTCAACATTTTTGAACAAGTAAGCATGTTGGCCGATCAGGATGATGTCGAGTTGACCGGGGCGGCCGCCGGAGACACGGATGTAATTGCAGGAAGCAATGCAATCCTCAATTCGGCCAGCATCAACAAACTTGGCATTGATTCTGTGGTCATGGCAAACTCCGAAACCTATTCGGATTTGTTGCTGCATCAGGCCAGCCTGATTGACACGCCGGAGGATGACAACGGTGACGAGTTGGTAAACGAGGCCGTCGCGTTCTTGATGGACGATCCGACCGACTCGAATTCGTTGCCTGGATCGCAAGGTCCCGATGATCAGGAAGCTGTCGGAGATAAAACGCTCGTCGAGTCGGATGGCATGCAGAGCATGCTGGCCTGATCTTAGGCGATCAGAATACGAGTGATCATAAGGTTTGAGTATGTCGATCATATTTTCATCGCGCCGCACCCGGTATGCCAGCCCGCTTGACCGGCATGGAGGCGGTCGCCCGTTGCCGCTTAAGCAAAGGGACAAGACTGAACCGATGGGCCCTAAAGGTGCCGACGAAACCAAAGGCAGGACCGCACTGCGACTTTCCAGTGGGATGCGTGTGGAGAATCCGGCCCGAACGGAACCAAGTAAATCATTGGGGCAAGAGGAAAACAAACCGACAACGGATGCGTTCCCTCAGAACGCGGGCTGCTCGGATGCCGGGCCTGAGCAAGTCTCTGACATTCAGGGTGGGCAACAATCCAGTAAACCCAGCTCTGGTGACAATAAGCAAATCAATCCATCGGAAACGACCAGTTCCACTCGGCGCGTCGAACCTCCTCAACGGCGCGCGCCGCCGCCACCTGCGGCAGAACAAGACATGGCGGGTGACGGCACTGGGGTGGCCAGCGCCAAAGGCCCCAAACCCGATGCCAACCCGCAACCAAAGGCGCGAGCGACCCCCTCTGCGCCGACGGGGGCACGGGATCGGGTCGGTACCACGATCGAGGCCAAGGCGAACCAGCCGCTGCCAACGTCAAATTCCGGCGGAGGCGGAGGCAATGGGCCACCCCAAAATTTCCACAGGCGAACGCCTCCGGAAGATTTTCAGAAAATCCTGCGCATTTCGATGCGCGCGATCCGGCGCAATCTGAGTTTCGTTCTGGTCCTCACCTGCGCGACCAACATCCTTATATTGGCCATTCCGATCTATCTGTTTCAGATCAGTGACCGAGTTCTGACCAGTCGCTCTCTGGATACTCTGATCATGCTGACGGCCATTGTGGCGGGCGCAGTTATCTTTCAGTCGGCTTTTGACGCGGTTAGGCGGTTCATGTTGATGCGAACGGCGGTCGAAGTGGCCGCCCGGTTGGGGGCGCCGATCCTCAGCGCCGCTGCTCATGCGTCGTTGCACGGGACCGGGCGCGAATATCAGACGTTGGGAGATTTGCAGCAGGTGCGGGGTTTTCTTGTCTCCAGCACATTGATTGCTTTTCTTGATGTACCCTTTGCGCCCTTGTTCATTCTAATGATTTTTCTGGTGCACCCCCAACTTGGGATGATCGTTATCGTCACCGCCTTGCTGCTGATGACCATTGCTTTGATCAACCAGAGAATGACGGCCAAACCTTTTGCCAAGGCAAACCGGGCGCAGTCCATGGCCAACATGCATCTGGATTCGATGTCGCGAAACAGCCAGATCATCAATGCGCTGGCCATGATCCCTGAGGCTGTTCGAATCTGGGGGCGCGACACGGCGACCTCGCTGACATGGCAGGTTCGGGCACAGGACCGGAACGTGATCTTTGCCGCCATATCCCGCGCAGTGCGGTTGCTGACGCAGATCGGCATCCTTGGCTGGGGTGCTTTTCTGGCTCTTCAGGGAGAAATCACAGGGGGCATGGTAATCGCCGCTTCGATCATTGCGGGCCGCGCCTTTGCGCCGATTGAGGGATCAATCGAAGGGTGGAATACGTTCCTTCTGACGCGTGGCGCGTATGATCGGATTCGAAACCTTTTGGCGAACTCGGCCTTGCAGCATGAAAAACTGCGCCTGCCGCGACCCGAGGGGCGGTTGGATGTTGAGCGTCTGCTTTACGTTCCCGGCGGAACCAAGCGCGTCGTGCTGAACGGGATTACCTTTTCGATGAACCCTGGCGAGACGCTGGCCATAATCGGTAATTCCGGCGCCGGGAAAACGACCCTTGGGAAGACCTTGGTCGGCTCGATCCTGCCAACGTCCGGCAGTGTCCGGCTGGACCTGATGGACATACGCAACTGGGACCCGCGTCAATTCGGTGAAAGCATCGGCTACCTGCCTCAGGACGTGCAACTGTTTCCCGGCACCATCAAGGACAACATTGGTCGGATGCGCGATGATGCGACAGACGAACAGATACACGATGCAGCTGTTCTGGCTGATGTTCACAACATGATTGCCACACTGCCACAAGGGTATGAAACGGTTGTCGCCGCGGACGGCACCCCGCTGTCAGGCGGGCAAAAGCAACGCATCGCTCTGGCGCGTGCATTCTTTGGCAATCCGCAAATGGTGGTGCTGGATGAGCCGAACTCGAACCTGGATGTAGCGGGCGACAAGGCTTTGGCCCGCGCGATCGAACAGGCAAAAAACAGCAAGATTACCGTGATCGTGATTACTCAGAAGCCGACGCTTTTGAACGTTGTCGACAAGATCATGCTGTTGACGGATGGGCGCGTGGCGCTGTTTGGCGAGCGTGAACAGGTGATGCAGCAACTGAAGGGACCTCGAAACAAGCCTGAACTGCGCGGCTGAGGGTGGCAAATGACTGAATTGGCGAAAATCGAAGACTCATCGCAGTGGTATGCAGAGGTACCGCGTTCGATCAATCGGCTGATTGTAATAGGAATGATCATGCTGCTGGTGTGTTTCGGCGGTTTTGGCGTGTGGTCTTTCCGCGCCCCGCTTGCCGCTGCTGTTATCGCTCAGGGCAGCTTTGTCGCGACCGGTCGCAACAAGATCGTACAACACCTTGAGGGGGGGATAATCGAGGAAATCCGTGTTCTGGAAGGGCAGACTGTCGAAAAGGATCAGGTTCTCATGACACTGGACCAGACCTCGGCGGAGTCGAATGAGCGCGAGCTGTTTGTCCGCAAGATCCGCCTTCAGGCGATGGCAGAACGGTTGCTTGCCGAGTACCGGGAACAGGACCGTTTGACGTTCTCTCAGGAACTGGTTGCAGCTTCGGACGATGCCGAAATCCTGACCATTCTGGACAATCAGATGCTGAGCTTTGAGGTATCACGCAAGACACTGCTGAACGATATCGCCTTGCTGTCGCGTAATATCGAAGCCTTGAAAATCAGGGAAAGCGGGTTCGAGGCACAGCTTGTTTCCATGACCCGGCGTTCCGAAATCTTGCAGGAAGAGTTCGATACCAAAAATGCTCTGTTCGAAAAAGGGCTGGTCAGAAAGGGCGAGTTGAACACAATCCGGAGGGTGCAGGCCGAGGCTGAGGGGCAGCTTGCCCGGCTACAGGCCGAGGCTTCGGAAATCAGCCAGATGTTGCTGAAATACGAGGAACAGATATCCCGTACCCAATCTGCATATCGAGAAGTTGCGCTTGATGAACTGAGCGTTATCGAGGCCGATCTGGAAAGTGTACGTGAAAAGGCGCGGCAGGCACGCAGTGTACTTGATCGTGCGGTGGTTCGTGCGCCGGTCGCTGGTACGGTCGTTCGCCTGCATTACCATACATCAGGCGGTGTCATTGAAACGGGCGAGCCCATCGCCGAAATCCTACCATCTGATGCTCCTCTGATCATCGAAGCCCAGATCCCCCGTACCGAAATTGACAGTGTCGTCCATGGCCAGAAAGCGACAGTGCGTCTGGTTGCGTTGAACCAACGCACGACGCCGGTACTGAATGGCGAGGTTTTCTATGTTTCTGCGGATGCGCTGATGGAAGAGTCGGCGGGGGTTCCCAAAGAGGTTTATCTGGCCCGAATCTCGCTATCTTTGGATGAAATGGATCGGGTTAGCGGTTTTATTCCCACACCGGGAATGCCGGCTGAAATCATGATCCAGACAGAAGAAAGAACCTTTGCAGCCTATATCGCCAAGCCAATCGTCGACAGCATGTCACGCGCTTTTCGTGAACACTGAGTGTGATGGACGACCGCTGCTTACCTTCAACTACTGTCAATCAGCGTCTACACATTCCAAAAGTCGCATGATATTTCTTGAGAAACTGTTCAGGGAATGCTGCATATGACATTGACGGTCAAAGACATGATGGAAGCCGCAAACGCCGTGGTCGAACGCATTGACGTCGCCCAGGCGAAAGAACTGATAGAGCAGGGGGGCCTGCTGCTGGACGTCAGGGACGCGCCCGAGTTGGAGCGCACAGGCCGGGCGGTTGGATCTCATCATATTCCACGTGGCATGCTGGAATTTCGGGCGGATTCCAACACGCCGTTTCACGATCCTGAATTGCGCAAGGATCGACCCATTGTATTGCATTGTGCGTCAGGTGGCCGTGCGGCTCTTGCAGGCAAATTGCTCAGGGATATGGGATACGAGCAGGTTTACAATCTGGGAGGCATTTCAGATTGGCAGAACGGTGGTGGAGAAATGGTCGCTCCGTTTGATGCCGGGATGTAGGCTGTTGATCTGATGCATGTCAAAGCCAAACATATTCGCGTACCCCAGTGTAATGGCCGAAGCTCAATAAAAGGACTACGGCCATGCTACGTTTGGCAGCCATGCTTTATTCACTGATTGCTACCGCTATTGCCGGATCAGCGGTAATCGCGGTTCTGTCCGCAGGGTTGGTATCGGTGTCGGCAATACTTTGGGCCGCCGGTGTTGGGGGGGCGATTGCGGCGCCGGTTTCCTGGCTGGTCGCAAGGCGATTGTATCAGGACGGGTGAAAAATCAGGCGTTCAGGAACGTTCTGACCGCCGCCTCGAACTCTCTGGGTTTCTCCGCGTGAAGCCAATGACCTGCGCCCGGTATTTTAGCAAACCGGGCGTTCGGGAACAGCGCGCGGATTCTGGCCCGATGTTCCGGAAGGACATAGTCGGATTCCGCCCCTGACAAAAACAGTGCTGATCCGTGCCACGATGCATCGATATCCGGAAAGCCCATGATTTTGGGCATCTCGGCGGCCAGAACATCCAGATTCAGCCGCCAGCGTTTCCCGGCGACGTCCAGCGATTGGGTGAAAAAGCTCTGCAGCGCCTTCTCGACCCCTAATTCAGCAAGTTGCTGTTCCACGTCAGAACGGCGTTCAACCGCGGACATGTCGATCGCGCGCATGGCTTCGATGTATTTGATCTGACTATGGCCATAGGTCACCGGGGCGATGTCGGCTACCACCAGCTTGCGGACAAGTTGCCCGTGTAGCAGAGCCAGCATCATTGATGCCTTGCCCCCCATTGAATGACCGACCACATCCGCGACGCCACCAAGGTTTTCGACCACCTCGGCCAAATCTGAGGCAAGCGCGGCATAGTCATGCGCCTGTGTCCAGTCACTGTAGGCGTGATTGCGCATGTCAACGGCGACCACCTGCCGTTCGTCTGATAGCCGTCTTGCAATGACACCCCAGTTTCTGGCCGAGCCGTAAAGGCCGTGTGCAATCAGCAAGGGGGGCAGGGAGGTCGGTTCGCCATGAATGATCGTGTTGAGCATGTTTTGGTGATAGCCGGGCGTCGCGGGAACTGCCACCCCCATTGTGGCCGCGCTTTGGCGGGGCTACATTATCCCGTCAGGAGGCGCGAAATGCAACAGGATACCGAGGTTCAGACCCAGATCGCCGAAACCATCTTGCTGTTGCGCAAGAAACTTGGCGTGCGTGGCAAAACGCTGGCGGCATCGGTTCGCCGGGTAAAGCGACGTTTGCCTCGTCGGGTCTATGCACAGGCGATGACGCTGGCCAGCGCCGAGCAGATGGCTGAACACCCGAAACTTCGTATGATTTTGGATACCCCGGGTTTGATCAAGGCATCTCAGGATGTGCAAACACACCTGAGGGCGATTGACCTTGCGGATCGCAGGTGGGGTTGGTTTCTGGGGATGCTGGGCGGACTAACGTTCAATCTGTTGGTTCTGGCGGTGCTTGTTCTCTTGTTTCTTTGGTGGCGCGGGTTGATCTGACCTTTCGCTTGTTAAACGCCCGGGCTACTTTGAACGCGGTTCAGGCAGAGGGGCGATATGTTATCCAAATCCCAGATACGGCGCGCGGAGTTGCGCGAAAAACTGGTTGAATCAGCTGAATCCCGGATCGCACGCGACGGTTTGGGCGAGCTGAGAGCCCGGGATCTTGCGAAAGACGCCGGTTGTGCTTTGGGTGCAATTTACAATGCGTTCGAAGACCTGAACGCTATTGTCATGGCCGTGAATGGCCGCACCTTTCGCGATTTGGGAGAAGCGGTATCTGGATCATTCGATGGCGGCGAAGAACCGGTGAAGCGTCTGATTGTCATGAGCAACGCTTATCTGCGGTTCGCCGACGACAATACCAATCTCTGGCGCGCGCTTTTTGACCTGAAAATGTCCGATGATGGGCCGGTGCCCGAATGGTACCGGGACGCCCTGAAAGGGCTGTTTGCCTATATCGCTGAACCTGTTGCCGAGTTGTTCCCCGAACTGGACAAGGCCGAGCTGGATCTGATGACTCGTGCCTTGTTTTCTTCGGTGCATGGCATTGTGACATTGGGGCTGGAAAACCGGATTTCGGGCGTCCCGCCCGAACAGATCGAACGCATGATCGCACAGGTTCTTTCCAGAATTGGAAACAAATAGTTTCCTGGACGGTGTTCAAGAAAAGTATTGAACGACGTTCATAAAATTACTACCTCCACTACATGAACAATGTTCATATTGGAGGAGCCCATGTTTGGCACATTGAAAACCTTGATTGTCGGTGTAAATGCCCGTGCTGAAGAGCAATTGCGTGACAGCTATTCAATTGAGCTGATTGACCAGAAAATTCGCGAAGCGGAGCAAAATCTGAAAGCTGCGAAACTAACCCTGGCTAGCTTGATACAGCGGCAGCGAAATGAAACCCGCCAGGTTGACGGGTTGAGGGCGCGCATTGACGATCTGATGCTCCGTGCCCGGCAGGCGCTAGCAGATGAACGCGATGACTTGGCGCAAAGTGCCGCTCAGGCAATTGCCGACCTTGAGAACGAGGTCACCTTGCGCGGTCAAACGGTTGAACGCCTGGATGCCCGAATTTTACAGCTGCGCCAAACGACCGAGGCCGCAAGCCGTCGCATTGTCGACCTGAAGCAAGGCGCCATATCCGCGCGTGCGGTTCGACGCGAACAGGGTCTGCAGCGAAAGCTGAACCGCCATCTTGGCGGCGACAGCCCCATCGATGAGGCCGAAACACTCATCGGTCGGGTTTTGCAGCAGGACGACCCATTCGAGCAGTCCGAGATTTTGCGGGAAATCGACGACGGCTTGAGCCACGCGGGGATCGCATCTCGTCTTGAAGAAGCTGGATATGGGCCAAAAAGCCGTTCGACCGCAAAGGACGTCTTAAGCCGCCTGATGGAACAAAAGAAAGACTGAGCGCAACTGCCTTTCCGAATTACAGAACCAAATAAACAGGAGAATTCAAATGACCAGCCGTAATGAAAACGCCTTGATCCTTATGCTGAACGGTGCCGGGGTTGTTCTGGCATATGCGCTGCTTGGTATTTCACTTTACCTTTCCACGGACGTGCCGCTGGCGACAAAAGGGTATTGGGGAATGGGCATCATTCTTTTGACTCTGAGCCTGATCAACGTTGTCAAATACCGCTTTGACGCACGTTCGGCCGAAGATCGCATTAACCGGATTGAAGAAGCACGCAATGAAAAGTTGCTGGAAGAGGTTCTGACAGACTCGAAATCGGAAATCTAGACGTCCCCCCTGGCGCGTTGGGGCGCTAAACTGGTGTGGCTAAACAAGAAACGGCGCCGTTGTGGCGCCGTTTGCGTGTCTCAAAGAGGGTGTCTTTACAGGTTCGGATAGATCGGGAAGCGGGCGCAGAGGGCGGCGACTTCGGCCCGGACCTTGGCCTCGACGGCGCTGTTGCCGTCTTCTCCATTGGCCGCCAGACCGTCCACAACCTCGATGATCCAGTCGGCGATCTGGCGGAATTCGGCCTCGCCGAACCCGCGGGTGGTACCGGCGGGCGACCCCAGACGGATGCCGCTGGTGATCGTCGGCTTTTCCGGATCAAACGGCACACCGTTCTTGTTGCAGGTGATATGCGCCCGGCCCAGAGCCTTTTCGGTGGCGTTGCCCTTGACGCCCTTGGGGCGCAGGTCGACCAGCACCA
>NZ_JBQFSB010000004.1:0-380087 GCF_056537725.1 Ruegeria sp. C11 | reverse complement strand
GGATGCCGGTCAGATCGTGGAACAGAACGAACCCGAAGAGTTCTTCAACAACCCACAGTCAGAGCGCACCAAGCTGTTCCTCAGCCAGATCTTGGGGCATTGAACAGCGACGGGGCGAGCTCCGGCTTTCGAATATTCAGGAAAAGGCGGGGTTATCCCCGCCTTTTCTTATTTCAGCAACTCACGCGGGATAACGAAATCCAGCACTTCGCCGGTTTTCCATGCCACATCGGACCATCCTTCAATATCGAACTGAATGATTGTTGTGGCGCATGTCGGGTAGTCAAAAAATCGCATGTGATCTGGTGGCTTTCGCACGATCCGACCTGCAAAATCGGCGATACCGGGATTATGGGACAAAACCAAAACCACACTGCCTTTTGCGGTGGTCACAGTGCGCAAAATCTGTCCCGGATCAGGATGATACAGATCGCGGGTGAATGTGACCTCTGATGTATCCAGTTCCATCTGTCGCCATGTTTCGTAGGTACGCAACGATGTGGAACTTAGGACCTCGTCCGGGGTCCAGCCGTTTTCCGCCAGCCATGTCCCGACGGCTTTGGCAGATACCCTCCCTCGCTTGTTCAGCGGTCGGTCATGGTCGTCCAGCATGGGATTGTCCCAGCTGGATTTTGCGTGTCGGGTCAGAACAAGGATACGGGTCATATTGGATGAAATGCCTTCATATGATGGGCCGATTGTTCGGAGTTACGAGCGGCACCAGCGCTGACCGGGCATGCCAGTCGTGCGGCGCAGCCGTCGCTCATGCAGGATTGTCCTGCGGGCGTGTCCAGAAAGCTGTGGCAGGCGTCCAGATCGTAAAATGTATCGGCACTTAAAGCGCCGACAGGGCAGGCCGTGCTGCAAGGCGCCTCGCAGTTGATACAAGGCGAAGTGCCATGTGCATCGGGAATTTTCATTTCCTGCTCAAAATGCAGCGCACCACGATAGGAAATCAGCATTCCCACTGTGTCATGAACCATCGCGCCGACAGGACTTTGGAAAGCCCGACCCGACTTCAATGCCCAGTCAATAAACGGCGTATAAGGCGGGCCCCCGAAAGGGAAATAGGCCCGGGCATCCAGAGATTCAGACATCTGGCCGATGACACGTAAAGACCACCTGTCGACCGGATCCGGCGACCCGTCCAGCCACTCAGGTGAAGCATTGAGCACTGACCAGAACCCTGCCCCTGCACCCAGTAAAATCAGCGTACCGCCCTTCAATTGGCTGGCACGACTCTGATCGGGATGCAGGGCTCCCATGACGATCAGACCGGATTCCCGCGCGGCCATTTCGACGGTCTCATAGGTCACTTGCGCTGAAAAGGCAGCGCGAGGCTCCACCCCAGCCGCGTTGGACGGTCGTCCTGCCATTCTAACCCCACTGTCATCTTGTCGTGCCCTTCACCGGGCTGCGCTACATATGTGCCCATCATCCGGTCCCAGATGGACAATGCAAAGCCATAGTTGCTGTCATGTTCCTTTCTCAGCACTGAATGATGAACCCGATGCATATCCGGCGTCACCAGAACTCTACGTAACACCGTGTCGAGGGCCAGCGGGATTTTGATGTTCGAATGATTGAACAAAGCTGTTCCATTGAGAAGAATTTCAAAGATGACGACAGCCAGTGCGGCTGGCCCCATCGCATAAACCAGCCCGATCTTCAAAAACATCGACAGCGCGATTTCGACCGGATGGAACCGGACAGCTGTTGTCACGTCCATATCCCGGTCCGCGTGATGAACTCGATGCAACCGCCAAAGAAGCGGCACCTTGTGAGTGATCAGATGCTGCGCCCAGATCGCGAAATCGAGTATCAGGACCGACAACAGAATCTCGATCCAGATCGGCCAGCCCAAAATGTTGAACAGCCCCCATCCGTTCCGGGAGGCGTCCAATGCCGCTCCGACGGCCAAAAGGGGCAGCCCAATAGCCATGACACGCAAAAGCAGGGTGTTCAAAAGGGTAATTGACAGATTTGTCAGCCAACGGTTCCAGCGCGCGACCCTTCGGGCACGGCGAGGAACAAGCGCTTCGCCTATGGCAAACGCAACGAAAAGCCCCAGGAAAATTCCCAGGCGGATGAATGCTTCCTGCTCCATGCATTCACGATTGACTATGTAAAGTCGCAGCGCAAGCCCAGCGCGCCGGATTGCTGTCAGTCCGGACGAATAAGCGAGCCCGCGCCATGTTCGGTATACAGTTCCAGCAGCACGGCGTTTGGAACCCGACCGTCCAGTATGACCACGGCTCTGACACCGCTGTGCAAGGCATCCAGTGCCGTTTCGGTCTTGGGGATCATGCCGCCTGCAATTGTCCCCTCGCGGGTCATTTCCCTGATCTGACCGGCCTTCAGTTCGGTCACGACTTCACCGGCAGCGTTCTTGACGCCGGAAACGTCCGTCAGCAGCAGCAGGCGATCAGCCTTGAGTGCGGCCGCGATTGCACCGGCGGCTGTGTCGCCGTTGACGTTGAACGTCTCACCGTCCCGACCTGTTCCCAGCGGAGCGATCACCGGAATCACGTCATGCGCGAACAGATCGTTCAGCAGTTTGGGGTTCATTTCGGACGGTGTTCCGACAAAGCCCAGCGAAGGATCAGTCTGGTCGCAGGTCATCAGGTTTGCGTCCTTGCCGGACAGTCCGACTGCGACGCCGCCCTGCGCGTTGATGGCCTGCACGATCCGCTTGTTGACCAGACCGGACAAAACCATCTCGACCACTTCAACGGTCGCCTGATCGGTCACACGCTTGCCGTTCACAAACTCTGACTGGATATCCAGCTTGTCCAGCATCGCGTTGATCATTGGGCCGCCGCCATGGACGATCACCGGATTCACGCCTACATGGCGCATCAGCACCACATCGCGGGCAAAGCTCTCCATCGCTTCATCGCTGCCCATGGCATGCCCGCCCAGCTTGATGACCACAATGGCCCCATCATATCGCTGAAGATAGGGCAGCGCGCTGTTCAAGGTGGCGGCGGTGGCGATCCAATCCCGGTTCATGTCTCGTGTCTTCATAGCTTGGGTCCCTTTGACCAACGGTGTTAGGACCTTTGAGCGGGGCTGCCAAGTGCGAACAGCGCTTTCGTGGTTAGGCGGCTAACGCCCGGCTATTCCAGATGCGCGATAATCGAACGCAGAGTGGGAATACCGTCGCCTTTTTCGGAAGAGGTAAGCACGATTTCCGGAAAGGCCGCCGGGTGTTTTGACAACGCAGCGCGCACCTGCTCCAAGACCATTTCCCGGTCCTTCGCCTTGACCTTATCAGCCTTGGTCAAAACACACTGAAAAGTCACGGCGCTGCTGTCGAGAAGCTTCATGATCTCATCATCGACGGGTTTCACCCCGTGCCGCGCATCAATCAGGACAAAAGCGCGTCGCAGGGTCTGGCGTCCGCTGAGATACTGCTTGAGCAGTTTTTGCCACTTCTCAACCACTTTGACCGGCGCATTGGCATAGCCATAGCCCGGCAGGTCCACCAGATACAGCTCGGGACCTTGGGTGAAAAAGTTGATCTCTTGCGTCCGGCCCGGCGTGTTCGACGCCCGCGCCAACCCCTTTGTGCCGGTCAGGGCATTGATCAGGCTGGACTTGCCGACATTGGATCGTCCGGCAAAACAGACCTCCAGCCGATCAGGAGCGGGCAGACCGGACATCGCAACCACACCTTTGACGAATTCGGATTCCCCGGCAAACAGCTTGCGCCCCGCTTCAAGCGCTATCTGGTCAGGGTCCTCAGCAAGTGAAAACGGCAATGACGTCATAGCGGTGTAACCTTGTCGCCAACGCGGATTGCACCGCCTTGTTTAACCTCGGCGCGAACCGTGAAATCCTGATGCCCCCAGGTGCCCAGAGCGCCCAGCGTATCAGCATCCCGCACGCCGGTATTAGGGTTAGCAGTAGTTGCGGCACAGCGATCCGTCCGCTCGCGGACATGAAAAACCGCCTCGCCGATCTGCACATCGCCGCCCAGCCAGTCGAACTCTTCCCAGACCGGCAGACCATCAAACCAGATGTTTCCCCGCCATCTGTGAATGGAAAGATCACGGCCCAGTTTCTGCTCGACCGCGCGGTGCGAAGCCATGTTGCAAAGCGTAATCGACGGAAAATCGCTGTCTGTCATACCGCGCCCGGGCACGCGAATGATCCGGGCCGATGCGGACCTGTCAGCGGGCATCAACGGGTCGACCCAGTCCAGAAAAACCTGAACATCCCTGTCCGGATCAAAGGTCAGGTCGGGACGTTTTGGATGGCTCAGCGTGACTTGCCCGCCGTTCAGCTGCGCGGTCACCGCCATCAGTTCCGGAGCTTTGGAAACCCGGCTGAAATTTCCGCAGTTCGCCCACTCGGTTCCGTCTGCCCGCGACATCTCATGCGCCACGGCCCAAACGCGATCCCCGGGCATGGTTTGCCCGGGGTTCACAATCACCTCCTCCAGAGCCTCGCGGCCATGGCTTTTGATGGGGTGCCGCCAGAGGCTGGTGACCGTGCCGCTCATTTGTCGTCCGTCTTGGGCGTTCGCTTGAAGCCGGACTTGATATTACCGAACACGTCCGGAGTATAGCCCTGGCTACGCATGATCAGATACTGCTGTGTGAACGTGATGGTGTTGTTCGCGATCCAGTAGACAACCAGCCCGCTGGCGAAACCGCCCAGCATGAACATGAACACCCACGGCATCCAGGCAAAGATCATCGCCTGGGTTGCATCAGTTGGTGCCGGATTCAGCTTTTGCTGCAGCCACATCGAAATCCCCAGCAGCAGCGGCAGGATACCAATGAAGATCAGCGCCATCAGCGAGTCCGGTTGTGGTCCGGCCCATGGCAGCAAACCAAACAGGTTCATGATCGAAGTCGGGTCCGGTGCGCTGAGGTCCTGGAACGGCCCGAACCAAGGCGCCTGACGCAGTTCGATCGTGACAAAGATCACCTTATACAGCGAGAAGAAGATCGGGATCTGCATCAAGATCGGCAAACAGCCTGCGGCCGGGTTCACCTTTTCCTTTTTATACAGCTCCATCATGCCCTGCTGCATCTTCTGGCGGTCGTCACCCGCGGCCTCTTTCAGGGCCTCCATCTGCGGCTGCAACTCCTTCATCTTGGCCATCGAGACATAGGATTTGAACGCCAGCGGGAACAGGATCGCCTTGATGATCAGGGTCAGGCCGATGATCGACCAGCCCATGTTGCCAATCAGCTGGTTCAGGTTGTGCAGCAGCCAGAAGATCGGCTTGGTCAGGAAAAAGAACCAGCCCCAGTCGATGCTGTCGATGAATTTCTGCACTCCGTCTGCCTGATATTCGCGAATGGCTTCCCATTCCTTGGCACCGGCAAACAGACGGGTCGTAACCTCGGCCGTCTCACCCGGCGCTACCGTCAGTGTCGGCAGAACGGTTTCGGTCTGATAAATCTTGCGGCGGTCGTCGAATTTCGCAGCCGCCTTAAATGCCGAACCGGATTCCGGGATCAGCGTGGTCATCCAGTAGTGGTCGGTAAACCCGATCCAACCGTTTTCCTTGACCTGGAATACTTCGGCCTGAGCCCGTTCATTCGGATCAATGTCGAAATCGCGCACATCGCCATAATCGATTTCGGTCAGTGTCCCGTCAGCCATGCCGATCACGCCCTCATGCAGAATGAAGAAGTTCTTCAGCTCGGGCAGATCAGCATCTTCGCCAATGCCGTGGCGGGCCAGAATGCCGTACGGGGCCATGCCAACCTCGGCCTGAGACGTGTTTTCGACCGACTGTGTGACGGTGAACATGTAATCTTCGTCGACCGAGATGGTGCGGCGGAACAGCTGACCCTTGCCATTGTCCCAGCTCAGCGTCACGGGGCTGTCTACGCCCAATGTCTCGCCCTGTTCCACAGACCACAATGTGTTCGGTCCGGGTACTTCCGATCCGGTTACACCCGCTCCGGGGGCCCAGCCGTAAAGGGCATAATAGGCGGATTCTGAACCAACCGGCGAAAGAAGCTCTACAATCGGGGAATCCTCGGCTAAGGAGACCTTGTAGTCTTTCAGCGACAGTTCATCGATCCGACCGCCAGACAGAGACAGACTGCCAGTCAGGCGGGGGGTGTCGATCTGGACGCGCGGCGCTTGCGCGTCCGGTTCCGTCTCGGCCGTGACCGAGGATGCCTCGCCCAACGTGTCTGTGCCGGTGGCACTGGGTGTCTGAACCTCGTTGCCTTCCGAGGCGCTGATCACGCTATCTTCAGGGGTCGTCGTTTGCTCCGGCGGTGGGAACAGCACGAACCAAACAAGGATCACGAGAAAGCTGAGCACGGTTGCAAGGATGAGATTCTTGTTCTGATCGTCCATCTGGGACAGCCACCTTGAGCATTGAAAGACACCGGTGGGTTCAACAGAGTGCAGGCCCAAAGGTCAAGCAGAATCGCCCCCAAAATGTACGGACTGAGCGTTCAGTTGTTTCTTCTTTGAATGTGTCAGCCCATTTTGCGCCCAATTTCAGGGGTTTTGGCCAGTTTTGCCTGATATGCCACGATCCAGCCACTTGTCTGGTCGAACGGCATCGGTTTGCCGATTCCAAAGCCCTGAACGTGCCGACACCCAAGCTGACCCATCAACGCGTGTTCGCCCGGCGTTTCGACTCCTTCCGCCAGTGTTTCAAGCTTCAGCTGTTCGGCCATCGTCAATATGGCGCTGATCAACTGTTGCTGCGTGGGGTCCTGATCCGCTTTGGTGACAAAGGACCGATCGATCTTGATCCGCGACACATCAAAACGCTTGAGGGATGCGATCGAAGCGTGTCCTGTGCCAAAATCATCCAGATCGATATAGCAGCCGATTTTAGCAAGCCCTGTCACAATGCGCGAGATAACGTCGTCAGGCCCATTGGAGAACACAGTCTCAAGGATTTCGACAGCCAGTCGGTCCGGCGTCAAGTCGAACCGGTCAAGCTCCCATTGTAAACGTTCGACCAGCCCCGGATCACGCAATTCGTCCGCTGAGAAATTCACACCAACCTGAGGTATGCACAAACCAGTCTGATCCCATGATATCAGCGCCGAATAAACCTGATGGCGCATCGTCTGCCCGAGTTGCCCCATCAAACCCGCCTGCTCAATGAGCGGCAGAAACGTCTGCGGGCCCAATACGCCTTTTGTCGGGTGTTCCCAACGCGCCAATGCCTCGAAACCCGTAATTTTGCCAGTATCTGTCGACACCTGCGGCTGAAACCATGGCCGGATCTGCCCGGCGGCAAGAGCGATCTGAATTTCGTTACACAAGTCACCCTGAACAATAGTGCGGCGGCGCGTTTCCTTCGAAAAGGCCCGGATTGTAGAAGGTCCGTGACTGCGGGCCTCCGACAGCGCCAGTCTCGCTGCCTCCAGCCACTCCTTTCCCGTGTGATCGGGGGCATCACTGCTCAGGCAAAATCCAACCGAACACGAGGCATGGAGTTTCAGGCCATTCAGATTTGTGGGTTCTTCCACAGCGCTTTGCATGCGGCCTGCCAGTTGGATACAAGCCTCCAGATCAAACTTCGGCGACGCTGCAGGGCAAATTGCGATCCTGTTTCGGTCAAGCCGGGTGACCAAATCCTGATTGCGCAGAACTGACAAAAGTCTTTGACCACACTGTTCGGCCACAAGGTCCGCGGCCGCCAAACCGTGTCGACCTTCGATCTTTCGAAGGTCTTCGAGCTCCAGAAGGAAACAGGCGGAACTTTCCCCTGCTCCGGCAGCCTCTTTCCTGAGGCTGTCTATGGCGGAACAAAATGCGTCGGCTTGCACAAGGCCATTCGGGGAAACCGGCCGCGAGGGTGGTTGCCTGCCCCAGTCTCTGAATGCGCCCGAACCTGCAAACAGCAAAGGCAGCCCCAGCGAAACAATCACAAGAACGGGTTCGCCACCCAGCCAGAACGAAGCCAGAGCTAAGGCGGGAACAAATGCCAGAATTTGTGGACCGGTCATAAGTGAAAGAATTCGGGCCTTGATCTGGGTAATCGGTGAGTTTTTCCACATCGGTTTCTACGGCCCTCAGCCAGCGCATCGCACGCACTGGTCAACCTTAGGAAACCAATATGAGTCGGTCGTTAACGCAACCGGGGAATTTCGTCCGAATTTTCGCTTATTTTTTCGGGACTGAGTGCCAGGCCCTGAAAGTCGAACAGTTTCTCATCCAGCAGGTGCGACGGACGAGCATTGGTCAATGCGCGGAACATGACCTGGCGGCGGCCCGGAGAGTTCTTTTCCCACTGATCCAAAATCTGTTTGACCTGTTGCCGCTGCAGACCATCCTGACTGCCGCATAAGTCGCAGGGAATGATGGGGTAGTTCATCGAGGTGGCGAATTTCTCGCAATCGGCCTCGGCAACATGGGCCAGCGGGCGATAGACGAACAGGTCGCCTTCTTCATTCACCAGTTTGGGCGGCATGGTCGCCAGACGGCCACCGTGGAAAAGGTTCATAAAAAACGTCTCAAGGATGTCGTCGCGGTGATGTCCCAGAACCACTGCCGAACAGCCTTCTTCTCGGGCGATCCGATACAGGTTGCCGCGGCGCAGCCGTGAACACAGGGCGCAATAAGTGCGCCCCTGCGGAACCTTATCCATAACGACCGAATAAGTATCCTGATATTCAATCCGGTGCGGCACACTCATTCGCTTCAGAAACTCGGGCAAAACCGTCGCGGGAAACCCCGGCTGACCCTGATCCAGATTACAGGCCAGCAGTTCGACCGGCAGTAGGCCACGCCACTGCAACTCGTGTAGGACCGCCAGCAAAGTATAACTGTCCTTGCCGCCGGACAGGCAAACAAGCCATCTGGCACCGCGTTCAACCATGCCATACTGGTCAATCGCTTCGCGGGTCTGACGCACGATGCGTTTGCGCAGCTTCTTGAACTCGGTTGTCGAGGGCGCGCCTGCAAAGAGCGGATGGATATCGTCGGCTTCGTCGAACATGGCCCGCCTCTACAGGAGTTGCCTTTAACGGGCAAGTGTGCCGCGCCGGGGGTTTCTAGGCCACCAGCCGGGCAAGAATTGCCTGCGAGTCCAGACCAGAGACTGCGCCGGGCACCCGCCCGCTATCGCCCGCGATGCGGGTTGCAATAAAGCCGTCGGCTATCGCACCGGGCGCATGGCGCAGCAGCAGCGAACCTGTCAACAACAGGGCCGTGCGTTCGGCAAACCACCGCGCTTCGGCTTCAGGCGGCAGGGTGGGCCAGCGCGCCTGATGTGCCTTCAGCGCCTCGTCGAACCGGTGGTCGACGCCCAATCCGGCAGCCAGTTCTGCACGCAACACATCTGCGGCCAAAGGCTCGCGTGCAAGGCTGCGCAGTATGTCCAGACAGATCACGTTTCCCGACCCCTCCCAGATACCGTTAAGCGGGGCCTCGCGATAAAGCAGGGGCATCGGCGTATCCTCGACGTAACCCATGCCGCCTAGCACCTCCATCGCTTCGACGGTGACAACGGGACATCGCTTGTTTGCGAGGAACTTGGCCAGCGCGACGCCGATACGTGCAAAGGCATTTTCCTCAGCTGTATTTGCGTCAAACGCCTGCGCGATACGCAGCCCCAGAGTCAACGCACCTTCCCAGTCCAGCGCCAGGTCGGCCAGGACCGAGCGCATCAGCGGCTGATCGATCAAACGCCGTTGAAAGGCGCTGCGGTGGCTGACCCAGTGATGCGCCTCGACCAGTGCGGCGCGCATCAGGCCGGCGGGGGCCATCGCTGTATCGAGACGAGTATGATGCACCATTTCGATGATGGTGCGCACGCCCGCTCCTTCATCGCCCAGCTGGAAGGCCAGTGCGTCGTGGAACTCAACCTCGGACGAGGCGTTCGATTTGTTCCCAAGCTTGTCTTTCAGCCGCATGAGATGAATGGCGTTGCGTTCACCGTCCAGCCAGCGGGGCAAAAGAAAACAGGTCAACCCGCCGGGTGCCTGCGCCAGTGTCAGAAACCCGTCGGACATCGGGGCCGAGCAGAACCATTTATGCCCTTTCAGCCGCCAGTGCTCACCGTCCCGTGCAGCCACGGTCGTGTTGGCCCGCACATCCGAGCCGCCCTGCTTTTCCGTCATCGCCATGCCCAGCGTGGCGCTGGATTTGTCGGCTATAGGTCTGACCGCTGGGTCATAAGATCGTGCGGTAAGTTTGGGTCGCCAGATCGCAGAAACCTTATCGCTGGCGGCAAGAGCGGGTACTGACGCGTATGTCATCGTCAGCGGGCAGCAATGTCCGGGCTCGACCTGACTGGCCATGTAAACCATGGCGGCATGGGTCACGTGCCCGCCCGGCTGACCGTCCCATGCGACAGAGGCATATCCGGCAGATTGGCTGGTCTGCATGACCTTGTGATACGACGGGTGAAACCGCACCTCATCCAGACGGCGGCCCCCAGCGTCAAACAGCCGGAGTTCCGGCGGGTGCCGGTTGGCGTCCCGACCAGCCTCGCGCAATTCTGTCTGGCCCAGTGTCTGACCGTAGCTTGCCAGAGGTTCGATACGCCCCCCAGTACGCGCGACGCTCTCTCGAAGAACGGGGTCCGACGCCCAGAGGTTACCGTTGCCTCGCTCCGGCGGCTGGTTGTGAACGTCATGGGTTGGCAGGCTGTGACGGGCGGCTGATTTCATTGAGACCTCGGGAATTGTTGCCTCAGGTTCTCAGAGGGCCGCCGCGCTGGTCAAGTTTGACGGTCCGTCACGCGCCGCATCAGTGCCGGTCTTGGAGATCGTCGGTGTTGTCTGGCCCCGGTACCGGGTCATAACCGTCGCCGCCCCAAGGATGGCAGCGACCGATGCGTCTGGCCGCAAGCCAGGACCCTTTGAACGCGCCGTGCTTTTCCAGCGCCTCCAGCGCATAGGCCGAACAGGTCGGCTGGTATCGGCAATTAAATCCAACCCACGGGCTGAAAAGTAACCGGTAGGCCCGCACGGGAACAGCTAGGATATGTGCCAGCAGGGTCATTTTCGCTTGTCGTGCAATTTGCGCAGCGCATATCGCAGATCGTCCAGCAATTGGTCATAGGGTCGGGATGCGGTTGCTTCGGCTTTTCCGATCAATACGTAATCCCAGTCGTCATGCCCCAGAACCGGCAGGACTGCACGGGCAGCCTCACGCAGCCTGCGTTTGGCGCGATTGCGCGCCACCGCATTGCCCACCTTCTTTGAACAGGTGAACCCAACCCGAATGCCAGATGCCTCGTCGGGCGCGCGCCTGCGGGCCTGCACCATCATCGAGGCCGTCCCCTGCCGACGTGCTCGCGCGGCCTTCAGGAAATCGGACCGGTTTTTTAGAACGGTCAGAGTTTCGGGCGCGCAAATGGACGCCGCCGGGGGCGTATCCCCGGGTTGGTCAGTACCATCCACAGGGGCCTCCGGCGGCGTCATTTTCGTCAGAACGTCAGTCGGTGGCGGCTTACGCGCTCAGCGACTTGCGGCCGCGTGCGCGACGTGCGTTCAGAATCTTGCGGCCAGCCTTGGTGGCCATGCGCGCGCGGAAACCGTGGCGGCGTTTGCGAACCAGGTTCGAAGGCTGATAGGTGCGTTTCATCGCTCCGTCTCCAATCTCTTGCGGTCGGGTTCGGCGCGGATTCGCCTGCCCGTGGTGTTCGAAGCCCGTCCTCTACTGGCAAGCGCGCAGTAAGTCAAACCCTCTGAGCCCGCTTTTCGGTGTCTTTTGCAACAAAAACCACCTGCTTGCCCGGCAAAGGTTTCAAAACCGTGTTTTGTGGCTGCAAACACTCACATTTTTGACCGGACACTTCAAGGCGACGTGAAGTATCTGTTGCTTGCTGCAGCATGGGCGCATGTTGGTGAACAGAATGAATCGACAAAAGCCGAATGATCAGATGAGCAATACGACTCACATGCCCCGCCGCAGGCTGGCCCGTCACGTACCGCTGTTGGCAATTTTTGCTGCCGCCCTGATCGGCTTCTTTACGCTTGGCGATTATCTGACATTCGAAACCCTGCGCGATAATCGCGAGGCGCTTCTGGCATGGCGTGACGCTAATTATTGGTCGATGGCCGCCGCCTTCATTGCCGTATATATCGTGATCGTCGCGTTCTCGTTGCCGGGGGCAGCGGTTGCGTCCATGACCGGCGGGTTTCTGTTTGGATTATTCGCAGGCACCGTGTTCAACGTCTTTGCCGCAACGGTCGGGGCGTCTGCCATATTTCTGGCGGCGCGCTGGGGGCTGGGCGAGGCTTTGACTGCAAGGTTGGAAGCATCCGAAGGCACGGTAAAGAAGCTTAAGGATGGACTAAGAGAGAACGAAATCTCCGTCCTGTTCCTGCTGAGGCTTGTTCCGGTGGTGCCCTTCTTTGTCGCCAATCTGGTTCCGGCGCTGGTTGGCGTGAAGTTCCGCAATTTCCTGCTGACGACTGCGCTGGGCATCATCCCCGGAGGCATCGTCTATACTTGGATCGGCGTCGGGCTTGGCGGTGTTTTCGATCGCGGTGAGACACCAGATGTTTCGCTTTTGTGGGAACCGTTTATCATCGGGCCGATCCTGGGGCTGTGTGCGCTGGCCGCCCTGCCTATCCTTATCAAGACCTTGCGCGGCCGGAAGGAAACCTGACCCATGAAAAAGATTAAAACCGACATCCTGGTGATCGGGGCCGGGTCCGGTGGGCTGTCAGTGGCTGCAGGTGCAAGCCAGATGGGTGCGAATGTGACCCTGCTGGAAGGCCATAAAATGGGTGGCGATTGCCTGAATTTTGGCTGCGTTCCGTCCAAGGCACTGATCGCAAGCGGCAAGGCTGCATATGCGCAAAGTCATTCAGCCAGATACGGAATCGCGGATGCGGAGCCAAAAGTCGATTATGCTGCGACCAAGGATCATGTGCAGGATGTGATCGCGCAAATCGCTCCAATGGACAGCCCGGAAAGGTTTGAAGGATTCGGTGTTCGGGTGGTCCGCGAATACGGCTCGTTCCTGTCTCCGACCGAGGTACAGGCCGGAGATCACACAATATCGGCGCGCCGCATCGTGATCGCCACCGGTTCCTCGCCGCTGGTCCCGCCGATCCCCGGTCTGGACAAGGTCCCCTATTTCACAAACGAGACCATTTTTGGCCTGCGTGAAAAGCCTGAACATCTTCTGATCATCGGCGGCGGGCCGATCGGGATGGAGATGGCTCAGGCCCACATTCGTCTGGGATGCAAAGTGACGGTTATCGAGGGGCTGCGAGCTCTGGGCAAGGATGACCCCGAAGCTGCCTCTGTCGTCCTGTCTGCTCTGCGCGAGGAAGGCGTCGATATTCACGAGCAGTCGATGGTGGCGCAGATTCGCGGTGAGGCCGGTGCAATCGAGGTTGTGACTCAAAACGGAGACATCTTTGCAGGTACGCATCTTTTGCTGGCAGCAGGCCGAAAGGCAAATATCGAACGCCTGAATCTGGAAGCGGCCGGTATCGACAGAACAAAAACCGGGATCAAAACGGATGAGGCGCTGCGCACTTCGAACCGCAAAATCTATGCCATTGGTGACGTCGCAGGTGGTCTGCAATTCACGCATGTCGCGGGGTATCAGGCCGGGGTGATAATTC
Organism: Ruegeria sp. C11; assembly: GCF_056537725.1. Classification (NCBI taxonomy): domain Bacteria; kingdom Pseudomonadati; phylum Pseudomonadota; class Alphaproteobacteria; order Rhodobacterales; family Roseobacteraceae; genus Ruegeria; species Ruegeria sp. C11. The sequence goes on along the minus strand of NZ_JBQFSB010000004.1, from coordinate 366,552 downwards.
GCTCTGCTCTGTTCGGGCTGCCGGCAAAGGCAAAGACGGCGCATATTCCCTGGGCTACATATACCGACCCCGAACTGGCGCAGGTCGGATTGAGCGAAGATCAGGCACAGGGGCAATACGGTGACAAGCTTGAGGTTGCCCGTTTCGACTATCACCACAATGATCGCGCCGTGGCCGAGCGTAAAACCACCGGCTTCATCAAGGTCATGGTGGTCAAGGGGCGCCCGGTGGGTGCCACAATCGTGGGGCATCAGGCGGGTGAATTGATCAACTTGTGGTCGCTGGCGCTGGCCAATAACCTGAAGATGGGCCAGATCGCGGCGATGGTCTCGCCCTACCCGACGATCGGAGAGCTTAACAAACGCGTGGCGGGTGCTTATTTCTCGCCAAGGCTGTTTGAGAATCAGACGGTTAAACGAGTGGTCAGGTTCGTTCAGCGCTGGATTCCCTGACCAGAAAAGGAGCGTAAATTGAACTCGCTTTCGGGACGATTTCTGATCCTGACAACGGTCTTCGTGATGTTGGCCGAAGTTCTGATCTTTGTCCCGTCGATTGCGCGATTCCGCGAAGATTTCCTGTTGAACCGTCTGGAACGGGCGCAAATCGCGTCTCTTGCGCTGCTGGCCGACGACATGCTCGCCGAAGAGCTTGAGGCTGAATTGCTGGAAAATGCCGGGGTCTACAACGTCGTGCTGCGCCGTGACGAGGTGCGCCAATTGATGTTGTCCTCGCCCATTCCGGATCAAATTACACAAACCTACGATCTGAGAATGGCCAGTGCATGGGTGCTGATCCGCGACGCACTCAACCGGTTCTTCAAGCCCGAGAATGAGATCATTCGCGTAATCGGTGAACCCGTGCGGGACGCTGGTCTGCTGATCGAAGTGACGATGGATACCGATCCATTGCGAATGGCAATGATCGATTACGGGCTGAGAATTTTGCTTTTGTCGCTTGTCATCTCGATCATCACTGCCTTTTTCCTGTTTCTTGCGGTCCGGGCCTTTTTGGTTCGGCCGATCAAGGGCGTGGTCGGGTACATGCAACGTTATGCGCGTGCACCTGAGGATGTCCGCGGCATCATCCAGCCGCAGGCAGGAGTGACCGAGCTGCGCGAGGCCGAGGAAGCCCTGCAGATGTTGCAGACCCAGATCACCCATGCCCTAAAACAACGCGAGCGGCTGGCTCAGCTTGGCGGCGCAGTCGCCAAGGTCAGTCATGATCTGCGCAACATCCTGACATCCGCGCAGCTTTTCACCGACCGGATCGAAGCCAGCGAAGACCCGTTAGTGCGCCGCATGGCGCCCAAACTTGTGAACTCCATCACCCGCGCGGTCTCACTCTGCGAAAGCACGCTGGCATTTGGTCGCGCCGAGGAACCGGCACCTACCCTGTCGATGGTACCGTTGCGGCCTATTGCAGAAGATGTCGCAGCAAGCGAGAGGCTGGCACTGGCCGATGGCTGTGTGACGATTGATAACGAAGTGCCAGAGGACTTGATCATCCGGGCCGATCCCGAGCAGATGTTCCGGATCATCATGAACCTCGTCCGAAACGCCCGACAGGCCCTGGTGGCGGCGGGCAAGCCGGGCCAGATCACCGTTGCTGCATGTGAGCACGGGACAGACTGGTGCATCGAGGTGCGTGACACCGGGCCCGGCCTGCCCCCCAAAGCGCAAGAGAATCTGTTCACTCCGTTTCAGGGCGGCGTGCGCAAGGGCGGCTCGGGTCTGGGGCTGGCAATTTCCTCGGAACTGGTGCGCGGCCACGGCGGGGAACTGGTTCTCAAGAACACCGGACCCGAGGGAACGACCTTTGAAATAAGGCTCCCGCAGGGTGACATGACTTTTTGAGAGAAATTTGAAGAATCGGCTTGCGCCCCACTGACGCTGAGTCTAAACAGCGCCTCACCAACGCGGACCGATAGCTCAGCTGGATAGAGTACTTGACTACGAATCAAGGGGTCGGGGGTTCGAATCCTCCTCGGTCCGCCACTTGGTACTGAAAACATTGGATAAAATTCACTCAGTGTTTTTCTGCCCCTGATCTGCCACTAAAATCTAAATGCTTGCCGGATTATCTGTCCGCTCCCCGTTGAGTCTGAATGTCGCACCCCACCCCCCGGCCTAACCCGGGCGCGGCGCGTTGTAGTTTATACCCCACGCATATCACGCGCAGGGTTTCTGGGCTTTTTGACTAAGGTGTCAGACGAGATAAGGGCCGCAGCATTCCTTACGGCTTTAAGTTTGGCTCTGTGCAGGCTGCGCCATCAGCCAAAAACCAAACCCAGCCCAACCAACAAACGGGACAAGGCTTGAAATCATTTCGAGTGAGATTGCCTCTGCTTGTGAGCCTTGAACGTAAGACAGACCAACGATGGCACCAATGAGACACAACCCTCCCACCCCTGCGAGTATGGGCGGCAAAGCGACATGGCGATGTTGCATAAAGCGCATTTGTGGGGCGACAGAAAAATAGAAGATGATCATTGCTAACGTAGCAATAACAGCGCGCAGCGGGCCAAACCAACCTGCATAGTCCGCAGTAGCGCCCCACATAACTGTGGATATTATGTTCCCACCGACGAAGCAGAAAACGACCAATACAAACCCGGTGAGATAGCAACCAATTTCCTTAAACATGCTTTCCTCAAAGTTGTTTTATGTTGGCACACTACACCCAAAATCTTTCAAGGAAACCAATAGACAATCGTTGTCGGGTGAAGTCGCCGGAAATAAAATTGGGCCAACGGCGGCGCAGTTCGCCACAGGCACGAAGGAACTATCTGTTGGCAAATTTCCCCGCTCTTGTACTCGGTGCACCAAACAATCCACCGTCGGCGCTCCCGCCCCTGCCGGAAGGGTTTACGCTGGATGCGACACCCGAATTCAATGCCGGTCAAAAGCCAACCAACGCGGCACCAAGCGCTTCTGCCGCATTCGACCCGACAACGATGCCCGGGCTGCCCGATGGCTTCACGCTGGACAGTGACCCGTCTTTCTCAAACCCGGAAGGCACGGCGTTGGGCCGGGCGCTCAAACGGGGGGCGTTGCGCACAAAGTCGGCCCTGCCCGCGTTTGCCGCGCAAAAAGGCGCGACTGTTCTTGCTGACGCAGCGCTTTCCGAACCAGACCTGATCCGGCACGCGTTTCTTGAAACGACCCGCTTGCCGAACGTGCCCGAAGGATTGGACATTTCCACACCCGAACTGGCGTCCACCGCTATTTCAAAACTCGGCTACCCTGCGCAGTTCGCAAACACCTTTCGGCAGGCATATGACATTCGCGCCCGCGACGCCGCAGCAGCCGTGGGCAACGAACCGGCTGTTGCGCATCGCGCCGTCGGCAACGCGCTGGCTGCGCAAAGTCTGAACGATCAGGCTGCGGCCCTTCCGGGGTCCGCGTCCGCAGAACAGTTCAAGCAGGTCTTGGCTGCAGCGCCAGACACGACGCTGGACGTGCTGAAAGCCTATGCGGCAAACCCCGGCACGGCCCTTGCCTTCCTTGGAGAAACCGCAGCCGAAAGCCTGCCGCAAATGGGCACGGCAGCGGCAACTACGCTTTTAACGCGCAGCCCGGCGGTAGGTGCAGCAGTTCTTGGTGGCGGTTCTGCCGTGCAGGAATTCGGCTCTGGCGTGAATGAGTTCTTTCAGGATCAGGGTGTTTCGCCACGGACGCCCGAGGAAGCGGCGGCCCTGATCCGCGACCCTGAACTGATGGCAGCGGCGTCCCGGCGCGGTCTTGGACGCGGTGTAATCATCGCCCTCGCCGAAATGGCGGGACAAGGCGCAGCAGTTACGCAGCTATTCAAGGGTCCGACGAAAGAGGCCGTCAAGAACGTCACCGTGCAAGCCGCTACGGGCGCAGGGGGCGAAGCTACAGCCCGTGCCGCCACCGGCCAAGAATTGTCCGCCAAGGAAATTATCACCGAAGCACTGGCAGAAGGTGTGGCTGCGCCGGTTGAGGTTGCGCCCGCCGTTTATCAGTCGCGCCGGAATGCAGCCCCCAATTCATCGGATAGCGGCCCGGGACTGCTTGAGCGAGCAAGCGCGCGGCGCAAAAGCGTATCCTTTGCACGGGAATTGAATGAGCGAATGCGTCCCGGTTCTTCCCGCAACCCGTTCATGCCACTGAACAAGCACGCGAGTTCCGAGTGGTGGAACCAACCCACCGAAGCCCTGCCGGTGCACGAAACAACTGGCGTAGCCTACGAAAACGGAAACATTCCGTCTTTACCGCACGGGTACACGCTGGACGTTGATCGCGCCGGGCAGGCTGGGACTGCGGACGTGCAGCCTGCAAGTGTGCCACCGGCAATTCCTGACACAACCCGGCGCGTGCAGGCTACCGGGCAAGGTCTGTCCGTTCAAGGGCGGGTAAGTGCCGGGCAACTGCGGACGTCTGACGTGCAGCCTCTTACAGCGTCAACGGAAGTTCCTGACGCCACCCGGCACGCTGAACCTATGACTGGGTATGGAGTTGCGCAAGGGTTTGACCTTCCAGCGCCAACTACAGAACGTCTTGGGTACGAAGGACGATTGTCCTTGCGTGACCAGATCAACGCTACAAACAATGAAAACAAGCGGGGCAATCTACTGCGCCAATGGAGCGCCGATATTCGCGCTGACCTAAATGAGCGTTCGTCTCACCCTGAGTTTGAACGCATCGAGCGAGGAACCAGCACAAAATGGCTAATGGGCGTCTTGGACGAGGTGGAAGCATCTCTAAGAAACATTAAACCTTGGTCCATGTGGATCGAAGATCGCATAAACCTTTTGGAAATGAACCTCGCGAGCGACAGAATGTTTACGGCGACGAACCCTGCTGAAAAGCATGCCGCTCGTCTCGACGTTCTGGCGGCGCAACGACGGTTGTTTGAAGCCCGGATGATCAATCCAGCATTCGGAAGCCCCGAACAGAAGGCCGAAATTGCCCGCGAGTTGCGGATTGTTAGCGCATTGGAAAGACACGAGAAGCGAGCCGCCAGAGAATTAGGGCGCGCCGGACACTAGGCTGCCGGGACTGAAACATTCAAAACCCAAAAAGCATCGCCCGGTATTATCCGGGCCATTCTTCAATAAGTTCAGCGCCTCCAGCGATAGAGATACGGGTTTCGGGTTGAGGAACCCTTTTGCCCTTGGGAAGTTCGAACGAAACCAGTCCGCGTTTTTTCATTTCGCAGGCCAGCGTGTTAACCTGTGATTTTTTGATGGGGATTTGCTCCATGACATGAGCACGAAGTTTACTGTATCGTGCGTCCGTTCGGCGCTCCAATACTTCAGCTATCATCTTCTCGGCTTCTTGTTTGTAGCGACGGCAACCCACACCCTTTCGCTCTTTTTCAAACTCAACATGGTCCGCTGTTGAAAAGAGACTGACCTGTTGTGTTTTTTCTTCCTTCAAATCGTGCCTGATAGCCATTTCTTGCTGTTCGACATTTGCCTGTACGTCGCGGAACAAGCTCAGACCTTCTTGGGAAAACGTGCCAAGAAGCAAACGCATCTTAACGCGTTCCTGCCGGGGTAGCATGATTGAAAAGTCAGGGAGGTACTTGGCTATGTCCGCGTTCTTCATGTTCTTTTTCAGCAGGTAGAGCATCTTGCGTTCATTGCTCCAATCATGCGGAAGTTTGGCAAAATCTCCCGCCCAATCGGGGTCCGCAAGAAACCGTCCGAAGGACTTTGCAACAGCCTCATACCCTGAATGCCGGTTGATATGATCCGACATGAAATTCAGCATGAACTCGCCGCCTTGGTGCCGCAGGAAACGAAACACGTCGCTGTGGCGTATATCCCAACCCGTCGGGTCTATGAACGTAAACGTAAAGCCGTCTGGCAGTGCACGTGAGATTGGCCCCAAGTTATCTTCAAAGGCACCCTGAAAGACGTGAATATCAAACGCTGTTTTTCTTTGCGCATAGTTGCGCAATAGGGCCGCGCGCTCAGGGTTCTTTTCGCAAAAACAAAATCTAACACGCAAACCGTTAAAGCCTTTGCCTGCTAGGTCTCCCCTAACCGCCTCTAGTGTCCTAAGAGCCTGATCAAACGACGCATCCGAGTAGTCGTCCCGATCCTCGACACGCCAAGGGCCAGCGAAAGCATCGACAAAGTTGAAGATTGGCGACCTGCGTTGCAGGGTTTTATAGGCTGCGCTTTGAAGGTACTTTGTAAGAAATTGATGTTTGATAAATGTTTGTTCGCGGCCTTCGTAGGCCAGTAGTTCTTCCATTAAATTACCTGCTTAGTTGAGCCATAATTTCTGTCGGCACAATTTGCCAAGGAAACCCATTCCATTCTTCACCGTCCAGCAGTCGGCCACCTGATTTGGGTCGTGCGCCGCCCCATTGCTTGAAGAAAAACGCTACGCCATCTCGCTCGCAGATATGTCGGATTGCCGTTGCCCACTCGCCGTTCATTGGGCGGGCACGGGGTCCGCTTTCTCCACCGACAATCGCCCACGCAATCCCCACTAAATCCACCTCGCCAACTGGCCCCAACAGTGGTTCAAAAGAAATGAAACGGGCATCTGAATTGATCTGTTTCAGGTGTTCTATCCGGCTGGCGTGTGCGGCATCTTCAACCGAAACGCCAAGCCAAATGTGAGACGGCACTTTGCCGCCGCCATAACGTTTCCTGACGTAGTTGCGCATCAGTGACGAACGTTTGGTTAGCACTTGAAACACGTGCCAATTAGCCGCTTCCATCGCGTCAAATACCCGATCAATGTACTCTTTGGGCACATCCTTGTGAAAAAGATCGCTCATTGAATTGACGAAAATCATGCGAGGCTTTCGCCAAAGTGAAGGTTGCTCAAGACGCGCAGGCCACAGCTTTAAATCAAAGCCTTGCTCGTAAGGGTGTCCTTCAATGCCGCGCCAACGTTCTGCAAATCGTTCGGCATAACAGTTGTCGCATCCAGGACCGATCTTGGTGCAACCTGTTACCGGATTCCATGTTGCGTCAGTCCACTCAATCTCAGACTTCTGTGCCATGCCTCAAATTCCTTTTGTGGATAACTCTAGTGGAACGTGTACAAACAGGGAACTCTTTTCACCTCGTAAACAAACAAAACTTTGCAAGGGGGGGGCACTTTGCCGCCTCATTGGATCAGTGGTTGCAGCATCAATCTTTCGGTAAATAGCGATCCAGCCCGTGTTTCTTTAACAGGTCGCAAGTCTTGGCTTTCTTGCTGGCGCTTTCTTCAAATAAAACGTCTAGGAACTGACTGAAACCGTGACTGCCTAGCAAGTCGGCCTCTCCTTCGGCAGCGGCTTGTATAATATCGTCTAGGTCTTCATTGGAAAATTTTGAGGCAAAGCCGATAACGAAATCACTTGCGAGTGTGTTCGCTTGCGTCCAACTTCTTGCGGAGCAATACAATTGTGCAGCTTGGGAAATGACCTCTTTTGGTATCGGCTCCAACGATATCTTTCCGAAGTCAGACGCTTCAAGGCCCGGAAGGGCTTTCAAGACACTATCACGCAGCCAGTCTATGGAAATGCCTCTACACACCATATTCCCTTTATCAACGCCGGTCGGCGGTGATTTTACCCATTCTTTTACAACTGTTTTTCCTGCATCATCGACAAGTTCAGCGGCTTCAGGTGTGCGTAGGGTCAATACACAACCAACGTACACTTCATCAGCATTCGTACTCTTAAGCAGCTTGTTGATGTTCGTGGCCAGTCTAGGCAACCCCTCTGTGCGATCCATTTCCAAGGCTGCCTCCACTGCCACCTGCCCCGGACGCTTCATGAATAGTGGGCTAGTTTTGTCTGCTGCGCCGAAACATAGGCGATCCAAAAATGCACGGACCAATGCTGGACGCGCGTTTTTTAACTCGGAACCTTGCAGCCTCTTAACTGCATCAGATACGTTTTTGGGGAAGTAGGTCGATAGAACCACTTTTTCCAAGCTATCAACAGCCGCCTTTCCTTGCCGTGGATACTGCAAGAGTACGTGAACAAGCGCGTTCCTAATGTGCAGCCTTGCCAGTTCAGCCGAAGGTGCAAAGGGGACAGACGATTTTGCAAAAGTTGGGTGGGCGCATCGGTTTCGATCCTCTCGGAGCCTGCTCAGTTCGTCGAACTCATGCTTACCAAAGAAGTCGAACTTATTCTTGAAAAGCTCCAGAAGGCCACGTTCAAATTCCAGCAAACCTTTAATCGCGGTGGGGTCTCCTTCGTCATTCTGCTTTTGTAATTTCTGCAAGGTTTTTTCTTCACCTTTGGCAGCGCCATCGCCGTTGGCGGCAAGAATTTTCAGCTTTTCGATTAAGTCAAAACAAACAGCTACATACGCGTTTACGATTGCAGCGCGGTACGCGCCGCTTTGATAACATTTTATCGCTTCACCGATATTGGTTCGGGCACTTTCATCACCGCACCGCAGAGCAAGCTCTTCCAAATTCGCAATCACTATCCGTCCCTCAACAAAGATCACCTTTCAGCTATAAGTTGTTTCCGAATGTTGCAACGCAATTCAACTAGAACAAGGCGTGTGAGATGAGTGAATTAAGTTATAATATAACGCAACCCATGAACCCCAAGGTATCAATAGTCATCCGTAATGAAATTCACTTCACCAGAACACGAGCATCTGTTTCACGAACGAGGCGCGCTTCACAAACGAGGTGATCCCGATGCACGGACCTGCGGTGCGCGGATACGAACAGGCGCTGCCTGTCCCAACCCGCCAATAAAGGAAAGCAAACAGGGCCGGTGTCTTAGCCATTGTGGGCCGCACGCAGCACGCGCTTACCGCGAGCGCCAGAAACGTCGGTTCGAAACTGGCAGAGTGTCCGCCGAAGAATGGAACCGGGCCGAAGCGCGGCGCGCTGCCAATCGGCTTGGGGACCAGTGGAAGAAAAACCCGTGGTTGCCGGGCAGCACGATAGATTTGGGCGCACATGAGAGCGCATTTCGCGACGCGCTAGGTGGATTGAATATTGAAGTGCTGCCGCCTGCGGTCGCGGATTGGCTTCGGTGGCGGTACCGGCGAACACAAATCGACCGGCGGAACGACACGGCGTGGCACAATGCGTTAACGCAGGATTTACCCGGGCGAGTCACAGACGCGGGGCCACGTCCGGTTGAAATGCCCGGACGTGACTCAAAGCCTGATACAGCGCCCCGGACGTGGGCTGTGGACGCAGCGCAAACGAAGTGTGCTTCAAAACGCACACTGCCGGACAGACCAAAAGCGCCCAACGTTCAACGTGGAAAGGGATATGGACGCCCCGGACGTCCTCGGACGCAACCCGCCGGTGCCGACGAGTTGGCAGACCTGTCGCGTGTATACCGTGAAAATGTTGGGGTGCTGGAACCGATCATGGCGACAATTTCGGACGAAGCGAAGCAACTGGCGGTGCTGCGCACGTTGAAGGATTATCTTGCGCAACCGGGAGACACTGCGGCTTGTGGACGTTGGCTGGCCTTAGTTGAAGCTACTCAAGTGCGTTGAATGGCCAGCGGCGCAGGATGCGCGCCGCTGGCTTGGAGACGTATTCTAGGCCGCTACAGCGGCATAAATTCCAGTTTCGCTTTGGTCGGCAACTCCGACACATCGGACAGCAAAATTGACCGCAGCGCGTTTGCGGCTTCGGGGCGGCGCTCTGCTTCTTCACGCAGCAGCTTGAGCAAGTAGGTGTTTTCCCGTTTCGCTATGCCCTCGGCCTGCGCCCACCCATACGTGACGTCCTCAAACAAGTTTGCTGTGGGTGTGAGTTCGTAGGCGGTGGGACGCCATTGGTCGGGGAACCGTGTGTCGAAGGCGCGGTAGGCGATAACGAACCGAACTGCCGTCTTTCCGTTTGGCAAATCGTCCTCAAGGCAAAAGAGTTCCGCAAGCCGTTCTGGGTGGGCGATCAGATATTCGCGGATGTCTGACAGGCACACGCGGGCTTTGCCGGGGTATTTCAGGCCATATACATTTGCCATGTTCGGCACGCGCCCGGCAAAGACGTGCGGTTTCAGTTCGTTGTTTTGTGCGCTTGGCACTGCGGGGGTCTGAGACATAGCATTTCCTTTTCATATCTCATTTCCTCGTCCACAGACCGGAACGTCGTCTGAGGGTGCGCTATGCGCGCACTTTCTGTTTTGTCGCTCCTGCGGGCCAGCGTTACCCGCACGCTTATCGCTGGGATTTTCGTTCTGACTGTTTGCGGTGCGCGCAGTCAGAATGAATGACGCCTTTGTGTTTCCTTCCTCTCAGTACGTCGGGGTGAGGCGCTAATTCAGCCAGATTTGCGCAGTCCGACACGGCAACTGCGGCGGCAAGCAGGAAGGGGTCATTTTTCCGCGCGCAGTAGTTGCGCCCTTAAGTAAAACAACTACTGCGCAGGGGCGCTTTTGAAAGCGCGCCCCCTGCGCGTCTTGCAGTTTTACACCCCGACTGCGCAGTTGTGCGCAGTTGAACTGCGCAACTGCGCACGACCCTTTCTGAACAGTCAAAGTCAAGGCGCGGGCGGTCATTGCCCGACCCCTTCCGTTTCTTCACGAACCGCTGCGGGTTCACCCGCTGCAATGCACTCAACTTCACGTTTTGCCCGCTGATCGAATTCCAAAACGGTGCGCAACCCGCCGTCCGCAAGCCAACCGTTCAACATGTCTGATACCGCACTGAAAGCCCGTGCCTGTTCCGGCGTGCGGTCAGCGGTTTTGGTGCCGGGTGCCCCAACGTCCATGCCCAGCGCGTCCGCAATCAGGTAGCCCACCCAAGATTGCGACCGCTTGTCCGCGCGAGGTTTGGCTTTGGCGGACTGAATGGCGGCTTGGACATGATGAAGGTCGCTAGGTGTCCCGACTGTCGGGCCGGGCGGTGTCCAATCCTCGACAACTGCAACTGTGTCGCCTGCCGGATATTCTGGCGTTCCATTGTGCAGCTTGACCGACACCAGACGCCGCCAGCGCGCTTTCGCGGCAGGCGCGAGGTTGGCCTTTCCGTTTTCTACGCGCACGAATTGATTCCGTTCATCGTCAGCGATACCAAACTGCCGGGCTTCTTTATCTGTCATGCGGACCAACTGACGAACAACCCGTGCACCGTCCACAATGGCAGATGCCCCCCGCGCTGCACTCGCGCCCGACGCGCCCATGTCCGCGCCCGCTGCCTTGCCGACATGGTGAACCAGAACAATTGCCGCGCCAGTGCGGTCCGCGACTTGGCGCAGTGCGCCCATTAGGACGTTGATGGCCGTGTTGTCGTTCTCTGGCAGACTGTGGATAGCGCCCAGCGGGTCCAATACCAGTACGTCTAATTTCGCGCCCAGCATCATATTTACCAACGCATCTACCACCCCCGGGACGGCTTCCGGTCCGTCGCGCCCCATCCGCGCCAAACACAGGTGCAAGTCGCGCCCAGAGGTCATGAACAGCCGTCCGCCAATATCTGCGTCCGTGATACCGTAGTGCGCTTGTGCCGCCGCCAGACGGCGCAACTGTTCGTCCTGCGGATCTTCTGCGTTGTGGCTCCACACATTCAGTGGACGGTTGGGTTCGTCGCCACTGAACAACGTTTTGCCAGTCGCCATTGCCAACGTCTCAGCGGCAGTGAGGGCGCTTTTGCCAGTGCCGCCCGGCGCAACAAGAACCGAGGGAAAGCCAGCGATGATGTTACGTCCATAAAGCCAACGACGGGGCGGGATTTTTCCCGGCACTGGTGCCTTTACAGGCGTCAGCGAAAACGCTGCCAAGGCCCGTGCTATCGCGCTGCCTGTGGCGACTTGCGCCGAAAGAGCGTCCACGTCCGCCGTGTTGACAGGGCTTGCACCGAAAACGGCTTGTGCGTCGGCATGGGCCACGCGTTCGCCCAGCGCCGGGTCCAATCGCACGGTAAATCCACGCAACCACGTCCAGCCAGTGCGTGTTTCGCGGATCGTGTCGTAAAGCTGTGCATCGTGCGAGGCGTCCCCGCCCAGCGGCCACTTCGCAGACCAATCAAGGAACAAAGCGCGCCCTTCGGCTTCAAAGCCGGTTCCATCAACTGCTCCGCGCACAGCGTGCGCCACAGCGACTTGTTCTTCTCGGCTGATGCGCTCAGGGTGGGGTAGCCCTTCCATCAGCATCTTGAACGGCTCAAGAAAAGCCACCTTGTCCGCTACAGCGTCTGCGCTGGGCGGTGCGCCTGCGGACGTGGACGCGCGGTTGCGTCCGGGCAATCCAAGCCGGGCGGCAATTGCTATGAGGTTGTTTCGGAGTTCTTCTGGGGTGGGTGCCGGTGCGTGCATCATGCGGCAAGTTCCTGTTGGTTAGCGGGTTGTTCTACCGGCAGTGCAAGGCGAAGCACGGCCCCCCTCTGCCGTTTGCGCTCGTTTGGAATGTTGAGTGTGTAGGGCAGCCGCATAATCCGAGCCGGGTCCGAAACGGGGTCCGAACCAAGGGCGGCAAGCGCGTCAGCCAGCGGACCCACAGACGACGTTTGCAATGCCTCGTCCCGTTGCTCTTGAACCTGCATCCAAACTTGGAAGCCGTTGCCGCTTTGGACTGTCAAAGAGGCATTTAGTGCACTCAGCGCTTCTACGGTTTGCGTCCAGTCCGGGTCCGCGTCCGAGGCGTCCTTGTGATCCAAGTCCGCGACTAAATGGCGGCGGCAAGCTGTGTCCTGCGCCTTGGCCCTGCGCAGTTGCCCGGCCATGTGTTCTTTGCGCGGGCAGACACCCAAATAAAGATTACGAAGACCGAACTGAGCTTCGATGAACTTGAGCAAAGCCGCTTGGCTGTCAGCACCATCCAGCTTTTCACAGATGGCAACAACGCTGCCGTCGGTGCCGATGGCACAAAGTTCGATCACATCACCGGGCAAGAAAAGCGAGGCGACTACATCAAGTGCGCGCTGCGCAACTCCGTTTGCCAGCAATGCGTCTCGTGTCGCTGCAAGTGCATCTTCAAAGGTGAGAGACCCGAAAGCGAACTGCGCGGCCAACTGTTCAAGCGTGGGTTCGCCACTATTCAAAAGGCCCAGCTTCTTAGCGCAAGACAGGACTTCCAAGGTTTCTTCCGGTGAATGCAATTGTTGCCCGCCGCTGGCGCGTTTGGTAGTTTTTGACTGCAAGATTTTTTCCTTATTCAGCCCCGTTGTCGCGCATCTGTGTGGCGCGGGGTTCTTCTTTTCGAGGCCGCTAGGCTGCGTCCGCGATAACGCGATTTACCCATGTCCGGACTTCGCTTTCGCTCCAAGCAGAGATACGGCCCAGCTTGATTGGCCGGGGAAAGCCGCCACCTTGTTCGAAGGGCCGTGCCATCTTTTCGTAGATAGTCGAGCGTTTCAGTCCGGTCCGCTGTTCCACTTCGCCAAGCCGAAGCAAGCGGTCGTCTTTTTCGGGAGTATTGTTCATTCGGACTTCCTCGGTTGTTGTCGGTGATGGTCGGAAAGTCACAAATGCACCCTGTGTGCGCAACGATGAAATTTACCTAAAACTCTGAAAAGTATTGGTTTTCTGACTGTCCTGTCAGGACTCGTCGCCGCAGTTGACTAGCAAGTCAAATCTTCGGGCTGGGCGAAGGCGGCCCCACTAAAGGGCAGCCACAATAGTTCAGCAATTCGACTCAGCTACGCACGATCACGAAACGGAATGACGTGCGTTTCGTCGTGGTCTTTGCCGTCCACGAAGTCTTGCCAAGCCAACATTAGGGCGCGGCGACGCTCAACCGCTTGTTCGCGCCGGTAGGCTCTTTCCACGTCGTTCAATTGGTGCGCCAAGGCTTCTTCGGCCAACTCACGCGGGAACTCCGTGTCATTAGCGGCCCAATCCTTGAATGCGCTGCGAAAGCCATGCGGGACATACTGACCCAAGTTCATTCGGCGCATCACAGCGCGAATGGTCATGTCGGACATTGGCCTGCCGGGCTTAGCCCCTTCAAATACATAGTCGTCTGATTTAACTTCCGCGTTTCGCAGCGCTTTGACTTCCACAAGAATTTCAATAGCCCTAGGACAAAGCGGCACCACGTGGTTTCTGCGCGCTTTCATGCGCTCCGCCGGAATGGACCAAAGTGCGTTTGCTTCGTCAATTTCATTCCACAGCGCCAAGCGAACTTCACCAGAGCGCGACGCAGTGAGGATTAGGAACTCTAACGCAAGCGCGCTGACGGACTTGCTGGCTCGAAGTCGATGAACGAAGGACGCCACGTCTTTCCGCGGCATTGATGGGCGATGCCCGCCGGTCAGCTTCCGGGGCGCTGACAGGGTAGCGTTGAATAGTTCCCAGCGGGCAGGGTTGTCCTGATGGTAAGCACCATTTTGGATCGCATGATAGAACAAGGCTTCAAGCCGTGCCCGCAGACGTGTAGCGGAAACGTGTAGAGCGTCCCACATTGGTTCGTGCGTTTCGGTTCCGTCCGCTTGCTTAACAGCGACGGGCTGTGTCAGCACATCCCATATGTCTTGCCGCGTTGTCTCGACCAGAGGTTTGTTCGCCAGCGGTTCCGCATACTTGCGCAGCGACATGCCCCATTGAGCAACGTGCTTGGGGTTGGAAAATTCCTTTGTTTTCCACGGCAAAAAAACCTCAACGTAATCGGAGAAAGTAACCGTTGCGGCTTCGGCTTCTTTTGCAGCGACACGCAATGCCTCGGCTTCTCTTACAGCTTCGGCAATTGGGTCAATACCACTTGCCAACATATCGCGGGCGGCAGTGGCCTTCTGACGTGCCTGCGCGAGCGTGGTGCCCGGGAAACCACCCAAACCCATTTCCCGCTGTTTCTGTCCCTTGAGGGTGAAGCGAAACACCCAGCGTTTTGTCCCGTTGGCTGTACAGCGCAAAGACAAACCGCCCCCATCATTGAGGGCGGTGCCGGGCGCGGCGTTTTCAACCTGCTTAACTGTGAGTCTGTGCATACCCCGCGCCATGTCTACACTCCCCTTTAAATGCTAACTGCTGCTCGGTAATCCGCGACGACACTGGCAGGCACACCTACCGTCTGCGCGGTTTGCTCTGTGCCCATCCGTTCATCCTCAATCAACGTATGCAGCGATGCCGCAAGGTCGCGCCATGGCTGCGGGCACGCGAAATAGTGTTGGTCTGGCAAGCCGTGCATGTTGACGAGTGCGTTTGAAAGCCGCTTGTCCGTCATACCTGCCATTGCCGGGTGAGTGTTGATGCCTGCGTGTTCGATAGTTTGCATGTCTTTTCTTTCTACTAATCCGGGGCATTGACTGCGGCCCCTATTTCGCGCCCCTTGTGTGCCCCTAAATTTTAGGGGCAGTCAACGGAAATCCTCGGACGTGCTCGGACGTAGAAAGGCGTGTAGCTTATAAATAATTGAAAAATATATTGTAGATTGGATGCTCTCGGACGCGCTCGGACATACGATGGCGGCTCCTCGGTCCGCCACTTGGTGATTTCCCTGAATTTTGCTGAACAACACTAGGCCGTTTAAACCTTTGCGTTTTATGGTTGTTGTCGCGTTTGTGGGTTTCATTGGATTTTATTTGATCACACAAGTACACTTTCGTTGAGTGGTATTTTTTGGGGTATTTTCATGGCTGCGCTCAGCGGAAAGCTGACAAAGAAGCTGGTAGAGAACCTCGGTCCGGGTCGCCATGGCGACGGCTCTGGCCTGTACCTTGTTGTCGATCCGTCGGGCGCACGGCGTTGAATCGTACGCGTAACGGTCAAAGGACAGAAGAACCGCAAGGGCGCGCCGCTGAGAACAGACTTCGGTTTGGGCGGCGCTGATGTCGTCACTCTGAACCATGCCCGAGAAAGAGCGCTCGAATACAGGCGAATGGCGAAGGCCGGTTTGAACCCGCGCTTCAATGCCCAACGCGAAATCCCGACCTTCGAAGAACTCAGCCGTCAGGTCCACATCGACCGCCTGCCCACATGGAAGAATGCCAAGCACGGCCAGCAATGGCTCAACACCTTGCGCGACTATGCGTTCCCCAAGATCGGACGCATGCCAGTCGACAGCATTGATCAGCCCGAAGTTCTGATGTGCGTTTCTCCCATCTGGACCGAGAAACACGAAACCGCAAAGCGACTGTCGCAGCGGATCAAGACGGTGCTCGACGTGGCAAAGTCCAAGGGTTTTCGATCTGGCGAGAACCCGGTGACCGCGATCCGCGAAGGTAAGGTGCTGCCTACCGTCAAAGCCAAGGTGCAGCACCATGACGCGATGCCGTGGCAGGAGGTGCCCGCGTTTTATGCCGAGTTGCAGACCCGCTCAGCCATGGCCGCCAAGGCGTTGCAGTTCACCATTCTGACCGCTTGCCGGACATCTGAGGTGTTGGAGATGAAATGGCCCGAAGTCGACGTCGATGCGCGCCTGTGGACCATACCAGCGGAGCGTATGAAAGGCGGGCAGGTCCATCGCGTCCCTCTCACCGACGAAATGCTGGCCATTCTGGAGCCGCTGCGTGCACTGGCCTCTGATTATGTGTTCGAGGGGCAAAAGCGGCATCAGCCCCTGTCGAACATGTCCATGCTGATGCTCTTGCGCCGGATGCGGCAGGATGGCGTCACCGTGCATGGTTTCCGCAGCTCGTTTCGGGATTGGGCGGCGGAGGCCGCAAACGCACCGCGTGAACTGGCGGAGGCGGCACTGGCCCATCAGGTTGGGTCCGATGTGGTGCGGGCGTACGCCCGGTCGGATATGTTGGAACGGCGGCGAGACCTGGCAAATCATTGGTGTTCTTATGTTGTGACGCCAATTTCAATGGAAAGTGATTTAGGTAAAGGCATATAAGAACACGTTTTCCGGCCTTGATTACTGGAAACTGGCCGACGAACTATCTGTTATTGACGCATCCTTCTTAACTCTGATGAGTGATCCCGGCCATTTTAAATTAGAGAGTCTGGAAGTCCCGGGAGATAGTCGAATATTTCAAGTCGCTAATTGGTCCGATGATCAGTTGGACCGAATGGTAGCAGACGATGGAAATCTCGTTATCGACCCGTCGCAGTTCAGAGCAGTCTTCAAAGCCATTAGGAACGCAATACTCTCGAACAAGATGCGCGCCAAGATAAACAGCCGGGCTCGGGTGCCAGACTATCAATATTATGCTGGCGACCAATTTCAAGTTCCAGAAGACAAGGATGAGGAAACTAGAAATTACGGGTTTGCGCTATCTCGAGGTGTGCCAACCCTCTTTAGTAACGCCGACAGTATCCATGACGTGTCAATGAAATCTGCGGACAGGGTGCTTTACATATTGAAGGAGCCTGATTGGTCCAACACAACCATTGAGGTTGATGAGCTAAAACGATGGTTCAAGGCGCGAGGCGTTGCTCCATCTTTTTTCTTTCCAGAGGGAATGCCAGACGGGTTCCGTGATCGCCAACACTCTCGCTACTCCGCAAAACTTGCAACGGCGATAGCTGCATGGGAAGCCACCACCAAACCAGTTAAAAACAATAGCGTTAAGGGTTCACTGGCGGAATGGATTGTGAGCAACGGTGTCCGCTTCGGGTTGGGTAATGAAGATGGCGTCGTCTCTCAAACTGTTGCGGAAGAAGTTGCCAAAATCGCAAATTGGCAAATTACCGGCGGGGCAAATCCAACAAATTTGGAAGTTCCTAGCGACGACGAAGAAGACTCATCAGAAATCCAGAACTTCAAGAAAGTGTCTGCCAACGTCAGATCGACAAATCCATATGGGGGTTCAGATGACGATGTCCCATTTTAGGATGCAGGTTGAGTTTACTTGGGGTATGTTTTTAAGGTATTGAATTTAAACATTAAAGCGAAGGTTTTGTAGTTTCTGGTGCCAGATGGACGACGAAGCCGCATCAACTGATTTACAAGTCGACCTCCCGTTTTCCTAACTTAGGTCAGTATTCAAACGGGTAGAATTGCACAACCTTGAGCCATCGCAACTGATCCAAGAGGATTTCAACGATGGCAAACGTCTTCAATGACGACCGGGTCTATTTCCCAGAAGACCCTGAGATGAAATTGCTGGGAAACCGCGAGAAGCTGGCTCAATGGCGCCACCGCATGTGTGGTCCGGCTTTTATCCGCATCGGTCGGCGGACCGCCTATCACGGCGCCGATCTGAACGCCTGGCTGGCGGCACGGCGCACCGATCCCAACAACGAGGCTGCATAATGAAAAACCCCAACTCCAAGCGCGGAGATGGGGCTTTTCCAGTGACATCAACTGCCACCCCAGCAAGTCCAGTTGATGCCACAGGCTGCCCCGCGCCGACAAGACAAAACGAGCGCCGGTACTATTGGTCGCCTCTGAGCCACTCGGTTGAACGGGTGATCACACGGAAAGGACGGATCGAGCATGGCTGATATGTCCTTTTCCAAATCGCGCAATCAAAGCTATGAAAGCGGGCTGGATGACGCCCCCCTTTTCCGGACCGATCATCGGGTAACCGCTGAGAACTACCAGGGCGAGCTCTTTCGCCATGGTATCTACCGCGCCGCCGTGTGCCGGGACGGTATCCAATGGCTGTTTCAGCGTCAGAGACCCCAATTTCCGGCTGGGGGAGCCGCCTGGGACACACTCGGGTACTGTGTGTCCAAATCCGGCCTAAACCGGCTCGTCCGGGCGCATATCGGCTGTGACATTCCCGAACTGAATGCTTTGCTCAAGCACTTCAAACGGAGGTGTCGCGATGAGTAGACGCCGATCTCCCAACGGCAAACGGTCAGATGAGGGCCAATATGTTCCTCTGCGCTATGTCATGATCAAATCTCCGGCGTGGCGAGCGTTGTCCGGTCCGGCAGTGAAGCTCTGGCTTGAGCTTCACACGCGCTACAACGGCGGCAATAACGGCAAGATGTTTCTGTCGATGAACGAGGCAGCGGAGATCTTGGGATTGGGAAAAGCCACTGTTCAGCGCGCTTTCGAAGACCTGCAGGACAAGGGCTTCCTAGTACTCGAGCAGGAAGGTGACTGGTATCATCGCCAGGCTCATGAGTGGCGGTTGACGACCAAGGCGACGCAGACCCGGTCCGGCAAGCAAGTAGCCACCAATGATTGGCGGTTCTGGCAGCCCGAAATAACAGAACACGGTTCTGAGACGGACCCGTCAGCATCCTCTGTGGTTCCGTTTGAGAACCCAAAGACCTCCCATGGTTCCAAATCAGAACCCGTCAGACCGATTTCTCGCCGGTCCTTCGGTTCTGAAACGGAACACTAATACTAACCACTCCCTGTTACGCGAGGCTGACATGAGCAAGACACGCAAAGACACCGGCAACGGTCTTCAAACAAAGAGCTCCGAGCTTACCGAGGCAGAGACCAATGCGATTGCTGATTTGAAGGAACGGAAGAGATCACGCGTTCGGGCACCGGAAATCAAGTTGGACTTCGAAGAAGAAACGCGACGGCTCACCGTCGGGCACAAAGGGAAAAACCCGAACGCAGCCTGTGCCTTGGCGATGCATGAGCTCGGCACCGTAGATTACCGGTTCTTCGAAGGTGTCATGGACCAAGTAGCCGTACTCGGGCAACAGGATAGCTCTGTCTCCGAGACGGCATCAAACTTCGTAATGTCTGTCGTTGCCGGGGTTCGGCCAAAGGGCGAGATCGAAGCCATGCTGGCCATTCAAATGGGTGCGATCCATCAGGCCACAATGATGATGGCACGGCGCCTGAACCACGTAAAAAGACTCAATGATGCGCCCAGATGCACAGCAACGGCAAAGTCCACAGGCCAGCGTTGTCGTGCTCCATCGGTCAGAGGTTGGACTGTGTGCCGCGTTCACGGCGCGCGCGGTGGACACGCCGCTGGGCCAAGCCATCCGTCATGGAAGCACGGTGAAAGATCGCGAAATGCTGAACAGTTTCGCAAAACCATCAGCGAACTGATCCGAGCCGACAAGGAACTGCGAAAACTGATCCATGGATTGGTCACGGACTGGTCACCGACACAAACAGTCATTCGACCAAACTAGCCGGATGACCGCTTCGAGCCCCTTTGACCGATGCTGCGCTGGGTCCGAATGACAATCTTGGTGCATAAGCGGACCTTCGTCAGCAGGTGTTTCCCACAAGTTCTTGTAAGGATCGGGAGGCAAGGGTTGGTGCCTCCCGTAAATGGATTTCTACTGTGACATCCCGCCTTCGGTCGAGATTTGTTCTTCAACATGACCTTGGTTGGTGACATCCGAACCCCGTGGAGGATAGTCCTTGAACGTAGACAGGTGGTTTTGAACGATTTTGGCCGCTGGCCCAAATGCCCACATCTTGTTGCCCATCCAGCGGGTATACATCCCCGATTCCTCGGCCGCTTTTTCATAAGGATCGCGACGCAGGTTGAACAGCAGGGGCGCGTTCAGTTCCTCTTTGGGGCCAGCCCACCCTTCGGTTTGGATCGTGAAATGCGCTTTCCAGTCTCCGTGGCGTACTGCCTGCAAGTCCGGGCCTTCGTAGTATATGATCTCGTCCCGGTTGCTCTCGCTCTCACCAGTCAGGAACGACAGTTGATTGTACCCATCCAGATGCACCTGATAGCCTTCGTAGCCCTCCAGCAATGATCCGGTCAGATCGTCAGGCCCACCAGCAGCGGCAACAAGGGTGGGCATCCAGTCAAGACCCGCAAAAATACCGTTGCTCACGGTTCCGGCGGGGACTTTGCCGGGCCAGCGAATGATGGCAGGGACGCGGAAGCCGCCTTCCCATGTCGTGCCCTTTTCGCCATGGAACGGGGTTGTTCCACCATCGGGCCAGGTCATGGTTTCGGGGCCATTATCGGACGTAAAGACAACAATCGTGTTGTCCGAGATGCCCAGTTCGTCCAGCCGCGCCATGACTTTACCCACATTGTCGTCCAGCTCTTTCATCACGACATCCTGCAAGCCGCGCCCGTCGCCCAGCATGGCCTCGTATTCGGGGCTCAGATGGGTCCAGACATGCGCGCGTGCCGGTGCCATCCATACAAAGAACGGCGTATCGCTGTCGACTGCGCGGTTGATGAAGTCCAGCGTGTGGGCTGTCACCTCGTTGTCCAGCGTCTTTTGCCGCTCGGGCGGAGCCGGACCATCGTCAATGATGCGTTGCTTGCCAACCAGACCCCAGCGTGGGTCCACAGTTTCATCGACTGTATCCGTGGCGTACGCGTGAATGATGTTCCGAGGGCCAAATGTGTCGTTGAATTTCTGATCTTTCGGCCAGTCCGGGTCGGATGTGTACTCCATCGCGTTCAGATGATAGAGCCAACCCCAATATTCATCAAAACCCTTCACCGTCGGCAGGAATTTGTTCATATCCCCCAGATGGTTCTTGCCGAATTGACCGGTGGTGTAGCCTAGAGATTTCAGCATATTGGCCAAGGTGGGATCATCCTCGCTCAGACCCTTTTCGGGATCTCCGGGCAGGCCGACCGTGTGCATCCCCGTACGAACCGGCAATTGCCCTGTGATAAAGGCCGACCGCCCGGCGGTACAGCTTGGTTGAGCATAGTAATCCGTCAGACGCATACCATCGGCGGCCAGCTGATCAAGGTTGGGTGTTTTGATGCTTTTCACACCCTGATGATAGCTGCCAAGGCTGGCCCATCCGACATCGTCGGCCATGATGACAAGGATATTGGGCTGGTCGGTTTCGGCCAAAACCGGCATGGCAGAGACCGTCGCCGCGGCCAGCGTGGCGGAAACCGCAATAGATCGAAGAATGAACATGGTTACCTCTGTGGACGTGTAAGACGATATCGATGGTGGAAATACCGAAGGGTCCATCAGGGATAGCGATTGAGAGTTTCTTGTCGCAACAGAGCTTTACCATGATTTCATATTGTGAAAACTAAAACACAAAACCTGAAACAATTAGACCGTATGATGAACGAAAACGCTTTGACCGCCTTTCTCGCATTGGCTGAAACCGGCAGTTTCCAATACGCCGCTCGTGCGATGGGTGTCTCCAACGCGTCGTTGTCCCGCTATGTCGGGCAGGCTGAGGACCACACGGGACTTGTTTTGTTCCATCGCAGCCGAAATAACAGCACGTTGACACGCGCGGGGCAGGAGTTTTTGCCAATCGCCCAGGCACTGCGTGAAGACCTGTACCGCTATGCGACCCGTGTTTCTGGATTGCGCGAAACCGGGCCGGGCACTTTGCTGATCGGTTGCGGGCCGCTCACCACGAGGACCTTGATCCTGCCCGTCTTACGGGCCGTCCGAAGAACAATGCCTGACCTGCGCTTCCGAATTCTGGTGAGTGCCTACGCGCGCCCGCTCGATTTATTGCAGGCAGGGGAATTCGACGTGTTCCTCGGTGATCTGACCTACACACCTGAAGCCGAAGATGTCGAGATCATGGTGATGGAGAAACAACCCATCCAGTTCGTTGCTCATCGAGATCATGAGATTCACCAGCGCGGCCCGCAAAATATGGCAGGCATTTTCGATTTTCCTTTTGCATCACCCCATCTCCACAAACATTGGAAAGCCGCTTTGACAACAGCACTTGGTGGCGGTGCCGAGGCCGTCGAAAAGGTCAATGCGCAGCCGCATATCGAATGCGACGACTACAACCTCCTGACTGGACTGCTGGCAGAGCCTGAATTTATCGTTGGAGGGATGCCGGACACATTCGCAGAGCTGATCCGTGCAAAGACCGCAAAACCCGTGTCGATGAAACAGAACCTTACATGGAACATTTGCGCAGCGCGCAAGTCACAGAACACGTCTGCCGGGGTTGAATTGGTTTGGAATGAACTTGCCAAGTATCGGGCGTGATCGGTGGCGGGAGGCACAGGGAGGCCTGTAACTGAAACATTTTCTGACCAATATGTAGGTCGTTTTCTTAGGCCCGTTAGATTTGCCGAAGTTCCGCTTAGTTGCGCAAAGCAGACCGTCACATTCGCACAATTTGGTGGTTTTGGGTTCTCGGTATAAATTCGAAGAAAATGGGGGAGGGAACAATGAAAACACTATGCTATTTCTGCGCCTTAGCATTTGCCAGTGCGGCGTTTGCGCAAGAAAACTTTGTCGAAGGACGGCCGATGACCGCGGCCGAGATGGGGATCATGCAAGGGAATCCTCCAACACGTACCATCGATATTTCTACTTGGGACAAAGGCCCGGACAATCGTTGGGCGTTTCAGCATATCAGCGAGTTCCTTCACGTTGCAAATATCAGCCGTGGTTCAGGCCCGGCCGCGCCTCTCAATCTCGCGCCCCAAGACCTCTCAAGGCTTCAGTTTGACGGCTTAGACGGTCAACCGATGACAGTCGCGGACATGCTGGTCCGGACGTATACCGATGGCTTCATCGTCCTGCACAACGGCGATATCGTCTTTGAAAAGTACTTCAATGGAATGACTCCGGACACGAGGCACCTTCTGATGTCCGTTTCGAAGTCCGTTACAGGCACTCTGGCTGGTATACTCGTGAATGACGGACGACTGAACCCGACGGCGATGGTCACGGACTATATCCCGGAGATGGATGGCGCACCGGGTTTTGGTGATGCGACTGTTCGGCAAGTTCTTGATATGACGACCTCTATAGTCTTCAGCGAAGACTACGCCGACCCTGAAGCAGAGGTTGTCGCACACGAGGCCTCAACAGCTTGGCGCGGTGAAAATGCACCCATGGCCGAGGAAGGGGTCTATGCCTTTGCCACTACAATTGAAAAAGACACGTCGCGACCGCACGGTCAGCAGTTTCAATATGCATCGATCAACACTGACGTTCTTGGCTGGTTAATCGAAAGAGCTTCGGGACAGCGGTTTGCAGACTACATGAGCGCCGCGATCTGGTCGCAGCTCGGAGCCGACCACGATGGCCAAATCACGGTCGACTACAAGGGCGCCGCCGCCGCAAACGGCGGATTCGTTCTGACTTTGCGCGACCTTGCCAGGTTCTCGCAAATGGTCCTGGACGATGGTTTCTACAATGATCGACAGATCATACCGTCTGGGTGGATCGACGATATCCGCTTTAACGGGGACAACGCGGCATGGCAGCCGACAAGCTACTCTAAGACTTGGCCCGACGGCTTCTACCGAAATCAGTGGTATGTGACCAAGGACGACCACGGTTCCTTCTTCGCCGTCGGAGTCAACGGTCAGCACATTTGGATTAACCCCACAACCCGGACGGCAATCGTTAAGTTCTCATCGCTTCCAGTGAGTGCAGACAAGGAGAATATCGCGTTGGGCTGGGTTGCTATGGACGCGATCTCACGCTCATTTAAGGAGTAGTAGGGAAACCCGGCCATTCCCCATTTGAAGGCAAAAAAGGCACTTCTAACGTCCGCTCTGGGCTTGAGCTGCCCGATGCGCATGCAGCATCCGCGCACTCCCTAAGTGACCGGTAAGGGCTCATAGCACTACGCGATGCATCCCGCAGAGTACGAAGGCACTTAGCCCTTTCAGGATATTGGCTTGAGACCTAGTAGATTAGAACGTTAGGTTCAGCGAATGTGCGGAACTGGCTCAACCTGGGTATCCTCAAGCAGTTCCGAAAGGGCGTGCCGAATGATCGTGGTCGCCCCCTGAAGCGCCAGGACGGCCATGACGGTAGCTACGATGAGATCGGGCCAGCCGGTTCCGGTACCGAAGACACCAAGAGCTGCAGCAAGCACCGCAAGGTTTGCGATGACGTCATTACGGGAGCAGATCCAGACGGAGCGTATGTTCGCGTCGCCGTCGCGCCAGGCATAAAGGAGCGCAAGGCAGAGCCCATTGGACGCTAGGGCCGCAATACCTACCACGCCCATAGTATGCCAACCAGGAACGGTACCGTTTAAGGCATGCCAGAAAACGCTTCCGATGACCCAAATCCCAAAAATCCCCATAGAACCGCCCTTGAGAAGAGCAGCGCAAGCACGCCACCTTAAGCTCCTACCCAGAACGAATAAACTAATGCAGTAATTCGCTGCATCGGCGAAGAAATCGAGCGCGTCAGCCTGCAGGGCCGCCGAACCCGCGGCAAGACCGGCGGTGATTTCAACCGCGAACATTGCGGCGTTTATCGCGAGTACAATCCAGAGGACGGCGCGGTAGCGGTCAGTCGCGACCACGTTCGAGGAGCGAGTATCGTTGGAACAGCAGGGCATCGCAGGTCTCGTCTTCGGTCGCCTTTTTGCGATACATACAGTCTATAGCAACTATAGGGTCAATAGATGGACCGAGAGAATTTGAAGATTGGGGACCTCTCACGCGTGACCGGAACAAAGGTGGTCACGATCCGCTACTACGAGAAGATCGGGTTGTTTCCGGCACCTGACCGCAGCCCTGGTAATTATCGGTCTTACAATACGGCAGCACTAAATCGCCTCAGATTCATACGCCGTTGTCGAGATCTCGGTTTCTCGCTCGACCAAATTCGCGAACTTCTGGACTTGGCATCGGACGTTGCGCGTCCCTGCGGGGAAGTCGATGCCATCACGGCAAAGCATCTGGCCGAAGTAGAGCGCAAGATCACGAACCTTCAGGCACTGGCTGCGGAATTACGGCAAATCTCGGAAACCTGTAGTGGCGGAGGGACTATCTCGAAGTGCCGCATCCTAGATGCAATGTCATCAGACTGAGTCGAATCCAGACGCTAGTCTTTTTCTACCGGAAGCCTTGTCCGCTCACCTGCCAATTGTCACTGGGTTCCAAACGTCCGGAATACGCGACTCTCGACGTGTCGCAGTTGCAAAAGACTGAAGTGTGATCGACGGCAGCTCAGGGCTCAAAGCGGTAATCCAAATTGTCTGCTCGCTCATTAGGTCTTCCAACGTCGGCAATGCGGACTTTGCCGCCATTGGCCCGCTTTCACCGGAGGACCGCAGACAGCCCTAAGCGGACTTGAGTTCCAAGCGAAGCAACTGCCGATTGCGGGACCTAACACAAACCCGCTGCGTTTGCTCGAAGGCTGGCAAATTGGCCATGCTTGGGATGGAACCATATCTTCAGCGACGCCTCCGAATTTTTCCGGTCATTCGCAAGCCATCACGAATGTTCAGTCCCATCATCATGAGGTTGGCCGCCCCGGCGATTAGTTCAATCACCTGTACCGTGTAAAATGTGCTGTCGAATTCGCCAGCAGCGGCTTTGCCAGCCAGAAACCAAGCGGCCGGTACGAGGATCAACAAGCCGTTCAGCGCGATGACGGGCATTCGGTTTTTCTTGGCTTTCGTAAGCGCGTCCTTGCGTTTCCGACCCATTGCCATGCCCGATCCGCCAGCAATCCCCATTGCCGGGATGAGGATGAACATGCCTTTTAGGATCAATGCCTTGACTGTTGCGACTGTTTCATGGCTCGCAAAGAGTTCGCTGGTGGCCGTTGACGTCCAGAAGAGGAGGATCATCACAAAGCCGATGCCCCCCGCGATGGCGTGAATCTTTGTTTTCATAGCGGTTCACTCAAATTGGCTTTTGGAAAGGATTTCGTCAGGCCGTGCAGCAATTCGGCACCGCAACCTTCTCGAACAGGTGGGGTGCGGTCACAGCGCTTGAGGGATAGTGGCTGAGCTGCTGCTGAAACTCGGGGTTGGAAAACGCGGCGCGGAAGTCCGCAACAGACTCCCAGACCGCGTAGTTCAGGTACATGCTACCGTCACCAATAGCCTTATGCAGCTGGGTGCTGATGTAACCCGGCTGCTTTTTCATCCATTGGGCATCGCACTTCCAGGCTTCTACCAAGGCGACTTGGTCAACGGGATCGACTGTGAAGAGATTGACAAGAACGGCGGGTCCAGCATCGATGCCCAATTGCCGTTCGATGGGAAACTCCGGGTCGAGGGGTTTGAAACTTACCATTTCGGTGCTCCTTAAAAGTAGCTTCATTTTGGTGTCATGTTGTCATATTTAGGAAGCATCAAACACAATGACAACACGTTGTCAAATAAAATGAGGAATCGACATGCCGGATGCGCGAAGGACCGAAGAAGGAGAAGCCGTGACAGCCTTGATACTGGATGTGTTTCGGCTGAATGGTCGATTGCAGCTTGCTGGTGATCGCCTCGTATCAGAGCTCGGTCTAACAAGTGCCCGATGGCAGATTCTTGGTGCCATCGCCTATTCTGATCGACCGGAATCCGTTGCCTGGCATGCACGGACGATGGGCGTTCACCGGCAGGGCGTACAACGGATCATCAATGAATTGAGCAAAGAAGGCATGGTGGAGTTTCAGCCGAACCCACACCACAAGCGGGCGCACTTGGTTGTCATGACTCGAAAGGGGCAGGAGTTGTACGAAGCCGCGATTGCGAAGCAAATCCCATGGGTGAATGAACTCTCGGAAGGTCTGTCGCCAGATGATATTGCGACAGCGCAAAATGTTGTTGGCCGTCTCAAGGCACGTCTCGAATAAGCGTTAATGCAAGAGGTTCAGAGCCCAAACCAAAGCTGACGCTCATACAGATTGCACTGTCGGTCAGTCCGGGCTCACTACTGGCATTCTCCGCAACTCGCGTAAGCGGCGTGTAGCAACCAAAGCTGGCGGTGCGTACTAAGCTGTTGACCGAAGGCGGACTTTCACGCGTGCCTGTCACAACACTGTCTGATTAGCGAGTTTCAAACGAGACCAATCGAAGACGATATTGAACACAAACGTATAGACTGTGATGAAGATAATCAGCACCGCCTCCAATTTCATCGCACCCCACAAAGTCAGGCCCATAGCCCAGGCGAGAACAGGCAGGGTCAGGACGACAAAGCTGCCTTCGAATAGCAGGGCATACGCCACCCTGACCGCCGCAGATTTATGCGCGTTTTTTCGGATGCTTACCAAATACCAATCAAATGAGATGTTGAAGACTACGTTCCACACCAGCGCCGCCAAGGAAAGGAAGACCCCCATGATCAGCGATTTCTGCACATCGGAATCCGAGATCAGCGGCAACAAGAGGGCGATGCTCAAAAGTGCGAAAATCTCATACAGTGCGGCGTGCACTATCCGCCCAGCAAAGCTCATGGGTATTCTCCCGAATTCAAGTCGTCGCGGGACATTTATTCCATTGATGAGATCGATAAAGGCAGATACCATCCGGAAAACAGATAGATGGTGGGTCAACCCTGATGCGCGCATCATTTGAGCAATTGGAAGCCTTCGTCACCACTCACAGCGAAGGGTCCTTCTCCGCGGCAGCCCGAAAGTGCAACAAGGCGCAATCGGTGATCAGCACTCTGGTCGCCAATCTTGAGGTCGATCTGGATGTCGAGCTTTTCGACCGTAGCCGGAGATATCCGACCCTCACCAAGGCAGGGGAAGCGTTGATCTCTTCGGCTGAACTTCTGTTGGAACGACGCAGCCGGTTTCTGGCTATCGCGGACGCTCTGGCTATGGTTCCGGAGACCTGTGTTAAACTTGCCTTGGCACCGCACATCAAACTGGCAAATTTGGGAGAGCTCATTCGCACTTTTAGTGCTGACTTCCCATCCGTTGATGTGGAAATTCAGTCTTTCACCGCCGAGGAGATTCAGCGATTGATCGTCGAGGGCTCAGTGGATCTGGGCATTATTCTGGAACCCGAGGGAATCCCTCAATCGCTCGATTTTCGCTCATTGGGCATACTCAGGCTGGTCTGTGTCAGCCACCCAGAAAGCCCGCTTGCGCAAATGCCGTCGGTTTCGTGGGAGGAGCTACGCCTGCATCGGCAAATCTTATTGAAAGAAGCCGACAGCCCCAGCAGTGCCATTCTCAAGGCTTCACCTTCGATTTGGCAGGTCAGCAGCGCAGCAGAGGCCATCGATCTTGTGCAGTCCGACCTGGGGTGGTCAGCGCTGCCATTGCACGCGGTGGACGCCTATATTCAGACCGGCTCGTTGAAAATCCTGCCCCTGCAATTCGAGACCAAACCCTATGCCGAACGTTCGGTGGATATGGTTTGGTCTTTTGAAAAGCCGATGGGGCAGGCAACCGCCAAGCTGATGGAACTGCTGGCCGAAAACGCTGTTATCCAAAACTCCACCGTGATCTAAGCCTCGGCGCGAAGTTCCTTGGCGAATGAAGCGATGGTGTATTTTGGCGCACCAAGAACCTCACGGGTTTGATTGTCAACTCGCTCTTCTTTCAACTGCTGCACGAATGTTAGCACGTGCCCGATGAAAGCTGCCTGCTCTTCCGGCAGCCCCATTTCGCCGAGCGCTTCCATTGGTAACTCAATCACCTCTGCTTCTGGCGCATAAGAGGCCAGGAACTCTGTCGCCGCTTCGGTATACGTGATGGCCTGTTGGCCTTGTACCGCAAATTCCTTGCTTTTTGCCGCATCATTGCCAATGGCTTTGTAGACCATTTCCGCCAGATCGCTGGTATTGGTGAACCAGATCGGGTGAATGTGATTTCCGATGACCGCCAGCTGGTTTTCCATCAAAAGCTTGGGCAGAGAATCCAGGAAGAACGAGCAATAAAAGAAGGTATATGGAATGCCGGACGCCTTGATGGCATCGATCCCGCCCTTGCGGATGACATTGGTGCCATAGGCTAGACCCTCAGTTGAAAACTCAGGGTACGCGTAGTCGACCCCGGCAATTTGCATGATGTGCTGTACACCAGCCTCTTTCGCGGCCGCGACGACATTGATCACGCCTTCCCGCTCGGTGTGGAAGGGCAAAGTTGTGTCCAGGGTCTCGGTGTTCAGTGTGATGTACAGCGCTTTGGTGCCCTGCAAAGCCGATGTCAGGCTAGTCGGGTCTGACACGTCGCCCTGAACGAGCCGAACAACATCGGGCAGAGCGGATTTCGCTGCCACCGGGTCCCGCACGATAGCGGTCACTTCTGCGCCTTTTTCAACAAGCTTCGCAGTGACGCGATGCCCCAAATGGCCTGTAGCGCCGATGATGGTGATCTTCTTGGTCATGGTGGTATCTCCTGTTTTAGCGGCGCTTCTACAGTCTAATCCACAATACGTTTAGTTATGTTCCATCTGGTTGATAGATGTTACTATGGGCGCGTAATTGATCAAATCTGGCGCATGCGGCAAAAATGGCTCGCTTGCAGTATCTGTGGTCTATGTCCGCTTTCACGATGCGAACTTGGCTTTGCAATGTCAGCTTTCTGCGCATTCTTGTCATTCTGACATCGCGCAGCACCGGTCAAAATAGGCTCGGAGTGGTCGTTCGCTATGCAGTGCATCAATGACCGCTATGCGGACAAACCTGCCGTTCGTTGAGGTAACTCTCCAGATTTAGCCAAACTTGGGAGATTGGGCCGAAGACCACTGTTTTCTCCACCATGACGTATTACCGTTGGTCACTCGACTAAAGGACAAGACCGCTTATGGATCTGTAACGCCAATCTCGCTCAATGCTTCACCCGCAGCACTGCTAGGTTGGCTGATACCTAGAATAGTGCTCAGAGTGACAGCCACATCCACCGTGGAAACAGGACGGCTGACACGAGCTGGCTTAATACCTGGACCAGCAAAAATGATTGGAACATGTGTGTCATAGCGCCAAGGCGATCCGTGCATTACGGCAATTGGCCCATCTTCAAAGAGAAATGAATATGGCGTTTGCACAACATAAATGTCGCCAGAACGTGTTGGGTGATAGTTTCGCCGAACCTGTTCCTAAAGAGTATGTCCTCGCTGTTCAGCAAGTGGTTCAGTCGGCATAGCAAGCTCAATGCCAGATGCAGCCATTAGTTTTTCAGCGATGCGTCGTTCGACTACGCGCCTGTCGGCGCCTGACGCATCAATGGCGGCATTGTCCAGATATACGTAAGGACGAAAAAAGAACTGTATTGCGGACTCCACTCCGAACTCATCGGCGATGACTGAATTCACATCTATCATCAATGCTTCGGTGGAGTTACGGAATGTCGAAAGCCCGGCTTCGGCCATCTCTTCTGGCGCTTCCGGCATGCCATGATCGGCGGAAAGCACGTAAAGCACATTCGCACGTCCAACCTCTCGATCCACGAACTCAAAGAAATCAGCCAGTGTCTCATCCAAACAACGCATCATTTCCTCATTTTCTAGGCTGGATGGTCCGAAGAAATGATTGGTTGCGTCTACACCAGAAAAACTGATGCTTAGGTAGTCTGGCCATTTGTCATCACCAAGCCCCTCCTCTTTGACTACAGTTTTTGCAAAATCGGCCGTGATCCGATCCCCATGCGGCGACAACAGGACCTGCGTGTAATAGAGCCCGTCGTCCGGAGTCCCATAGAAATGCGGGAAAGTGCGACCGAAAGTGCCAAGGTTCGTTACGAAGGAGCGTTCCTTTCTTTCCATTAGGTACGGTGCGTCTGAACACTCCGGCCACCATTCACTTTCGATCTTCGCATCTGCGGGGCGTTTTGAGTTCCAATCGAGAACCCAATCGGGATAAGCGTCATAGTAAAATTTACTTGTTTCAAATGCGCCTGTAGCCGCCGACAGCCATAGAGCTTTTCCAGAATGCCCTGCCATTGCAACCGCCGAACGGTCTTTACCAGACACGGAAAACACTTTTGATCGACCGGCATTGGCTTTCACCAGCTCGTCTCCGAACGTCGTCGCCAACAAGTTAACGGGAGAACGGCCCGAAGTCACAGCAGCGGCTTGTGTCGGGTCAACTTGATCAACGTTTCCTCCGAAGCCTGGAACCGGCAACATCGGGTAGTCCGGATCTTCAATATTGTACCCCAGTCGTTCTTCAGCCCTGTTGAACCAGGCATTGCCAATCATTCCATGCTCAGAGGGATGGGCTCCTGTAGCGAGTGTCGCGTGACCAACAATGGTTTCGGTGTTGGCGTGACGATGATGAGCGTCGGTGTACCAGACGCCGCTTTCCGTAAACCTTTTGAAGCCGGCTTCGCCGAAGGCGGCCTCATAACGAGAAATCAAGTCTCCGCGCAGTCCATCAATTGTGATTTGCACAACGAGTCGGATGTCTTCCGTTGCACTAGCTGCCGTCGTAGAAATTGAAAAAAGGAGTATTGAGACTAAGGCAAATGATCGCTGCATTTATGACCTCATAGAACTACCCAATGCTCTGAATACCAGCATCTGCGTCCACCGGCTACTGAGGGTCATTTAAGATGTTCTTTTGAACTTCCGCTTTGGGCTCGATGCGGCCGTTCGGCAGAATTCAGTAAATGTCTGCTGTGCGGACAAAGCGGGCTTTCGCAATGGCTGCATCGATGTCGGCTTTCGGACGGCAAGCCAAAAACGTTCATGACAACCGGTTACAGAAACGTGTTAGTGTAGACCGTCAGCTGTTCTTCGGAGCTACCACCATTGGCACTCGCTCCTGCTGAGCACTGGAAGGCATTAGCTAGTCCTTGTTCATTTAATCGTTGTTCTTAGGGTAGAGGTTCGTTCGCTCGGCGCCGAATCCTTAAAGGTGTTTTCAGTAACGACCAATCTCTAGTAGTGCGCCCTTGCAAATTCAATCTGCGTTTCACCCAAATGCTTGGCGGTTTAGTTCTATTGAGATGTGCACAGCTCGCTTAGCCAAGGCGGATTAGCGCCTGCGCGCGAGACGTTTATCGCAGCTACTTTGGCGGCAAAGAACAGGGCTTCCTCTAGAGTTTCGCTCGAAATGCTGTTCAGGTGGTCTTTTTTGAGTTGACCGAGTTCCATCAGCTTTGCGATGAAACCCGCGTTGAAGGTATCACCCGCACCGACCGTATCTATGACGTCCACCTTCGGGACAGGAGCAAATGCCAACTGGCCCGTAGACGTTTGCGCTGTTGCTCCGAGATGGCCTCGGGTTAGAACAGCAACAGACACACCAGCCTTCAGCAGCGAAGAGAACTTTTCCTCCAGCGATTCAGAACCCGGAAAGATCCAGTTCAGGTCTTCGTCCGAGACCTTGACTACATCTGCCTGAGAGATCATCGCCATCAACCTGGTTCGATAGGCGTCCACATCAGTGGCAAAGCCGGGGCGCACGTTTGGGTCGAGGACAACAACGCGATCTTTGGCCGCTTTCTCGCACATGGCCAGGAGGGTATCGCCGACCGGGTTTTGGCACAGGCTTATGCCGCCGAAATAAAGCGCAGTCATGTCGCCTGTCAGGTCCGGCAGATCGCTTTGGCTCAACATGCGCACGGTCGAGTTGTCATCATAGAATGTGTAAGAAGCTTGCCCTGCAGAAAGCTGCACGAAAGCAAGGGGCGTGGGGCGATCCGACAGCACAGCGGAACGTGTGTCCACATGGCTGGCCCGCAAAGCCGCTTCAAGCTGGCGACCGAGGAAATCCATAGACAGCCCGGTGAAAATGCCGACCTGCACTTCAAGACGCCCCAATGCAATCGCGGTGTTAAAGACAGAGCCCCCAGAATGGGGGACAAATCCCGTTTCGCCGGTGACGCTTTCTGTCGGAATCATGTCAATCAGGGCTTCCCCGCAACACAAGATCATTTGACGACCAGCCTTGGGGTTCGGATTGGGAACGTTTCCAATGCGTCCTCTTCGACATACCGGTGCAGCGTTGTCCGACACCCGTCCGACCAGAGCCTATTCAGCCAATGGGCGAACCTTTCGGCCATCACATTATTCTGCGCCAGCTCTCCATAAATTTCCTCTTGCGCCAGCCAGTGTTGGGGATTGCTTCGCGCGATGCGGGCTGCTTCGGAGAGTACAGCCCAGTTCGGATCATTCGAAACAATCTCTGACCCGTCATCCCGAAGCCCCGCACACATGCGTGCCCAGAGCGCCTCGACGAGGCATAACCCGTCGATTTCAGACCCTTGTGCAAGCAGATCGCGAATTATCGGCAGCACAAAACCGGGATGGCGGGAGGAACCGTCGAAAGCGACCCGGCGTGTCGTGTCGTGAATTTGCGGGTTGGCAAAACGCCGTTCCACTAGTTCCACGTAGGTCTCAGGCGTCATACCAAGCACAGGCTCTATGGTTAGGGCAATCTGGGTGGTCTGCACTTTGGCAAAGAAGGCCCGGATCGTGTCATTGGCCATGCAGTCCGCAATGGTGGTGACCGACAGTAACTCTCCTGCATTGGCGAGAACCTGATGGCCCGCGTTGAGGACACGGATTTTCATCGCCTCATAGGTATGTACATCGTCTGCCAGCACCGCGCCGACCTTTTCCCATTCTGGGCGACCGGCGCAGAAATCGTCCTCAATGACCCATTGGCGATAGTTTTCGTGGGTTACCGGAGCAGCGTCATCGATACCGAAACTGTGCGCATGAGCAATTTCTCTTGGGCCGGTCGCAGGGACGATGCAATCCACCATCGAGTTGGGAAAGGCACCATGTGAATCGATCCACTTAGCCAGATCAGGATTTATCTGTTCTGCCAGTGCGACCACGAGATTGCGAGTGATTGCCCCGTTGCCGGAGAGGTTGTCGCAGCTTTGCACCGTGAACGGTCGATGCCCCGCTCTCCAACGCAATTCCAGCGCCTTTACAATGGCGCCGAAGGCGGACTTCGGGGCATTGATCCGGGCGATATCGGCCGCCAGTTCCGGATGAGAAAGGTCCGGGCCGCCGGTTGTGGGGTCGATGAAATAACCCCCTTCGGTTACGGTTAGCGATACGATCCGAATGGCCGGATCCGCCATCTGCTCGATCAGCGCGCCGTTTCCATCTTCGATGGGCAGGTAATCGATCATGGCGCCTGTGACCTCGGCCGAGATACCATCGGGGTCCAGTTCGATTAAAGTCGTCAGACAGTCCTGAGCCATGAGTTTCTCACGCATGGACGCATCATAGGGCCGCACACCAGCTCCGATGATGGCCCAATCCTGCGCCAGACCGCGCCGCATCAACCGGTGAATGTACCAGGCCTGGTGGGCGCGATGAAAATTGCCGACGCCAATATGGACGATGCCCGGGGTAAGCGCGCTGCGGTCATAGCGGGGGATATCGACCGCCATCCGGGACAGGGTTTGGTCTGAAAGGGGGATTAGCTCATCCATTATCCGCCATCCACATAATAGGTTTGCGCGACGACATAGTCGGCCTCGTCGCTGGCCAGGTACACGGCCATGCCAGTCAGATCTTCCGCCCGTCCAATGCGGCCATAGGAAATATCCGCCCCGACCTCTGCTTTCTTTTGACCCGGCGCTTTGCCTTCAAGGCGTTCGAAAAGGGCGTCAACGCCATCCCAATGGCCCCCGTCAACCACAACCGGAGAGATGGCACTCACGTTGATTCCATGCTGGATCAGGTTGAGCCCCGCTGATTGTGTCAGTGAAATAACGGCTGCCTTGCTGGCGCAGTAAACCGCAACCAGCGGTTCACCTGGCTGACCGGCTTGCGAAGCCATATTGATAATCTTGCCAGTCAGACCGCGGTCAATCATGTGGTGGGCGACGGCTTGCATCATGAAGAGCGTGCCCGCGACATTGACCACGAAAGTGCGATCATAGTCGCTATGGGTAACATCCACGATGGGCGCTGCGGTAAAAAACCCGGCGTCGTTGATCAGGATGTTGACCCGGCCAAGCGCGGCGACAGCTTCGGCCACGCCTGCTTTGATACTGGCCTGATCAGCGACGTCGAGCGTGATTGCCACCGCCCCGATTTTCCGGGCGGTTTCGACCACGCCGGGGTGAATATCCGCAATCGCCACGCAGGCGCCTTCCGCGATATAACGCGCGGCGAACGCGCGCCCGATGCCACGGGCGGCGCCGGTGATCAGGGCTGTTTTGCCAGCCAGACGCATCAGCCGATCCGCTGTCCGTTGGCGTCAAACTTGTGCAGTTTGTCCGCCTGCGGGGTCAGAAAGATGGGGTCGCCGTGTTTAACGGCCATGTCACCGCTGATCCGTACGGTGATCATGTCGGCAAGCCCGGTGTCGTGAACATGAACGAAGGTGTCAGAGCCAAGATGCTCAGCCACCCCGACGCGTCCGTTCCACAGCCCTTCGGTCGTGGACGCGTCGGTATGTTCAGGCCGGATGCCGATGGTGACGGCATCGTGTTTGGCCGCCTCGTCACCTTTGATGAGGTTCATTTTGGGAGACCCGATGAACCCCGCAACAAACTCATTCTGTGGTTTGTGATACAGCTCAAGCGGGCTGCCCACCTGTTCGATCAGGCCGGCGCGCAACACGACGATCTTGTCGGCCATGGTCATGGCTTCGACCTGGTCGTGGGTCACATAGATCATGGTGGTTTTCAGCCGCTCATGCATCTCGGTGATCTCAAGCCGCATCCCCACTCGCAGCGCGGCATCGAGGTTTGACAGTGGCTCGTCGAAGAGAAAGGCCAGAGGCTCGCGCACGATCGCCCGCCCAATGGCAACTCGCTGACGCTGGCCACCGGACAGTTGGCCCGGGCGGCGATCCAGATAATCCGTCAGGTTCAGCGCCTTGGCAGCAGCCTCGATCCGCCGGTTCTGCTCATCCTCCGGTACCTTGGCCATGCGCATCGGAAACGCGATGTTTTTGCGCACCGACATATGCGGATAGAGCGCGTAGGATTGGAACACCATGGCCAGACCGCGCTTGGCGGGTGGTGTGTCGGTGGCCTCGGCCCCGTCAATGTGGATAGCGCCGGTGGTCAGATCTTCGAGCCCCGCGATCATCCGCAATAGCGTAGACTTCCCGCAGCCCGAAGGGCCGACAAAAACAGTGAACTCTCCGTCTTCGATGGTAAGATCCAGCGGTGGGATAACGTTGACGTCGCCAAAGGACTTCGTGACTTGTGTAAGTTTGATTTGTCCCATGATTTCGTTCCTTATTTCACTGCGCCGAAGGTCAGACCACGGACGAGTTGTTTCTGGCTGAACCAGCCGAGTATGAGGATCGGTGCAATCGCCATGGTCGAGGCGGCACTGAGTTTTGCGAAGAACAGGCCCTCAGGGCTGGAATAGCTGGCGATAAAGGCCGTCAGCGGGGCTGCATCGACCGCCGTGAGGTTCAGTGTCCAAAAGGCTTCGTTCCATGCGAGGATGAAGTTCAACAGCAAGGTGGATGCGATACCGGGCACCGCCATGGGCGTCAGCACGTAGAGGATTTCTTCTCTTAGTGTCGCGCCGTCCATTCGGGCTGCTTCAAGGATTTCACCGGGGATTTCCTTGAAATAAGTGTAGAGCATCCAGACGATGATCGGCAGGTTGATCAGCATCAGCACCAGGACAAGGCCCACTTTGCTGTCCAGCAACCCGAGGCTGATGAAGATTAGGTAGATCGGATAGAGCACCCCGACCGCCGGAAGCATTTTGGTGGACAACATCCACAACAAGACGTCTTTGGTCCGTTTGCTGGGTACAAAGGCCATGGACCAGGCCGCCGGAATGGCGACGAGAAGCCCAAGGATCGTGGACCCGCCCGCAATGAGGATCGAATTCCACAGAAAGCGTGCATAGTTCGACCGTTCCATCACTGTGGCGTAGTTCTCCAGCGTCCAGTCGAAGTTCAGGAACAGCGGCGGGTCCGCGATTGCCTGAGCTTCGGGTTTGAAACTGGTGAGAATGGTCCAGAGAATTGGGAAGAAGATGAGCAGACCAATTCCCCAGGCAACCACGGTGTTGACCATTTTACGTTGCGTTGTAACTGCGCGTGCCATGTCCGCCTCCTCACGCGTCCAGATTTTTGCCAACGATGCGCATCAGGAAGATGGCCACGATATTGGCGAGAATGATTGCATAGACACCGCCCGCAGAGCCCAAACCCACGTTCTGACTTTCCAGCACGCGCTGGAAGATCAGGTATGTCAGCGTGCGAGAGCCGAAGGCGCCGCCGGTGGTGACGAAGATCTCCGCGAAGATCGACAACAGGAAGATCGTCTGGATCAGTACGACGATGGTAATAGCCCGGCTGAGATGAGGCAGGATCAGGTTGGTGAACCGCGCGAATGGCGGTGCGCCGTCCATCTCGGCAGCCTCCAATTGTTCACCGTCGAGCGACTGCACGGCTGTCAGCAGGATCAGTGTGGCGAAGGGAAGCCATTGCCAGGATACGATCATCACGATCGACGGGATCGAGGCTTCCGAGAGCCATGACACGGGCTCGGCCCCGAAAAACCGCCATAGATGCGCAAGCAGCCCGTTGGTTGGGTCCATGAACATGTTCTTCCAGACAAGAGCCGACACCGTGGGCATCACAAAGAAGGGGGCAATCACCAGAATGCGGACCACGCCCTGACCCCACATCGGTTGATCCAGAAACAACGCCAGTAAAACTCCGAGCACCACGGTAATCACCAGCACGCACCCAACAATCAAAAGCGTGGTCCAGACAGCAGGCCAGAATGCGCTGGAGGAGATGAACCGTATATAGTTGTCAAATCCGGCCCAGCTTGGCACCCGGTCCGGGCGTAAAGGAAAGTAATTTCGGAACGAGAAGTACAAAGTCATAATCAGGGGCACGAGCATCCACCCCAAAAGCAGCACAACTGCCGGGGCCATCATCAATCGGGCCGCAGATCGAGAATGCCGTGTCGCCATGACAAAGCTCCTTTTCGCGTCGTATTGAACGGAAACTTAGCGGAAAAGAGGCGGCAGGTGTGCCGCCCCTTCCGGGAGGAAGATCAATAGCCCGAGGCTTCCATCTCTTCAGTGGCAATTGCCTGCGCTTTTTCAAGCGCTTCCTCGACACTCTGCTGACCAGCGTAAGCGGCCGAGAATTCCTGGCTCACCTGGCTGGCAATCCCTGCAAATTCCGGGATCGCAGCGAACTGGACACCGACATATGGCACCGGATCAACCGTTGGGTTGCTCGGGTCAGCCGAAAGTATGCTGTCCAGCGTCATCTGTGCGAAGGGTACTTTCTGGTATTCCGGGTTATCATAGAGAGACTGACGTGCGCCGGGCGGAACGTTGGCCCATCCTTCGTTGGCGGCAACAAGTTCGATGTAGTCCTTGGAGGTGGCCCACTCGATAAACTCTTTTGCGGCACCTTCCTTCTGGGTGCCTGCCGGGATGGCAAGGGCCCAGGCCCACAGCCAGTTGGCGTTTTTGCCCAGACCGGTGTTCGGCGCCAGCGCGAAACCGACATGGTCAGCGACAGTGCTGTCGGTCGGGTTGGTCACGAATGATGCCGCAACAGTGGCGTCGATCCACATGCCGCATTTGCCCTGCTGGAACAGGTTCAAATTTTCGTTGAAGCCGTTGGTGGCATAGCCGGTGGGGCCACTTTCATCCATCATACCTTTGAAGAAATTGAGCGTGTTCGCCCACTGCTCGGTGTCGAATTGAGGTTTCCAATCCTCATCGAACCATCGCGCACCAAAAGA
Organism: Ruegeria sp. C11; assembly: GCF_056537725.1. Classification (NCBI taxonomy): domain Bacteria; kingdom Pseudomonadati; phylum Pseudomonadota; class Alphaproteobacteria; order Rhodobacterales; family Roseobacteraceae; genus Ruegeria; species Ruegeria sp. C11. The sequence goes on along the minus strand of NZ_JBQFSB010000004.1, from coordinate 327,595 downwards.
GTTGGACATGGCAGTGATGAACGCCCCACCTTCACCCCAACCGGCCTTGCCGCGCAGACAGATGCCGTTGATATCGGCGTCGCGATCGGTCATCGCTGCGGCCGCTTCACGGATGAACTCCCAGGTCGGGCTGTCGGGCATTTCCAGCCCTGCCTTTTCCATCAGATCAGTGCGATACATGATCATGGAACTTTCACCGTAAAACGGCGCGGCGTAGAGCGTGCCGTCATGGCTCAGGCCACCAGCCATGGCAGGGAGGATGTCTGCTGCATCATATTCGGCGCTCAGGTCATTCAGCGGTACCAGCCAGCCGTTTGCACCCCAGATCGGCGTCTCGTACATGCCGATGGTCATGATATCGAACTGGCCGCCTTTGGTGGTGATGTCGGTGGTCACGCGCTGGCGCAGCACGTTTTCTTCCAGCGTGACCCACTCAACGTCGTGGCCGGTCGCCTCGGTGAATTCGTCGGTATAGCCCTGCATCCGAACCATGTCGCCATTGTTCACGGTAGCAATGGTGATGGTATCTGCGTTGGCCGCAACACCAACCAGCGTCAAGGCGGTCGCGGTGAGCAGTGAACCTCGCAATGTCATCCTGATTCCTCCCAAAGGTAGACAATGGACAATCCTAGATCGAAACATTTCTCTGCGTCAATATTATTTTTTACGCGCGTAAATTTTAGATTTATGCCGATTCCCGCATAACCAATTGTCCCGGGTTTTCAATCAACAGAGCGTCAGAACCATCTGTTTCACCTTCAATAATTTCAACAAGCCGCTGAGCGGAAGATTTCGCAATTGCTTTGTAGTCTTGCGCAATAGTCGTCAAACGGGGTCCAGTGAAACGGGCAAAAGGATGATCATCATGCCCCGCAATTCGCAGCGTACTGGCCTCGGTCAAACCGACTCGAACCCCATGCGCGTAGGCTGCCGCCAGCATGCCGATGGCCAGACGATCATTGCTGCAAAGCACCGTGTCAGTCGCAAAATAGCCCTTGCTGATCATCTGTCCTCCTTCCCGGAATCCGATGTCTTCAAAAGCCCAACCTTCCCCTTCCGCCTGATAAATGTTCGGCGTGAAACCCAGGCGTTCCATACTTTCCAGATAGGCCGCATGACGCTTTCGTGCGTTTGGATTGAGGGGCGTCTTCATCTCAAAAAAGCAAGGAGGCGACCCACTGCGGCACAGGTATTCCACCATCAGATCGATGCTTTGGAAATTGTCGGTTCCGTAGAAAGGCAGCCCGCTTCCTTCAATGTTGGCATCGAAGAGAACTATCGGCAGACGTTTGCTGAATTCCAGAACTGCATCCTGTTGCGATATGCGACCAAAAGGTGCCAACAGTACGCCTGCCGGTTTTAACGCAGCCAGGGACGCCAAATTGGCGACCTCCTGTTCAGGATCCCCGTGAGAGCTGAGAATGATCGGGCGGTACCCAGCGTCGATGCAAGCCAGCTCAGCTTCACGGCCAATTTCTGTAAAGAACGGGTCCGCAAGGTTTGGAACAATAATGCCAATATTTCGCGTCGTCCGGCGGTTTTGGTTGATGGCATAAACGTTGGGAGTGTAGTCAAAGGTTTCCAGCGCTTCTTCAATTCGTTTGCGGGTCGAGGCGCGGACCGAGTTGGGGTCGTTGAAGTATTTGGAAAGCGTTGGTCTGGAAATCCCGCTGACCTGCGCAAATTCCTCCATCGTGTTTACTTTACGCATGTTCACTTCTTCTGCGCTGCAATATTTACACAGGAATTTCTTTCTTAACTCGCGGAAAAAATCAACCTTTCCGAATTGAGTTTTTGAAAGGATGCCCCGCCACCACAGTGGCATCCAAATACCGACAGTGCGATGGAATATCTATGGGCGTCCCACAATGGGTAAGATATCAGACGAAATTGGCGTTTGCGTCATGAACTGACACAACGAGCCAAATAGAAGCGAAGAATGCACTCTTCCATCTGTGTGCGCGGGTGACGAATTTTTTTCAGTCCCACCCAAGGACTCGAGTTCTACAACGAATTTGTGCAACCCCCTTTTTGCCACCAGAGGCGAGCGAAGTGCGTTAGACAAGTACCTGGTGCGTTTGATTTTGGGCCAAATCCCTTGCCACGTTACGTCTGTTCCAAGACTTGTTTATTGGATATTTCTCGCGCGCTCTCGAAATGCGGACATTCGAGCACGGCGCAGCATTAGTAGGATTGGGCTCGAAGAAGACGTTCGCTGCACTTTGTATGAGTGTCTGCTATTCTTATGTTTTACCGGTCGTACCGTCATGCTCGAACCTGAGGCTTTGAACAGCCAGTTCCAATGTTCCGTGTGGTATATTTAGTGGTATGCATTTGAACGCATATATTTTTATGTATATTTAACAAAAAGTTACATAAAATACTTAGTTGCTCCTCGGTCAGCCACTTGGTAATTGTGGGACGACAGAAGAATTTGACCTTTGCGTCATAAACTGACCCAACACCCCCTTGTCATACTCCCGCAGAATGTTTCGTTTGATCTAACTTCCCTTCCGCAACCCGTTGCGATTGATGAAGATAATCCCGCTCAGCACTCTCTTGTCATCGACCCGTGGCCTGCCGGGCGGCTTCGGGAAGCAAGGGGAAAGCTTGGCCATCTGCTTGTCGGTCAGCCAGTAAAGGCCGCTCATATCACCACTCCATTTTGGAAGCCGTGAATCACGCAGCGCGTTGAAAATCAATGCGTCCTTACCCTAGTCTCTTACTTCGTCGGTACCCAACTGCTATTGTCGGCCGGCCATTTCACTGGATTCCAAAAGTGAAGCCTTCAACCGAATTGTACAGCAATGCCGCGTCAGATCCTCATGTGAAATTTCCAATTTCTACTAATTGATATAATGTAAGCGTGACACTGAAGTTTTGTAACCAGTCAGTCTCGGAATCCGGGTGTGTGAAATGGGTAGGCTCCCGACAAATAGAAGTGACGAAGCTCCAGAGCAATTGGAAACCCATTGCCAACGATGTGGCGCGATATGCGGTGCCGAAGCCAGGTATTGCATGAATTGTGGCGCTAGCTTGCGCAACACAGCCCAGCGCCAATTTTCGGGATTTTCGATACAAGACGGTCCCACTTTTGTGGAAGAACAAAAACACATTACTATCCTTTTTTCCGATCTGGTCGACTCAACCGGCATTCTGGAAAGCCTTGAACCAGAAGAGGCGGTTGATCGACTCAACGACATCATCGCAGTGATGCGCAAAGCAATCAGACAATACGGTGGTTTGGTAAACTACATCGAGGGTGACGGCCTCATGGCGCTGTTTGGTGCACCGGTCGCGCAGGAGGATCACGCGCTTTGCGCTTGCAAGGCAGCTTTGGAGCTGCATGACAAAATAAGATCTGAATTTGGATCGGCGATGCGGGTTCGCACGGGGCTCTGCTCGGGCAACGCTATCCTTCGTCTTGTTGAGACTGACGTTCTTGGAAACTACGATGCAACCGGACTTTCGGTAGTGCTCGCGAGGAGAATGCAGGAGATCGCGGCAGCAGGCGAGATTCTGACCTGTGGAGATCTACCGGCCCTTGTTGAAAGTGAAGCCTCAATCGTGAGCTTGGGCGGCCGCGAGATCAAGGGTTTTGTTCACCCGGTTGAGGTATGTCAGTTAACCGGTCTCAGGGATGCACCACGCGCGACTGCTAACGCGAAAGATCTTGGTGCAACATTTGTAGGCCGCGAGGCAGAGCTTTCCGTGCTGCAAGAGGCAGTCGCAGGAGCGCGGCGCGGCCAGGGCCAGGTCATCACGGTGACCGCCGGTCCGGGCTTCGGAAAATCCAGAATGGTCCGGCATTTTCTGGATACCGCAGACACGACGGGTTTCCAAACGATTGAAGTCGCGGCGGATCGTCAAGATCAGAGGACGACATACCGTCAAATCACGCAGTTTCTCAAGGCCCTCCTAGACCCGGTAGAGGATGGTTCGGCCGGGCTTGGGCACATGTTGCGAACTGCCGCCTCCCTTGATCTTAGTCTGGAGTCGATGCAGCCAGCGCTCGCCTCATTGCTAAACCCTGAGGATGACGGAAATTCCACGTGGCGAGCGCTTGATCCGGTGCAACAGCGTGGGCAGGTTTTCGAGGCCTTCGAACGGCTGATCGCAGCGGCTTCCGCTCGGCAACCTTTGATTGCGGTTTTCGAAGACGTGCACTGGATGGACGCCGGCAGTATGGCAGTTCTCGAGAACCTGATTGCCCATCTGAAAGGATTTCGGGTTGTCCTTATCCTTACGCTCCGCCCCGAAAGGGCGATTGACTGGCAGAAACATGCAAATCAAATCAACTTGCAGCTGCCGCCTCTTGCTCGCCATGAATTTGACACTCTGGCCGTTGCGTTGTTGGGAAAGAACGCCAGCTCTGCACAGATAACATCTGAACTTTATCGCAAGGCGGGCGGTGTCCCTCTTTTCCTTGAAGAATTGATACGTTCGTTGTCACAGCTCGGCGTGCTTGAGGGTACGCATGGCCGGTATCGCCTGACAGGGCTTATTGATGCATCTGAGGTGCCACCAAGAATTCAAAACGTTTTGGCCAGCCGGATTGACGGGTTGTCCACGAAAGAGAAATCCGTCCTGCAAGCTGCGGCAGTTCTGGGCACAGATATTTCCGTTGCGGTGCTACAGGCAGTGGCTAACGTGTCGCAGAACCAAACACTTGACGGCATTTTGAGAACGCTTGTTGACGGGCGCTTTCTTCGCCAACTTGATCGAGCCACGGGTACCGATTTCTCATTCGAACACGAACTTACCCGCGAAGTCACCTATTTGACTATGTTGCGCAAACAGAGAAAGCAGCTTCACGGTCGCGCATTTGAGGCAATCGTCGCCTTGCAAAAAACCCGACTCGACGCCCATTTGGATCGGCTGGCCGATCATGCCTATCAAGCCGAAGATTGGGCAAATGCCGGGCGATTTTACCTTGCCGCTATGGCCCGCTCGGTTCGCCATTGGGCCAATCGAGACGCAATCGCCACTCTGGAAAGTGGGATTGCAGCATTGGAGCGCGTGCCTCCCTCGAGGGAGAAGGCATGCGCGGAAATTGATTTTCGTTTATTGGCGTGCAGCGCACTGACGCCTCTCGGGCGTCAAACCCGGGCTCTGGAACTGCTTGAAGAGGCCCGAAACATCGCTGTCAACTATGGTGAGGATGATCGCCACGCCGCAATCAATTGTCAGCTTGCCGCAGCGAACTGGCGCCTTGGCGCACACCTCAAGGGTCTGGAGCATGCGCGGAGTGCAATCGACCTTAGCCGTCGCATAGGTAATACCGGCCTTGAGCTCGCCGGGCGCTACAACTTAGGAATGATCGCCTACGAGGTAGGCGACTACAACAAGGCGGTCACCGAGTTATGCACCGCCCTTGACCTGCTCACGCCAGAATACGATCAGAAGCACCCGGGTTGGCCATCCATTCCCAGCGTGTCGATCAACGCGTTCCTGGCCAGCGCGTTTCTCGAGATGGGGCAAGTGGATCGCGCTGAAGCTGTTGCAAGTGACGCAACTGCACGTGCCGACGCAGCCCGTCATCCGTATACGCAGACTATGGCGTATGTGATCCGTGCCAGGATCCATGCCGAGCGTGGTGAGTTGAAAGCGGCGCTCTCTGCCATTGAGCTTGTGTTTGATCTGTCAAAAAGATTTCAGATCGACAAGATGTATGCGTTCGCTGCTTCAATATTGATCGAAATACATCTTGCCAGTGGAAAGATTTACTCGGCAATCGATGTCTTCGAACGACCTGAAATCAATGCTGGATTTGATGGTGAAGACTATTTTGGCCGTTCTCATTTGGCGCTTGCCAAGGGGCGGGCCTTGTTGGCGGCGAACCAGTTAGAGAAAGCGCAAGACGAACTTGAGTCTTGCCTTGCCCTTGTTTCATTCCGGGGTGAGTGGCCAAAGGCCGTGCTGTGCAATTGGAGTCTAAGCGAATTGCATAGCCGCCGTGGATTAGCCGGTGCCGAACAGGCCCGATCCTATCGCGAGAATGCTCTGCAAATCGCGAGGCGCATCGGCTTTAATCTGCTGCCCGATGCCGTCAACGCGCAGGTCGCCCCCTAACGCGCAAAAGCGATGCCGCCTTCTCGGCGATCATCAGAGCTGCGGCGTTGGTATTGGCACAGATCGCATCCGGAATAACCGAGGCATCCGCAACCATCAGCCCATCAACCCCGTGAACCCGAAGGTCTGCGCCCACAACCGCGCCTGAATCCGTATCCGGCCCCATCCGGCAGGTCCCGGTGGGGTGCCAAAGGCCACGCGCCTCGAACCGGATAAACGCTTCTCTAGCGGCTTTGCTCGCCTTCGATCCGGGTAAGTTCGTATTGCCGCCAGGCACGATCCCCGCGTGGTTGTCCGACAATTCGCGCGTCAGTTCGATTGCTGCCAACAAGGTTTCAAGGTCGCCGCTGCCTGCGGATAGATAGTTGGGATCGATCTTTGGAAAAATTCGTGGGTCGCTGCTGAGAAGCGAAAGCTTCCCTTGGCTATTTGGTCGCGTTAATGCTGGTGCAATTACAAGGAATTTTTCCGGGAACCCCGGAGGTCGCGTTATCTGAATCCCGGAATGTGCAAAGTACTGAATATTCGGCCTTCCGCCTGGTTTGACCCCGGCGCTGGCATCGAGTTCAGCAAACAGACCTGCTTCGGAAAAGAACATGGGCTGAGGAAGAGCATTCTTGGCTTCGAAGCGGGTTAACAGAATCATATGATCCCTCAAATTATGTCCGACCGGCAAAGGATGGACCGATGGAACGCCAACTCCTTTCAGATCCTCATCAAGGCCGATCCCTGATACGAGCATCAGATGCGGTGATCCGATGGTGCCACCGCACAGCACGATCGCTTCGTTCGCATTGTACATCTGAGAAAATCCGCTTCTTCGGTCGAGGCACTGAACCCCCGAAACCTGAGCTCGGCCGCCATCTTTCTTGCTCACATCGAGGAAGAGCGCCTGGGTCAGCGGCTTCACGGTCAAATTAGGCCGATTTCTGATGGCCCCCAGATAGCCCGTGGCCGAACTGGAGCGTCGCTCGTTGCCGTCGATCGCGAATTGGTAAAAGCCGCCGACATCCGACAACGACCGCCCGTTTAGATCGGCGTCGTCCGAGGCCTTGAAGCCCACTTTTGCTGCCGAAGCAATGAAATCCGATGCAGCCGACGAGCGGCGCGGGAGATCGCGCACGACAATCGGCCCTCCTTTACCACGATGCGTGGCATCGGTTCCGAGATAATCCTCGCTTTTCATGAAATAGGGCAAGACAGCATCGTAGTTCCACCCCGGGTTGTCGGCGCCCCAGGCGTCATAATCCTGCTCGCTTCCTCGGATGTGGATCATTGCATTCACTGAACTACAACCTCCGATCATGGTGCCACGTGTCAGCATCCGCCACCGATTCAGAGTTTGGTTTCGTTTGATCATCGGGAAATTTGTCGACAGACCGGGGTTGGACCAAAGGCCGAAGACGTTTGTGACGTCAGAGTTGCCAGTCAAATCTGGGTTGTCTTCAATCCCATATTCAACAAGCAAAACGCTGACGTCCGGATCCTCGGACAACCGAGCCGCCAGGCAACTACCGGCGGTGCCAGCGCCTATTACGATATAGTCAAATTCGATCTCGTTCTTGGTCATGACACTCAACATTGTTACGAATGTGATAGGTAATTCAGAGCGCGGAGCCCCGGCAGGAAGAAGTAGGCTCCGCCTCTGACGGTCGTAAACGCCTCTAATTCTGGCGTCTGGACATTGGTTGGGCTCCCCTGGACGGTAAATCGGTCTCCACGCGGCTTATGTGTGGCCGCTATTGGGTCGCTTTCGTCATACAGCGTCGAGAAATGCGGATTATTGATCCAGGAATGCTGAATGAGTTCGAACTGATCCGCGATGTCAGCGTTACAGCACATAAAGAAAATCCCGCCGAGTTCTTCCTTGTGTGCGGTACTGACACAGGCCCCACGGTCATACAGCCGCCCGCGTCGCAATATCCGTCGCCGCTTGGACAGTCGAAGTGCGGTTTCCGGGTCCGGCAGCAAAGAATCTCTTGGGTTGGACCTTCGGATGTGGGCACCTATTGGGCAGCGAATACCCTCAGGATCCTCTCGATCAAACAGGAAATCGTTTTCCCGCGACCACTCATCGCCAGAAGCAAGCGGATCAGTGTGGGGATGACGAACGAGCGGAGCGCCGCTGGGCCATCTGCCCATGAGCCTGGCAGCGGCAAGTCCTTGTTCCTGCTTAGAGGGCGCTATTGCGGCTACCGACTTGCGGAATGCGGCGACATCCTGTGCGATCTGACGGACCACGAGGTAACTGCCATTTCGCCCCAAATCCCGTCTTCCCGGCGTGGATGGCAATACGTCAGCCCCATGGGCATTTGTATCTATGCTCGGGCTGGGTGCCCGCAGCCCACGTTCATTGTCATATCCAAGGATGAGTTCCCCAGCCTTGATGATCGAGATTTCGTTTGGGCCGTATCTCCTGCATTCGGCACTTGGTGTTCCTTCGATCAGCGGTTGCGAGATACCATCTACGAACCCGAAATGCTCACGACGGTCTTCCGGCACGTAGGTCAGCAGCCCAGCCGTACCCTCGGAGCCGATTTCGTCGCCATCAACGGTAACGAACCCGGTTGGAGTACCTATCGCGCGCTCAAGCTCTACTGGATCGAGATGAGCCTTTGAACGCGCGAACACCTGGATCAATACATGTGGTTCGAGTGCGCGCCAGCCCCATGTCCATTTGCTTGGCGCGCTTGCGTCAACATCACCAAGCATGTGCCGCCGCCGATCCGTTCCGGTCATCCCTTCCTGAAACTCTGGCGGAAAGGTTTCCAAAGTATCCTCTTCGATCCCCAGCGCCCGAAGCCCTGAGAACGTCATGGCAATGCTTACAATATGATCGGGCAGATCGCTCGCATCGACATTGTGACTATTGACCTGATGCGCCGAGCGCACGACGCCTCTTGCCAGTAAAGCCCGCAGCCATGACTTGGCTTCGGATCTGTTCTTGACCCGCAAGAGAAGATTTCTGGACTGCTTGTGATGGGCCAATCCGCTCAACAAAAGGCACTGGACGTCTTCCCATTCGACCGTTTGAACCGCCATTGTTAACCCTCAGATATTCCTAAGCAGAGTGCTTGCCGTTTCGGTTCTTTGAGGTTTGAGCAACCCCTCGCGAAAACGGCTGTTATTATTGATGTTGGTAGTGTTGATGCCGGGGTAGGCGCTGTACCACACCAGTGTCTCGATCTGACTGGTGCGAACATAAGCTTTGAAGGGCCGGGCATCCTGCGCCCCACCAAAAAGGATACCCCGTGTTGGAGAAAATCCGATTACCTGTGACTCGGGCTCTGGACGAAGATGTGTATGCGTCCAAATGGAATTAACTCCCCAAACCGCCCCAAGATCGATGAATTCATTAAGATAGCTCTCCCACGAGCCACAATAGCTTACGAGGAAGAGCAGCCGCCGTCCTTCGTTGATCAGCGTCCATTGCGCATGCAGAATGGTTGGAATTCCACCCAACGTACCGCGTGTGAACACGTAGTGAGAAAGCAGATTGATGACAAATAATGTAAATCGCAGGAAGTACAGTCTGAGCACTCCGGGTTTCACGTGGGTCACACTGGCCAAATGGTTTTGAAGCAGATTTATTCCGTGTTCTTCACGTGCGGTTGCACGAGCCAGCTCTTTCGGACGCAAAAGCAAGCGCTTTGGATGATCATATCGACGGAGGTCGGAAGTCTCGCAAAACCGCATCCAGACTATGATCAGAAGAAAGATCAAAAACAGAAAAACAATCGCAAAAAGGATGTAGATCCCAAACGGGATAGCATGCGACAGCAGCAGGTTCGCGGATAATGGCGCGTCGGTCCAGGTTGAGGGCAGGATCAGAAATGCGAGGTGAAGGCCGACGAACGTCATCACCAAAATGCGGAGAACCTTGATAAAATGCAACTTCAGACTCAACAACACTTTTTCAGTCGGCAACAAAAACCGCGTCTCAAGCGGCAACAATAGCGTTGAACGCAGATAGCCCAGCCAGAAATAAGACGCGACAGCCGCCAGGAGAGCGAGCGCTCCGACGCTGATTGGATAGGCTGTATTATCTCCGACAAGCCATGTTCCAAGGTACCTTAGATTGTAGACATCCTGGGCACCGATACGAAGCACATAGTCGATTACTAACATGATAAGTGCTACCGAAGCTGCGCGGGCGACGAAGCGAGTGACCAGAAGCAATATCTCAGGATAGTAGTCCCGGCTTCGCGGATCAGGAAATACGATTTCGACAGTAAATCCGATCCACCTCGCTATGAGCCAGACCGCCAGCGTTGCAATCAGGCCGAGCGGTGCGAAACCTCCCGCCTGGATCGAGGCATGGGTCGCCCAAGAAGTCGAAAAGCTGAAGAAGACAAAGAAGAGAAGGCAGTAGAAGAGCAATTTGGCCTGTAGGACAGGTGACTTCATCACACCGCCCGTTGGCCGCGCGGTTCCTATACGGTCGAGCAGGAAACCAGACGCGCCGAATACAACCGCAGCAATAAGAAGGCCGGAACCGTCGAACGCCCTGTGTATCCAGTCCAGTTGGGTTTTAAACGCACCTGCGCTGGCTTTGACAATAGAAGGCCAATCTTGCGCGCGTTGAACTAGCGTTTCGCTTGACAAAATGCCGAACAAATCAAGTGCCCACTTGAGGATCAGCGCAAGGAACACAACAGCTGCCGCTGCCGCTGCGAAGAGGGCCAATCTGCCATGTTTAACCCGGAAAGCGGTTTCGGGTACCTCTTCCGCCCAGCGAAGGTCGGTGTGGGTACCGGTACCGGTGCCTCGACGGACAACATTTGCCAGAATGTCTTCGAGTATCGCCTCATAGCTTGATGGTGCAGTAACCATGAAAGAGCGATACGTCTTGACGTAGTCGACAGCTGCATCCCGCAGATCTTGCTCGCCAAGTATGCGCGACACTGGTCGCCCTGGCGCACCGGAAAACGAGAGGTTTGCGTCCACATGACGGTCGAGAATGTAACGCACGATAATCTCGGCTGCCGCCTCGTTCGGATCCGGGCAATCAATACATGCTCCGAATGTGCGGCGGACACCTTCGCTGCAGGCTTGCACTAAATCTTGCACAAAGCGCGTGCGTTCTCCGTCAAATGTACCTTCGAAACAGAGCGCTGGCGGGCTATCCCCTTCCCCGGGGATGATCAGGAAACTTGCCATGTGCAAGTTGGGCAGCGCCGAAAAATCAAAGTCCAGGTTGCACTTTGCGCGGATTGAACGAGGGCTCGAAATACCGGTCGCCCCCCCCTGATGGCTGCTCTCCTTTGCGTCGGGTTGCATCCCGGGCGCTTCGGTCGCGATGCCCGGGTTGTAATTTGAAAGCGCCTTTCGCAGCTCATCCTCATACTCGGCCCGGATCGTTTCAATGAAGCACAGTCGTTGCAGAGTCATGGTTCGATACCCTGACTGAAGCTAATGGCATCGAACGATACTTTGAGCTCTTTTACTGTTGGCCCTTCGTGACGCAGCCGTGACTCCTGTCTCAAGTCCTTGAGCAAGAGAAGTTCCCTGATCATCTCGAAGATTTCGGTTTCGGCGATGTAGCGTCCAAAGCACGCGTGTCGTCCAGTCCCGAAGTGCAGATACGGGATCGACCCCCGATCGGCGCGAAACTCTGCCGGGCACTCGAAAACAGTCGGATCGAACATCGCCGCCAGTGGCGCTGCAATCACAGTGCTTCCACCCCTCACACAGCGCCTGTCCTCTTCTTGGGTTCCAATTATGGTGCGTCGGGGGGCAAAGCGAACGAGAAAGGGAAAAGTGGGACGAAATCGCAGTGCCTCGTCGATATAGCCGGATAGCACGTTCCGTAATTCAATCACCTCGGTATCCAAATCCTGTGCGCGGCGATTGGGAACCTTTTGCATGCGTGCCGAAAGTGCCCGTGCGGTTTCTTGTGCAAGAGCGAATTCGTGCGGGCGGGCGAGCAATTGATCAAACGCGTGGGTCGTCGCACGTGCAACAGTTGCGACACCTGCGGTCAACAATCCCAAAATAGATCGGCGGGTACATTCCTCTCCAGCGCTGGATGTCGCAAGCGAACCCTGCGCCAGCCGACTTATGAAGCTGTTGCTTGGTCCGCCCTGTACCGAACCCTTCAGGTTAGCCGCGCTGAAGATCCGCCTGATTTCGAGCTCAACCTGTTCCGATATTGTCGTCGCCGAGCGAAAGAGCTGGTCCGCCTGTACCGATCCTTCGGGCGGAAGATCCAGAATCGCTGTAGAGATATTCCGCAGCTCATCGCGCGCTTTCGCATCAGTTGGAATTTTCAGCCCCAGATAGCGAGTGAGAACCTCAATCGCCACGATTTCGGAAAATCCTCGCGCGATGTCGAGATGTGCTCGACCATGTACTGCACCATTTGTGGCATTATTGATCAGACGCTGCGCAGAGTTGACAGCATAATCGCGGATTATCCGTTGGTCGGCACTCTTATGTCGTGCGTTTTCAAGGGCGGCGCGCTCTGATGTGTGTTGTTCCCGCCAGTCAATGCCCAAAATGAAGGGACCACAGACCATGCGTGGGTTCATGAATTTACCGACCAGCAGGTCCTCGTCTCGATGCAAGAGGTTTTGAACATCACGGTCCCGTACTGCAATGAATGTCGTTCCAATGCAAAAAATAGGCCGAATTCGCCGCGCAATGGCAAAACCGACTCGCGCTGCCCTTGGATTGTTTAGCAGGTAAACTGAAACTGAGTACTTAAGGCGCGCGGCAGCCGACTTAGTTTTCGCGGTGAGTTTGGTCAACACTGATGGCGACCCAAAATGGGGTTCGTGGCCCTTGTTTTGATTAGTGAAATTATTCGATGGCATTAATCATACTCTTTGATGAAGAAATTTGCAGCGCCGGGGTCTTCTGCGTATTGGTGCGAGCTTCTTACTTTTTGGGTCGCGTACGAAAGACCGCAATACGGGAATAATTCAAGCTTTCTGGACTTTGGAATCTCAGTTCAATTCCCCTGATACTCGCTGGAGTATTTTCGAATGGGATCGCTTTGCGGATTACCCGAACACCGCACAAGCTCTGATTGAGGAATCCGGGCGCCGTTCACTGCGACAGCATTCAGTTGTTATCCGTTTCGCCTCTTTCAGGCCAAGATACCCCCAAGCGGCGCATGTTGAAATAGATGAACACAACCACCTCTCAAGGTGAACTGCACAATGGATGTTTGTCAGCTCATTTCACAATCGAATTCATTTCCATTTGAGTCAGCGGTTCTTCAAAAGCTTCACATCTCAGAAGGGCTGCCTAAATAACCAACGTGGAACATTGCAGGTCATCTATTTTGTGTATTTCGCCAAAGATTTTATTGGCGAGATCTGGCAGCAGTATGGGTTATTTCCGAAATCAGAAGTCGTAGTCACAGAGATGTTTCTGTTTTCCGATTGAGGTTGTTTTCAATAAAATTTGCCCCCCCTTTCCTAATTTTCTGCCTTTGACCAACAAGAAAGTTTATAGTCTTCGAATGGGTTACCTGATCAAATATCCTAGCCAAGTGTTTAGGTAACTTCGCCAAGTTCAAGCGCGCGCACCCAAGATATTATACGAACTTTTCATAATTTCAAAGTTCACTGCAATTCGCTTTGGCGCGGGTACAAACCGGTACAATCCCGCAAGGCCTGTAATCCTTGGGTTCTGGCCCGCAACACCAATTAAACCACGGCCTACCAAAGCAATTCTGTACATCACTTTCTTTGTTCTGAAGTGTTGTTCTCTTTGGCGTCTGGCCTACGCCTGAACCTTCGACGACTCGCTTGAACCATTCGACCATTAGGCCAACCGAGGCTCGGAAAACAGCGGTTTTTTGGCCTGGAGGTCGTTAGGGTCAGGACCCATTGATTTCTGCGGGGTTGCGTGATTCACGGTTGAAAAACGAGCGGTGTACATGTCTGATCTGTTTTGGCTGACCGACGCGCAGATGGTGCATTTTGAGCCCTTCTTCCCAAAGTCTCGCGGCAAACCCCGCGTCGATGACCGGCGGGTGTTGAGCAGGATAGTCTTCATTAATCGCAATGGTTTGCGTTGGCGCGATGTGCCGAAGGAATACGGCCCGCACAAGACGCTTTACAGCCGTTGGAAACGGTGGAGCGACAAAGGCATCTTCGCCCGGATGATGGCCGGATTGGCCGCTGAGCACGGCGAAGATAGGACCGTGATGATAGATGCGACCTACCTGAAAGCACACCGCACAGCGACCAGTTTGGGCGCAAAAAAAGGGGGCGTGGACGCCTGATCGGTCGAACCAAGGGCGGCACGAATACCAAACTGCACGCCATCTGCGATAGCAAACGCCGCCCACTGAACCTGTTTGTGACCGTTGGGCAGGTCAGCGATTACATCGGTGCAAGGGCATTGCTGTACAGCCTGCCGACTGTCGATCGGCTGCTCAGTGATCGCGTGGCGATCAGGCTGTGTCACACAGCTCTTTGGGGGCGCCTCGATGGACCATTTGACACTTTCCATGCTAGTTTGCTCCCGAAACAAAAAACAGAGCCTGCATGGAAATCGACGTACGCACCTGGCTCGAAGACCTCGGGCTCGGCGAATATGCCGATGCCTTTGAGGAGAACTTTGTCGATGGGCATGTTCTTGCGCACCTCACAGTAGAAGACCTGAAAGATATCGGCGTGACTGCCGTCGGCCACAGGCGGAAATTGCTAGAGGCGATTGCGAAAATCGACGAAACCGCAAATGAAAAAGCGGAGACAGCGCAAAAAAATACCGAAGCAAAGACTGCCGCTCAGCGCTCAGGTGAGCGCAGACAAGTAACTGTTTTGTTTTCGGACATCTGTGGATTCACCAAGTTATCTTCATCGATTGATTCCGAAGCGGCTCACGAGCTTTTGGCTGCGTACTTCGAAGCTGCCGACGGCATAGTCAATGATTTCGGAGGAACGGTTGATAAGCATGTGGGCGACAGCGTTATGGCTGTGTTCGGAGCACCAATTTCACATGGGAATGACGCTGAAAGGGCTGTCCGCGCAGCTATAGCGATCCAAGAAGCGATGTCAGGTGTCTCAGAACAGGTTGGTCGGCCGCTCGAAACTCACATTGGTATTGCCTGTGGCGAGGTCGTCGCAAGCGGCGTTGGTCCTGATAGCCATTATACTGTTGTCGGAGAGTCGGTGAACTTAGCCGCCAGACTTACAGATAAGGCTTCCGCTGGGGAAATCCTGATATCTGAGTTGGTCCGCCAGTCCATAGAAGGGAAAGTTGGCGCTACAGATGTAGGGGACGTTTCCGTCAAAGGTCTTTTGGAGCCCGTGCGAGTGCATTCAGTGCAAGGTAGCCAGGACTCTCCAAAAACGCAGCGTGCAAGTCCATTTCTTGGCCGCGTGGCTGAGATCCAGCAATTCAAGAGTGCCCTGAAAGTGTGTAAGGACGCCGAAGAAGGGCAGCTGATCCAAGTTCGCGGCGATCCCGGGATCGGAAAGACCCGTCTAACGGATGAATACTGCCATTTGGCCGAAGAAGACGGCTTTTCGTGTCACCGCACTCTTATCCTCGATTTCGGTGTCGGCCTGGGGCAGGATCCGATACGCTCGTTGGTCCATAGTCTACTCGAAGTGCCGATAGGAGAAGATCTTGAAGGTCGGTGGGGAGCGGCCAAGAACGCGGTTGCGAAAGGTTTTGTTACCGCAGAAAATGAAATCCATCTCAACGACCTCCTGAACCTGCCGCGATCGCCAGAGGACCAGGCGCTTTACGACGCTATGGACAATCTGACGCGTAACACCGGTAAGGTAGATACTGTTGTCGCGCTTGTCCGGGCGCTCAGTAAGAAGATTCCTAGACTTATCGTTTTCGAAGATATCCACTGGGCGGACAAGCTTGTGCTAAAGCAAATTGCCAGTTTGGGACTTGGTTCAATTGGCGCGCCCATCATGATCGTTCTTACTTCGAGGGTTGAAGGCGACCCGATTGATCCAGCTTGGCGTGGGGCCCTGGCTGGCGCACCCTTCATAACCTTGGATCTGGGTCCTCTTGGCGAGGCCGACGCCATGGGAATGGCTGCCAACTTTGTCGACATCGCCAACAAATTCGCTCGTTCTTGTGTAGAGCGGGCAGCTGGAAACCCCTTGTTCCTAGAGCAATTGCTCAGAAGCGCTCATGAGGCCAACGACGTTCAAGTTCCGGGATCAATTCAGAGCATTGTACAAGCAAGACTTGACCGTCTGCCAGCGATTGACAAATCGGCCATTCAAGCCGCTTCAGTTCTGGGACAACGGTTTACGCTGGCTTCGTTGCGTCGGTTGATCAGCAATGACTCGTATGACAGTGCGAAATTGGTAGACCATCAACTTATCCGCGAGCAGGGTGACGGATATCTATTTGCTCATGCGCTGGTCAGAGATGGTGTATATGGTTCACTGCTTCGAGCGCGTCGAAATGAAATTCACCTTGCCGCCGCGGACTGGTTTGCAGACAAGGATCTTCCACTGCATGCCGAACATCTGGACTGTGCCGGCCACAAGGACGCGGCACAGGCTTATCTTCACGCAGCAGAAGCTCAACAGGCGGCGTTGCGGTTTGAAAGTGCAAAACGGCTGGCTGAACGCGGCGTTGCCGTGGCGGACAAAACTGAGATGTCCTTCGCTTTGTATTGCCTGCTAGGCGAATTGCTAAGGGAACTGGGTGAGACTGAAAAGTCGATTGAAGCGTATCAGGAATCTCTTTCCCGTCATTCGGACAATACGGAAAAATGTGTTGCATTACTCGGCATTGCTGAAGGCATGCGCATCATAGACCGCACCGACGAGGCACTCGACCTTGTGGCCCAAGTGCAACCCATTGCAGAAGCCAATGATTTGATCGAAACCTTGATGCGCCTTCATCATTTACGTGGGAACTTGCTGTTCCCGAAGGGCGATATCACTGGGTGTGAAGCGGGGCATCGGCAAAGCATCGAATATGCAAGACAGATCGGTTCGACTGAGGGCGAAGCAATAGGGCTCGGTGGTTTGGGCGATGCAGCCTACGTGGCCGGGCGCATGCGCACTTCTCATGATATGCTGTCACGCTGTGTAGAAATTAGTAGAGCCAATGGTTATGGGCGGACCGAAGTGGCAAACGCGGCGCAGGTCTGTCACACAAAGGTCTATATGCTCGAGCTTGATGAAGTACTCGAACAGGCTCGCAAGACAGTGGATGCAGCTCGCCGCGTTGGACACGACCGTGCCGAAATGAACGCTGCTGCTGCAGCGCTCTTTGCAGCTGTTGAACTCAGCGACTGGTCATCGGTGGATACGCTATGTGAGCATGTGAAAGCTCTGGGCGAAAAGCTGGGAGCGAGCAGGCTCATCCAGGAGGCATTGTCGTTCAATAGCATTTATTTGAACGCAATCGGGCGGCATCAGGAAGCACTTGAATCGATCAATCAGGCAATTATTGGAGCAAGAAAACTGGGAATGTCTTTCGGTGGGCCCCGAATGCTTGGTCACTTTGCCCGCGTCACTCAGGACAAAATAGAGCAAGACCAAGCGATATCGGAAGCGGAAGAAATAATCGCCAACGGCTGTGTGGGACACAATCAACCCTTTTTCTACCGCGACGCTATCGAAGTTATGTTGCAGCGCAAAGAGTGGGCGCAGGCCCAGCGACATGCTGAATCTCTCAAGGCTTTTTTTGCGCACGAGGACCTGCCGTGGTCAGACTTTTATGTAGCTAGAGCTCGTGCTCTTGTAGCATGGCATTCCGACCATAGAAGTGCTGAAGGCCGCGCCGTTCTGCAAGCACTTCGCGATGATGCTGTGAAATTGGGTCTAAAGTCATCTTTACCAGCTATCGATCAAGCGTTGAATGCAAATTAGCAATGCAATTGCAAACCTGCTGATGCACCGGTCGCAGGGTCCGCTTTGGGCTCATCGCGGACCTCAGAGGCGACACGGCAAACGCCTGCAGTACACCTGCCATTCCAAAATCCCTGCAAACGCAGCGAATGACCGCTCTCCGCCCGAGGTGCGTTCCACTGCGGTAGCAGAGCGCACAAAGCAGCCGTTCGCGCTCAGAACACTAACGCAGGTTTGTCCCGCAAAGTGGACATCCGTTGCGATTTAGCGATAGACCGCATCAAGCCCACAGCGGTCAATACCACTGCAAAAATTACCAGCACCAACCGAGCTAGTTATACCCACTTATTGAAGGGCTGCGAGGCTTCGTGCTCGGTTTGGAGAAATATCCAGCGTCGCCTGATATGCGACCGCAGCTTCATCGGTCTTTCCTAGCACCGCCAGCATGTCCCCCAGAAGTTCTCGAGCCGGGAGTACGTGGCCGGGTGTAACCGGGCTTTTGCCAATCTTATCCTCGAGATCGGCCGCAGTAGCCTGCTTGACTACCGCACTTTCCACTTCACCGTTGGCCAACTCAATCCAAGCTTCCACTGTCAATATCTGCGCTTCGGTCAATTGCGCCCAGTAGCCTTGTCCGCGTTCCTCCATTGCGGCGTGCAGAGACTTGAGCTCGGCAACCGCGTTCTGCGCTTTGTCAACATCGCCACTACGGGCTGAGCCTATTCCGATGGCGAACAACCGCATGGCAACGGTTTGAGGAAATTTCTCCCATGGGATGACCGGATGCATCTCCTCCGACAACGCTGCGGCGACTTCCCATTGTTCTTGCTCCAGCGGCAGCCGAACAGGCGCAGCCGCCAGTGCATAAGCGCTGCCGAAACTGACTTGATGGTTTTGGATTGCTAGCATTTCGTCGACGAGCCTTGCCGCTTCATCCACGTCGCCAAGTTGCAAGTGGCCGTAAACCATATAGTCGATGGCATGTGCATAATGGCTTTGCACAACGTCCTTGGATTGCTCAAGAGCAGCTTCGGCCGACCGGCCATTCAGGTCGATTGATTTTTCCCACTCCCCTGTCCGTGTAAAGATATGGGCGGGCATATGCAGCGCATGTGGAGCGCTAGGAGCCGTTTTGTCATAAATTTCAGCATATGGCCTGCCGCGATCCTTTAGTGGCGGATTGTCATAAGCATGGATAGCGTAATGAATGACACCTGGATGGTCTGGTGCCTTTTGGTGAAGTTTGTCGAGCGTGTCTCCCACCTGCGACTTCACTTTGATCCCTTCGGAGCCCCGCGGCGCCGTTGCAAGCCGCGCCAGCGACGCGAAAGCCGCAGCGTCTACGTCGTCCGTATGTTGGTCCGCAGCTGCGATTTGTTTCTCCGCCCACGAGGTAAGCTGAGCACGGTAGCCTTCTTGGTTCGGGGCATAGAAAGCAGCGGCAGCATCAATCAATGCTTGCTCAAGGGCGCTCTCGGATGACATTGACGCGAGTCTTTCGGCTGCAGCGGACCCTCTTTCTGTTTCGGCTTCACTTGGAGTGCCGGGCCAAAGAGGATGAAAGTTCGACATCGCGATACCCCATTGCGCCATAGCACATGTTGGATCTGCCGCCGCCGCTTTATTGAACGCTTCTTCGGCTTGAATATACATCATGTTGTGGATGAGGTTCAGACCTTCATTGAAAGCCTGATCCGCATTCTGGTTGCATGTCGTCTGGAAATTAGCTTCCGCTGAGGCTGCAGGTGCGAAAACAAAAAACGAGCTAATACAGGCGACAAAAGTATTGCTGGCTTTGGCATACAAATGCTGCATCTATCGTCTCCAAAATTGCCGTTGTTCGAAATTTTTTGAGCGTATGGCTCGGCGGCATCATACACGAAATCGTGCGATATGTCCGAACTGTCATCTGGGCGGCGATGTGCTCTGTTTTGATCGAATGTTTAATTACGCCGCGTGTCAGCTTTTATCCGCAACTCAGACCTTGAGCCTTTTTCAGGAAGGTCTTCTTACACCGCTAAGCCGACCTTAGGCCACAAAGGCGCGGATCAGCGACAATCCACGACCACTTTCGTCAAGCGGCAGCCGTTCGCAAAAATTTGTCGAATTTCCGAGTTGCGGACGAAGCGGTCATTCATCGTAGTCACATCAATTCCGCTGTGGGCTAAACTCAAATAGTTGGTCCTATCCATCTACCGGATTCATCGGATAGACAAATGGTCCCTCGTGGTGTTTCTTGGGCTAAAGAACGGGCCTTTCAATGATCAGAGTTGGAACGGAAATTTGCCATTCAGAGCACAATGCGCTTGCAGAGCTGTATCAATAGAGTTGGCCAACGAACCGCTCCAGTGTTTTGTATGCCATTGCGACTACTGCCAACGGTTGACTGGTTCAGTTGGAAATGCTGTTGCGCTTTTTCGAGAAGAAGACGTCGTGGCAATGACAGATGCGCACGAACTTGACCCCAAAATGGAGAATTGGCCGGGGCTTAAACGATACGTTTGCCCCAATTGCTATTCGAACGTGCATTGGGTGAACCCCAAGAAGTTCCCGGGGATGCGACTAGTCTCCCTTGGGTGCCTCGACGACCCGTCGGCAATTAAAATTTCAAGCACCGTGCAAAACCAGTATCGACCAACATGGTGTCCTCAACTAGACGCGGAAAACGCATTTGACTCGTATCCATGATAGGGCTTCTTCCACACACTGAGCTGGAGTCAAGGTTCAGCCCTGAGAAGTAAGCAACTGATAGGATACCTCCAAAGTCGGCTCGGATAGCCAATTCCCCTCAAGGCTGTTGAAAAGCCGACTTTCGCGCGGCTCGCAGAAGCCGGTTGAAAAGGGCTCACAGCAGACATTCGAGAGTTCACAGTAGGGAGCGCCGTTGCAGAGAGAAGAACGGCTGTTCGATAAGACTCCGAAGTCGCCTGTTCCTGCTGGTCTGCCACGTGGCGAAGCCGCATTGGGGGGTCGAGGCAGCGCCTTAGCCGTTTGTTCAAATGAACTTCTTGTGCCCGTACCCTGCTTCCATCTTGTTGATTGGAAGATGGAGATTAGCCACTTCAAAAGTGGTCAGATAAAAAAATTTGTCGCAAATCCTACTCAAATAGCAAGGCACCGCTCAGGTCAAAATGCTTTGGGAACATTGCACGCAGAAATCGAAAAACAATTCTCAATGCCTCGTTGCGGTCGAAGGAATCCGGGTGGAGTAGATAATCGGTCCACATGCCTTCAAGCATTGCGAGTGTGCCGTGCGTAGCGTCCCGTGCGACCTGATTGGGGTGTTCAAGTCCAGCTTCCTTCGCAATTCGAGCGAAAGCGTTGAAAACTAGAGTCCGAAGCTTAACATCGCGGGTATCTGAAAACGCAGCGATTGCAGCTCTGTTTCGGGCCTCACCGCGAAATGCGTACCAAATTGAAACATTTTTCTTGTTGAGAATGGCTTCACTCAAGTCTCCCCTAACGATCATCTCAATATGTTCTTGACCCGTTTGTCCGGTCTTTTCCAGCAAAGCATAGAGACCGTTGTAGTATTGCTCGGATGAGTAGCGGGCGGCTTCATCAACCAAGTTGTCCTTGCCACCAAAATGAAGGTGAATCATGCCACGGGAAAGCTCGGCGCGGTGAATGATTTCGGTGACCGAGGTCTCGGAAATCCCTTTCTCTGCGACTGAGTCGAGTACTGCCTCGATCAGGGAAAGTCGATTTCGTTCGCGTATTTCTTGTCGTCTTCCAGTCATTTGATCAGGCGGTTCTGTTTGTTTTCAGTCTCTTGCGGTGCCTTCTAGTGGCCTGTGCGAAATTGGCCAACCCCGGCTGTGAAAATATCAGTTGACACAAGTAGTCCAAAAATTCCAGATTTAAATGGACGATTGTCCATTTTGTGATCGACATTGTTGCGCCACCGAAAGCAAAGTTCAGCAGGGAAGCATGACCGGAGTACTACGAAGTGAAACGGGCAAGGGCCTGGCACTGAGCGCGCCTGCGACGCTCTATGTCGGCCTGCTTGTGGCTGTACCTTTATGCATTCTTGTCGCCTACAGCTTTTGGACCCAGACATATGTCGAGGTTGACCGGACACTGACCTGGGCGAATTACCAAGAGGCGTTCACCGACCCCTTGGTGCGACACCTGATGATCCGTTCCGTTGCGATTGCGGGAGCGGTGACATTGACAACAGTCTGTCTTGCCTACCCTATCGCCTACTTCATTGCGTTCAGGACGCAGAAGAAAACCTTATGGTTATTGCTAATCACCATACCCTTCTGGAGCAGCTACCTGCTGCGGGTGTTCAGTTGGAAACTGATCCTAGGCTTTAACGGGGTGCTGAACTCGGCTTTGATTTCGCTGGGGCTGATACAGGAACCGCTGACATTCCTTCTTTATAACGAGTTCGCCGTTGTTCTAACGCTGGCCCATGCCTGGGCGCCGTTTGCAATCCTACCGATCTATGTGTCGCTGCAAAAGATCGACCGTAGCCTGTTGGAGGCGGCAACTGACCTTGGGTGCAGCAAGTTGGAAAGATTTGTCCGCGTGACATTGCCCCTGACGGTGCCGGGGATCATTGCAGCCTGTCTGATCATTTTCATCCCTACGGTGGGAGACTACGTCACCCCAGCTCTGGTCGGCGGATCGCAGGGTAAAATGGTGGCGAACTTGATCCAGGTGCAGTTCGGTGCCGCCAATAACTGGCCGTTGGGTGCAACCCTGTCTCTGCTCGCCATGCTATCGGTTGGCTGCGTTGCAATCCTGTTCGTGGTCATAGTCACCGCTTTGGGACGGAGGATCAGATGACCAATACCATCCGGATCCCATGGTTACTTGTCTACGCAGTCAGCTATCTGGTGTTTCTATACCTGCCAGTACTGCTTTTACCGCTGTTTTCGTTCAATGACGGAACCATCGTGGCCTTCCCGCTAAAGGGCTTCACGTTGAAGTGGTACGCGCAGTTGGGGCAGCAGGACACGTTGTTGCAGGCGATGGTGAATTCGCTGATCGTTGGCAGTGTGACCGCCTTGATGGCAACGTCTCTGGGCCTGTTCGCCGCGCGCGCATATGTCCGATACCGCTTCAAGGGGCGCGAGGTGTCCGAAGGCCTGGTCATGCTCCCGCTGGTCATCCCCGGCATCATCGTTGCCAGTTCGATGCTGGTTCTATTCATCAGCATCGGCCTGAAACCATCGTTAACCACCGTGATCCTCGGGCATGTGTTCGTGGCGCTGCCCTTTTCCGTGTCGATCATGAAGTCTGCATTTGACGATTTCGACCAATCCTTGGAGGAGGCCGCGTTCGACCTTGGTGAAAGCGTTGTGGGGACGTTTCGGCGTGTCACTCTGCCCATTGTTGCGCCCGGCATAGTCGCCAGTCTTCTGGTCACATTTACCGTGTCGTTTGATGAGTTCGTGCTGGCCTTCTTCCTGTCTGGCAACAGCCCGACGCTGCCGGTCTATATCTGGAGCCAGATCCGCTTCCCGGCAAAATTGCCCAACACGTTGGCGCTGGGGTCGCTGCTTTTGCTGTCCTCAGTTCTGCTGTTGTTGATCGCCGAATATTTCCGCCGCCGTTCCATCCAATCGTCAGATTGAAGCCAAAGGAAACGAACAAGATGAGCGAACAGAACATCATCGAAATACAGGGCGTCGAAAAACGCTTTGGATCTTTTGTGGCTGTCTCAGACCTGAACCTTACCCTGAAAGAGGGTGAGTTCTTTTCACTGCTTGGTCCTTCTGGCTGCGGAAAAACAACGGCTTTGCGCATCATCGCAGGTTTTCAGGATCACGAAGAAGGCGAAATTCGGATTGATGGTCGAACGATGGGTGCGGTGCCGGCCAACAAACGTCCCACCAATATGGTGTTCCAAAGCTATGCGATCTTTCCGCACCTGAATGTCGGCGACAATGTTGGATTCGGATTGCGCAAGACAAAGCTTGCACGCAAGGAAATCAAAGAACGAGTTGCCGAGGCACTTGAGATGGTTGAGCTTGGCGGCTTGCAGGACCGTAAGGCCAATGAGTTGTCAGGCGGTCAGCGGCAACGTGTGGCGCTCGCCCGGGCACTCGTCATGCGGCCTAAGGTGTTGCTGCTGGATGAGCCCTTATCCGCGTTGGACAAAAATCTACGCGAAGCGATGCAGCTGGAAATGCGCCGCTTGCAGCAAAAGCTAGGAATTACTTTCGTCATGGTCACGCATGACCAGTACGAGGCGATGACCATGTCCGACCGCATCGGCGTCATGTTCGCAGGGCAGCTCAAGCAGGTGGATAAGCCAGAGGTCCTGTATTCCCAACCCTGCAACCGGGAAGTGGCGTCTTTCATCGGTGGAATGAACTTTCTGGATGCCGAGGTGACTTCAGAGAATGCTGAAACGCTGGAAGTCAACATTCAGGGCTTTGGGCAGATGGAAATCGGTGTGAACCCCAACGTTCAGGTGCATGACAAGAAACTTCTTGTCGGCGTTCGGCCCGAGCAATTGGAGATCAGCGCGGATAAACCGGATGGCTACGATGCTCTTGTTCAGGGCGAGGTGTCGGACGTCGCCTTCTATGGTGAGAGCGTCCACTACTATGTGCGTGTCGATGGTCTGAAGGACAGCATCGCCGTCGCAGTACCGAACTATTTTCATACAGTCGATCATAGCCGCGGCGATACCGTCTGGCTTGGCGTTCAAAGCGCCTCGGTGATCGACTTGGGCAAACGTGAATCTTTGGGAGGAGAAACATGAATAAAGCAGCATCACTTACGGCAGCAGTTGTTGCCACCTTTACGGCCAGCCAAGCGCTAGCAAATGCGGCTGACCTGACTGTTTTCGACTGGTCCGGATATGAGGATCAGGGGTTTTACGGCGACTACGTAGAAAAGTACGGTGGCGCGCCCAGCTACACCTATTTTGGCAGCGTGGAAGAGGCATTTACAAAGCTTCAATCCGGGTTTGAGGCCGATCTGGCCCATCCCTGCACGGACGCCCTCAGAAAATGGGTGGCGGCAGACATGATCAAGCCGATCGACACCAGCAAGCTGGAGAACTGGGACAAACTGATGCCAAAGATCAAAGAGGTCGATGGCATCACGATTGACGGGCAGACATACATGGTGCCGTTCGAATGGGGCAACACCGGCCTGATTTACCGCACCGATATGATCTCGGCGGACGATGTTTCGCTGCAGCTGCTAGCAGATCCGGCCTATCAGGGTAAAGTTGCCGTTCCGGACGCAGCATCCAGTGCGTTTGCCATGGCTGCATTGGCAACTGGCGCCTCCAGCTATACCGATATGAGCGACGAGGAATTCCAAAAAGCGGCAGACTACCTTCGGTCGATTCACCCGAATGTGCGCTTCTACTGGTCCGATGCGGGCCAGTTGGATCAGGCAATTGCCAGCGGTGAGGTCACACTGGGATGGGGCTGGAACCAATCGGAACTGAATCTGATCTGGAACGAAACCCCAGCCGTCATGATGCGTGATGTGGACAAAGGCATCGCCACTTGGGTCTGCGGTTACGTGCATCTGAAATCCGCCAAACAGTCGGATGAGCAGGTCTATGACATGCTGAACGCACTCAGCTCTGCTGCAAGCGGAAAATACATCATCGAAAGTTGGGGGTATGCCCATGCCAACCAGGATGCGTTTGCGCAGGCTGATCCGGCACTGATTGAAACCTACGGGTTCTCGGACGTGGACAGCTTCTTTGAAGGATCTCTCTTCTTTGACGCGGTTAACCCTGAGCTGGAAGCCAAGATGTTGAAGGAGTTCGAGCGCATCAAAGCTGGCTTCTAAGCGCACCTTTACGACACAGCCGGGAATGGTGGGGACGTAGAACCCCTTCCATTCCCACGAAACTATTTCCGATTTTTTGGAGGAAGCGCGGCAATGTCAGGCGCTGACGGATACTCTGTTCTCTTCGAGCCGGTTCAGATCGGGCCAGTGACGGCTCGAAACCGGTTTTATCAAGTGCCCCACTGCAACGGTATGGGGCACCTGCGACCGCAGGCCGAAGCCGCCATGCGGGCAATGAAGGCCGAGGGCGGTTGGGCTGTCGTGTCCAATCAAGAGACAGAGATTCACCCGACTTCTGACCTATCTCCCTATGCCGAAAACCGGCTGTGGGACGAGCGGGATATTCCGGCGCTGCGTCTTATGACCGAAGCGGTTCATGACAAGGGCTCGTTGGCGGCAATTGAATTGGCGCATAACGGCCACCATGCGCAAAACCATCTGAGCCGGGCGCCCTTGCTGGCACCCTCTGAGCTCGCCCTGCAATCCCCGTATCCCAAGCAGGCCCGTGCTATGGACAAGACGGACATTCGCGAGTTTCGCAAGTGGCACCGCGCAGCGGCACGGCGCTCGCGTGAGGCGGGGTTTGACATCGTGTATGTCTATGCCGGACATCACATGACCCTGCCGCATCATTTTCTGCTTCCACAGTTCAATGACCGGACGGATGAATACGGAGGTTCGTTGGAGAACCGGGTGCGCCTGACCCGCGAGCTTCTGGAGGAAACCCGGGAAGAGGTTGGAGACGATTGCGCCATTGCCCTGCGGTTCGCGGTCGATGAAATGCTGGGGTCAGACGGGATGCAAGCGCAGGAGGAAGGTCGCACCGTTGTCGAATTACTGGCCGAGCTACCAGACCTCTGGGATGTGAACATCGCGGATTGGAGCAACGACTCTGCAACGACCCGCTTTGAACCCCGCGACGGCTTTCAAACCTCGTATATCGAATTTGTCAAACAGGTCACGTCCAAGCCCGTTGTAGGTGTCGGACGCCTGACGTCTCCGGATTTGATGGTGTCACTTGTCAAGAAAGGCGTTCTTGATTTTGTCGGCGCGGCGCGACCATCCATTGCTGATCCGTTTCTTCCTAACAAAATCAAGGAAGGTCGCGTCGAAGAAATCCGCGAATGCATCGGCTGCAATATCTGTGTTTCGTCCGATACGTTGGGCGTTCCAATCCGCTGTACCCAAAACCCGACGATGGGCGAAGAGTGGCGAAGGAAATGGCACCCTGAGACCATCGAACGCCGGGGAAAAGAAGAAACCGCGCTCGTTGTTGGCAGCGGTCCCGCCGGGCTTGAATGCGCCATGCAACTGGCGCGCAGGGGCTATGAGGTAACGTTGGCCGAAGCCAAGCAAGAGCTTGGTGGACGTGTGTTGCAGGAATCCGGCCTGACCGGTTTGTCCGCCTGGAAGCGGGTGACAGATCACAGGATTTATGACCTTCGGCAACGAGGGAATGTTCAACTGTTCACCGACAGCCGTTTATCAGCAAGCGAGGTCGTTGAGTTGGGTATTCCAAATGTCTTTCTGGCCACTGGCGCGACATGGCGGCGAGATGGCCGCGGAAAGTCAGCGTTTCAGGGCGTTTCGATAGGTTCAGGCTCTCAGGTTTTCACTCCGGATGACATCATGTCAGGCGCTGTGCCGGGGGACGGCCCGATCATGGTTTACGATGATGACCAAGCCTACCTCGGAGGAGTTTTGGCGGATCATTTGGCTCAGGCCGGACGAGAGGTCGTCTTTGTGACGCCTGCCTCAGTAGTTTCGCCGTTTACGGAATTGACGTTGGAACAGACCAAAGTGCAACGCAGCCTGCTCGAAAAAGGCGTTCGACTGGTTTTGTCTCAGTCCTTGGCCAGTATAGCGCCCGGACAAGCGAAATTGCATTGCGTCTATACTGGGCGAGAACAACCCATTGAATGCAGCTCTGTCGTGTTGGTGACGCAGCGAATGCGCGAAACCACCCTTTACGATGAGCTGCGCGGTTTGGCCGACAATCCGCTGACTACGTTGGAATTGATCGGTGATGCCGCGAACCCCGGTTTGATCGCTGACGCCGTTTACTCCGGCCACATGGCTGCCCGAAATTTCGAACGCGATGCGGGCGATGTCGACCGCGAATTTTTCCGCCGGGAAATCGTTTCCCTTGAATCTGTATGAGGTGCGCTATGCCAAAAGATGACTTGCAAGTTATGCGCGACTTGATGAAAGCGCAACGGGAAGGGTTCGCCTTGCCGCGTCATTTCTATACGTCTCAGGCTGTATACGAGAACGATATCAGTACGTTCTGGAATCGTAACTGGATCTGGGTCGGTCATGTCAGCCAGGTCGCTGAACCCGGTGACTACTTCCTTTTCGACTACGGGCCTGAGTCCGTGATTATCGTTCGGGATCGAGAGGGCGAAGTACGCGCGCATCTGAACGTGTGCCGCCACCGGGGATCGCGTGTTTGCGTTGAAAAAAAAGGCAAGGCGCGTAATTTCATCTGCCCCTATCACGCGTGGACCTTTGACCTGAACGGCAAGCTCAGAAACGGGCGGTCAATGGGGGCGGGTTTTGATCCAAGCGAATACGGATTGTTCCCGGTTCAGGTGAAAATTTTCCAGGGCCTGATTTTTGTTTGCGCAGCCGAAGATGCTCCGCCGCTGGATGCTGCTTTGGACAGGCTGGCACCGCTTTCAAGGCCGTTCGATTTTGAAAACCTGAAAGTCGCGCATGAGGCCTCATATCCGGTTCCGGCAAACTGGAAACTGGCACTGGAGAATTATCTGGAATGCTATCACTGCGCGCCGTCCCATCAGGATTATTCGCGCAGCCATTCTCTGAAAGATCCAGCGCAGGTTCTGGAGTTCAGCGGTGCGCTTCATGAGCGGATGGAAGAGGCCGGAATACCTGCTGAGGAGCTGGACCTGACCGGAGAAACCGCAATCGCGCCTGGTGCGGATGTTTATTGGCGACGCTACCCGCTGTTCCCCGGTTATCTGACGGGCAGCAAGGATGGTGCGCCACTTGCGCCACCCTTGGGTGAACTGAAGGGCCATGATGGGGGTGCTACTGATCTGGGGATCGGAACCCTTAACTACTTCCTCGTCTATGCAGATCATGTGGTTGGGTACCGGTTTGTGCCGCGTGCCCTGCAAGAAACAGATATTCAGATCGTCTGGTACGTGCGCGGCGACGCTCAAGAAGGCCGTGACTATGATAAGGACGCCTTGACATGGCTCTGGCATGTCACGTCGCTCGATGACGAACGGATCATCCGTCACAATCAGGAGGGCGTGAATTCGTACCATTTCGTCCCGGGTCCGCTGTCCGAGATGGAATGGAGCATTCCCGGTTTCTATCGCAACTACTTCAGCATGATCTGACACGCTCAGTATTC
This sequence comes from Ruegeria sp. C11, assembly GCF_056537725.1. Taxonomy (NCBI): domain Bacteria; kingdom Pseudomonadati; phylum Pseudomonadota; class Alphaproteobacteria; order Rhodobacterales; family Roseobacteraceae; genus Ruegeria; species Ruegeria sp. C11. The sequence continues at coordinate 298,576 of NZ_JBQFSB010000004.1, read as the reverse complement.
GGAGACTAAACATGACAGAGTTAACTCAGCGCAGATCAAGGCGGCGCGGGGGCGGACGTGAAGCGCGAGCAGCTGTGCGAACCAGCAACGCAGCCTCGCAGGCAATCTGGCCCGGCATCTCGGGTGGCCGGTACAAGCCGCTGTCAGACGCAGATATGGTGCGCATACACGAAGCCGCGCTCAGCATTCTGGAACGGACCGGGATCGGGGACCCCACGCAAGAAGTTCTTGATCTCGTGTTGCCAAAGGGGGCGACGGTGAACGAGCATGGCAGGCTGTGCTTTCCCCGGGCGTTGATGGAGGACCTTTTGGCCAAAGCGGCCAGCGAATTCTATGTCCATGCCCGTGGATCGCGGGCCGGTAAGGATGACATGCACTGCACCAAGGACAAGGTGTACTATGCAAATTCCGGCACCGCCGTGACCACGTTCGATGCGGAAACACGCAGTTACCGGCCGTCAACGCTCAAGGATATTTATGATTTCACCCGTCTGGTGGACCGGCTCGACAACATCCACATGACTGGTGACACAGTTCTGGCGACGGATGTACCCCAGGATTATGAGCATGACATGAGCATGCTTTACGCCATTCTGGCGGGTAGCGAAAAACCATCCTGTCTGACATTCCGCACGCGCGAGCATATTCAGGATGCGATCCATCTGTTCGATTTCGCTTCGGGTGGGGAGGGTAAGTTCCTTGAAAAACCCTCGGTGATTTTTGGTGGTTGTCCCATCGTCTCCCCGCTTCGGTTTGGGCAGGAAAATCTGGAAATCCTGATTGATACCGCGAAGATGGGGCTTGTCTGCGATCTGGCCGTCCCACCGCAAGCCGGGGCTACGTCTCCTGCGCCGTTGGCTGGCACGCTGGCGCAGGCCGTCGCTGAGACCCTTTCTTGTGTAGCCATTGCCAACCTGATCAACCCGGGCACGCCGGTGGTCTTTGCGGCATGGCCGTTTATCACCGATCTGCGAACTGGATCGTTTACGGGCGGCAGTGGCGAACAGGCGTTGATATCAGCCGCAGCCATCCAGATGGGCAATTTCTACAACCTGCCGACCAGTGTCGGATGCGGCATGACCGATTCCAAAATCCCCGACGCGCAATACGGGCTGGAAAAGGCGCTTACATTCGCTTTGGCGGCCCATGCCGGAGCCAACCGGCTCTGCGAATTTGGTGGAATGCTCGGCAGCTTGATGGGCTGTAGCTTTGAGTCAATGGTCATCGATAACGAGGCTGCGGGCATGATCTCGCGAACGCTTCGCGGGATCGAGGTGAGCGACGACACGCTTTCGGTCGACGTCATTCATGAATGTGCAATCGACCCCGGGCATTTCCTCGGCAACGCTCAAACCTTGCAGTTCATGGAAACCGAGTATGTTTACCCGACACTGATGGACCGAGAGCTGACAGATACCTGGGAGAAAGCCGGTCGTCAGGACATGTTCGAACGGAGCCGATCCGTTGTGGATGACATTCTGTCCAATCACTACCCGAACTACTTTGGCAGCAAAGCCGATGCAGAGGTTCGGTCAAAGTTCCCGATCAAATTGCCCCCAGAGGCAATGCGCGCCGGGTAAGCGGTACTGAGCGCCGAGCAGGCTTCGCAACACGTAACATTGCGAAGCCGCTTCGTGGTTGTACCTAAGTTATAAATACACCGCGACGCGTCAGGTCGTCGGTTGCCAGCCGGATCCCTTTTTCAAGAATGTCGAACATTTTGTTCAACTCGCCCTCCGTAATGATTAGCGGTGGGGAAACTCGCAACAGACGCGTTGATTACTTTGCTGGAAGAACTTTGGGCAGACTACCATTTGCACTCAGATATCTTCCTGTTTGTATTGCAGTCAGTGTTTCCACAACACATTAAAACCCAGTCGTTCGGCGGGTGACCGGGCCTGAAACAACTAGGAACCAAGCGCAGATAATCGCGAACCCGCTCACGTTTCATGGTTCAATCGGCGCAAGTCGTTTATCATAGCTTTGGCCAGAGAGATGCACATGAGCAGCAAGACGACGCTGAACGGCAGCGCGCCGATTATCATGGAATTGGTCAAAGCCTCTAATCCGCCGCCGCCCGCAATCAGCAAAGTTCCAATGACAAGGGTCAGTAGAACGCCCCAGATGACGCGGTGAAGCAAGCCAGTATCTTCAGACCCTCCGGACATGATCTTGTTCATCACAAGGATGCCAGAGTCGGCGGATGTAACAAGGAATGTCATGGTTAACAGAACACACATGATACTCACTACCGTAAGCAAGTTGCCCGATATCATCTCCCCCAAGGTGACGAACAGTGTGGCCGTCGTTGATGCGGCGAGGATTGACCCATTGGCATCCCCGTTTAGTTCCAAATCGATGGCAGCCCCACCAAGAATGGCCATCCAGGCGAAACAAACCAGGGACGGCGCAATGACCGCTCCAAGTATAAATTCGCGCACGGTTCGCCCTCTGGAGATACGTGCGAGGAAAAGGCCGACAAAGGGCGAAAACGCGATCCACCATGCCCAATAAAATGTAGTCCATCCGGCCTGCCATCCGAACAACCTGCTTCGTGTGCCTGCGTCATAAGCTGCAGTCTTGGTTGCATCGGAAAGACCGGCGGTATCATTGCTCAAACCTTCAAGAAAGGTTGCTTTTGTTCTCCAAGGATCAGTCGCACCTGGGAAGAGCTCTCCGACAAAGGGGACCGCCTCCGCTGGTAATACGGATGCAAACTCGACTTCGGAAATCGGGCGAAACGTCTGGAAACTCAGATGGATGAAGTTTTTGATATAGTCGACCAACGCCGTAGCATAGGTCGTCGCCGCAAATGCGAATGAGCCATAAACAATAAAAACCGCCAGCAAAACCAGCGAAAAAAGAAGGTTAATATTTGACAGGTATTTGACGCCGCGCCCTACGCCAGAGACGGCAGAGAGTGTCGACATCATCATGACAACTACCAACGCCGTGATAAGGCCGTTGGTCGACGGCTTCATTGTTGTTGTCGCATTCTCCACAAGCCAATTCGCACCGGTAATCAGAAACGCACCATCCACCAATTGGGAAACGCCATATCCGATCGTCACCGCCACGCCGAGTATCGTTGCCACGACGCCGAGTATATCGATTACATGACCTGCAACACCGTTTGAGTATTCGCCGAGCAACGGGGTCAGAGCAGTGCGTATTGTCAGCGGCATGCCCCTGGTAAATGCGTAATAGGCAAGGCTCAGACCGGTGACTACGTATATTGCCCAAGCGTGAAAACCAGTGTGCAAAAACGTATAGCGATAAGCTCCTTCAATCGCCTCCTCGCTCTTGGGGGTGACTTCCCCGGAAACGGTCAATGGATTGGTTTCCCATAGGCCAAGTGGTTCAGCGGTTGCATAGACCATGAGACCCACGCCAAGCCCCGCTCCAAACATCATTGAAAACCAAGAGAAGTTCGAAAATTCGGGTTTCTCATCTTCGACACCCAGCCGCATTCGTCCGGTTGAAGGAATGAACGCGATAAGAAATAGGAAGAATACAAACAATCCAACGGAAAGATTGTAGAAGGTATTGAACTCGGACAACATTCCCGACTTCCAAGAACGCAGGGTATCGTTCGCAGATAGTGGCCACACCAGCGCCCAAAGGACCAGCAGGGAAACCGAGAGCTTGCTCACCAGCGCAATCGGAAGACTATATCCTTTGTAAAACCCAGTCCGCTGAGTTCTTATTTTGAGGTTTGTGAAGGGATCCTCAAGCGCCATGTTATCCCGGTCTTACCTAGATTGACTGCTTTGCACGCCGCGCTGTCGGTCGTTAGCATTTGCGAGAACGTTTGCGTTGCATTTAGCATCCAAAGAATAGGCCTGAACTGCAACGTTTTTCCACTGCACTGACTTTGATCCACCGGATGAACCAAAAAGGATCCTCAATGTTTGTTGGCAGAGTGTTGCCCGAAACAAGTTGGAGTTTGGCTGCTTCAACCTCCATTCCGAAGCAGAAGTGATCTGCATGATGGAACGTTCAAAGGGCGGCCCTTGAATTCGCCAGAACGTAAGGCTGTCAGGTTCCATCAAGTTCCAACAGAGATGACACACAGCTTCAAAGCCAAAGGTTGCCGGGCGACCATTCAATTCTCGGATGCAAAGCTTGCGACTAAGCTTCGGGTTGATTATCGGGCGAGCACCAATGTGCCCACGTCAATGCGTTCTTTCAGAATAAACTCGGTGCCCGCTAGACAACCGATGCCAGAAAGCAGTGTTCCGCGCAGCGATTCTCTGGGTGATCGGGATAGAGTATTTCATCAACTTCGGGATGGCCTGGACACAAAATCTGACCACTCTCGAATCTTTTCGACCTCCTCCAGCAGACAGGTTTGAAATTCGCGGTCTATCATGGATGCATTGATCCCCAAAGGTTCAAACACAGCAAACCTGTAGTGCGGCAAATCCTCAACAACTCTGGCCTGCCCATCATTGTTCCTCTGCCAGTAATGGGCCGTAAAGGCATCAACAATGGGTAGGCCGTCACAATGTTGGCTGAGGGTGAGTGCAGCCAGCGACGTCTCGGCAGTCATAGGTGAATGCACGTTTTTGCCGATGTTGCGCAGCATCAACTCATCCTGGACTTGCCCCAGCAATCCAATAACCGGATAGGGGCGCAGATCGCGCAACGACAAAGGACCCTGTTTTGAGTTAAGCGGGTGGCCAGCGGGCACAAAGCACATATGGGGCAGTGCGCCTTCGTGAAGAACTTTCATTCCGGATGGCATGTGCAGAACATTCGCAAAGCCGGTTCTGAGTGTTCCGGAGCGTGCGAAATCCAGCACCCACTTTGAGGATTTCACCTGCCAGACCACCTTGATGTTTTTCTCGGCGACCTGAAGCCGAGCGAGGGCGCGGGGCACGATTTCCAATGACGCTGCCATAATGGTTGCGATCGATAACGTCCCGCGCTCCTTTCGGGCGATTTGGGCGGCAGCCTCTTCCAGGTTCGCCAGAACCAAATAGTTCCGTTCGACTTCTTCAAGGAACGCTTCGGCCTCTGGCGTTGGTGAGACGCCTTTGCTTTTGCGTTGAAACAGGGGCACCCCAAACTGCCTTTCCAAATCGCCAAGGATTCGGCTGACACTGGGCTGAGAAAGGTTCATGCGCCGCCCGGCTGCTGAAACTGATCCGGTCTGCATGACGGCCCGGAACACCGCTAACTGCTTCTGAGTAAACATGGTATTCGTTTAACAAATATCATAGGCAAAAAGTACTATTTTTCTGAATGTAATTTCATCGCTACGCTTTTGCACATCCTTAATGTGGGCTGTACCGATGCCGAAAAATATCATCCTGATCATGACCGATCAGCAAAGGGCCGACAGTCTGGGCTGTACTGGAAATCCGGTCGTCAAAACCCCGAATATCGACACGCTTGCGGCACGTGGCGCCGTGTTTCGGCAACATTTCACCCCGCATCAGATCTGTTCGCCCAGCCGCTCGACATTGTTTTCCGGCCTCTACGCTCGCAATCACGGCCTGACCCGCAACGGAGTTGCCTTGCCCGGTGACGTGCCGCTGATCACCCATGATCTGAAAGGGGCAGGTTATTGCACGCATGGGATCGGGAAGTTCCACTTTCAACCGATCCTGGCCGGGCCTGAACACGCAATGCCGGATTCAAATGCCTTTTGGGATTTACCGGAAAGCGAAAACTGGAACGGCCCGTTCTATGGTTTCGACACAGTGGATATTCTGATCGGTGAATCCGTAAGTGCCACAGAAGGTGGGCATTACGCACAATGGCTGAACAAGACCGCGCCGGAGGCGGCGGCGTTGTATCTGCCTGAAAATGCGTTGGAACCACAGGCCGAAGACATGGATGAGGTCTGGAAATCCGCGATCCCATCCGAGCTTCACTACAATACCTGGATCACCGACAGGGCCTGTGACTTCGTTCAGACGCAAGACAAGGAACAACCCTTTTTCCTGTTTGTCTCTTATCCAGATCCGCATCACCCATTCTCACCGCCCGCTCCATGGTGCGACATGTACGACCCGAGTGACGTACCTGCACCAGCATTGAAGCCGGACGAACTGTCCGCCATGCCTTCGTACATACTGGATGGCGATCGCGAGGAATCCAGCAAGAGCTATGTGGATTTCCTGCGCAACCCCGGTCCCCCGCGCGAACAGGGGTTCATGCAGACGACGACGCGGTTTTCAGACACCTCATTACGTCAGGCCATCGCCCACACCTATGGAATGGTATCGATGATTGACGACTGCGTCGGACGGTTGATCGCCCAGCTGGAAACGTGCGGCCTGACAGATGACACGCTGATTGTCTTTACCTCGGACCACGGAGAACTGCTGGGTGATCACGGATTGATCCGCAAAGGCCCGAGCCCCTACAGATCGCTGCTGCATGTTCCGTTGATCATGGCAGGTCCGGGGATAACACCGGGTGAACGGGATACCATCACCAGCCATCTGGATTTGCGCGCGACACTGCAGGATCATCTGGATCTTCGGTCGCAGCCAACGGACGGGCACTCGTTCATGCCACTGCTTTCGAAACCGGATGCGTCCAGCCGCGAGGCTCTGTTTGCCGAATACCATCCCCGCACTCGTATGGACACTTACAACCAGACCCTTCTGACCGAAGACTGGCGCATCACGATCTATCCCGGGAACCCGGAATGGGGAGAGATGTTCGACCTGCGCAAAGACCCGGGCGAGCACGTCAACCTGTTCTTCGACCCGGAATTCAGCACCAGAAAACAAAACCTAATTGAGCGAATGGAGCATGAATTCCCGCCTGCGGCGCAGGCTGGCGGACCATCTCTTGCAACCTACTGAAACCCGCCCGCTCAGACCAACACACGGAGATTTCTATGTTACCAAACCAACCAAAGCACCAATTGCACCCCGCCGCTGAAATGCATGCGCGCGAATTGCGCGACGGCAAGATCACGCGGCGCGATTTTCTGGCGCGTTCCACCGCGCTTGGTCTTAGCGCCGGTGCTGCCTATGGCCTGCTGGGCGAACCCAATCCAGCACAGGCACAGGAAGCGACGCCGCAACAGGGTGGTACTTTGCGGATACAGATGGATGTTAAAGGGCTGAAAGAACCACGCGTTTATGACTGGTCCCAAATCGGCAATATCACCCGGGGAACATTCGAGTATCTTGTTGAATACAACAATGACGGATCGTTCCGGGGCATGTTGCTTGATAGCTGGGAAGTGAACGACACCGCCACGGAATACACGCTCAAAGTCCGCCCCGGTGTGAAATGGCACAATGGCGATCCCTTCACCGCCGCCGATGTGGCTCGCAATATCGAAGGCTGGTGCGACAAGACCGTAGAAGGCAATTCGATGGCCGGTCGCATGGCGACGCTGGTAGACAAGGAAACCGACAAGGTCATTGCGGGCAGTGTTCAGGTGGTCGATGATCTGACCGTCAAACTGAATCTGCCGCGTCCCGACATCTCACTGATCCCGGCTATGGCGGACTATCCGGCGCAGATTATTCACGCCGGTTTCGACACCAACGACCTGTTAAACAATATCGGCACAGGCCCATACAAAATCGTCGAATATGCGGTGGGTGAAAAATGTGTCCTAGAACAGGTACCGGATCATATCTGGTGGGGAACCGAAGTTTATGGTGGCCCTTACCTGGACCGCATAGAATATCTTGATTTTGGCACGGACCCATCGGCCTGGCTTGCGGCAATCGACGCCGAAGAAGTTGACATGCTGCATGAATCCGTGGGCGAGTATATCGCCATCCTCGACGATCTTGGACTGGAGAAATCCGAGGTTGTGACCGCCTCGACCCTGGTGGTTCGTCCCAACCAGTTGGCCGAGGTCAACGGTAAGCTTCCCTATGAGGATGTCCGTGTGCGCCGTGCGCTGGCCCTAGCGGTCGACAATGCTATCTGCCTTGAACTGGGATACAACAATCTGGGCGCCCCGGCCGAGAACCACCATGTCGCGCCGGTACATCCAGCCTATGCCGAATTGCAGCCACCGGAATTCGATCCAGCCAAAGCCAAGCAGTTGATGGAGGAGGCCGGAATGGCCGATTTCGAGCACGAGTTGATCTCGATCGACGATGACTGGCGCAAAAACACCTGCGACGCGATCGCTGCCCAATTGCGTGACGCCGGGATCAAGGTCAAACGCACGGTACTGCCCGGATCTACCTTCTGGAACGACTGGACCAAATACCCGTTCTCGGCAACGAACTGGAACCATCGCGCCCTTGCGGTGCAAATCCTGAACGTAGCCTATCGCTCGGGTGAGGCTTGGAACGAGTTTGGCTGGGAAAACGAGGAGTTCGACGCATTGCTAGACGAGGCACTTGCCATTGCCGATGCGGATCAGCGCCGCGAAGTGATGGCAAAGATTCAGAAACTGATTCAGGACGAAGGTGTTGCTATTCAGCCTTATTGGCGGGCACTTTATCGTCACCACCGCTCGGGGCTGGCTGGTTGCGGGCAACATCTGACCTTTGATCACCACCACTATAAGATGGGCTGGTTGTAGTACCTCCCTGAGGTCAAAGCCACTCGGTCTGCAAAGTAGAAATATCTGAAGGTTCAAGGGTCGTTGCGACGGTTTCCGCTATCTCAGTTTCATCTTCTCTAAAGGCTTCGGATGGTTACGCCATCCGAAGCACTTTCTGGGTGTCAAAGTGGGTGAATGCGGATTTGGCCACTATACTCCCTCCTTGCCGCGATGCGTCATCTGATGCAAACTTGAATACGTTAAAGAAATGTCTGCTTCGCCGCTGCGCCTCATGGCAAGCGGACCAGCACAGTGCCATGCTTTGGGAGGAGTGTGTCATGACATTCAAAACCGCAGGTTCCACACCACCGGACAATCTGACGCCGCAGCAGCAGGGACTGCCCAAGATCAACAAGGTGAGCGCAGGGGACATTACTGCGTCACTGAAGGCTGGATTTTCCGACTTTCTGGCTCGCCCCGTCATGAGTGGGTTCTTCGGCCTGTTCTATGCGGTTTTCGGTATCCTGCTTGTTTGGAGCCTGGTCTGGCTCGGCAAGATCTGGATGATCATTCCCGCCATTGTAGGGTTTCCGCTGGTCGCACCTTTCGCCGCGGCCGGGCTTTATGAAATGTCACGCCGGTTACAGAACGGGGAAAGTTTCGGCTGGTCGGAAATCCTTACCGTCATGGCCAATCAACGCAAACGCGAGATGGGCTGGATGGCCTTTGTTACCCTGTTCATTTTCTGGGTGTGGATCTATCAGGTTCGACTTTGGCTTGCGATTACCCTTCAAAATGCATCTTTCTCGGATTTCGAGGGGTTCTTGAACACCGTATTCTTCACACCGCAGGGCTGGACCTTCCTTGCTGTTGGCACCTGTGCCGGCGCATTTCTGTCGGCGGTTCTATTCTCGGTGACCGTGGTTGCCATGCCCATGCTGCTCGACCGGGAAACCAATTTCGTGTCTGCCATGTTAACGTCCATTCGCGTCGTCACGGAAAACCCGGTGGTCATGCTCGGCTGGGCGGCAATCATCTCGGTCACCGTTCTGTTGTCGATGGTTCCGGCGTTTCTGGGGCTGATCTTCACATTGCCGATCCTTGGTCACACCACATGGCATCTCTACCAGCGGGCAGTGTCACCAGCGAAAGAGTGATCTGCGCAGCCCTTGCCTTGATCAGCCGAATGGCTGCGACAGGCGCACAGGCCGCGGGCACTGACATCAGGATTCTGGCAAAAGCGGGTGCTCTGAGTTTTGCAACCAAGCACTGTCAGATATTGCGATCATATAGTTGTGTTGGCTTCCGGTCGCATCGTCGGCTTGGGAACTTACGACAGCCTTCTCCAGAGTAATGCTACCTTTCGGCAACTTGAAACTGCCGGGCATCAGACAGGATCGTAAGTGGCAGACGATGCTCAATCATCTGCGCCCGAGCGACGAATGACATGTTCTTATCGAACAGAGAAAATTTCCGGCTGAAGTAACGGTCCGGATGTGATCAGAGTTTTCTCGTCCGAAGGATTTCCCAATCGGCGAACCTCAAGCAATCAGTTTACGAAGCCGGCGCAATCCACTTTGCCCCGACTCTGGCCGTCTTGGCAGATGACGATCAACTCTGCACCACAAAATTGGTTCAGTCTGCGTCTTCCATTTTGGTTGCGTTAAGCTGAGCAAAGAGTTCAGGACCGACCCGATCATAAAGGTCAAGCTGCGTCTCAAGAAAGTCTATGTGACCCTCTTCGTCTGACATCAATTCCTCGAACAATCCCATCGAAACATAATCACCGGCATCCTTGCAGACATCCCGTGCCTCTTTGTACAGGGCCCGGGCGCTTTGCTCTGCGGCCAGATCGCATTCCAGCGATTCACGCGGGTTCTCTCCGATCTTCAGGGGGTCCAGCTTTTGCAGGTTTGGATGTCCTTCAAGAAAAATGATCCGCTCGATCAGTTTGTCCGCATGCTCCATCTCTTCGATGGATTCCTCGCGGCTTTTTTTGGCCATGCTGCCAAGTCCCCAATCGTCCTGAAGGCGATAGTGCAACCAGTATTGGCTGACCGCCGTCAACTCATGCCGAAGCGCCTTGTTCAGATATTCGATTACCTTATTGTCGCCCTTCATCTCAGGTCTCCCTTGCTGTTCCCAATCCGGCTTGGAACAAACCTTGGTACCCGCAATTCTATCACTTGTCGGGCAGGTTCCCAAAAGCGCGGACAAAAGGCCTGCTTTCAAGGCGTTACCCTATTATTTGACGATTCTCATTTGATTAAAAGGAGCTACAGAGAACCTGCCTCAAAAGGTCAGCGCGCCGTGCCGGGTTAACTGCACCCACGATCGTCAGCGATTGCGCAGAGATCGCCACTCGATATTTTCGCGCCATTTGCTCGTTCTGCGCCGCACAATCCGCGCCATATCGGCAAACGGACGCAGGTAGATATCCATGATGTTCGATGCGTGTGCTTCGTTCCGGTGCAAACCAAATTTTAGCTGGCTGTCCTGTTCCGACAAATGCAGCGAACCGAACAGCCAGTCCCAGATAGCCAAAGCCACACCAAAGTTCTTGTCGTGATGTTCGCGCGCGATGGAATGATGCACCTGATGCTGCGCCGGAGAGATCAGGACATGCTCCAGCCACGGCCAGTACCGGATCGCGACATGTGAGTGCCGTAGGTTTGATCCCGTCACGTGGAAGACAAATGACATGACGTTGACGCCCAGTACCGTATACAGATCCACTGCATTGCCGAAGAAGAACAGAAACACTGCCATTGTCGTGCCTTGCGCCACGGCGCTGCGCAGGCCGAACAGGATACCTTCCAGCGGGTGTGTACGATAGACCGTGATCGGTGTCAGGGTTTCAGCGGAATGGTGGGTCTTGTGAATGGCCCAAAGCAGCGGCCAGCGGTGCATCCAGCGGTGCACCAGATACTTTGTGAAATCATCGACGATAAAGATCGTCGCTGTGAACAGCGCGACAATCACACCCATCGGGGCATCCGAAAATACACCCCGCCGCAGGAAGTCAACGTCATGCAGCGCATAGTACAGGGCAGTTGCGATCGCCAATTGCGATAGCAGAAGCGGTGAAATGAACAGTGTGAACACGCGGTTGATCACAAAGATCTTGTAGTCCGCAATCGCCGAGGCCGAAAACAGAATCCGGCGGTCAAAGACTTGCCGCAGCGCCAGTTTGACCGATGAACCACGCACCGCCACCAACCAGAGCAGCGCGATCAGGATAGTCAAAAACAGATACCCAAAGAAGACACGCTTCTTTGGGTTGGAAAAATCCGCAAAAACAGAGCCTATGTGATCGAGAAGTTCCAAATGACGCCTTTCGGCCAGTGCCCCGGCGGCGTTCTAGCCACGCCGCCGGGGGGGATCAACAGACCCTTAGTCGTTTTCCGCCGAAGCGTTCTCGCCCAGCTTTTCAGCCAGCGCCGCCAGCTCGGCAGTCGCGTCATTGGCGCGGGATTCGATGCCGAACGTGTCGATCAACAGTTTCTGAACTTTCAGCATGTTGACCTGATAGTCATCCAGCGTCATCTCGCGGTCGCGAACAAAGTTGCCGTCGGCATCGATGTCGGAAACCATCTTGCCGTCGGGCATCGCGGGGCCAAAACCGATCAGCCAGTTCAGATCGATAGCAGTCGCACCAAGGTTGTTCTTGCCCGACTGGAGCGCCATCGAGAAGCCCTTGAGTTCACCCCAGTGCTTGGCATAGTTGCGCAGCGCCTTGTCGCTGTCCTCGCCCGATTTGATCTTGTCGATGTCCTTGTAAACCGAACCGGCATATTTGAACGTGGCTTCCGCCAGTGTCTTTTCCCAGTTGGTTTCGATGATATCGGCATAGTTCTTCAGCTCGGCGCGCTGCTCATCGGTCAGCGCCTCACCATTGGCCGACGCGATCAGTGCACGACCATCACGGAACGCGTTGAAGATGGTGGTCATGTACTGGGTGTTCTTGTTGCCACCTTTGTCAGCCCCTGCGGCATAGTAGGCCGGACCAAAGACCATTTCGGTCTTCAGGTCGATAACGCCATCACCGTTTGCGTCGGCAGCTGCCATGTCCTTCTGCTTGGACACGCCATAGTTCTGCTCGGGTGACAGGCTGGCCGAATGCGCAGCAGCGCCGAAATAGCCAAATGCTTCGTCCCAAACATGCTCTTTGCCTGTGTAATGCGCACCCTCTTTGTAGGGCTCATTGTTGGGCTTGTTGTCGGCTTCCAGCTTCTCGTCGAGATAATTGTCGACCGCCTGATTGTACGCCATCGCGCCCAGCGTGAATTTCGAGATCAACTGACCCCAGTCCATGCCGTTCACCGGGTCATAGCCTTGGTTCGAGGACGCCGCCATCTTGATCATCTGCAGTGCAACACCGACGCCGGACTGGTTGCCGGGCCATGCCGTCATTGCGCCCTTGTAGAACTTGCCCGAGATGTTCTTGCCTTTGGAAATCTCGTTCACGGTCGACTGCTTGACCGGGAAGCCATCCTTTGACGCCGGGGCAATAATGGCCAGGTCTTCTTCGGATCCGTTGAAATAGGCCAGCAACAGCGCTTCAACCTCGGCTGCGTTGTTGCCACCGTCGCCCTTGCCTGCCACTTTTTTCAGGCTGTCATGCAGCACGTGGCGTGCGATCTGACCGGAATAGGAAACAGAGTTGGTTTTGTTGCCCTCATAACCTTTCAGGGTGACCGGAAACGGACCGTAGGCCTGATCTGCAAGAGCTGCCCCACCGGTGAGCGTTGCAACGACAAGCGCTGAAGTGAGTTTCAGTATGGGCTTAAGCATGGGGTTTCCCTCTTATTCACAACCGACTAAAAGTGTCGGGATTTTTTATCTGATGCTTTTAGTCAGTTAATTTATATGAGAGTCAAGCCTTATTGGTGGCCAGCCAGAAATTTTGCAGCGAGGTTAACGCCAACGCCAAATCCCGATTTCAGTGTGATCCTTCGCGCCCACTCTCTACGAATATGCTGTACAGAGATGCCGGATAGTCGGTCCGTTCTGGCAGTATCGGCGACAGTGTATCGGCTCGGCAGAAAGCCCCGCCGAACCAATTAGGGAAACCGCGGCTATGACTACCCCCTCACAGGATTGCTGCGCAAGGCCTTACGGGTAGGTCAGCCATGCCTCAGATTCTGAATCGCAATGACAAAGGCCGGCCTCGACGCAACAGTTCGAGCTGTACTCGGCGGCCCGGATCGGTCAGAGCTCGAACCACGTCGCGCGGTCGCTGCATGTCCTTTCCGTTGACCTCGCTCACAACATCGCCGGGTCGCAGGCCCGCGCGCGCGCCGTAGCGGCCCGGATCGACCACAACCACACCTGCCTGTGACAGCAGCAGACCCATCTTTGAAATCAAAGCAGGATTGACCCGCGCCACGGTCAATCCCGGTAACACCGTACCATCATCCAGAACCGTTTCCTCGGCTGGTGGCGTATTCGGCGCGACAATCAGCGCAACCTCGACTTCGTCCCGGTGAGTGCCACGCAACCGGGACAGAACCGACGTGCCACCTATGCCGGAAATGGACATGCGGAACTTCATCTCTGCCGGGGAATTGACCTCTTCTCCGTCCACATGTGTAACGACATCTCCCACCCGGAACCCGGCCTCAGCCAACGGGCTGAGAGAGTGCAGATCGGAAATCACAACGCCTTCGGGCAACGAAAGCCCGAGTGAATCTGCAATATCGGCGCTCATATGCTGCCCGGCCATTCCCGCCCAGGGGCTGACAAAACTGTCATTCCCGTCCTGCGCCTGACGCAGAAAGGCGCCAACCAGATTGGCTGGAATAGCGAACCCGATACCGTTCGATCCACCCGAACGACTAAGGATCGAGGTATTGATCCCGATCAGGTCGCCATTCACGTCGATCAGCGCGCCGCCCGAATTGCCCGGATTGATTGGCGCATCGGTCTGGATGAAGTATCCGCGCGCATTGCCTGTCGCAGTCCCGGATCGGGCCAGCCCCGACACGATGCCCGACGAGACGGTCTGGCCGACACCGAATGGGTTGCCGATAGCTAATGCCAGTTCGCCCACCTCCACGCGGTCCGAATTGCGAAGCTTCAGATAGGGCAGCCCGCTGGCCTCATGCAGGCGTAAAATGGCGATATCGCTTTCTTCATCCCCAAGAACCACCTTGGCGGTGAATTCACGCCTGTCGGTGGTGACGACCTGAATCTCTGACGCCATGCCAACCACATGATAATTCGACACCACATAGCCATCCCCGGAAAGGATAACCCCAGAGCCCAGAGAATTCTGAACCCGCGGGCGCGGCGTTCCAAAGCCTTTGCCAAAGAAATCCTGAAAGAATGGATCGGAAAACAACGGGTTTACGCGGCCCTGACGCACAATCTTGGCATAGATGTTAACCACCGCCGGAGACGCCTGCTTGACCACAGGCGCAAAACCAAGACTGATTTCAGCTTGCGATGTTGGCACCCGGGTTTCGGCACTGGCCACCCCCGCAAGCAACAAAAGGGAAATCAGGATTCGCAGCATAAACAGCCCTCCAACGACGTCGCCAGACGGATATGCGGGGCTGTAGGCCGGAATGCAAGTGATCAAGCCGCGCACGCGGTACCGCACTCAGTTTCAATCGGGTACGATGCAAGACATTATTCACAACGCCATTGAACGTGAGAGAGAACACCTCATGGATCAGGATCGGGAACTGACTTTTGCAACCGCGGTCGCCAGCCACCATCAGGCAAGGCGATCAGGCGCGGGAGAAAACGCTCACGAATACTATCAGGCCTCACTGCTCAGCGCGATTATGCAAGGGGTCTACGACGGCACGGTGTCGGTCAAAGAGCTGCTCGAACATGGTGATTTTGGATTGGGTACGTTCAACGCTTTGGATGGCGAAATGATTGTATTGGACGGCGTGGCCTATCGGCTGGACGGTGAAGGTAAAGCCAACATGGCAAAGGATAGCGACCTTACGCCTTATGCGGCCGTCATCAATTTCCAGCCGACGGATTCATTTGAAATGAACGTTGAGACCGACAAACCAGAATTTGAAAGCCAATTGGACGAAAGGGCGGCAGAGCGGAACCTGTTTTACGCAATCCGCTTTACCGGCCGGATCAAATATATCAGGTATCGAAACGTGCTTCGGCAGGAACGACCCTACAAACCCTTGCTTGAAGTCGTGAAAACACAGGCCGAGTTTGAATTGGACGACGTGGACGGCACCATTCTTGGATTTCGTTGTCCCGATTACGCCGTGGGGATTGGAGTTCCCGGTTATCACCTGCACTTTATTTCCAACGACCTCAAGACCGGAGGGCACGTTCTGGACTATACGTTGACAAGGGGGCAAGCGGAGATCGACCACACGTCGTCCCTGCATTTGGAATTGCCGGAAACACCTGCCTTTTCCGATGCTGACCTGTCCGCAGGCGCGTCAGAGGACAACATTCACAAAGCAGAAGACAACTAGGACAGTCCCCGCCTGTTTTTTGTTCCGCAACAAAAAAACCCCCGCGTCCGGGACGCAGGGGTCAAATCAGAAAGCCGGGCTTTCTTATTCTTCGTCAGCAGCCGCTTCTTCAGCTGCGACGCGGGCCTTATCGGCTGCGCCTTTGGCGTCGACGTCACGATCAACGAATTCGATGATCGCCATCGGAGCCATGTCGCCATAGCGGAAGCCAGCTTTCAGGATACGGACATAACCGCCCTGACGCTCGGCGTAGCGGGGCCCCAGAACTTCGAACAGCTTGGCGACGTCTTTGTCCTCTTTCAGCTGTGCTGCGGCCTGACGACGGGCGTGCAGGTCGCCGCGCTTACCCAGAGTGACCAGCTTTTCGATGATCGGGCGCAGTTCTTTTGCCTTCGGCAGAGTTGTTTTGATTTGCTCATGCTCGATGAGCGAGCCAGCCATGTTCGCAAACAGCGCCTTGCGGTGCTCATGAGTACGGTTCAGGCGGCGGTAACCACGTGCGTGACGCATTTTCTAGTTCCTTCTTTCGCGTTTTGCTTTGTCTGGCCGGCGATGCGTGTCACCGGCTCTCCTTGGGGCGGAAGTGCCCATATGGTCCCCGGCAGCCCGGGCATTGGGGAAGACGCGCTTAGAACGCGTCTTCGAATTTCTTCGCCAGATCTTCGATGTTGTCGGGCGGCCAGTCCTCGACATCCATGCCGAGGTGCAGACCCATGCCGGACAGCACTTCCTTGATCTCGTTCAGCGACTTGCGGCCGAAGTTCGGGGTGCGCAGCATCTCGGCTTCGGTTTTCTGGATCAGGTCGCCGATGTAAACGATGTTGTCGTTCTTCAGGCAGTTTGCCGAACGGACCGACAGTTCCAGCTCGTCCACCTTCTTCAGCAGCAGCGGGTTGAACTCCAGACCATCGTCTTCGTCCTGGCGGCCAGCCGATTCCGGCTCGTCGAAGTTGACGAAGATTGACAGCTGATCCTGCAGGATGCGTGCGGCAAAGGCCAGGGCATCTTCCGGCGTGATCGAACCATCTGTTTCGATCTTCAGCGTCAGCTTGTCATAGTCCAGAACCTGACCTTCACGGGTCGGCTGAACGTCATAGGCAACCTTTTTGACCGGCGAGTAGATCGCGTCAATCGGGATCAGACCGATGGGTGCATCTTCGGGCTTGTTCTTCTCAGCCGATACGTAACCCTTGCCGGTGTTGACGGTCAGTTCCATGAACAGGTCGGCGCCATCGTCCAGGTGGCAGATGACGTGATCGCGGTTCAGAACCTCGATGCCGGCGCTTTCGCTGATGTCACCGGCGGTGACAACTGCGGGGCCCTTAGCATTGATCGACAGGCGCTTGGGGCCTTCGACTTCCATGCGCAGGGCGACCTGCTTGAGGTTCAGGATGATGTCGGTGACGTCTTCACGAACGCCCGCAACCGACGAGAATTCGTGCAATACGTTGTCGATCTGAACGCTGGTGATGGCGGCGCCCTGCAGCGAGCTCATCAGAACGCGACGCAGCGCGTTGCCCAGAGTCAGGCCAAAACCACGCTCCAGCGGTTCGGCAACCAGGGTGGCCTTGCGCGCAGGATCATTGCCCGGCTTGCCGTCAAGCTGGGTCGGTTTGATCAATTCTGCCCAATTCTTATGGATCATGTAATCCCTCCATTCCTGTCTGCG
Organism: Ruegeria sp. C11; assembly: GCF_056537725.1. Lineage (NCBI taxonomy): Bacteria > Pseudomonadati > Pseudomonadota > Alphaproteobacteria > Rhodobacterales > Roseobacteraceae > Ruegeria > Ruegeria sp. C11. The sequence continues at coordinate 280,965 of NZ_JBQFSB010000004.1, read as the reverse complement.
CCCCATGTCCAGAAAAGGCTCAGACGCCCGAGGTTTCAAAACGGCGAACCGGGGCCGCGCATCGTGACACGGCCCCAGCTTAAAATTGCGTTCGCTTAGACGCGGCGGCGCTTCGGCGGGCGGCAGCCATTGTGGGCGATCGGCGTCACGTCGCGGATCGACGTGATGTTAAAGCCTACTGCAGCCAGCGCGCGCAGTGCCGATTCACGACCCGAACCGGGGCCCTGAACTTCGACTTCCAGCGTCTTGACACCGTGGTCCTGCGCCTTCTTGCCTGCATCTTCTGCAGCCATCTGGGCGGCATAAGGTGTCGACTTGCGCGATCCCTTGAAACCCATGGTACCGGCAGACGACCACGAGATGGCGTTGCCCTGTACGTCCGAGATCAGGATCTTGGTGTTGTTGAAGGTCGAATTCACATGGGCGACGCCCGATGCGATGTTCTTACGCTCTTTGCGCTTAACGCGTGTCTTGTCACGTGCCATCAGTCAGACCCTCCCTTATTTCTTCTTACCGGCAATGGCCTTTGCAGGGCCTTTGCGAGTACGAGCGTTGGTGTGGGTACGCTGACCGCGAACCGGCAGGTTGCGGCGGTGACGCAGACCGCGATAGCAGCCCAGGTCCATCAGGCGCTTGACGTTCATCTGCACTTCACGGCGCAGGTCGCCTTCGACGGTGTAGTTTGCGTCGATGTGTTCGCGGATGGCCAGAACTTCGGAATCGCTGAGTTCGTTCACACGACGGGTTACGTCGATGCCCACGGCTTCGCAGATCGCGTTCGCCGAGGTGTTGCCGATTCCGGTGATATATGTGAGGGCGATAGGTACCCGCTTGGCAGTCGGGATGTTTACGCCGGCAATACGTGCCACGTGTCACTTTCCTTTTTCGTTGCGGTTCCGTAACTCCGGAACCTTTTTTCACAACGCTTGATCTTGGCAGTGACGCCAGAGAATCCAGCATTTGTACGAGGTAGTCGATGCAAACGGGACGAATCCCGCAGGCGGTGTTGATTCCCCAAGGGGATGGGGGTCGATATGGGCTTTTGGCGGTGGCGTCAAGCCCTTACCGGACTCACCCCAGGATAGCCTCGATCGAGGCAGTCACTTCCCTGATATCGGCCAGCCCGTTGACTGGGCGCAGATCGCCCTTGGCGTAGTAATAGCCGATCAGCGGTGAGGTCTTTTTGTAGTATTCCATCAGGCGGGTACGCAGACTGTCTTCGTTGTCGTCTGCGCGGCGGGTGAACTCTTTCTTCTGGCCGCAATTGGTGCAGACGCCATCGGCCGGAATCGGCTTGGTGTGGTCGTTATAGACCTCGCCGCAACCGGAGCAGGTCGAGCGCGCGGTGATGCGGTCAACAAGCGCTTCGTCATCGACGCGCATCTCGATCACGGTGTGCAGCGACTGACCCAGTTTGGTCAGCAGCGCTGCCAGGGCGTCAGCCTGCGCAAGTGTGCGCGGGAAGCCATCAAAGATAAAACCGGCACCTTTCTCGGTGGTCAGCTTCTCTTCGATCAGGCCAATCACGATCTCGTCGGTGACCAGTTTGCCCGCGTCCATGATCGCCGCGACCTTGTTGCCCATCTCCGTGCCACTGGTACGCGCCTCGCGCAGCATGTCGCCGGTGCTCAGCTGGATCATGCCGCGGGTGTCGACCAGATGGCGCGCCTGCGTGCCCTTACCTGCCCCCGGGGGGCCCAGAAGAATGATGTTCATCGACGAGCGGGTCCCTTCCTGCTGCGTTTCTTACCCTTGCCGCGCAGCTGGGACTTTTCGATAAGCCCTTCGTATTGATGCGCCAGCAGATGGCTCTGGACCTGCTGGATGGTATCCATGGTCACAGAGACGATGATCAGAACCGAGGTGCCGCCAAAATAGAACGGGATGGCGAACTGTCCGCGCAGGATTTCCGGCAGCAGACAAACCGCCGTCAGGTAGGCCGAGCCCAGTACCAGCACGCGGTTGACCACGTATTCCAGATATTCAGAGGTTTTCTTGCCAGGGCGGATGCCTGGAACAAAGCCGTTCTGCTTTTTCAGGTTATCCGCCACATCGTCCGGTTTGAACGACACGTTGAATGTGTAGAAATAGGCGAAGAACACGATCATCGACGCGAAGAACAACAGATAGAGCGGCTGACCGGGGCCAAAGTTGGCCAGCAGCCACGACATGATCGGACCGTTTGCAGCCCCCGACGAGAAAGTCGAGATTGTGACCGGCAGCAACAGCAACGAGCTGGCAAAGATCGCCGGAATCACGCCTGCCGGGTTCACCTTGACCGGCAGGTGGCTGGAGCCGCCCTCATAGACTTTCATACCCACGTTGCGGCGCGGGTACTGGATATGGATCTTGCGCAGGGCGCGTTCCATGAACACCACGAAGGTGATGACCGCGATGACCATGACGATCACACCAACGATCACGGCAGGGCTGATGGCGCCCGAACGTCCGCTGGCGAAGAATTGCGCCAGTGCCGCTGGAACTTCGGCGATGATGCCGACGAAGATGATCAGCGAGATGCCGTTACCAATGCCGCGTGCAGTGATTTGTTCACCCAGCCACATCAGGAACATGGTGCCGCCAACCAGCGTGATCATGGTCGACATACGGAAATAGAGACCGGGATCGGTGGCCAGATCGCCCGATTCCAGCGAAACGGCCAGACCATAGGCCTGAACGGTAGCCAGAGCCACGGTGCCGAAACGGGTGTATTGGTTGATCTTCTTGCGTCCCTGCTCGCCCTCTTTCTTGAGTTGTTCGAGCGCGGGAACCATCGAGGTCAGCAGCTGTACGATGATCGAGGCCGAGATATAGGGCATGATGCCGAGGGCAAAGATACCCATCCGCCCCAGCGCCCCGCCGGTGAACATCGAAACCATGCCGCCGATGCCCTGCCCCGCCTGTTCCATGAACTCGCGCAGTGCCTGACCATCGATCCCCGGCACCGGAATGAAGGTGCCCAGACGATAGACGATCAGCAAACCCAGCGTGAACAGGATGCGGTTGCGCAGATCGGTGGCCTTGCCCAAAGCAGCCCAGCTAGTGTTGGCTGCCATTTGTTCTGCTGCTGATACCATAAATCGGTCTCTCTTATGAAAACACCGCCCGGAACCGTTTTCCGGCTCGGGCGGCGTCTTGGAAAACTCTGAGGTCTATGTAAGCGGGTCTTCGCCCGCTCACAAGCGCTTACTCTGCCGCAGCGGCTTTTGTGACCGTAAGTGAACCGCCCGCTTTCTCGACCGCTTCAACAGCGGCTTTCGAGGCACCGGTCACTTCCAGGTTCACCTTGGCGCTGATTTCGCCCTTGGCCAGGATGCGAACACCGTCCAGCTTGCGACGAACCAGACCGGAGGCAACCAGTGCGTCCTCGGTGATCGCAGCGGATGCGTCCAGCTTGCCGGCATCGACGAATTTCTGGATCAGGCCCAGGTTGATAACGGCGAATTCCTTGCGGTTCGGCTTGTTGAAGCCACGCTTGGGCAGGCGCTGGTACAACGGCATCTGGCCGCCTTCGTAGCCATTGATGGCCACACCCGAACGGGATTTCTGGCCTTTGATACCACGGCCACCCATTTTACCTTTGCCGGAACCGGGGCCACGACCAACGCGGGTGCGTTTCGGGTTGGCGCCGGGATTGTCGCGCAGTTCGTTCAGTTTCATATCGCTTCTCCATTGCCGGACATGACCCCGAAGCGTGATGGGCCAGACACGGCGTTTCTTGCTGTTGATTCTCGTGGACCCACAGGGCCACCGGAGGCGTATAAACCCGGATGCCGAACGGTTCAAGAGGGTCTTGTTTATCAGGCTGTCGCAGATATCTGACTGCACCGAACGTAAGCCTCAGGTCGAAAACGACTTCACGACTGCACATCAGCCTTTTGGAGTTTCACATTGGGGCACACAACGCAGGCGGTTCTTGTAATGAGTGCCGCCACCCTCTAGGCACCGAAATGCACATCACGATACACGCATGGCGATCTCGCCCAAAAACAGACTGGTATCAAAATGGAAGAGAACCAAACCGAAGCGGTCCGCCCCACGGCCCACTTTGAAACTTTACGGCCCCCGATTGATCGCCAGGGAATTCCCGATCGCGAAGATGTGCTGATTTACATCCATATTGGCAAATGCGGTGGTGAATCCTTGTGGGATGCAATGGTTCGCAGCCCGGTTTTGAACGAAGCGTTTTCTTCGGTTCTGAGAATGCACGTTGTGAAACCACCTGTGCGTTCCAGGACAAAGTATCTTGTCGTCGTCCGTAATCCGATAGATCGCGCGATCTCGGCATTTAACTGGCGTTACAAGCTGGTGGTTGAGGATGAGGTCAAGAGCAGCCGAACATCAACCGAGTACGCGGTACTTGCCAAATACAAGACGCTGAATGCTTTGGCCGAGGAGCTCTATACAAATGGAGCCTTGGACAACGACGCAGCAGACGCGTTCCGCGCGATCCACCACCTCCGCGAGAACATATCATTTTACCTGTCTGAGCTTCTGCCAAAAGTAAGTGCGACCCAAATCTCTCTGGTTTTGGCGACCGAATTCCTGGACGCCGAAATCGCTCGCGACCTTGGCGTTGATCGCGTCAGGAAAGAGCATCAGAATCGTAACTCTGTGAACAAGGAAAAGCTGTATCTGAGTGACCTTGCCCGGAAAAATTTGCGCCGGTTTCTCGACGACGACTACGCGGCAGTACAAATGTTGTTTGACATGAAAGGTATTACCGGGGCGAAGCGCGATATTGTTCTGCGCTGACATGCAGCCAGATCTGGGTTTGCAAAACCCCCAATGACCGTGCGGATGCGTTTGGAATGATCGAATTGGCGGCCTGAACCCCCATCAGACAAAAGGACTGGCAGGCAGAATGGTAGTGCAAAAAAGCGAAAACCCCGGCAGATCCCCCGTCTTTGAATCGCTGGGCCCAAATACAAGCATCAAAAGGTTCCGGGATCAGGAGGACGAGCTGATCTATGTTCATATCGGCAAATGCGGCGGTCAGTCATTGTGGGATGCGATTCAGCGCAGCCCGGTTGTAAACCAGCAATTTTCTTCGGTTATTCGCGTGCACGTTGCTGAACCGCCGGTTCTGGCAAGATCAAAGTACCTAATCGTGGTGCGCAACCCGATATCCCGCGCCATTTCTGCCTTTAACTGGCGCTACAAGCTGGTTGTTGAGGATGAAGTCAAAAAGGACAGGGCATCGCAAGAATATCAGGTGCTTGCCAAGTACGGCACATTGAATGCGCTGGCTGAAGCACTTTATGTCGATGGATCGCTGAATGACCTGGTCGTCGAAGATCTCCGCTCTATTGGCCATCTGAGAATGGATATCTCGTTCTATCTGTCCAAAATGCTACCGAGCGTTCGTTCCGATCAGATTTTTTCGGTGCTGACGACCGAGTTTCTGGACAGCGAAGTCGCCCGAGAATTGAATGTTGAAGACGTGAAGCGGGAACATCAAAACCGGCCTTCCGTTGATTTGGAAAAAAAACATCTGAGCGATTGTGCGCGCCGTAACCTGCGTCAATTTCTTTCTGATGACTATCGCGCGGTGGAAGAGCTTTTGGATTTGAAGGGAATTTCCGAACAACGCCGAGATGTGCTTTTGCGCTGACGATAGACACGCGAACAGGTCACGACCGCCGGTACTGCAACCAGGCAGCCAAACTATTACAGGTAATGCCGTTGGAATCCGTGTTACCTTTGCTTCCATGGACTGGAAGCTGAACAAAGTCATCGACTGGTTGCTGTCCGAAGGCCGGATGCTGCCCGATCTTGATCACATCGTTGAGGCGCTGGGATCGGCCATGCTGGAGGCGGACGCGCCAATCTGGCGTATTCGGTTAGCCATTCGAACGGTTCATCCGCTGGTCACCGCACTGAGCGTGGTTTGGGAGCGGGACAGCGATCAGCTTGACAGCGTCGCGGCTACGCACGGGCTGGAACAGCGTCAGGAATATGTTGGCAGCCCGCTGGCGCGGATTGCCGAAACAGGTGCCCCGCTGAGGCAATCGCTGGTGGATTTATCCCCGGAGGATCATGTCGCGTTTCATGAATTAAGCGAGCGGGGGGCGACGGATTACTATGGCATACCTCTGAGGTTCGTCGGCGAAGGCGGTGGCATACTGGTGTTTGTCTCGGACCGGCCCGAAGGGTTCAGCAACGAGGATATCGCGGGGTTCGACACGATCGGCGCCGCGATCACCGCCATTGTCGAGGTACACCGTCTGAGGAACTTGTCGATGGCTGTGGCCGAAGCCTATCTGGGGCCACGCACCGGTCGGCGCGTGGTTGGCGGGCAGATCACGCGGGGTAATATCGACAGCATCGAAGCGGCCATCCTGATCAGCGACATCCGTGACTGGACCGGCCTGAACGCCCGCCTGCCGGTCGCCGAGACGGTGGAACTGGCGAACCGGTATTTCGAGGTCATCGACAAGGCCGTCTCCGACAATGGCGGTGAGATTCTCAAGTTTCTGGGCGACGGGGTTCTGGCCATCTTCCCGGCGGAACCGGATATGCGCGCCGCCTGCCGCCGTGCGCTGTCTGCCGCCAGAAGTGCATTGAACGCTGCCCCGGCGACCGATCTGCAATACGGGGTCGGTCTGCATTGCGGCAGTGTCCTATACGGCAATATCGGATCCGAGGCGCGACTGGATTTCACCGTTCTGGGCCAAGCTGTCAATATCGCTGCGCGGATCGAGGCACTGTGCGGGGAAACCGGCCAGCCCGCGTTGTATTCCGGCGAGTTTGCCGGGATGGTCGATGCGGATCACGTTCCGCTGGGTCAGTATTCGCTCAAGGGTCTGGACAGGCCTGCGGAGATATTCGCGCCGCTGGGCGCAGAGGGCTGAGCCAAAGAACTATTGACAACCGGCATTTCAACGATCATATGCGGCCAGTGCAATATCCGCGGCGTGAGCGGATCGCGCGACGCCCCAAGGCGGGCTGTACGGCGCAACACCTCAATCTGAACACTACTGATACCCAGATCACGCGGGGGTCGGCGTGATAAAGCGGCAAGGGCCTTCGTTGTCCCTGTTGTTTTGTTGCGGAACCAAAGCGTGTCACCATTCGGGGCGCGCCACGACATCCGTGCGGCTGGCAAGGCCGTCACATTCAAAAGGAATACGGTCTTTGGACTTCAATATGCTGGGGCTGACGCCCCGCCTGATCACCAACCTCGAAACGCTGGGAATTTCCGAACCCACGCCGATCCAGAAACAGGCCATCCCCCACGCCATGAACGGGCGTGACGTGATGGGGCTGGCGCAAACGGGAACGGGCAAAACGCTGGCCTTTGGCCTGCCCATTCTGATGTCGATGATCCGTCAGGAAGGCCGCCCGGCGCCCAAGACCGCGCGCAGCCTTGTACTGGCGCCCACGCGGGAACTGGCAAAACAGATCACCGAAAACCTGCGCTCTTATTGTGAAGGCACGTCGATCCGGGTCGATCTGATCGTCGGTGGCGTTTCCATGGGGCCGCAGATCGACCGGCTGAAACGGGGCAGCCACCTGCTGGTGGCGACGCCCGGACGTCTGATCGACCTGTTGGAGCGCAAAGCGGTGCGGCTCGACCAGACCGGGTTTCTGGTTCTGGACGAAGCCGACCAGATGCTGGATTTGGGGTTCATCCATGCCCTGCGCAAAATTGCGCAACTGCTGCCTGCAGACCGGCAGACGATGCTGTTCTCCGCCACTATGCCGAAACAGATGGCCGAGATCGCCGCAGCCTACCTGAATAACCCTGTGCGCGTTGAAACCGCGCCTCCGGGCCGTCCGGCGGACAAGATCGATCAGGGCGTTCATTTCGTTGCCCAGGCGGAAAAGACATCGCTGCTGATCGAATTGCTGGATACCCATCGCGAGGAACTGGCGCTGGTATTTGCCCGGACCAAGCACGGGGCCGAGCGGCTGTCGAAAACGCTGGACAAAGCGGGATATGCCGCAGGATCGGTGCATGGCAACAAATCGCAGGGCCAGCGCGACCGGGCTTTGCGCGAGTTCCGCGCAGGTACACTGCGGATTCTGGTGGCAACCGATGTGGCCGCGCGCGGCATCGACATTCCGGACGTGCGCCACGTCTATAACTTTGATCTACCCAATGTGCCCGACAACTATGTGCACCGTATCGGCCGGACCGCCCGGGCAGGCCGCGACGGACGTGCAGTTGCATTCTGCGCACCTGCGGAAATGTCAGAGTTTCGCGCCATCCAGAAGACAATGGGGCGTGACATTCCCGTGCTTGGCGGGCGCCCATGGGTTACAGAAGAACCCAAGGAGCGGAAAAAGCCGCAGAACCGGCGGCGCAGGCCAAACAGGGGCCGTCCACGCTCCAAGGCTGCGTAAAACAAAAAAGCGCCCCGACAACGCGGGGCGCTTTTTTACTTTGCTTCGGCAGAGTTTGCGGAAGCGGCGCTTATACACAATAGACGTGCTTGTGCGCGATATCCGAGATGTCGCAACGGCGGACGCCGATGTCGTCCAGTTCACGATTGGTCAGGCTTTGCAGCTCGGTATAGGTGCGGTTGTATTCCGCCGCCTTGGCGCGGGCCTGTCTGATCTGGTCAACAAATGCCCAGAAGCGGGTGCCGATGCCGGTGTGCGATGCAGTGATTGCGTGTGCCATGTCTTTGTTCCTTTCTGCGGCCGGGGCGCATTCCCCGGTGATCGAGTTCTGTTCCTGTTTGGGACAGGGCCGAGATAGGCACAGTGTTTAGCGCCAACAATGCATGTTTTGGTCTAGCCGCTATGCGGGAATTGAATGGCTGGGCTTGCGGTCCTGTGCACACCCGACCGAAGAACGTGATCGGATTCCGCAAGACCATGGGGATCATCAACCTTCCATCATTCAGATATCTGTTCGCCATTTGTTCCAGATGTGGTACACCACAACAAGACCATCAGGGAGGGCACAATGTCTGAAAGAAAGACCAAGTATGAACGGCTGAGGACGCTTCATGAGCGTGACGTGACCTTTGTGATACCAAACCCATGGGACGCAGGTTCGGCGCGCCTGTTGACCAGTCTTGGTTTCGATGCCCTTGCAACAACAAGTGCCGGCTATGCGTTCTCACGGGGCAAAAGGGATTCTTTCGCAAGCCTGAACCGGGCAGAAATTCTCGATAACGCAGCTGAAATCGTTGCGGCAACGGACCTGCCGGTTTCCGCTGATCTGGAAGATGGCTTTGGAGCGTCACCCGAAAGTTGCGCAGAAACCATCCGCCTTGCCTGTGACGTGGGTTTGGCCGGCGGTTCCATCGAAGATGCAACCGGAGATCCGGATAAGCCTATTTACGAATTCGGTCAGGCCGTTGAGCGCATTGGTGCCGCTGCCGAGGTTGCCACCGATCTCGGTTTTCTTTTGACGGCGCGGGCGGAAAACTATCTTTGGGGAAGAAGTGATCTGGATGACACTATCGCCCGCCTGCAGGCGTTTTCAGATGCCGGTGCGGACGTCCTCTATGCCCCGGGGCTTCCGGATATAGAGGCGATCAGAACCGTCTGCCAGTCTGTCGACAAACCCGTCAACGTGGTGATGGGGCTTCAGGGGCCCAGCTATTCTGTCGCTCAGCTTGCAGAGGCCGGGGTGCGCCGTGTCAGTGTTGGCGGCTCATTCGCGCGGGCAGCACTTGGCGCGGTGATGAAAGCCGCGCAAGAGGTAAAGTCCTTTGGCACATTCAACTATGCCACTGACGCGATTTCAGGGGAGGACGTGAGCAGGCTTATGGCGCAGAGCAAGTGCGCAAACAGACACTGACAATATGGCGCCCACATAAACCACTGATGCAACCGCACGCCTGAGAAGCCTGGGAAATTCCCAGGCGCCCTCGTTTTTTGTCTGGGCACGCGTTGGAGTACCTAACCCCTTGCCTATATGCAGCTTACCCCGTTGGTATCACGGATTGTGCATTCGGCGCTTTCGGTCTCGCGTGGTTCGCGTCGCCTCTTCGGATCCGTCGTGGTAGGTGCCGAACCATTTGTCCCACGGCATTTCCGAGTTTCCATAGTTGCATTCGTAGTATCTGTGATGCAGCTGGTGGAAAAATGCGCCGATCAGAAGGCGTTGCCGATCCCTGACCCAGATCGCCTCGTACCCCGAGTGTGAGGACGCCGCACCGAGCATCAGCCAATAGCCCAGAAACAACATGTGAACCGGATGGCTGGGCAGCACCAGCAGGATCAGCATGGCGCTGAAGTAGAACACATGCTCGACAGGATGCATGGATGTTCCCGACCATGGACCGGTATTGACGTTCCGGTGATGCACAGCGTGAACGTATTTGTAAATCCGGGGCTGATGCAGGGCGATGTGAATGACGTAGAAGTGAAAACTCTGCCAGACGGCAAGCAGCGGGAAAAGGACGACAAACCAGATCGGGTGGGCAGAAAACTCAAGCGTGGCAAGTGTCCCGTTCGCGTACATCCATCGAAGGCCGATTTCATAGGCGGAATAAATCGGCACCCCGGATACCAGCGAATAGAACATGTTGTCCCAGGTCTGATAACCGAACTTATAAAGCGCGTTTTTGCGCTTCATGTAGGGGCGGGGATCGTATTTCAGCAGTTTGCCCTGACCATCGATCCCGTAGAACCACAGATGCAATCCTCCGGCGACTAGAAATAAGACAATCCAGTTTCGGATCAGGACGGCCGCCATCCATCCCGGTGCGAACTGGGTCTGGTTGGGGCCAACCGGCTGCAACCAGAAAGCCACCAGAAACGCAAAGGCCAGATAAAGCGAGCGGTCAGAAACCTGCAGATAGTTCTGCCACAGCCACTTTAGCGTCATTCCGGGCTTTGGCGGCCAATTCCAGTAAGGGGCAAAGCCCACGGGCAGTTCAGGGTGCCAGTGCCATTCACGGCTCATCGGGGCCGGTTCGGGCCGGGTTTTTGCAGATGTCTCGGTCATCGGTATGTCCTTCATTCGTCATTGTTCCTGATCTGGATCAGCGGACGACCGGAGGAGCAAATGGGAACCAGCGATTGAAGTGATACATGCCACACCTGCCAACTCTGTTCCTCCATCCTTTACAGGTGTCGGGAATTTGCACCTCTCTTAACGACATGGAACTGGTCGCATATGGTCCTGTTAGCCGGGCTTTCTGTGGACAGCCTCTGCAGTGACGCCAGAACCGTCCGGGGTTCGGTGAAACAACAAACGCCTCCGAAATCCCGGAGGCGTTTTAGAAATTTGGCCCTGGAAAGGTGCTTCGCCGCATGCCTGTGGCGATCCTACTTTCGGATTTGGCCAACGTAGCGTTGCTTTTGCTCGTTCACCAGAATCAGTCTGCCTTGGTTCACGACATATAGATCAAAACGAGGCTTATCGAAGTCGATACAGCGCATTCCATTGTCATAAAATTTGTAGGCATTGGCTTTCCATGTCTGCCCGTTTGCCTTGTAAGAATATGAGCCGTTTGCTGAATAGGTCTCAACTTCTTTCCCGGAATAGACGACCTTGCGCCCTGACAGGTTCTTTTGCAGCCACGCTGCATTCACCCTTTGATCACCATCCGAAAGGTAACTTTTGGAGAGTTTTGGCGCTTTGGCCGGACATTCGGCAGAAGCGATTGTTCCAATCAAGGTCGCGCAGAGCGCGGTCAAAATAAGTCTCATCGTACACATCCACTCAATAAACGACCTCAAAGTTACCCCGGTTTGAACAAATGACAACAAAAAACGCCCCCGACTAAAGTCGGGGGCGTTCCCAATCCTACGAAGATGCCGCGCTTAGCCGCGCTCTTCGATGATCTCGACAAGATGCGGGATCTTGTTGACCATGCCGCGGACCGAAGGAGTGTCCTCCAGCTCGCGGGTCTTGTTCATCTTGTTCAGGCCCAGGCCGATCAGGGTTGCGCGCTGTTCGGCGGGGCGGCGGATCGGCGAGCCGATCTGCTTGACGACGATGGTTTTTGCCATGGGTCGCTCTCCTTATGCTTCTGCTTCAGCAGCGGCCGGTGCTTCGTCCCGCTTGGGCAGGATATCGGCAACCTTTTTGCCACGACGCTGTGCGACCGAACGCGGGCTCTGCTCTTTCTGCAGGCCGTTGATGGTGGCGCGGATCATGTTGTACGGGTTCTGCGAGCCCAGCGACTTGGACACAACGTCCTTGACGCCCAGCATTTCGAACACGGCACGCATCGGACCACCGGCGATGATACCGGTACCTTCAGGCGCGGTGCGCATGACCACTTTACCGGCGCCGTGACGGCCCTCGATGTCGTGGTGCAGGGTCCGGCCTTCGCGCAGCTGCACGCGGATCATCTGACGCTTGGCTTGCTCGGTCGCTTTGCGGATGGCCTCGGGTACTTCTTTCGCTTTACCCTTACCAAAGCCGACGCGGCCTTTCTGATCGCCGACAACCACCAGAGCGGCGAAGCCAAAGCGCTTACCACCTTTTACGGTTTTCGACACACGATTGATTGCGACCAGACGATCTGCAAATTCCGGTGCTTCTTCACGGTCGCGGCCACGGCCCCGACGGTTTTCACGTTCTGCCATTTGGCATCCCTTTTCTCATGTGGCGCATCAGCGCCGTTTGTTTCAATCCAAGTGAGCCCCAACTGTTGCCGAGGCTCCCGGATCATCGGGGCAGCCGCAAAGCTGCCCGCAAGTCTTAGATCTTCAGACCACCTTCACGCGCAGCGTCGGCCAGAGCCTTCACCTTGCCGTGAAACAGGAAGCCGCCACGATCGAAATAGGCCTCTTCGACGCCTGCCTTCTTGGCACGCTCGGCGATGGCCGCGCCCACTTTGGTGGCCGCTTCGACGTTGTTCTTGCCAACAACACCCAGATCCTTTTCCAGGGTCGAGGCCGAGGCCAGTGTCACGCCACGCACGTCGTCGATCAGCTGAACAGAGATGTTCTTGTTCGAACGGTGTACGGACAGACGCGGACGACCCGCGTTGACCTTGCGAAGTTTGTTCCGAACGCGCAGGCGGCGCTTCAGAAACAGGGTTCTTTTGCTGTTTGCCATTGTTTGCGTCCTTACTTCTTCTTGCCTTCCTTGCGGAAGATGAACTCGTCCTTGTAGCGGATGCCTTTGCCCTTGTAGGGCTCGGGACGGCGCCATTCGCGGATTTTCGCCGCGACTTCGCCCACCTGCTGCTGGTCGTTACCTTCCACAATGATCACAGTCTGCTTCGGTGCGGTGATGGTAACACCTTCCGGAGCAACGAAATCAACGTCGTGGCTGTAGCCCAGGTTCAGCTTCAGGGTGTTGCCCTGCATCTGAGCCCGGTAACCAACACCCTGGATCTCCAGCTCTTTTTTGAAGCCTTCGGTCACACCGGTCACCAGATTGGCAACCATGGTGCGGCTCATGCCCCACTGCTGGCGGGCACGCTTGGACATGCCACGGGGGTCGATCTTGACCACGTTGTCTTCAACCGACAGCGTCACGTCGTCGGTGGCGGTGAAGCTGCGGGTGCCTTTCGGACCTTTGACTTCGATGGTCTGACCCGACACAGAGGCGGAAACGCCGCTGGGCAGCTCGACCGGTTTTTTACCAATACGAGACATTGCAGACCTCCTTAGAAGACGGTGCAGAGCACTTCGCCGCCAACATTGTTGGAGCGAGCGTTTGCGTCCGACATCACACCTTTCGGAGTGCTGACAATCGACACGCCCAGACCCTGACGGACCTGCGGGATGTCATTGACGCCCATGTATACGCGACGACCGGGTTTCGAGACCCGCTTCAGTTCGCGAATGACAGGGGTGCCTTCGTAGTATTTCAGGCTGATTTCGATGGCCGGATGACCGTTTTCACCGGTCGTCTTTTCATAGCCACGGATGTAGCCCTCGTCCGCCAGCACGTCCAGAACCCAACCGCGCAGCTTGGAAGCCGGGGTTGAAACGGTGGACTTGCCGCGCATTTGCGCGTTGCGGATACGGGTGAGCATATCGCCGATAGGATCGTTCATATCTGTCTCTCCCTTACCAGCTCGATTTCACCATGCCGGGGATCTGACCAGCAGAACCCAGCTCGCGCAGCGCGATACGGCTGACCTTCAGCTTACGGTAGTAAGCGTGGGGACGACCGGTCAGCTGACAGCGGTTGTGCAGACGGGTAGCCGAGCTGTTGCGCGGCAGTTTCGCCAGTTTCAGACGCGCCTTGAAGCGCTCTTCCATCGGGCGGCTTTCGTCATTCGCGATTTCTTTCAGCTCGGCACGCTTTGCGGCGTATTTTGCCACCAGGCGCTCGCGCTTCTTCTCGCGCTCGATCATTGCTTTTTTAGCCATGTCTTTTCCCTTCCGCGCTTAGCTTGTGAAAGGCATGTTGAATGCTTTCAACAATGCTTTTGCTTCAGCGTCGGTATTCGCTGTGGTGGCAATTACGATGTCCATGCCCCAGACCTCGTCGACCTTGTCGAAGTCGATTTCCGGGAACACGATGTGCTCTTTCATGCCCATGGCAAAGTTGCCACGACCATCGAAAGACGGCTTTACACCGCGGAAGTCACGCACGCGCGGCAGCGCGATGGTGATCAGACGATCCAGGAATTCGTACATCCGGTCGCCGCGCAGGGTTACCTTGGCACCCAGCGGCATTTCTTCACGGACGCGGAAACCCGCGATCGATTTCTTCGCCATGGTTGCAATGGCTTTCTGACCGGCGATTGCAGACAGATCCTCGACAGCCGCTTTGGCTTTCTTGGAGTCTTTAACCGCCTCGGCGCCACAGCCGATGTTCAGAACGATCTTGTCCAGCTTGGGCAGCTGCATGTCGTTCTTGTAGCCGAACTCTTCTTTCAGAGCGGCGCGGATGGTTTCAGCGTACTGAGCTTTCAGACGCGGGGTATAGGTAGCAGCATCAAGCATCGATCACGTCCCCCGTGGTCTTGGCGAAGCGAACCTTCTTGTCACCTTCCATGCGGAAGCCGACGCGGGTTGCCTTGCCGTTCTTGTCCAGCAGTGCCAGGTTCGACAGCTCGATCGGGTTTGCCTGAGGCAGGCGGCCACCCTGGCTGTTCTGGGTCTGGCGGGTGTGGCGGATGGCGATGTTGATGCCATCGACAACAGCTTTACCGGCTTTCGGGTCAACCGAGGTGATCGTTCCCTCTTTGCCCTTGTCCTTGCCGGCCAGCACGACGACCTTGTCGCCTTTGCGGAGTTTAGCAGCCATGATTACAGCACCTCCGGAGCCAGCGAGATGATTTTCATGAAGTTCTTGCTGCGCAGTTCGCGAACAACCGGGCCAAAGATACGGGTACCGACCGGCTCGTTGTTGTTGTTCAGGATGACGGCGGCGTTGCGATCAAAGCGGATCGCGGTGCCGTCCGCGCGGCGGACTTCTTTGGCGGTGCGTACGACGACGGCCTTACGGACGTCACCTTTTTTCACGCGGCCGCGCGGGATGGCTTCCTTCACCGAGACGACAATGATGTCGCCGACGGAGGCGTATTTACGCTTGGAACCACCCAGGACCTTGATGCACTGAACTCGGCGTGCGCCGGAGTTGTCAGCGACATCCAGATTGGTCTGCATCTGGATCATGTGGTTTCTCCCGACCTGTGGGGGCTGGTCTGGTTAGATCCCCCAGGGTTTCGACAAATGGAAAAATCCTGGAAGCTTACGCTTCCAGAACTTCCCAACGTTTCGTCTTCGATTTCGGCGCGCATTCGATGATGCGTACGGTGTCGCCGACCTTGAAGGCGTTCTTTTCATCGTGAGCCCGGTATTTCTTGGACTTACGGATGGTTTTCTTCAGAACCGGATGCGTAAAGCGACGCTCGACGGAAACGGTTACGGTCTGTTCGTTGGCATCGCTGGTTACGGTACCGGACAGGATACGCTTGGGCATAGGATTACTCCTCCGATGCCGCAGCAGCGGCCTTTTCGTTCAGAATGGTTTTGACGCGGGCAGCGTTGCGGCGGGCCGCTTTGATGCCGGCGGTGCTTTCCAGCTGACCGGTTGCCTGTTGAAAGCGCAGGTTAAAGCTTTCTTTCTTCAGGTTGGCCAGTTCCTCGCGGAGCTGGTCCGGGGTCTTGTCACGCAATTCTTGGGCGTTCATCGCCTTTTTCCTTTGCTCAAAACACCAGAAGGCCCCGTAGCTCGGGTCACCCTGGACCTGGTGGATGAATGATAGACATACGAATCCCCCGACTCAGCCGGGGGACCGCAAGATGCCGCTCTATAAGGTGTACGGTTGTGGGTGGCAAGGGAAAGTTTGACTGTCCGGCCGATACCCGCTTTTCAAGGGTGTTAGCCCATGAATTGTACGATCCGCCAGAGCACCAAAATCGCCGCTCTGGCCTGACGGACCTGTGACCAATGTCTATACCGTCATTCAGCCGGGTTCGACGTCCCAAAAGATACGGACGCCGTAGAAGACCCGGTGAACCGGCCTGATCGCCAACCTGTCCCCGCCACTGCTGCTACAGGGGCGGCCAAGTTCTGAAATCATCCCCAACTGTAATTGAAACTGACGCTGATGCGTTCCTCTTCAGCCATGTTCATCGGCACCTCGTGGCGCAACCAGCTTTCCCACAGCAACACGTCACCCACTTCGGGCTTCATGTAGATGAAAGGCTGCAATTCACGCCGCGCCTCTTTCCGGCGCACCGGAGACGCCATCATCCGGGCTGAGCGCGGATCCTCGAGCTTGAGCGCGCTGGCGCCTTTGGGCATCGCCACGTAGGTCGTGCCAGAGATTACGCTGTGCGGGTGGATGTGGCTGGCATGCATCCCGCCTTCGGGCAGGATATTGATCCACAGATCCTCAAGCTTCAGTTCCCGGTCGTCCAGATCGAACTCCAGATCCGTTGCAAACGCAGCGACATGCTGGTCCAGCACCTTGACCAGATCAGCAAAGATCGGAAACCGCCAGGGCAGATCGGTCAGCGATGCGTAACTGGTATATCCGGGATAGCCGTTCTGTTCGCACCACTCCTGCCCGGCTTCGTCATCTTCGGCGATGACAAGACAAGAACTTTCCAATTCCTCCTGGTCGATCCTTGGATCGAACTCGGACAGGGCGGCGCGATACAGGCGGGTGGCGAAGAGTGATTCAATCTGTGGCATGACAGCGTCTTAGATCAGCTTCGCAGCCAATGCGACAGAAGATTTTGAGCCAGATGACGATTGGGACCTTCATTCATCTGGCCGAACAATACTCCTGGGAAGACGCGGTTTACCGGGGCGGGGACAGCACCCCAGAATGAAAAACCCCCGCCGGTTTCCCGACGGGGGTCAATCTTGTCACGACGGGGTTTCCCCCAATCGCTTACCAGTCTTCGCGGACCACGACGCGGGTCTTGATCGGCAGCTTCATCGCGGCCAGGCGCAGGGCCTCGCGGGCGATGTCGTCATTGACGCCGTCGATCTCAAACATCACACGACCGGGCTTTACTTTCGCTGCCCAGAAGTCAACGGAGCCTTTACCTTTACCCATACGGACTTCGGTCGGCTTCGAGGTCACGGGAGTATCCGGGAAGATCCGGATCCAGACGCGGCCCTGACGTTTCATGTGACGGGTCATGGCACGACGTGCAGCTTCGATCTGACGCGCGGTGACGCGCTCGGGCTGCAGTGCTTTCAGACCGTAGGTGCCAAAGTTCAGATCAGAGCCGCCCTTGGCTTCGCCCTTGATCCGGCCTTTGTGCATCTTGCGGAATTTAGTACGCTTTGGTTGAAGCATATCTTTCCCTCCTTAGCGACGACCGCCACCAGCACCACGAGGTGCAGGGCCGTCCTGGAGTTCCTGTGCTTTACGGTCACGTGCCTGCGGATCGTGCTCCATGATCTCACCTTTGAAGATCCAGACCTTGATCCCGATGATCCCATAAGGAGTCATCGCTTCGGCATGTGCGTAATCGATGTCGGCACGCAGGGTGTGCAGAGGCACGCGGCCTTCGCGGTACCACTCGGTCCGTGCGATTTCGGCACCGCCCAGACGGCCAGCGACGTTCACCCGGATACCCAGCGAACCCATGCGCATGGCGTTCTGAACCGACCGCTTCATCGCGCGGCGGAACGAGACACGGCGCTCCAGCTGCTGAGCGATGGACTCGGCAACCAGCTGCGCGTCAAGCTCGGGCTTGCGCACTTCGACGATGTTCAGGTGCAGTTCGCTGTCGGTCATGCGAGCAAGCTTTTTGCGCAGAACTTCGATGTCTGCACCTTTCTTGCCGATGATGACACCGGGTCGTGCTGTGTGGATCGTAACGCGGCACTTCTTGTGCGGACGTTCGATGATCACACGGGCAACACCGGCCTGCTTGCACTCTTTGTTGATGAACTCACGGATCTTGAGGTCTTCCAGCAGAAGATCACCGTAGTCCTTGGTGTCGGCGTACCAGCGGCTGTCCCAGGTGCGGTTGACCTGCAGGCGCATGCCGATCGGATTTACTTTATGACCCATTAGGCTTGCTCCTCAACTTGACGCACCTTGATGGTGATCTCCGAGAACGGCTTCATGATCTTGCCGAAACGGCCACGGGCACGCGGGCGTCCACGCTTCATGACCAGGTTCTTGCCAACCCATGCTTCGGCGACGATCAGCTCGTCAACGTCCAGGTTGTGGTTGTTTTCGGCATTCGCGATTGCGGACTGCAGGCACTTTTTGACGTCCTGCGCGACACGCTTGTTCGAGAAAGTCAGGTCGGTCAGAGCCTTCTCAACTTTCTTGCCGCGGATCATCTGCGCAACCAGGTTCAGTTTCTGCGGGCTGGTGCGAAGCATGCGCGTTTTCGCCATTGCTTCGTTTTCAGCCACGCGGCGGGGGTTCTTTTCCTTGCCCATGACTTACTTCCGCTTCGCTTTTTTGTCTGCGGCGTGACCGTAATAGGTACGAGTCGGCGAGTATTCACCGAACTTCTGACCGATCATGTCTTCCGAGACGTTGACGGGAATGTGCTTGTGGCCGTTGTACACACCAAAGGTCAGACCCACGAACTGGGGCAGAATGGTGGAACGACGCGACCAGATCTTGATGACTTCGTTGCGGCCTGACTCGCGCGCTGCTTCGGCTTTTTTCAGCACGTAAGCATCGACGAAAGGACCCTTCCAAACAGAGCGAGACATGGATTAACGTCCCTTCTTCTTGGCGTGCCGCGAGCGGATGATCAGCTTCTGGGACGCTTTGTTTTTGTTGCGGGTACGCTTACCCTTGGTGTCCTTACCCCAAGGCGTAACCGGAGTACGGCCACCCGAGGTACGACCTTCACCACCACCGTGGGGGTGATCGATCGGGTTCATAGCAACACCACGAACCGACGGACGAACGCCCTTGTGGCGCATACGACCGGCTTTACCGAGGTTCTGGTTCGAGTTGTCGGGGTTGGACACGGCACCAACGGTGGCCATGCATTCCTGACGGACCATGCGCAGCTCGCCCGAGCTCAGACGGATCTGAGCGTAGCCGCCATCGCGACCAACGAACTGAGCGTATGTACCGGCCGCACGTGCGATCTGACCGCCCTTGCCGGGCTTCATCTCGATGTTGTGGACGATGGTACCGATCGGCATGCCCGAGAACGGCATTGCGTTGCCCGGCTTGATGTCGGCCTTGGCGGATGCCACGACTTTGTCACCAACAGCCAGACGCTGCGGAGCCAGGATATATGCCTGCTCGCCGTCTTCGTATTTTACCAGTGCGATGAATGCGGTCCGGTTCGGGTCGTATTCGATCCGCTCGACGGTTGCCGCCACATCAAATTTGTTCCGTTTGAAGTCAACGATCCGGTAGAGACGCTTTGCGCCACCGCCGCGGCGGCGTGAAGTGATCCGTCCGGTGTTGTTCCGGCCGCCCGATTTGGTCAAACCCTCAGTGAGAGACTTGACCGGACGTCCTTTCCAAAGCTCCGAACGGTCGATCAGCACCAGCCCGCGCTGGCCCGGCGTCGTCGGCTTGTACGACTTAAGTGCCATGCTTTCTGTCTTCCGTTTAGCAAGTGCGAGGAGTTTCCCCGCTATGTGATAGGCCCCCGTAGGTGCCAAGGGTATAGGGCCCCGAAGGTCCCCGGTTACAAATATCAGAGGCCCCGGAACGAATCCGAGGCCGCAAGATTGGGAGCATCTAACAGGGTTGGGGGTGGGTGTCTATAGGGTGTGAGGAACTCTTAAGGCACAACGCCAAATTTCTTCTCAGACCTAAAGTTCCGGCACAATCGTTTTGACCGGCGCTCCAGCATCTTTGAGGTTGTTGACCCATTGTCGCTCATTTAGGCGAAGCCCAAACTCCCATTGTGCATTAAAAATCCTATATGCTTGATAAACAGCGATGTATGCGAGGGAAGACCTTTCATCGATGCCCCAAAAGGCGTCGGTCGTACAGTTGGAGGGCGTCTCCAGATCTTCAACACCTGGAAATTTAACGGCTGTGTCACGTAGCCTTGAAGACATTATACAACCGGATGGTACATAGTTTTTCCGGTGCTCGCTCTTAGTTGCTGACACATCTAATTTCGTGCCGTCAGATCGGTAACTTGATGCCCCAGACCTACCAGCCCTGTAAAAGTTAAGTGCATAAATATAACGACTATCGCTAATCGGCCTATCAAAAAAAGCTTCTACTTCACCCCATGAGGAAGCCAAGCTGAAAGAACCATATTTTTCATTGAGAGCAATTGCGGAAGCCTCTAGAGAGTTCTTATCCACTGCTAGCATTCGGAAAACAAAATAGGCTTCGTTGTCAATAAATCCGACGGTGATCGCGCCCTTGTTTGGGTCTTCAGCATCGATCATGAACTGAAGCCCATCAATTTTGGCAAACGTATCTTTGGACTTTGGAATACTAAGCTTGTGGTCAAATCCGATAGAAAAGCCTGGAAACTTGTGGATGTGACCATCAGTTCGGTACCAATTAAAGGCTGAGCGCGCTTGCACCAACCTGCTATCCTTGAGTTTGCGCGGAACATGCTTTTTGAACCCTCGCTCATCGACAAGAATGCGTTCAACTTCCTCCTTACTCATCCCAAGCTCCACGCCGAGTACATCAATACCTTGAGGGACCACGACGTCGGTGTCGGGTGAAAGTGGGAGCACTCGGTCAACCGGAATGCGCACGTGATCGCCACTGACAGACACATCCACCAAACCGCCCACATCCTGCACTTCGAAGCCAACTGAATCACAATCGCCAGTTTCAAGAGTTGAAACCCATTTAAGCTCCTCGTTGCCCCTAACTAAGTACCCTTCACAACGCCCCTGTTTGTTCTGAAAGGTAAAACGGCCTGCATTTTCCCCGATTGCTATTTCAACGCTCGATAAGTCGTTCGCATTTGATCCTTTTGTGCCAACAAAAAAACCGCCGCTATAAGGTTGCGCCTGACTGTCAGAGGAAAAAATCATGCTACACGCGATTGCTAGCCCAAAGGTATGAAACTTCACTTTGCCAATCTCCACTCAAAAAAACATTCAACAACAACACTATGGCATGGATATCGCGTCGGCTAGAACATTCAGAACAAAGAAACCCCCGCTTTCGCGGGGGCCTTTATCTCTCTCCAAAGACAGGTTCGATCAGAGACCGGTGGACACGTCGATGGTGTTACCCTCCTCCAGGGTCACATATGCTTTTTTGACGTCTTTCCGACGGCCCAGCTTACCCGTCTGCCTTCATCTCGGTCGTGATGAGGAGGGTGATCGGTCCGGTCGAAAATGGCCCAACTCCGAACTCCGTATGGTCAATCTCGCCTTCTGCCGTGAAGGCCAGCCAATCGCCCGCGTAATATTCGATGGCGCTGCCCAGCGGATGCTCACCCTGATGGGTCAGCGTGGTTTTCAGCGTCACGGGTTTGGTCACGCCATGGATCGTCAGATCGCCGGTCACGTCCGCCGTGGTGTCGCCAGTCCGCTCAATCCCGGTGCTGACGAAAGTGATCTCGGGGTAGGTTTCGACCTCCAGAAAGTCCGCTGACTTCAGGTGATCGTCCAGCGGCCCAAAGCCCGAAGACAGGCTGCTGGTGTCAATGGTCACGGTCAGAGTCGAAGCTTCAACATCATCCGCGTTCAGGTCCAGCACCCCTTCGGCCTTGGTGAACTCGCCATGCTGGTTCGACACGCCTGCATGGCTCCAGCCGAACCGAACTTCGGTATGCCCCTGATCAGTCTTGTAGGTCTGCGCAAAGGCCGGCGTCATGGCGACGGTCAGGGCAGCGGCGGCAATCATAGACTTAAAGGTCATAGCGGTATTCCTTTCATCCGACAGGTACTGGATTTTAGATGAATTTTCATCTATTGGAACCGAGGAAATACCGCAATCAGATTTAAAGTGAACACGAAGTTGTGAAGAACGATCTGCCAACACCGCTGGAGACAGACATCTGGGTCGCAATGAACCGGACCACCCGGCTTATCCAGACGGAAGTCAGTGCGGCCCTGAAGGACGCGGGCCTGCCGCCACTTAAGTGGTACGATCTGCTGTGGTCCCTCGAACGACATGGAGGTCGACTGCGCCCTTTTGAGCTTGCCCAGGACACAATTTTTGAACAATCGAACCTGTCTCATTTGAGCAGACGGTTGGCGGCAGAGGGGTTGATTGAATTTGTTTCATTTGACAGCGACCGGCGCGGTAAAGTCCTGCAGATCACGGACAAGGGAAAAGACATCCGAAAACGTATGTGGGCGATTTATGGCCCCCTGCTGCACGAAATGATGCGTGGCTTCGGCAGTGCTGATGGGTGGCACTCGTTTCTTGAGACGGCACGCGGCTGATACCAACAAAAAAACCCCCGCTTTCGCGGGGGTTTTGTGTTCTTCCAATGACGGGTTCGATCAGAGACCGGTGGACACGTCGATGGTGTTACCCTCTTCCAAGGTCACATATGCTTTTTTGACGTCTTTCCGACGGCCCAGCTGACCGCGGAACCGCTTGACCTTGCCTTTGGTCACGGTGGTGTTCACCGCTTTGACCTTCACACCAAACAGCGCCTCAACGGCCTCTTTGATCTGCGGCTTGTTGCTGTCGATCGCCACTTCAAAAACAACCGCGCCGTTTTCGGACGCCATGGTCGACTTTTCGGTGATGATCGGCTTGCGGATCACGTCGTAGTGTTCTGCCTTCGCGCTCATTTCAGACGAGCCTCCAGTGCTTCGACAGCCGCTTTGGTGAGCACCAGGGTGTCACGCTTGAGGATGTCATAAACGTTTGCACCCATCGACGGCAGGATATCCAGACCTTCGATGTTGCGCGACGCCTTCAGGAAACCTTCGTTCACGGTCGCACCGTCGATGACCAGAGCGCGTTTCCAGCCCAGGTTTGCAACCTGTTTGGCCAGTGCGGCGGTCTTGCCTTCGGCTTCGGCGTTCTCGATCACAACCAGTTCGCCTGCCTTGGCTTTGGCCGACAGAGCGTGGCGCAGGCCAAGCTTGCGGAACTTTTTCGGCAGGTCGTGGCCGTGCGAACGAGGGGTCGGGCCCTTGTAGATACCACCCTTGCGGAAGATCGGCGCGTTACGGTCACCATGGCGTGCGCCACCGGTGCCCTTCTGGCGATAGATCTTCTTGGTCGAGTAGCTGGTTTCCGAGCGGGTCTTTACCTTGTGGGTGCCGGCCTGCGCGTTGTTGCGCTGCCAACGGACCACACGGTGCAGGATGTCCGCACGCGGCTCGAGACCGAACAGATCGGCGTTCAGCTCGATGTCGCCGGCTTTGCCGCCGTCCAGTTTGATTACATCAAGTTTCATGCTTCACCACCTTCCGCGGGAGCTTCTTCCGCAGGTGCTTCGGTTGCAGCCGATTTCACAGCAGCCGGGAAAGGCAGGCCTTCCGGTGCTTTCTTCTTGACGGCGTCCTTGACGGTGACCCAGCCCGATTTCGGTCCGGGAACGGCGCCTTTGATGAAGACCAGACCACGGTCGGCGTCGGTTTTGACGACTTCCAGGTTCTGGGTGGTTACACGGGCAGCACCCATGTGACCGGCCATCTTCTTGCCTTTGAAAACCTTGCCCGGATCCTGACACTGACCGGTCGAACCGTGCGAACGGTGGCTGATCGAAACACCGTGCGAGGCGCGCAGACCACCAAAGTTCCAACGCTTCATAGCACCGGCAAAGCCTTTACCGATCGAGGTACCCGAAACGTCAACCTTTTGACCTTCCAGGAAGTGTTCTGCCGAAATCTCGGCACCCACTTCGATCAGACCATCTTCGGAGACGCGGAACTCGGCCAGCTTACGCTTGGGCTCAACCTTTGCAGCGGCGTAGTGACCGCGCATGGCTTTCGAGGTGCGTTTTGCCTTGGCAGCACCGGCGCCCAGCTGAACGGCGGTGTAGCCGTCTTTGTCAGCGGTACGCTGTGCAACAACCTGCAGGTTGTCCAGGTGAAGAACGGTCACAGGGATCTGCTTGCCGTCTTCCATGAACAGGCGGGTCATGCCAACTTTTTTTGCGATAATACCAGAGCGCATAATCTATACCCTCCGATCTTACGACTGCAGCTTGATCTCGACGTCCACACCAGCAGCGAGGTCGAGCTTCATCAGCGCGTCAACGGTCTGGGGGGTCGGATCAACGATGTCCAAGAGACGCTTGTGGGTGCGGATCTCGAACTGGTCGCGGGATTTCTTGTCAACGTGAGGGCCACGGAGAACCGTGAACTTCTCGATCTTGTTCGGCAGTGGGATCGGGCCGCGCACGTTCGCGCCGGTCCGCTTGGCAGTGTTGACGATCTCTTGCGTGCTGGCATCCAGAACGCGATAGTCAAATGCCTTCAGCCGAATACGGATATTTTGGCTTTGCATATTAACAGCCTTTTATTCAGGCGTTGGGGTTGAGAGGAGGACAAGCGCGCATCGCCAACCCTCTTCGAACCCAAAAGGCGGGAATCACCCCGCCTTGATGTTCTTGTTGAGAACTCGCGCGATCTACAGGGGCGGGAGGGGTTTGGCAAGGGGGAATTACCTGTCTTTCCTCAAAGCAGAAGCAAACTCAGTGTGCAAGCAGGTGGTGTGGTGAACACGAGGCGAGTAGGTGAAAAGGACCTTTTGGGAATTTTAGCTATTTTTGATACCCGGCATTATCGTGCCTTATCTCATTTCAATATTTTCCCACGATCATATGGGTATACCGCGTGGAGTACGTTTCGGGCGCTTTGGTACAGCTGGGGCAATTGCCCAGATTTCATTGCTGTTACTGCCGTTTATTATCGGAACATCCACAACAGCGACGTTCTACTTTTGGCGCAACAACCGAGCTGCAATTGGCCGAGAAATCGTGAATTGCGCGATGGGAATAGGATTATCGGTCTTTGTGTTGACTATACTTTTCTTTGCGCTCAGCGGCGCGTGGTTTGGCCTGATACAAGCACCCATTTGGATGATAGTTATTGTACTGTTTGCACCATCCCTTTCAGCCGCGGCCATATTTTGGATCGTATTCCCAACAACCATTCGGCTGATTATCGTGTGGCAAAGTCTAAGTTGATCTGTGGCTAGCCGCAAAGGGCTGTCCCGATTTCGAACGGACTTCCATAATCGACAAAGCAACCCCTCGTTGTTTCTCGGGAGAGAATGCTGCCCATGAACTCTAGGGAATCTGCGCCCTCGCCGTCTGCAGGAAACGCGAAATCTCGAGGCCGAGGCTGGCTTCAATCGAAATCCTCAGATCCGTGCTTTTTTGCAGTTCGGGCTCCAGCGCGGCAAACTCCCAGACAATGACGTGCGATGGTGTGGTGGTCGTGACCGTCACCGGCGCGGCGAATGTCTTGTCGTTGCTCAGAAACGCTGTTCCACCCAGAAAGCGGCCCTCGCCCAGCGTGTCCACGACCTCACCATTCATTTCGACGCTGACCTCGCCGTCGATGATCAGCGACAGGCCGTTTACCGGCGCACCCTGTGTAAGCAGTTTGGTTTGGGCGGGAACAGATGTCCGATTGCCCATATGCAGCAGGTTGAACGCCTCTCTCTCGGTAAAGTTGCGAAGGGCGATTTCGTAGAGGTGCCTCTCCTCGTCACTGAACGGCACGGGCCTGCGTTCCAGCAACAGCCGTGTGATCCAGTAGAGGTTGATGGCCATGAAAAACAGGTTCCACCCGATCGGCGCCCAAAGGGGAGCGTTTTGAAAGTAATAGTAAGGCAACAGCAAAACCGCGCCGATAACCGACAGTACCCTCAACCAGAAAATGTCTTTTGCGGAATAAGACAAAAGGTAGAAGATGTTCGCGGCGTTCACCAGAATATCCAGCCCCAGCATTCCGTTCCCCCACATTGGCCTGCGCGTGGGACTTACCGTAAATTCGTTCACGCAAGGCGCAAAGCCGGATTTGCGGCCTTCTCAATTAGTGGCAGATTCCAACATTTATTTTAAACTCAAAATTTCTATTGTTGAAATACTTTCACTTTGCTACGCTTCCTTCAAGCGAGGTGCAGAATGGTTCTTTCCGATGCTCATGTGGTTGTGACCGGCGGCGGGTCCGGGGTTGGGGCGGAATGCGCCCGACAGCTCTCGGGTGCCGGGGCGCGCGTCACCATCATGGGGCGCAGCCGGGATGCACTGGCCGCGCAAAACCTGCCATTTCAGATCTGCGATGTTACAGAGCCCGAGCAGGTTGAGGCGGCGTTTCAGGCCGCCCGGTCGGAAAATGGGCCTATTTCAGCGGTAATCGCAAATGCCGGAGCCGCTCCCAGCAAGCCTTTTGCAGCGATGTCGCCCGGGGATTTCTCGGACGCTCTGGCAGTCAATCTGCGCGGTGTGTTTCATTGCTTTCAGGCCGTTCTGGGTGACATGCGTGATGCGGGTAAGGGTCGGATGATCGCCATTGCCTCGACCGCTGGTCTGAAGGGCTATCCCTATGTGTCCGGCTATTGCGCTGCCAAACATGGCGTTGTCGGGCTGGTGCGGTCGCTGGCGGTGGAACTGGCGCAGACGGGCATTACCGTGAACGCGGTCTGTCCGGGGTTTGTTGCGACGCCCCTGTTGGAACGGTCCGTTGAAACGATCATGGCCAAAACCGGGGCGACCCGTGAGCAAGCCGAAGGGGCCTTGAAACAGGGTAACCCGCAAAAACGGTTCATTGAAACTGACGAAGTGGCGGCCTCGGCGCTGTGGCTGTGTTCGGACGCGGCACGCAGTGTCAATGGCCACACCCTTACCTTGTCCGGAGGCGAGATATGACCCGGCCCGACCCCATTCCCACTGAATCCCCCAGTAAGGAGCGTCTGCGCCTGTGGCTGCGACTGCTGAAAACCTCACGCGGGATCGAGGCACAGTTGCGTGCCAGATTGCGGGACGAGTTCAGTTCGACCCTGCCACGGTTCGATGTGATGGCGGCCCTGTCGCGGCACAAAGACGGCCTGAAGATGAGCCAGTTGTCAGGCGTGTTGCGGGTATCGAACGGCAACGTGACCGGGATCGTGGATCGGCTGGTCGAGGAAGGGCTGGTCATGCGTGTTGCGGTCGAGGGGGACCGGCGGGCGTCACTGGTGCGACTGACCCGAAAGGGAGAGGCTGAATTCGCAACGCAGGCAGCGGCGCATGAGGGCTGGATCGATGACATGCTGGGCGCACTGAGCGCGGACGAAGCCAGCGCGATGGGCGCGCGGCTGGAGGACCTATTGACGGCAGCGGAGCAGGACACATGACCGATATGCGCAGCGATACCACTCATTTCCTATGCCATATCGAGGATGGTATCGCGACGATCTCGCTGAACCGGCCCGAACGGAAGAACCCGCTGACATTCGACAGCTACGCCGAGTTGCGCGACTGGTTCCGCGATCTGGTGTATTCGGACGATGTGAAGGCGGTGATTTTCACCTCGAACGGGGGCAATTTCAGTTCCGGCGGCGATGTTCACGACATCATCGGGCCGCTGACGCGGATGAATATGAAAGAGTTGCTGGCCTTTACCCGCATGACCGGCGATCTGGTCAAAGCGATGGTGAATTGCGGCAAACCCATCATTGCAGCGATAGATGGAATCTGTGTCGGCGCGGGCGCGATCATCGCCATGGCCAGTGATCTGAGGATCGCAACGTCTGAGGCCAAAACGGCCTTTCTGTTCACACGGGTCGGCCTTGCGGGTTGCGATATGGGGGCCTGCGCCATCCTGCCCCGGATCATCGGACAGGGCCGCGCTGCTGAACTGCTGTATACCGGGCGTTCGATGAGCGCCGAAGAAGGCGAGCGCTGGGGATTCTTCAACCGCCTTGTGCCTGCGAGTGATCTGGAGGGTGAGGCGCGCGCAATGGCGACACATCTGGTCGAAGGTCCGAACTTTGGACACATGATGACCAAGACCATGCTGGTGCAGGAATGGTCCATGTCGATCGAACAGGCCATCGAGGCCGAAGCGCAAGCACAGGCGATCTGCATGCAAACTGGCGATTTCGAGCGAGCGTTTAACGCCTTTGTGGCTCGCGAAAAGCCGGTATTCGAGGGGGATTGAGCCATGCCCGATCGGTCCTTTCTGAATTGGCCCTTCTTTGACGACAGACATCGCGAACTGGCGGACATGCTGGATCAGTGGGCCGATGCTGAACTGGGCGGGATCGATCATTCGGATACGGATCAGGCGTGCCGCGATCTGGTCGCGTCGCTTGGGCGCGATGGCTGGCTGACGCATACGGCGGTGACGCCTGATGGCGGCCCGCTGGATGTGCGCAGCCTGTGTCTGATCCGCGAAACGCTTGCGCGATATGACGGGCTGGCGGATTTTGCCTTTGCCATGCAGGGTCTGGGTACCGGGGCGATCTCGCTCTTCGGGTCAGACGGGCAGAAATCCGAATGGCTGCCGCTGACCCGTGCAGGGCAAGCGATTTCGGCCTTTGCGCTTACTGAACCTCAATCGGGGTCCGACGTAGCGAATTCGTCGATGACAGCGACACGGGACGGCAACGATTTTGTACTCAACGGTGAAAAGACCTGGATTTCGAATGGCGGCATTGCGGATGTCTATACCCTGTTCGGCCGTACCGGCGAGGCGCCGGGTGCAAAAGGTCTGTCCGCATTTGTCGTTCCTGCCGGTTTGCCTGGTTTCGAGGTTGTCGAACGGCTGGACACGATCGCACCGCACCCGCTTGCGACATTGCGGTTTACCGATTGCCGGATACCCGCAACTGCGATGATCGGTGCGCCGGGCGCAGGTTTCAAAATCGCCATGTCGGTGCTGGATGTGTTCCGGTCTACAGTGGCCGCTGCCGCGCTGGGATTTGCGCGCCGGGCATTGGATGAGGCGCTGAGCCGGGTGACGACTCGCCAGATCGGTGGGGCGCCGCTGTTTGATCTGCAAATGGTGCAGGGACATATCGCGGACATGGCGCTGGACGTGGATGCGGCCGCGCTGCTGGTTTATCGCGCGGCATGGGCCAAAGATACAGGTGCACCCCGCGTGACGCGCGAAGCGGCGATGGCAAAGCTGTTTGCCACGGACCACGCCCAGCAGATCATCGACAAGGCGGTACAGCTGTTCGGCGGCGAAGGCGTGAAGTCCGGTGAAACCGTCGAGAAACTGTATCGGGAAATTCGTGCGCTGCGCATTTACGAAGGCGCCTCGGACGTTCAGCGCGTTGTGATTGCACGGCAGACGCTTGGAGCACATCAGGGAGGATGACATGCTCGGACCTTCGGCCCATACCGACACATTCGCACGGGACAACCTGCCACCTGCGGATCAATGGCCCGACCTACTGCTGGATGGGTTCGACTATCCCGACAAACTGAACGCAGCGGTCGAACTGACCGACAGGATGGTCGAGAAGGGCTTTGGCGATCACACCGCGCTGATCGGCAACGGGCGGCGACGCACCTACAAAGAGCTGGCGGATTGGAGCAACCGGATCGCGCACGTTCTGGTCGAAAACCTTGGCGTCAAACCCGGTAATCGCGTCCTGATCCGTTCGGCCAACAACCCGGCGATGGTGGCCTGCTGGCTGGCCGCGACCAAGGCCGGCGCGGTGGTGGTGAACACGATGCCGATGCTGCGGGCGGGCGAATTGACTGCCATCGTGGACAAAGCAGAAATCAGCCATGCGCTGTGTGATACGCGTCTCAAGGATGAACTGGTCGCCTGCGCCAAAGCCTCCGGATACCTCAAAACCGTGGTCGGGTTCGACGGCACGGCCAACCACGATGCCGAACTTGACCGGCTGGCGTTGGAAAAACCCGTGCAGTTCGACGCGGTGGAAACCAGTCAGGACGACGTGGCGCTGCTGGGTTTCACCTCGGGCACCACCGGATCGCCAAAGGCGACCATGCATTTTCACCGCGACCTGCTGATCATCGCGGACGGATATGCCAAAGAGGTGCTGAAGGTGACCCCCGAGGACGTTTTCGTGGGCTCGCCCCCGCTTGCCTTCACCTTTGGTCTTGGCGGGCTGGCCATTTTTCCATTGCGGTTCGGCGCAGCCGCCGCCTTGCTGGAAAACGCTTCACCGCCGAACCTGATCGAAATCATTCAGAGCTATAAGGCCACGGTGTGTTTTACCGCGCCCACCGCGTATCGCACCATGTTGGCCGCGATGGAGGAAGGTGCCGACCTGTCCAGTTTGCGCGCCGCCGTTTCAGCAGGTGAGACCCTGCCCGCCCCGATCTACGACGACTGGATGGCCAAGACCGGCAAACCGATGCTGGATGGGATCGGCGCGACAGAACTTCTGCATATATTTGTCACCAACCGCTTTTCCGACCACCGACCAGCCTGCACCGGCAGGCCCGTCATGGGGTATCAGGCGAAAGTCATAGGTGACGATGGAGAAGAAGTGCCAAGGGGATCGGTCGGCCGTCTGGCGGTTCGCGGCCCAACAGGATGCAGATACCTGAACGACGAACGCCAGAGGGATTATGTTCTGAACGGCTGGAACATCACCGGCGACAGCTTCACCATGGACCCCGACGGATACCTGCACTTTGCCGCCCGTAACGACGACATGATCCAAAGCTCGGGCTACAACATCTCGGGCCCCGAAGTCGAAGCGGCACTGCTGTCACATCCCGCGGTTGCGGAATGCGCTGTGGTGGCGAAGCCGGATGAGGCGCGCAGCAATGTCGTTGAGGCCCATGTGGTTTTGACCGAGGGCCATCACCCCGATGCAGATACGATCAAAACCCTGCAGGATCACGTCAAGGCAACCATCGCACCGTACAAGTATCCGCGAAGTGTCGTCTTTACGGATACGCTGCCCAAGACAGCCACGGGCAAGATCCAGCGGTTCCAGCTGCGCGAGAATGCGAGATGATCCAAACGGTTGCACCCTGCGAGAAACCCTTTAGCTTGCCGGATGCAGGCACCTTCGCGTGCTTTGAAATCAACCTGTCCGATTTGAAGGGATCGGCGGGATATCCCGGACGGCGCTTGGAAGAGTGCTGCGTAAAACCTTCGCATTTGACCTTCAACAGGGGAAGACAATGATGAAAACCAAATCCTTGCTGCTGGCGGCAACGACCGCCCTGATGACCGCCGGTATGGCACTGGCCGAACCGGTCAAGGTCGGAATGATCACCACCCTTTCCGGCGGCGGGGCCGGCCTAGGCATCGACGTGCGCGACGGGTTCATGCTGGCCGTGAAACAAGCGGGCAATCCGGATATCGAAGTGGTCATCGAAGACGACCAGCGCAAACCGGACATCGCCGTGCAACTGGCCGATCAGATGATCCAGTCCGACAAGGTGGATATCCTGACCGGCATCATCTGGTCCAATCTGGCGATGGCCGTGGTGCCTTCGGCCACCGCGCAGGGCAAATTCTATCTGTCGCCCAACGCCGGCCCGTCGGCGCTGGCAGGAAAGGGATGCCATCCGAACTATTTCAACGTGGCTTGGCAGAATGACAACCTGCATGAGGCGGCGGGCGCCTATGCCAATTCCGCCGAACTGAAGAACAGTTTCATCCTGGCCCCCAACTACCCAGCCGGGCAGGATGCGCTGGCCGGATTCAAGCGGATGTATCAGGGCGATCTGGCCGGAGAGATTTATACCAAGCTGGGTCAGAAGGATTATGCCAGCGAGATCGCGCAGATCCGTGCATCGGACGCGGATAGCGTGTTCTTTTTCCTGCCCGGCGGTATGGGGATATCCTTCCTCAAACAATATGCCGACAGCGGCGTTGACCTGCCAGTGGTCGGACCCGCGTTTTCCTTTGATCAGGGCATTCTGCAGGCCGTCGGTGCCGCTGCAATGGGCGTGAAGAACACCAGCCAGTGGAACAAGGATATCGACAATGCCGCAAACAAGGCCTTTGTCGAGGCGTTTCAGGCCGAATATGGCCGCCTGCCGTCGCTTTATGCGAGCCAGGGCTTTGACACCGCGAACCTGATCCTGTCCGCGATGGCCAAGGCCGACGTCAAGGATCAGGACGCATTCCGCGCGGCGCTGGAAGCAGCCGAGTTCGACTCGGTCCGCGGCGATTTCAAGTTCGGTCCGAACCATCACCCCATTCAGGACATTTATGTCCGTGAAGTGGTTCAGGAAGGCGATGTGTTCACCAACAAGATTCTTGGTGTCGCATTGGAAGATCACGCCGACGCCTATGCGGGCGAGTGCAGCATGTAAGAACCCGGTGGCGCAGGGTCTGATCCTGCGCCATCCTTCAGGGTAGAGAAATGTCCTTCATTCTATTGATCGAACAGATCCTGAACGGTCTGCAATTCGGGGTCATGCTGTTTCTGACGGCTGCCGGCCTGACGCTTGTGTTCGGCGTCATGGGGTTGATCAACCTCGCGCATGGCTCATTGTTCATGATTGGCGCGTTTGCGGCCGCCGCAACCGCAGCCGCAACCGGCAGTTTCGTTCTGGCGCTGGCAGCCAGCCTTGCCGCAGCCGCTGCGGCCGGGGCACTGGTTGAGGTTCTGGTGATCCGGCGCCTCTATAATCGCGATCATCTGGATCAGGTGCTGGCGACATTTGCACTGATCCTGATCTTTTCCGAAGGCACGCGATGGGTGTTCGGGTCGTTCCCGCTGTATCTGAATATTCCACCTGCGCTTTCCGGCCCCGTCACCCTGCCCGGCGGCATCGAATATCCGATCTATCGTCTGACCATCATTGCCGTCGGGTTGTTGATCGCGTTGGGGCTGTTCCTGCTGATTTCCCGAACCCGACTGGGCGTGCAGATACGGGCGGGCGAAAGTGACAGGGAAATGATCGCGGCCCTTGGGATCGACATCAACCGGCTTTACACGATCGTATTCGCTCTGGGCGCAGCACTTGCCGGGCTGGCCGGTGCCCTGGTCGGTGCCATTCAGTCGGTACAGGTCGGGATGGGGGAACCAGTGCTGATCCTAGCCTTTGTCGTGATCGTGATCGGCGGCATCGGATCGATCAAGGGCGCGCTGGTCGGATCGATACTTGTCGGGCTGACGGACACGTTGGGCGGCGTTCTGCTGCCGGAAACCTTCAAACTGTTCATGGATCCTGCCTCGGCCACGGCGGTCGGTTCGGCGCTGGCCTCCATGCTGATCTATATCCTCATGGCTGCGGTACTGATCGTGAAACCCACTGGCCTTTACGGAGCACGCGCATGAGCCGCGAGAGAACATTCAACACCGCCCTGGGCCTCGGGCTGCTGCTGTTTCCGTTGTGGGCCTATATCACGGACGAACCGTTCATGATCACACTGGCAACGCGCGTGGCAATTCTGGCGCTGGCCGGTGTCGGCCTGAACATCGCGCTTGGTCTTGGCGGGCTTGTCAGCCTGGGCCATGCCGCGTTTTTTGGCATCGGCGGTTATGCGATGGGCATTCTGGCCAGCCACGCACAAAGCTATGCACCCCTGATGGAATCGCCGTTTCTGATCGAAGGTACAAAATCCATGCCGATGATCTGGCTGACGGCCATCGTTGCGTCGGCACTGGCCGCACTTGTGATCGGTGCACTGTCGCTGCGCACCTCGGGGGTCTATTTCATCATGATCACCCTCGCCTTTGGCCAGATGCTCTACTACTTCGCCATCAGCTGGCCCGCATATGGGGGTGAGGACGGGCTGTCGATCTATGTGCGCAACAGCTTTCCCGGGCTCAACACTCTGGACCCGATCCAGTTTTTCCTGATCGCCTATGTGATCCTGATGCTCGCGCTGCTGTTCTCATCCCGGTTGGCCAGATCGCCTTTCGGTCTGGCCCTGAACGCAGCGCGGCAGACCCCCGAACGGGTCGAAACCATTGGCATTACCCCTTATCGCCTGCGCCTGACGGCCTTTGTCATTTCGGGCATGATGACCGGCCTTGCGGGTGCACTGTTCGCCGATCTGAACCGCTTTGTCAGCCCGACGATGTTCAGTTGGCAAACCTCGGGTGAGATCATGATCTTTATCATTCTGGGGGGTACGGCACGGCTGTTCGGTCCGGTTGCCGGTGCAGCCCTGTTCATTGCGCTTGAGCATATTCTGGGCGATCTGTCCGAGTTCTGGCACATTTATCTCGGTCTTCTGCTGCTCGCCGTAGTCCTGTTTGCACGCGGTGGCATCATCGGCACGCTTGCTGGTCAGGAGGTCAAGCATGGCTGATTCTGTCCTTGCAGTTCGGAACATCTCAAAAAGCTTTGGCGCGCTTAAGGCATCAAACGACGTCAGTCTGGATCTGCATCCGGGGGAAATCCATGCCCTGATCGGGCCGAATGGCGCGGGCAAGTCGACGCTGATCCAGCAGATCGCAGGTGGATTGCAGCCGGACAGTGGCACGATTCATTTCCTCGGGCAGGACGTAACCGGACTTGGTACGGTGAAACGCGCGCAGATGGGGCTGGGCCGCACCTTTCAGATATCGGCACTGGCGATGGAGGACACGGTACTTCAGAACGCCATGCTGGGCGCGCTGGGGGCCAGTGGCCGCCCGTTTCGTTTTTTCCGGTCGGTTCTGGGTGATCAGACCCTGCGGCATGTCGCTGAGGCAGCCCTTGAGCGGGTGGGGTTGCTGGAACATGCGGCCATCCGCACCTCGGACCTGTCACACGGGCAGCGCCGTCAGCTGGAGGTCGCCGTGGCGCTGACGCTGAACCCACGCGCATTCGTGATGGATGAACCGATGGCCGGGCTTGGCGCCAGCGGGTCGAAGCGGTTGACTACCTTTCTGGATGAGTTGCGGCATGAGGCCCCGATCCTGCTGGTCGAGCACGACATGGATGCGGTCTTTGCTTTGGCCGACCGGATCAGCGTTCTGGTCTATGGCAAGGTCATAGCGACGGGAACGGTGGACGAAATCAGAAACCACCCCGAAGTTCGCCGCGCCTATCTGGGGGAAGACGCATGAGCCTGCTGAACCTGACCAATATCTCAGCCTTCTATGGCGCGTCACAGGCCCTGTTCAAGGTCAGCCTGCGCGTGGACGAAGGCGCAGTTGTCGCCCTGATGGGGCGCAATGGGATGGGCAAGACGACGACTATCAAAACCATCCTGCGAATGTTGCCCACGGCAGGCGGTGAACTGATGTTCGACGGTCAGGACCTGCGCCGCCTGCCCAGCCACAAAGCAGCCCGTCTGGGGCTGGGGCTTGTGCCGGAAGGCCGCCGGTGTTTCCCAAACCTTAGCGTCGAGGAAAACCTGACAGCTGCCGCGCGCCCGGGTCATTGGGACCTGAAACGCATCGCGCAACTGTTCCCGCGGCTTGAAGAACGTCGCACACAATCTGCGGCATCACTGTCTGGCGGAGAACAGCAAATGCTGGCGATCGGGCGTGCCCTGATGACCAACCCGCGCCTGTTGATCCTTGACGAGGCCACCGAAGGACTGGCCCCGATCGTTCGGCAAGAGATTTGGGCGGCCATTGCAACGCTGAAACGGGAAACCGGTCTGGCCATTTTGGTCGTGGACAAATCACTGCGGGAATTGGCCGAAGTCGCAGATGAAGCCGTGGTATTGCAACGTGGCGAAACCGTCTGGCACGGCGCGATGTCCGCACTGACGGCTGATATAACCGACCGGTATCTGGGGGTTTGAGATGGCCTATCACTGGCGTCAGAAAGTTCTGTTCAAGCACTGCGATCCCGCAGGCATCGTGTTCTACCCGCGCTATTTCGAGATGATCAACGATTGTGTCGAGGCATTTTTCTTTGACGCCTTGCACTATCCATTCGAAGATTTTCACAAATCCGAAGCCGGCGCACCGACGGTTCAGATCGACACCACCTTTCACGCGATCAGCCGACACGGGGATTGGCTGGACTTCACACTGACACCCAACCGGATCGGGCGCAGCAGTTTCGAGTTCATCATCGTTGCAACCTGTGAGGGCGAAAAGCGGCTGAGCGCACGGGCAACACTGGTGCATATCAGGAATTTCGCGTCCGAGGCCTGGCCCAAAGACGTGCACGAAAAAATATCTAAGATGATCGGAGACCCGCAATGAGCAACAAGGTGATCCACCCCGAAGGCTGGGTGCCCGCCAAAGGCTATGCCAACGGTATCCTCAGCGAGGACGGCACACTGTATGTGGGCGGTCAGATCGGATGGACTGCGGAACAGAAGTTCGAAACCCACGATTTCATCGGTCAGATGGAACAGGCGCTGTCAAACATCGTTGAGGTTGTCCGGGCCGCAGGTG
The DNA here is from genome assembly GCF_056537725.1 of Ruegeria sp. C11. Taxonomy (NCBI): domain Bacteria; kingdom Pseudomonadati; phylum Pseudomonadota; class Alphaproteobacteria; order Rhodobacterales; family Roseobacteraceae; genus Ruegeria; species Ruegeria sp. C11. Next base: position 244,549 of record NZ_JBQFSB010000004.1, on the reverse strand, counting down.
GCTCGGTAGAAAACATCACGCGCCTGACCTGGTACGTGACCGACAAGCGTGAATATCTGGCCCGGCAGCGCGAGGTGGGCGAGGTTTACCGCAAGGTTATGGGCCGGCACTTTCCTGCGATGACCATGGTTGTCGTTGCGGGGCTGGTCGAGGATGAGGCGGTGGTCGAAATCGAAGCCACCGCGAAACTTTAAGCCCCGAGGCAAAGCATCGCTGGTACAGGCCCGCGAACCGGAGAACGAAAATGGCGGATCAGGACAAGAAAGAAAAACTTCTCAAGCGCGGGATAGAGGACACGTTGGTCACAGATTTCGCGGATACGCACCGCAAAAGCTATGGCGATTTCCTGCAGCTCAAAACACTGCTGAACCTGCAAAAGACGTTTCAGGACCCGGCCCAGCCGGATGAGATGCTGTTCATCATCATCCATCAGGTCAGTGAGCTGTGGCTGAAACTGATGCACCACCAATTGGTCGAGGTGCGTCATTTTCTTAAGCAGGACGATTTTGGCCCGGCGATGAAGAACCTCGACCGGATCAAGGCGATCCAGCGACAGCTGATTACAGCCTGGGAAACGCTGCTGACGATGACCCCCGCCGATTATCTGACGTTCCGCTCGGCCTTGGGCAACTCGTCGGGGTTTCAAAGCTACGGTTACCGGCAGATCGAGTTCATTCTGGGCAACAAGGATATCTCGACGCTGAAAGTGCACGAACATGATGCAGAGGTCATGGAGATGCTGAACGCGGCGCTGACAAAACCGTCCCTGTATGACGAAGTGTTGCACATGTTGTCCCGCCAAGGGTTCGATGTTCCGGCGGACCTTTTGGATCGCGATTATGCGCAGCCCTATTCTGGCGACCCGCGCATCGTGAAGATCTGGGTCGAAGTGTTCCGCAACACCGACAAGTACTGGGATTTGTATGCACTGGCAGAGAAACTGATGGACGTGGAATCGCTATTTCAGCGGTGGCGTTTCGATCATGCCACCGCGGTGGAACGCGTCATCGGAATGCAGCCTGGTACCGGCGGATCCAGCGGTGTGGCGTTCCTGAAAAAGGCGTTGGAGCTGAAGTTCTTTCACGACTTATACGACATGCGAACCGAACTAATGTACAATCAGGAGAGCTGAGGCGTGCTGTATCGCGGATTTTCCCAAGAGGAACTGGTACAGGAATATTCGCCCAGTTCGATGGTGGGCGGTGACATCTCCCCGTACCTTTCCAGCTATGCGGCGCTCAGCGTCGAGGCCCGCGCAAGCCTGACCGTAAATGAGAACCTGCAGTATGGCAGTGCACCGACGCACGTTCTGGATTTTTTCCCGGGCCGTAATTCCGACGCGCCACTGCACGTGTTTATTCACGGCGGCTACTGGCAGGCACTGAGCCAACGCGACTCGGCAATGATGGCACAGGCGATTGTGGAAAGCGGGCATGCCTTTGCCACACTGAACTACACGATCGCACCCGATGCACGGCTGGGTGAGATGATAGCCGAATGCCGTCAGGCTTTGCTCTGGCTGGCGTCGAGGGCCGACGAGTTGGGATTTGATCCGTCAAACATCACGATTTCCGGTCACAGCGCAGGTGGCCATCTGGCTGCGATGGTCATGGCCACCGCTGCAGATGAGTTGAACAAAGCGGGTTTGACAGTTCGGGAGGTGATCCTGATCAGCGGAGTCTTCGATCTGGAGCCTGTTGCCCAGACACCGGTAAACGATCCGATACAGCTTACTGCACAGGAGATTCTGGAGCTATCCCCGGTTCTTAACCTTCCAGCCCACGGACCGCACTATCGGGTGACCGTGGCCGAACGAGACACGCCCGAGTTTGTCCGCCAAAGCCGTGAATACGCCGAACTTTTGCGCAAGGCAGGCCATTCCGTCAGTTTCGATCTGCAAAAGGGACTGCATCACTTTGACATTATCCTGCATTCCACGAGCTTTACGAGCGCGCGGTAATCCGGATTCATGCATCGTTGATGCATGCTTAAATATTTTATACTTAAATTAATCACCTGAACGTGGTAGACATCAGCCAGAGATCAGGGGAGGGCAGCAATGAAAATCACGGTGATCGGAGGCGGTCCGGGTGGACTCTACACTGCGCTTTTGACCAAAAAAGCGCGCCCGGACTGGCAGGTCGAGGTATTCGAACGCAATCAGGCCGACGATACGTTCGGGTTCGGCGTCGTTTTCTCGGATGAAACGCTGGATGAGTTTCTGAGCCGGGACAAACCGGTTTTCGACCGGATGCGTGATCAGTTCGCCTATTGGGACGACGTGGCGATCCATTTCAAGGGTCAGGAAATGCGATGCGCCGGAAACGGCTTTTGCGGCACGTCACGCCATACCCTGCTGCGCGTTTTACAGGATCGGTGCACAGAGCTGGGTGTCGATATGACCTTTGGCGCCGATATAGATGCTGGAAACCTGAAGTCTCAATTTCCGGATTCGGATGTGATCGTTGCCAGTGACGGCATCAATTCAGCGATCCGAAACCACCATGAGGACGGTTTTCAACCGACGACAGTCTGGAAGTCGAACCGCTTCTGCTGGATGGGCTCGACCCGTCCGATGGATGAATTCAACTACTTCTTCCGCGAAACGGAACATGGGCAGATGGTCGCCCACTGTTATCAATACGACAAGGACCATTCGACCTGGGTGTTCGAGATGGACGAGGCTACGTGGCAAGGCCACGGGTTTGAGGAGTTTGACGAAGAAGGGTCCAAAGCCAAGCTGGAGAAGATTTTCGCCGAGGAACTGCAGGGGCATCCCCTGTTGCTGAACCGGTCGAACTGGCGCAACTTTCCGCGGATATTCTGCGAGAACTGGTTCGTGGACAATATCGTCATTCTGGGCGACGCCAAGGCCAGCGCACATTTTTCGATCGGCTCGGGCACCAAGCTGGCGATGGAATGCGCCATCGCTTTGTCCGATGCGCTGATTGAACACGCCGAATCCGATGCACAAAGGGCCTTTCAGGCCTATGACGATGCGAGGCGCACGCCCTGCCAGATTATCCAGCACAATGCCGATGTTTCGCTTGCGTGGTTCGAACATATGAACCGGTCATGGGACATGGAACCTTATCAGTTCGCCATGGTGGTGATGTGCAGGGCCAAGTCGATCACCTACGACAACCTGCTGATCCGCGACGCCGAGTTTGTGCGAAAGGCGGATGATGAATGGTACGCGCGCCACTTGCGCGAGACCGGAGAGGATTTGCGCGTTTCCCGCCCTACCCCGATGTTTTCCAAATTTACCCTGCGGGGCATGGAATTGGGTAACCGGGTGGTTATGTCGCCGATGGCGCAATATTCGGCGGACAAGGACGGCAATCCGACCGAGTGGCACAAGGTCCATTACTGCAGCCACGCGGCCGGAGGCATGGGGCTGATCTACACAGAAATGACCTGCACGTCGCCGACTGCGCGCATTACCGAAGGTTGCCCGGGCATGTGGACCGATGAACATGAGGCGAGGTGGAAAGAGATTGTCGATTTCATCCACGCCAATTCTGCAGCAAAGGTTGCAATGCAACTGGGCCATTCTGGGCGCAAGGGGTCGACCCAGCTGGGATGGGAACGGATGGACCACCCAATAGCTGACCCGGCCGCAAACTGGCCGCTGGTGTCGGCGTCACCGATCCCGTGGTTTGACGGCGAGAGTCAGGTGCCGGAACAACTGGATCGGGCTGGAATGACGAAGATTCAGGAAGAATTTGTGCAGGCCACCCAACGTGCTGCCCGTGCTGGGTTCGATATGCTGGAGCTTCATTGCGCGCACGGATATCTGCTCGCGTCATTTCTGTCGCCCCTGACCAATCATCGTAAGGACGAATATGGCGGCAGTCTGGAAAACCGTCTGCGTTTCCCGCTGGAAGTTTTTGCGGCCATGCGTGAGGTCTGGCCCCTCGAACGTCCGATGTCCGTGCGCCTGTCCGGCAGCGATTGGAAAGAGGGAGGGGTGACCGAAGCTGAGTTGATCGGAATTGCCGAAGCCTTCCGCGATGCAGGATGTGATCTGATTGATGTCTCTGCCGGGCAAACGGTCCCGGATCAGCAGCCCGTATATGGCCGCATGTTTCAGGCCCATCTGGCTGAAGCAGTTCGAAACCTGCCCAAAATCGCCACCATGGCAGTTGGTGCGATCACTGAACCAGCGCAGGTCAACACCATTCTGCACACCCGCCGCGCCGATCTGGTGGCCATCGGGCGTCCGCATCTGTGGAACCCATATTTCACGCATCAGGCTGCCGCATGGTACGGTGCGCGCAACGATGCGTTCTGGCCCAAACAATACCTGAGTGGTGGCGAACAGGCCTTTCGTGAAACCGAAAAAACGCGTGAAAAGTTACAGGAATTGCAGCGCAAAGCCGCACCCGGTCGACATAGCAGAGGGTTGTAACCCGCATGCAACTTACCGTCTGGGTGAACAGAACAGGAGTTTATGCGCGTGATATCCCCTATAGACACGATCACTTTTTTGGATTTGGCTGAATTGTGAAGTGAAATGTTCAGGTTTTGGCGTATATTTGTCTTATGCAAACTCCCGAAAGAGGAGTGATGCACTGAAGAATCTCGACACCTGTTGGGTGTCATCGATTCTGATGGACTTTGTTCAGAATTCTCCGGACGATTGACTTGGGTTTCTCATGCCAATGGGCCGGTATGTTCTGCACTTTTCTGAGCAAACCGCTTAACCAGCGGTTACACCCCCACTCACGAACAAGTTGGGGATGAATTTTCATCCCCCTTTTTCTTACAAAAACAGCGGCCACAAAGGGCCGCTGTTTTTATTATTGCCAGTTATCCGCAGATCAGTCCAGCGTACGCGTGACTTCCTCACGCTCGAAGATTTCGATCACGTCGCCTGCGCGGATATCGTCGTAGTTCTCGAACGCCATACCGCATTCCTGACCCGACTGAACTTCGGTCACTTCGTCCTTGAAGCGTTTCAGCGTCTTCAGCGTACCTTCGTGGATCACCACGTTGTCGCGCAGCAGGCGGACGCCAGCCGAACGACGGGCAACACCCTCGGTCACCAGACAGCCGGCCACCTTGCCGACACCAGTGACCTTAAAGACTTCGCGAATTTCGGCATAGCCGATGAATTTTTCGCGAATCTCGGCGCTGAGAAGGCCTGAGGCCGCGGCTTTCACGTCGTCCACGAGGTCATAGATCACCGAGTAATAGCGGATCTCAACACCCTTCTGGTTCGCGGTGTTCCGCGCCGATGCGTTGGCACGAACATTGAAGCCAAAGATCGGTGCACCCGAGGCCTCGGCCAGGCCGACATCCGTCTCGGTGATTGCGCCAACGCCCGAATGCAGCACGCGTACGCGCACTTCGTCGTTGCCAATCTTCTCCATCGCCTGAACGATCGCTTCGGCAGAACCCTGAACGTCGGCCTTCATCAGAATCGGCAGCTCGGTGACGTTTTCGTCTTCCTTGGCCTTCTGCATCAGTTGCTCAAGAGTTGTCGCAGCACCGGCAGCGGCACGTTTGTCCTTGGCCGCCTGTTCGCGGTAAGCCGCGATCTCACGCGCCTGCGCTTCTGTTTCAGTAACGTTCAGAACGTCACCCGCCTCGGGCGTGCCGTTGAGACCCAGAACCTCGACCGGAACCGAAGGACCGGCCTCCTTTACGCGTTCGCCCTTGTCGTTGATCAGCGCACGGACCTTACCGTACTGCTCACCCACAACAAAGATATCGCCCTGATGCAGCGTGCCGTTCTGAACCAGAACGGTCGCCACGGGACCGCGGCCCACATCCAACTGCGCCTCGATCACGGCACCTTGGGCGGCGCGGTTCGGATTGGCTTTCAGTTCAAGAATTTCAGCCTGCAGCGCGATGGCTTCCAGCAACTCGTCCAGACCCTGACCGGTGACGGCGGACACTTCGACGTCCTGAACCTCACCCGACATTTTCTCGACGATCACTTCATGCTGAAGCAGATCGGTGCGTACCTTGTCCGGGTTCGCATCAGGCTTGTCGATCTTGTTGATCGCCACGATCATCGGGACCTCAGCCGCTTTGGCGTGGTTGATCGCCTCGATCGTCTGCGGCATCACCGCGTCATCGGCGGCAACCACCAGAACCACGATATCCGTGACCTGAGCACCGCGCGAGCGCATCGACGTAAAGGCCGCGTGACCCGGTGTATCCAGGAAGGTCAGCGTGGTGCCGCCATCGGTTTTCACCTGATAGGCGCCGATATGCTGGGTGATACCACCGGCCTCGCCCGCAACAACCCGCGCATCGCGGATTGCATCCAGCAGCGAGGTTTTGCCGTGGTCAACGTGGCCCATGATGGTGATGACCGGCGGACGCGCCTGCAGATCTTCTTCGCTGTCTTCGACCTCTTTGATGACGTCCTCAACATCCGAATCGGATACGCGGGTCACTTTGTGGCCGAATTCTTCGATGATCAGCTCAGCCGTATCGGCGTCGATAGTCTGGTTCTGCGTGACCATCATGCCCATCTGCATCAGCGACTTGACCACATCGGCCACACGCTCGGCCATACGGTTGGCCAGCTCGGACACCATGATCGCCTCGGGGAGCTGAACGTCGCGGATAACCTTTTCCCGCTCGACCGGACCACCCATGGCTTTCTGGCGCGCACGCTCCTGCTTGCGCTTCATCGACGCCATCGAGCGCTGGCGACCGCCTTCGCCACCGGTTGCCTGACCCAGTGTCAGCTTGCCGGAACGACGGTTGTCATCACGACCTTTGCCACGGCCACGCTGTTCGCGTTCACGCTCCTGCTTGCGCGGTGTAGCAGCAGGCGCAGGTTTGCTGGCCGGGGCACGTGCCGCCTTGGGCTCTTCAGGCGCCGGGGCTGCAGCAGCGCGTTTGGCAGCTTCTTCCGCCTCTTTGCGCTTGCGCTCTTCCTCTTCGGCCTTCTGGCGTGCACGCTCTTCAGCTTCGCGCTGCTCGCGTTCTTTCGCTTCCTGCTCGGCACGACGACGGGCGCGCTCTTCCTCGCGGGCCTTTTCCTCCGCCTCGCGCTGCGCGGCTTCTTCGGCCTCACGCGCCTTGGCAGCCTGCAGCGCCTTTAACCGGCGCGCCATTTCGGCATCGGATATCCCGGCAGGACGGCGTGAGGGATCGCCGCCCGGGGCAGATCCGCTGCCACCCGGCTTGGCCGCCCCCGGCTTGGGGACCACCACGCGTTTACGCTTGGTTTCCACCACGACATTCTTGGTCCGTCCGTGGCTGAAACTCTGTTTCACATTCCCGGGGCGTGCCCCGCCACGCAGACCCAATGTCTTTTTGCCGTCACTATCGCTCATAAAGCTTCTTACCCTTTCGAGCGGCCCTTGCCGCCGTCATCCGTTTCGCGCAAGCCACGCAGGCGCTGCGCTTCCTCTACAACACGTTTAGCGAGTCCGCCAGAGGCCAGCGCCGCATGTATCACTGTTTGGCGTCCAAATGCCATGCCCAATTCATCCGCGGTCAGCCAGCCGATGTATTTTCCAAGGTGCGGCGTACTCAGTTTCGACTTGCCGCGCCCCGAACCGTCAACCGCCTGCAGCAACACCTGGGCTTCTTCCTTGTCGAGCCAGGTCTTGACCTTTTCATAGCCCGCAACCGCATCACCCGACTTGCGAGCAAGGCTGATCAGATCGACGACCCGGCGCGAAAGCTGACGTTCGACGTCATCCACCAGCCCCTCGGGTGCAGTGATCTGCGTCTTCAGACCCCGGGCAAACAGCTTTTTGCTGATGGCCCGCTGCAAGGCGGTGCGATCAGCAGCCACATAGACGCCACGGCCCGGCAGCTTAGCTGCAACATCAGGATACACCTGACCGTCCGGCCCGGCCACAAAGCGGATTAAACCATATCTAGGCTGAACCTCGCCAGTGGCGATACATTTCCGCTCGGGCCCACCCGATTTGTCCTTTGAGACGCCGCCGCGACCCATCTGCACCACCCGGGGCCTGAGATCAGGCCCCAGCCTCCTCGTCAGATACTTCTTCTTCGACTTCTTCCGCTGCTTCCTCCAGCTCGGTCGGATCAACCCAGCCAAGCAATACGCGGGCCGTCATGACCATATCCTGCGCCTCTTCCAGCGTAACGCCGAAAGGTTCAAGGATGCCGTCGTCCTTTACCCGCTCGCCATCAACAGTGGTCCAGCCGCCGGCGAGCTCCCAGTCGGCACAGGTTGCAAAGTCTTCCAGATTTTTGACATCGTCCTTGGCCAGCGCCTCAACCATCTGGGGTGTGAGCCCCTCGAATTCAATAAGGCTGTCCTCGACGCCCAGTGCACGTGCATTGTCCAATGCTGCCTTGGCCTGCGCCTCAAGGTAATCACGGGCACGAGCTTGCAATTCGGTCGCGGTACCTTCATCGACGCCGTCTATGACCAGCAGTTCGTCCAGTTCCACATAAGCAACCTCTTCGAGGTTGGTGAAGCCTTCGGAGACCAGCAACTGCGCAAAGAACTCGTCCAGATCCAGGCTTTCCATGAACAGGCCGGTGCGGGCTTCGAATTCTTTCTGACGGCGGGCCGATTCCTCGGCTTCGGTCATGATATCGATGTCCAGATTGGTTAGCTGGCTGGCCAGACGCACGTTCTGGCCGCGACGGCCGATGGCCAGAGACAGCTGCTCTTCGGGAACAACAACCTCGATCTTGCCTGCCTCTTCATCCAGAACGACCTTGGAGACCTCGGCGGGCTGTAGCGCATTCACCAGGAAAGTCGGCTGATCTTCGTTCCACGGGATGATGTCGATCTTTTCACCCTGCAGCTCGTTCACAACGGCCTGCACACGGCTGCCGCGCATACCAACGCAGGCACCGACGGGGTCGATCGAACCGTCATACGAGATTACGGCGATCTTGGCGCGCGATCCGGGATCGCGAGCGACGGCCTTGACCTCGATGATGCCGTCATAGATTTCCGGCACTTCCATCTTGAACAACTCGGCCATGAATTCCGGCGCAGTGCGCGACAGGAATATCTGCGGGCCACGTACCTCGCGGCGGACATCCTTAATGTAGCAACGTACGCGGTCGTTCGGGCGATAGCTTTCGCGACCGATCTTTTCGTTGCGGCGCAGAATCGCTTCACCCGCGCCCACATCGACGATGACGTTGCCATATTCCTCGCGCTTGACGACACCGTTGATGATGCTGCCTGCGCGGTCCTTGAATTCTTCGTACTGACGGTCACGCTCGGCCTCGCGGACCTTTTGCAGGATCACCTGCTTGGCCGATTGCGCGGCGATGCGGCCCATTTCGACCGGCGGAACCTCTTCAACGAACACGTCGCCGACGGCCGGGCTTTCCATGTACTGCTTTGCCTGTTCGACGGTGAACTCGGCCTGATAGTTCTCAAGCTCTTCATCCTCGACCACGGTGCGGACGCGGGTAAAGGTCGCCTTGCCGGTCTTGCGATCGATCGAGACACGAATGTCCATTTCGGCGCCGTAGCGGCTTTTGGCAGCGCGGGCGAGCGATTCTTCCATCGCCTCGACGACCAGACCGGGGTCGATCATCTTTTCGCGGGCCACGGCCTCGGCGGTTTGCAGCAGCTCCAGCTGGTTTGCAGAGGTGATTGCCATCAGTTCGTCTCCTCTTCGGACCCTTCGGTCTCAATCTCGTCGAATTGGTCTTCGTTCAGGGCACCCGCGTCTTTACGCTGGCGCAGCATTTCCTTGATCAGATCATCCGTCAGCACCAGCTTGGCGTCACTCAGCCAGTCGAATTGCAGACCGATTGTTATCGTCTCATCGCCTTGCGGGATGTTGATCAGAACCTCATCCCCTTCGGTACCCGCCAGTTCGCCCTTGAAACGACGGCGGCCATCGATCAGTTCGTCGGTTTCCAGCCGGGCCTCATACCCTTCGAACATCTCGAAATCCTTGAGGCGGGTCAGGGGCCGGTCGATACCGGGGCTGGACACCTCAAGCGTGTAGGCATCGAGAATCGGGTCTTCGACATCCAGAGTGGCACTGATTGCGTTCGAGATTTCCGCGCAATCGTCCACTTCGATCCCGCCATCAGGCTTGTCGGCCATGATCTGCAATGTGGTCTGCTTGCCGCTCATCAGGCGAATGCGGACCAGCTCATACCCCAGATCTTCGATCACGGGCGTAATGATCTCGGCCAGACGCCGGTCTATGGCTGCCTTTGCTATAAGGTCGTTGGTCATACGGCTCACTTACCCTATCAATCGGGTACAAAAAAACGGGCGCGCGGCCCGTCGAACTTTCCCGGTGGTACCCCGGTTCTCAAGGACCCGACGCGCCGCTGTTGTCAAGCCATATAGAGACGGATTGACGAGTCTGCAAGCCGAATGTCCGATATTGTTTCCGCGGCCGCCTATTCCTGATCCGACCATCCCTGATCGCGATGCGTTCCGTCACAAAACGGCTTGTTCCCCGATTTGCCGCACCGGCACAGGACATACTTGTCCCGACACGCCCCTTCGGCCTTCAGTTCCGTCGGTGGATCGATTCCCAGTATCCAGTATGGGCCATCTTTCTGAATTTCAATCTGCGCGCGGGATGCATAAAGATGCGTGCGCGGCGCGTCCTCGCCCAGCGCCAGGGCACCGGACGGACAGGCTGCAACAACCTCTTCCACATCTTCGATGGTCCCGTTGTCCGGCTGAACCCACGGTTTTTGAGAGGGGTTGAAGATATTCGAGGCCAGACGACCACATTCCGCCGCATGAGAGCAAAGCAACGGGTTGAAGCTGACCGTCACATCCTGACCCTGATAGCCGATGATCCTGTCCCGTCCTGCCGGAGTGCCGCCCCGGCTTTGAAAACCGACCTTTTGGTGCGTCCCGTCACAGAAAGGCTTGTTTTGCGAATGCCCACAGCGGCACAGCGCCGTGACCTGCTTCACTTCGACCTGATTGCCGTCCGCATCACGCATGGAGTGCAGATGCTTGACGATCAATGGGCCGTTTTCACGTTCTTCGATGATGGTTGTATCGGACATGCACACACCCTCCCAATACATGAAAAGGGTAACGGGTATGGCCCGCTTGTCAAATTTTGCGGATCAGGCGCGCCACCATCTTTCGGCGATACGCCCGTCGTCCAAGGGTCCCTGTGCACCTATGTGCCGTGGCATACCGACTGGTGCGGCGACGGCCAGCGCCATGTCCGACTGTGACGGATGAAAGCGGAAGGACCGGCGTTCGCGAAGGGTGTCCGGCAACGGCAAGGCGGCAATATCGACATATCCGTCGTGCAATGCCTCGGCCCGAACGGCTGCATCGGGAATGACGATGATTTCAAACGTATCCGCCCAACCAGCCTGACCGTCCTTGTAGTGGCCGGAGACCCGGCGACCCAGAAAATGCCGGTCATCTTCTGCCCGCTCGACCCGGTAACACCCGGTTCCGTTTGCGGCTTTCAGCGGCGTCACGCTCTGACCGTCGCGGGTTATGACAAACCGGCTGTCGGCCAGATAAAACGGCAAACCGGGATTGGGTTCCATCAGTTCAAGAAGAACCCGCCCTGGCGCCAAGGCTTCGGCCCGCCCGACCTCTTCAAGGGTCGCCAGCACGTCCTGAACCGTAAGTGGTTCACCATCGTGGAATACGACGTCATCGCGCAGATCAAATGTCCAGGTCCGGGCACCGGCATCTGTTTGCCAGCTCGTTGCCAATTCGCCACGCAACGTTCCGTCCGGTGCGATTTCCGTCAGTGTATCGAACACAGCGCCGCGCGCGACCCGTTCCAGACTGTCGTCGCGGGGTACGGCCAGTCGCAACACGCCGCCCGATTTTGGAGTATCCGCAAGCGAAGCACCCGTCGCCGCCAGCAAGGCAGCCGCAGCACCAGAGGCAAAAAGGGCACGGCGGTCGAGACGTGTCATGCCACCCCCTCGGCCACGCGGTCCATGATTCGAACCAGTTCGGCGCTGATACCGGGTTCGGACAGGGCGTGTCCTGCCTGACGTATCATTTTCAGTTCTGCATTCGGCCAAAGCTCGGCCAGCTTCCATGCGGCAGTGGGCGGGCAGATCATGTCATAGCGGCCCTGAACGATATGCCCGGGAATGTGGGTTATCCGGTCCATCTGCTTTAGAATCTGACCATCCTCGTCCAGAAAACCGCTGTTCGTGAAATAGTGATTCTCCAGCCGAGCAAACGCGCGGGCATATTCGCCGGGACTTTCGCCCATGGCGCCGCTGTTGTGGATCGACGCTAGTGCGTTTTCCCAGTTTGACCAAGCTCGCGCATACAGAACCTCGGTTGCGTGGTCGCCCGAAAACAGGCGTTTGTGATAGGCGGGGATCGTGTTGGATTGCTCGGCCTCGGGCAGCAGAGATGTGAATTTTGCCCAATGTTCAGGCCAGAACTTTCCGGCCCCGCCGCCATAGAACCAGTCCAGTTCGGCCTGCGTCATCAGGAAAACACCGCGAAGCACCAGACGGCTGACATGATCGGGCTGCGCCTGAGCATAAATCAGCGCCAGAGTTGCCCCCCAGCTGCCGCCAAACACGATCCACTCGTCGATTTCCAGAAGTTTGCGAATACGTTCGATGTCATCGACCAGATGCCAGGTCGTGTTGTTCTCGACCGACGCATGGGGACGTGAACGACCGCAGCCGCGCTGATCAAACAGAATCACCCGATACGCACGTGGATCAAAATAACGGCGCATCGCGGGGCTGCATCCGCCGCCCGGGCCACCGTGCAGCACAACAACCGGAATCCCGTCGGGATTACCGCATTGTTCCACGTAGATACGATGCCCATCGCCCACATCGACGATTCGCTGATCGAAAGGGTCGATCGGCGGATACAGATATTGAACTGCGCGCTTTTGGTCCGGGTACTTGTCCATTATGGGCCTATATAGTCCTTAAGCGTAAAAGAGCATACGGAGACAGGAATGCAAGCGCATCCGAACACGGTGGACCCGTCCGAGATCGCAAAATTCGAGGCGATGGCCGCGGAATGGTGGGACCCGCATGGCAAGTTCAAACCGCTACACATGCTCAACCCGTGCCGGCTGGATTATATCACGCAACAGATCGCGGGCGAATTCGATAGGGATCTGACGTCCTCAAGGCCTTTTGAAGGGCTGCGATTGTTGGATATCGGCTGTGGCGGTGGATTGTTGAGCGAACCAATGGCGCGGCTGGGTGCCGAGGTGGTGGGCGCAGATGCCGCAGAAGGCAACTTGCCCGTTGCACGCATTCACGCCGAACAATCCGGGCTGGAGATCGACTACCGCCATACGACCGCCGAAGCGCTGGCCGAAAAAGGCGAGCGATTCGATGTGGTTCTGAACATGGAAGTCGTCGAACATGTCGCGGACCCGCTTGAATATCTGACCGCCACGCAGCAGTTGCTGAAATCCGGCGGGCTGGAGATCTGTTCGACCATCAATCGAAATCCGAAATCCTATGCCATGGCGATTTTTGGGGCCGAAGTGGTTATGCGTTGGCTACCGCGCGGCACACATGACTGGTCCAAATTCATCACCCCGGACGAGCTGTTCGATCTGCTGCGCCGGGCCGGGCTGGACCCCGTGGACCGCAAGGGGTTCGTATTCAATCCGGTATCCTGGAACTGGTCGATTTCCGACCGGGATCTGAGCGTGAATTACGTCACGGCAAGCGTGAAACCCGGCTGACCGGGTTTTGCGCCTTATTCGTCTTCCAGCTGCAGCCGCAGGTCACGCAGAACCGGCAGGGCGGTGCGGACGCGTTCCGGCCCCAGTTCTCCGACCACACGGTTGATGAGCGGCACAATCGCCGAAATCGCCTGTTCCCGCGCCTGTCGCCCAGCTGGGCTGATCGCCACCATCTTGCGGCGGGCATCGTCCCAATCGGGGCGCACGTGGATGTACCCGGCCCATTCCAGCTTGGCCAAGGTATTGGTCATCGCCCCGCGTGTGACATGAAAGGTACTTGCTAGCTGGGCCGGGCTCCGCTCTCCCCCAACAAAGATCAGATGGTTCAGAACGGAAAAGTGCGAAATTTCCATACCTTTTGGCAGCACGCGGCTGAGCCGGTTCCGCAACAACTGATCGGCGGTCAGGATTTCACTGAACAGCGCCGCAGCCAGGGCATTTGTATCGTCTGCCATCTTCCGTGTCTGGGTCAGGGGCCGTCAAAGGGACGGACGTGAGTCAGAGAGGGCACGCGTCGGCGTGCTTCTGCAACAGACTTATCATCCAAATCGAAAAAGTGAATGCCAGGATCGGTCCCTGCGTCGATCAGCACCTCTCCCCACGGGGCGACGACCATGCTGTGACCATGGGTGTATCGCGTCTTTCCGCGCGTTTTCGGATGTTCTCCGGTCTGTGCGGGCGCGATCACCCAGCATCCCGTTTCAATAGCCCGCGCACGTAGCAGCGATTGCCAATGCGCTGCCCCCGTCACCGGCGAAAACGCCGCTGGCACGGTCAGAATGCGCGCGCCAGACTGCGCCAGCACCGCATAAAGGTGCGGAAAACGCACGTCATAGCAGATGGTCATTCCCACCTTCCCGAACCCGGTTTCCGCAATTACTGCCCGGGCACCGGGGCGATAGTTGGCAGATTCGCGGAACGTTTCCGATTCGGTGACCTGTACGTCGAACATGTGAATCTTGTCGTACCGGGCCACGATCTGCCCCTGCGGGTCGACCATGAAGGACCGGTTGGCAAAGCGGCCGTCCGCGTCGTGGGTCTTGATACCCAGCGACCCGATCAGCAGCCAAACGCCCAGCTTTGCCGCCTGTTCGCGCAGCCCCGACAGCGTCTGGTCATCCTCTTCGTGCTGCAAAACCTCGCGCTGCCGCGTGGTGCTGGTCGAGACGCAGTTCGTCACCTCGGGCGTCAGAATGAACCGGGCGCCCTGCCCCGCCGCCTCGGCCATCATGGCCTGCACCATGGCCAGATTTTCCGAAGGGTCGTCAGAGGACGTGATCTGCAGCAGGGCGGACTTCATCAGGCTGCCAGAAGCGGATCAAGCTTACCGCTCTGTTCAAGGTCATACAGATCGTCGCATCCGCCCACATGGGTTTCACCGATGAAAATTTGCGGTACCGTACGACGACCACCGGCGCGCTGGATCATCTCGGGTTTACGCTTGGGATGCATCAGAACGTCGATTTCCCTGAATTCAACGCCTTTCTGTTTCAGCAACCGCTTGGCCGCGTGGCAAAAGCCGCATAGCGGCGAAGTATAGATTTCAACCGTTTTCATGATCCGTCCCCTTGGAGTTCCGCGTGATCTTGGGGGAATTAGGCATCCTTGGCAACGCGCGCCAGTACCAACACGAAAATATGATTTGCGCCGGCTTCAAGACAGGCTCGCGCGCAGGCGGTCAATGTCGCCCCCGACGTCATGACATCGTCGATCAACAGCACATCGCGCCCGGCAATCAGGCGGTGCCGCCTGGGGTGCGCGACGATAGCATTTGAGAGTGCTGTAGAGCGCTCGGTGGCAGTTTTCCCATCCAGAACCGGTGTGCGTTTGCGGCGCCTGAGCAGATCGGGACAGATCGGCAGCCGGCATTCTCGGCCAAGATGCTGCGCAAGCAGCGCCGATTGATTGTAACGTCGACGGACTAGACGCGACCAATGCAATGGAACCGGGGCGATCAGCATGTTGTCGTGGAACATCTCTCTGCCGCTCTGCACCATCCAACGCGCGGCGGGGCGCGCCAGTTCCGGCCTGTCGCCATGTTTGAGGGACAGGATCAACTTTCGCGCCTGCCCCTGATACAGCATGGCGGCGCGGCCGTCGCGCCACAACCGCGGAGAAGCCATGCAGTCATCGCATTCGGCCCGATACCCGTCGACCTCACCCGGCAGCGGTGTGCCGCAGCTTTCGCAGACCACCCCGGCGATAAAGGGTGTCTGGCACCAGCACGGGCCGCAGAGGCCGAAGTCGGTCGTCACCAAATCACCGCAGGCCAGACAGCGCGGGGGATAGACAAGTTCAACGGCGGTTTGAAATCCGCGCCACATGCGATAACTGCGGGTCATGAAAATGCCAGCACCAAATGCACCCTCTCTTTTCGATCGGACCGCCCTTGCGGTGCGCCGCTCCCGCGCCAGCGATGAAGCGTTGTTTCTGCATCACGCCGCTGTGACCGAGGTGCAGGATCGTCTGCCCATGGTTAACAGGTCGTTTACGGCACCCGCCGTCGTGACCCCGTTTCCACACCTGTGGCAAGACGTTCTGCCCGGGGCGGTGATCGTTTCGGATGACGATGTGCTTGCGCTGGAACCCGGTCGACATGATCTTGTTGTCCATGCCATGGCGCTGCACTGGTCCAACGACCCGGTTGGCCAGTTGATCCAGTGCAACCGCGCCCTGTCGCCCGACGGCCTGATGCTGGCGATCTGTCTGGGCGGCGAAACATTGCAAGAAATGCGCGTGGCGCTTGGTCAGGCCGAAGTGGAGGTGACCGGTGGCCTCAGCCCGCGAATCGCCCCAATGGGAGAACTGAGGGAACTGGGTGCCCTGCTGCAGCGCGCAGGGCTGGCCCTGCCGGTCGCGGACAACGTGGCGCTGAAAGCCGAATACCGGGATATCTGGCACCTGATGCACGATCTGCGGGCCATGGGGGAAACGAACACCCTGTCCGGACGCCTCAGACACCCCACGCGACGAGCTGTGTTCGACCGGGCACAATCAATATACGCGCAGAACTTTGCCACACCCCAAGGCCGGCTGACCGCGACGTTCGACCTGATCTGCCTGACCGGATGGTCGCCGGATGCAAGTCAGCCCAAACCGTTGCGTCCCGGATCGGCCACGGCTCGGCTGGCCGATGCGCTGGGTACGGATGAGAACAATCTGTCCGATTGACGTGCGCGCAATTCCCTTTATCTGAGGTCGGAACGAATGAAATCTGGAAGCCTCAATGTTTGACGCCACCCGCCCCTCTCATGCGCCAGCCGATCATCCGAAGGTAAAGATGGGCCGCGTCGGAATTCTGCTGGCCAATCTGGGAACACCCGACGACTATTCCTATTGGCCGATGCGCCGATACCTGAACGAGTTTCTGTCGGACAAGCGGGTGATCGACTATCCCGCATGGAAATGGCAGCCGATCCTGCAGGCGATCATCCTGACCAAACGCCCGTTCAGCTCGGGCGCGGCGTACAAATCGATCTGGAATCACGACAAGGGCGAAAGCCCGCTGATGAGCATCACCAAAAGCCAGACCGCGAAATTCCGCCACATGATGGAGGCCCATTATGGTGACCGGGTGATGGTGGATTTCTGCATGCGCTACGGCAACCCGTCAACCAAATCAAAGGTTCGGGAAATGGTCGCCGCAGGCTGCGAGCGCATCCTGTTTTTCCCGCTGTACCCGCAATATGCTGGTGCAACGTCAGCAACCGCAAACGACCAGTTTTTCCGCGCGCTGATGGAGGAAGCATGGCAACCGGCTGCACGCACGGTTCCGGCCTATTTCAACCAACCCGACTATATCGAAGCGTTGGCGCGATCGGTGGAGCGTGCTTATGCAGCGATGGACTCCAAACCGGATATTCTGGTCTGTTCCTATCACGGCATGCCGGAACGGTATTTGCAGCAGGGCGATCCGTATCACTGCCAATGCGTCAAGACGACCAGACTGCTGCAGGAGCGGCTGGGCTGGAGCGATGATCAACTCGTTTCAACATTTCAGTCCCGGTTTGGTCCGGAAGAGTGGCTGAAACCCTATACAGTGGATCACGTGGCCGAATTGGCCAGACAGGGCAAGAAGAACATCGCCGTCATTGCTCCGGCCTTTTCCGCCGACTGCATCGAAACCCTTGAGGAAATCAACGAAGAGATTCGGGAAAGCTTTGAAGAGGCAGGCGGCAATAACTTCACCTACATCCCATGCCTGAACGATGACGATTCGCACATCGCCGCATTGAGCAAGGTTGCCCGGGACAACCTCAGCGGCTGGCTTGACTGATCTACGGCGGTCACACGGCACAAAAAAAGGCGGTGGAAAATTCCACCGCCTTTTCTTTGATGACTTGCGTCGTCTTAGCTTGCTGCAACAGCGATGCCGACCAGAACCAGCAGAACCAGCGGCAGAACGATGCCGCTCGAAGTGCCCTGTGTCTCTTCGACGACAACCGGTGCTTCAACAATCGGCTCTTCCAGGTTACCGGCATAAGCGGTCGAAGCAGCAGCAGTCAGAGCAGCAGCGAGAACGAGTTTCTTCATATTAACCTCCAGAATTTGCGCGATTCTACATATTTGAACCGCGCACCCAAGACTTACCTCGTGGTTTTTTCTAATCAGCAATGCGGCTGGATTGCAATTGCAACTTGCGCGCCAAGCGGCTTGGCACCGGAAAATGTCGTCAAATTAGCAACACTTGCGTCCCGACCTTCGTCATTGAGAACAGCTCGGAAATGTGTTCGTTGTACAGCCCTATACAACCGTTCGATGATCGACGCCCGATCTTGCGTGTGTCATGCGTGCCGTGGATACGGTAATATTTCCAGCTCAGATACAAAGCGTGCGTTCCCAGGGGGTTATCCGGCCCCGGCGGGATATGGTCAGGCCATTCCGGGTTTCTTTTCTTCATCGAAGGCGTTGGCGACCAGCTTGGCCCCTCAACCTTGCGGATCACACTTGTACGACCGCGACGTGTCAGTTCCTCGGTCAGTGGTACCGAAGATGGGTAAAGCTTGTAGACCGACTGGTCGTCGGACCAGTAGTGCAGCGCCCGCGATACCGTATCGACCAGTATCGCGCCATTCCGTGTGTTCGAAAAATACGGCTGCCAGTCCAGCGCGCGGAAGCCCGATACGTTGCGCCGGACGGCAGGTTCAGGCTCGGGCGCAGGTCGCAAAGGATCACCGGGAATGTACTGGGCAATCGCAGGTGTTGCCAATGCAGCAGTCGCGCTGGCCAGAAAGCCGCGCCGTGTCGAAGATTGAATGTGTTTCTTGACCATGGATACGGTCCTTTATCACGTTGGCACTTGAAATCTCTCGGCAGTTTATTGCCAGAAAGCCTCAGTCGCAAATCAAACCGGCAGAATCATGCAATGTTCCGCCACTGCGCATTTGCTACGGGGCGCATAGCAGGCTATTTCGCTTTGCATCACAATGACAAGGCCGATCATGACGCGTATCTTTTCCATTTTGGCAATTTGCTTGGTCGCATTGGCGGCATGTACCGATTCTTCCAACACATCCGCTCTTGGTTCGGACGGCAGGCCTTTGCCCACTGTCTACAAGATTCGCGGCAACCCGGAAAAAGTCCAGTTTCGCATGCTCGATTCGGTCAATGCGCTGCGTCAGGCTTCGGGCATTCAGCCGGTGCAGCTGAACGCACAGTTGAACGCCGCTGCGGCAACCCATTCCAAAGACATGGCGCGGCAAAACAGGCCCTGGCACTTTGGTTCGGATGGGTCTTCGCCTATTGATCGCGCAGCACGTGTTGGGTATTTCGGAACATTTCTGGGCGAAGCCATTTCCGAGACCTACGAAACCGAGACAGAAACACTGGCCGCCTGGATGGAAGAACCGGGCCCGCGTTCAGTCATCATGGACCCCAAAGCCACACAGATGGGATTCTCCTGGCATCAGGAAGGCGGCGGCAAGATTTGGTGGACGCTGGAAATGGGTGCTGGCGGATAACCCGAATTACCAAGCCCAAAGAAAAAGCCCCCGAAATCCGGGGGCTTTTTTTGTTCCTGATTCTCAGGCCGCTTGCACGGATTGTGCTTCGGTCAGAATCGCATAGAGCTTTACCGGATCGGGGTTGGCCCGCAGTTTGGTACAGACTGCCGAATCCCTCAGCGTGCGCGACACAAGTGCCAGCGCCTTGAGATGTTCAACACCGGCGTCTTCTGGCGCAAAGAGCGAAAAGGCGATGTCGACCGGCTGGCGGTCCACCGCGCCGAAATCGATCGGCTTTTCCAGCATCACAAACACACCGGCGACACAATCCAGTTGCGGCAAACGGGCATGCGGAAGTGCGACCCCGTGGCCAACACCGGTTGGCCCAAGGCTTTCACGCTCAAGCAGGGATTCGACGACCATCGGCGCTTCAAGTTTCAGGGCACTGGCAGCGACGTCGCCAATTTCCTGAAACAGCCTTTTCTTGCTCGACGCAGCCGACAGCACGCGAACCGCCTCAGGTCTTAGGATACTCGAAAGCTCCATGATCACGCTCCATGGCAAACCCCCGCATCAGCAGAGGTTCGCCCAAGTTAAACTTGCCTGTTACGGATCGATCCAGCCGATATTTCCGTCTTCCCGACGGTAAACGACATTCAATCCGTCTTTGTTCTCATTCCGGAACACAAGCACCGGAGCGCCCGCAAGTTCCATTTGCATTACAGCCTCACCCACGCTGAGCGACGGGATCTTGGTTTCCATTTCGGCCACGATGATCGGCTGCAGAGAGTCCGGCTCACCCGTAGCTCCCGAATCGTCCGACGCGAGGATATAGGACGACGCACCAAAGAGTTCAACCGGCTCGGAGCGGTCCCGGTGATGGTCCTTGAGGCGACGCTTGTATCGGCGCAGCTGCGTTTCCATCTTGTCGCAACAACCTTCGAATGCAGCGTAGATTTCAGTGGCATGCGCCTTGGCCTGTGCCGTCAGGCCGGTCGACAGATGGACGGTGGTTTCGCATACATATTCATGCGCCGAACGGGAAAAGATGACGTTGGCGTCGGTCGGTCTCTGGGCATATTTGCCCACGACCTCACCCAGCTCGGTCTGCACGTGTGTCTGCAGTGCTGCGCCGATGTCGATCTGTTTTCCGCTGATTTGGTAACGCATGTGATCTCCTTCACAATTCACACCCATTCTGACGCCGCAAATCGCAGCGATCCGTTTTTTTATCGGGTGGTGGGACGGGGCATGTTCCGCGGTTGTCTGTTATTGAACCCTTCCGAGAAGGGATATCGCGATCCAGACTGGAACCGAAGAAATACCATGTGGCAATTGAGGCAAGAGACGGCGGCAGAGTCAATCAAAACAGTCGTGTATATACGCGATTTCCGCCATGCGCCCAGCGCAATTCCGCTCAAGCTCATGAAATCTTGAAGTTTTCGCCCAGATACACCCGGCGTACGTTCTCGTTTTCGACAACTTCATCCGGCGTTCCGGACATCAGAACCTGGCCGTCGTGCAATATGTAGGCGCGATCGACAATTTCCAGCGTTTCCCGCACGTTATGATCAGTGATCAGAACGCCGATTCCACGCTTTTTCAGATCAGCAACCAGATGTCGGATATCGCCGACACTGATCGGATCCACCCCGGCAAATGGTTCGTCCAGCAGCAGGTATTTCGGGTCCGCCGCCAGACAGCGCGCAATCTCGACCCGGCGCCGTTCACCGCCCGACAAGGCCAGCGCAGGCGCGCGGCGCAGATGCTCGATGGAGAAATCGGAAAGCAGCTCCTCAAGGCGTTCCTTCCGCCTGTGGGCATGATCCACCGTGATGTCGAGAACGGCGGCGATGTTGTCTTCAACGCTCAGCCCGCGAAAAATCGACATCTCCTGCGGCAGATAGCCAATTCCCATGCGCGCGCGCCGGTACATCGGAAGTGTCGTGGCGTTCTGGCCATCGATGGTCACGGTTCCCGCTTCGGGGAAAACCAGCCCCGCAACCGAATAGAAAGTTGTTGTCTTGCCGGATCCGTTCGGTCCCAGCAGCGCCACCACTTCGGACCGGTCGAGCGTCATGGAAACGTCCCGGATGACCGTTTTCTTGCGGTAGGATTTCCGCAGCTTTTCGATCCTGAGCCCTGATAAACCGTTGGCAACGGATAGTTTCGGCGCTGACATCAATTCTGCTCCGTATGCAGGATTGTTTTCACTCTGCCGGTCACGGTCGCCAGTCCGGTTGTCAGATTCGCGTTCATCTGATCGCCGCTGATGGTGCTGGGGCCCTGCGACAACAACACGTTGCCTTTCATCACTATGACGCCCGACTCGATCGTATATTCAGCCCAATCGCCTTCGGCCGCATCAGGCGGGCTGACCAGAACAACATTCTCGGTCGCTTCCATCCGTTCGATCGCGGATTGCTCTTCGTTATAGATGACCAGCACACGTTCGGCCGTCAGGCGCATCTCTCCCTGAATCACGATCACGTCGCCCAGAAATTCAGCCGAACCGTCTTCCTGATTCACGTTCAGCGTTTTCGAAGTCACTTCGACCGGCAGGGTCGGGTCGTTGTTCACGGATCCGAACGCAACCTGGGTTTCCTGAGCGGATGCAGACACCGCACCAAACGCCAGGGCAACAGACAGCGAAACTACACGAAAATCGAACACAGGTTATCTTTCTGCTTTTGGAGGCTCATATATCAATTTCACACCGTCTGTAAAAAGAATATGGACCGGCCCATCCTTTTTTTCAGTCCCGAATGTCATACGGCCTGCGGTAAAGTTGCCGATAGGGCCTGTTCCCCGAACTTCGCCCGGTGTATCGCCCCTGATCTCGTCCAGAGATGTGTTGAGCAAATCGGTTGTCAACTGCATCCCGTCGGTTGTCGTGATAATGACATCGCCGACAAAGGTGGCTGTTCCCTCATCCGGCCGGACCGTACCGGCGTTGGAATCCAGAACGATTTCCCTGCCATTCAACAGGCGGTAGTGGCCGCGCAAAACCGATGCATCGACGGTTGAGGTGTTATCTCCCGGACTGGCCCGAACCGCTTCCACCTCAACTTCTTCGCCTTTTCGGGTCGTACCCCGATAATGAGGCCGGGTGACCAACTGACCCTCAAGCCGCTCGTCAATGTCCTGCTGGCTGAATGGGCTGGACACATCCGTATCGATACTGCGCGACAGCAGGAAAACCGTGGACAGCAGCACAATCGCCGCCAGCGGCAGCAGAACCTTGAGGAACTGCACCATGCGGGAATAGCCGTCCACCGCCGTACCCTCCTAGCCCAGACCGACGCGCAGGCAGTCGTGGATGTGCAGAATACCTTGCGTCGAGCCATTGCCCTGTGGATCCACGACGAACAGGCAGGTGATCTTGGGCTTTTGCATGGTCATCAGTGCCACTGCTTTTTCGGCGAGCTCGTCCGGACCTATGGTTCGCGGATCAGTGGTCATGACCTGATCCACCGTCAATTCCAGCAGACCCTGCATATGGCGACGCAGGTCACCATCAGTGACAATTCCCAATAGTCTGCCCTGAGCGTCGGTCACACCAACAACACCAAAGCCTTTCTGGGTCATAACAAGCAAGGCTTCGCTCATGAGAGTGCCCGACGCCACCAGTGGCGTGTCAGTGTGCATCAGATCGCGCACAGTGCTCAGCCGCGCGCCCAGTTTGCCGCCGGGGTGGAAAGCGCGGAAATCCTCGGGCTGGAAGTCGCGGTATTTCATCAGCGCAATTGCCAACGCGTCCCCCATCGCCAGCGTCAGCGTGGTGGAGATCGAAGGCACCATGCCGAAGCCGCAGGCCTCACCCATCGACGGTATCAGCAGATGCACGTCGGCCTGTTTCATCAGTGTGCTTTCGGGCTTGCTGGACAGTCCGATCAGCGGGATGTCGAACCGGCGGGTAAAGGCCAGCAGGTTTGCCAGCTCGGGTGCTTCGCCGGAATTCGAGATCGCCAGAACAACGTCGCCTTTGGACAACATGCCCAGATCGCCATGACTGGCCTCAGCTGGATGCACAAAATAGGCGGGCGTTCCTGTGCTGGCCAGCGTTGCCGCGATCTTGTGACCGATATGGCCGGACTTGCCGATGCCGCTGACGATGATGCGGCCCTGTGCTTGCAGGATCAGATCAACCGCTTCGGCGAAATGATCATCAAGACCATCGGCCAGAGCATCCAGCGCCCGTGCCTCGTCGGCGATGACCTGTCGTGCGGTTCTGAGGAATGAGTCGGTATCAGTCATGAGTGTGCAAATATATCCGTTTCGGGCCAGCCAGCCAGATCAAGCCGGGCGCGCATGGGCAGAAAGTCGAAACAGGCCTGTGCCATTTCAACCCGGTCCTCGCGGGCCAACCGCTTGTTCAGCGCATCCCGCAGGCGGTGCAGGTACAGCACATCCGAAGCTGCATATTCCAGCTGAGCGTCGGTCAGCTGCTCCGCCCCCCAATCGCTCATCTGCTGTTGCTTTGAGATGTCGATCCCCAACAACTCCTGACACAGGTTCTTGAGCCCATGGCGGTCGGTGTAAGTGCGTACAAGACGGCTGGCGATTTTTGTGCAGTAGACCGGTGCGGCCAGTGCGCCAAAAGTGTTGTACATCGCGGCGATATCGAAACGTCCGAAATGGAACAGTTTCAGAATGTCCGGATTTTCCAGCATGGCGCACAGGTTTGGCGCCGAAGTCTGACCCTTTTCGACCTGAACGATATGACTGTTGCCATCGCCGCCCGACATCTGGATCACGCACAACCGGTCGCGATGGGGGTTCAGACCCATTGTCTCACAGTCGATGGCCACAATCGGGCCAAGGTCCAACCCGTCGGGCAGGTCGTTTTTATACAGATTGTTCGCCACGGAGTCGTCCTTTGTGCCTTGTCGACACCGAGATAGGAGGTTTGCCCGGCAAACTCAACGTCACACACACATAGCCGGCCTGACCCGTCGTCAAAAGTTGACAATATCCCCATGGGGAGGATAGGGATATTAACATGACCACTCATATTCACGAA
The DNA here is from genome assembly GCF_056537725.1 of Ruegeria sp. C11. Classification (NCBI taxonomy): domain Bacteria; kingdom Pseudomonadati; phylum Pseudomonadota; class Alphaproteobacteria; order Rhodobacterales; family Roseobacteraceae; genus Ruegeria; species Ruegeria sp. C11. The sequence continues at coordinate 219,968 of NZ_JBQFSB010000004.1, read as the reverse complement.
TCCCATCCGCAAATCTCGGCACGCCTCAAGCGGGCTCAGGGTCATCTGGCAAAGGTGATTGCCATGTTGGATGACCAGGCACCCTGCACCAATATCGCGCAGCAACTCTTTGCGGTGGAGAAGGCAATAACCAATGCCAAACGTGCGCTGATTCACGACCATATCGACCACTGCCTGTCCGCCGATAAAGACGAAGGCGGGGTGGAGGATTTCAAGGCCATCACAAAGTACCTGTGACCAATGCTGAACATATTGCGAAACAGAACCTATCGGCACCTCTTCGCAGCACAGATCGTTGCGTTGACCGGTACGGGTCTGGCAACGATCGCACTGGGGCTGCTTGCCTTTGAGCTGGCCGGTGACGCGGCTGGCATGGTGTTGGGCACAGCCCTGACCATCAAGATGGCCGCCTATGTGACTGTCGCGCCGATCGCTGCGGCCTTTGCCGAAAGACTCGACCGCCGACGGATGTTGGTGGCGCTGGATCTGGTGCGCGCAGCCGTGGCGGTTTGCCTGCCGTTCGTGACCGAGGTCTGGCAGGTCTATGTGCTGATCTTCGCCCTACAATCCGCCTCGGCCGGGTTTACCCCGGCGTTTCAGGCCACGATTCCGGATGTGCTGACCGACGAAAAAGATTACACAAGGGCGCTGTCGCTGTCGCGTCTGGCCATGGACATGGAAAGCCTGCTCAGCCCCATGCTGGCGGCGATGCTGCTGCTGTTTGTCAGCTTTGACAGCTTGTTCTGGGGCACGGGACTTGGCTTTGCCGCCTCGGCGCTGCTGGTCGTTTCAGTTGCGCTGCCGTCCCCCAAACCGTCCGAACGGCGAGGGATATACGAGCGTACGACACGCGGCATCCGGATATATCTGAAAACCCCCAGATTGCGGGGCTTGCTGGGACTGAGCTGGTCAGCTGCCGCGCTCAGTTCGATGGTGATCGTGAACACCGTTGTTCTGGTCCGCGCAGACATGGGCCTGGCCGAAAGTGCGGTCGCAATCGCGCTGGCCGGATTTGGCGGCGGTTCCATGCTGGCAGCCTTTGCCCTGCCGCGCCTGCTGGAACGGATTGAGGATCGGCGTGTCATGCTGGCAGGTGCAGCGCTGGGAACCGGGGCAATGGCGGCCACGGCAATCGTAACCGCAACGTTTCCGATGACCTTGTCTCTGCTGACGGTGGCCTGGGTCGCGGTCGGTTTCGGTTATTCAATGACCTTAACGCCATCGGGCCGTTTGCTGACACGCTCTGCGCATCCCGAAGACAGGCCCGCGGTATTTGCGGCTCAATTCACTCTATCACACGCTTGCTGGCTGGTTCTGTATCCGCTGTCCGGCTGGCTGATGACTGTTAGTGGCGCAACCGTTGCACTGGCGGTTCTGGCAACGACGTCGATCTTCGGGATCGTTGCCGCCTTTCTGGTCTGGCCCCGCAAAGATGCAGGCCCCGTTGAACACACGCACGAAGGGCTGCCTTCAGATCACCCGCATCTGAGCGGGAGTGGGGTACACCGCCATCCTGTTATTATTGACGATCTACACCCAAGCTATCCGAAAGAACCTTGAGCGTACCGCTGAATTGGTGCCAAGTCGGGAAAAGACACTCTGACGCGGAGTCCTCATGGATCAACTCGACCGCCTCATCATAGCGGCCCTGCAACACAATGCGCGGGCCTCGACAACCGGGATCGCGGCCAAGCTTGGTGTCGCCCGCACAACCGTGCACGAACGCATCAGCCGAATGGAAGATCGCGGCGTGATTGCCGGATATTCGGTCGTGCTGCGCGACCCTCAGGACGAACCCAGAGTGAACGTGGTGGTCATGCTGGAAGTGCAACAAAAGGAAACCTCGCGCATCATCAAGCGGCTCGAAGCGTATCCCGAGATCAAGCTGTGTCTGTCGATCAATGGCGATTATGATCTTTTGCTGTCAGCCGAGGCGCCCAGGATCGAGGATCTGGATATCCTCGTCGATGAACTGGCTGCAATTCCCGGCGTCCTGCGCACCAATACCAGCGTGGTTTTTGGACGCCGCATTGATCGTAGATAGCAAATTGACGATAATGTCGTCAAAATGACAGCATCAAGACTCATATCGTCACTCTGATCCCTACAAACCGAACAGCGCATTCGTCAAACTTTCTGAAAAAGGAAGGAAACGAGCAATGCGCTGGAACATATGCGTTATCGGAGCCGGAAAAATCGGCCAGATGATAGCGACACTACTGAAAACCTCGCCGAATTATTCGGTAACCGTTGCCGATAACGATCTTGCGGCACTGGCGGTGCTCAAGAAAATGGGCGTTGCAACCAAACAGATCGACGCTGGCGATGCATCGGGTCTGGCTGAGGGTTTGCGCGGCTTTGATGCCGTCATTTCCGCAGCACCCTTTTTTCTGACCCCAGCTATCGCACAGGCGGCGAAAGAGGCAGGTGCCCATTATTTCGACCTGACCGAGGACGTGGCCGCGACAAATGCGGTACGCGAACTGGCTGCGGACAGCCAGACCGCGTTTATGCCCCAATGTGGTTTGGCACCGGGATTTGTTGGCATCGCGGGTTCGGCGCTGGCTCACGATTTCGACGAACTGGACAGCCTGCACATGCGGGTGGGCGCGCTGCCGCTGTATCCGACCAACGCGCTGAAATACAATCTCACCTGGTCGACCGACGGTCTGATCAACGAATACTGCAATCCCTGCGACGCCATCGTAAACGGCGAACGCGTCAAAACCGCGCCGCTGGAAGATTACGAAATTCTGGGCCACGACGGCGTAGAATACGAATGTTTCAACACCTCCGGTGGTCTTGGCACCCTGCCCGAAACGCTGGATGGCAAGGCACGGGCGGTATCCTATCGCTCGATCAGGTACCCGGGTCACCGCGATATCCTCAAGCTGCTGTTGTCGGATCTGGGACTGGAACGCCGCCGCGATCTGCTGAAGGAAATTTTTGAAGCCGCCCTGCCCCGCACCGATCAGGACGTGGTGCTGGTCTATTGCACCGCCAAAGGCCTGATCAATGGCGAGCTTCGTGAGAAGTCGCTGATCAATAAATCCTTCAGCCGCGTGATCGACGGGCAGGTCTGGAGCGCCATCCAGATCACTACCGCTGCAGGCGTACTGGGTGTCGTCGACCTGATGCGGACCGGTGCGCTGCCGTCAAAGGGTTTTGTACGGCAAGAGCAGGTGAAGCTTGCAGATTTCCTGAACACCGAATTTGGCCGCCTGTACCGGGCGGGGGACGTAACTGAACAGAACAAGGCAGCCTGAGACATGAAAGATATTGTCATGACCGCTGAAACTACCCTTTCGAAACTGGGCCTGAGCGCCGCCGAGCTGAGCGGCGGTACGTTGCGGGTGAACTCACCGATTGACGGCGGCCTTTTGGCCGAAGTGCACGAAACACCCGCGTCGGATATGGACCAGATCTTTGCCAATTCCAAAACTGCGTTCAAGGCATGGCGCACGGTCCCGGCACCCCGCCGCGGCGAGTTGATCCGCCTGCTGGGCGAAGAGCTGCGCGCCGCCAAAGATGAACTGGGCGCCCTTGTCAGCTGGGAGGCAGGCAAGATCACGTCCGAAGGGCTGGGCGAAGTGCAGGAGATGATCGACATTTGCGATTTCGCCGTTGGCCTGTCGCGCCAGCTATATGGCCTGACCATCGCCAGCGAACGCCCCGGCCACCGGATGATGGAGACATGGCACCCCGCCGGGCCGGTTGGTGTGATTACCGCGTTCAACTTTCCAGTCGCGGTCTGGTCGTGGAACACGGCGCTGGCGTTGGTTTGCGGTGACCCGGTGATCTGGAAGCCGTCCGAAAAGACGCCTCTGACCGCGCTGGCGTGCCAGAAGATATTTGAACGTGCCATCGACCGCTTTGGCGATGCGCCGGATCATCTGCTGCAAACCCTGATCGGAGGCGCGGATCTGGGCAAGGCTCTGGTTGAAAGTGAGGATGTTCCGATCATTTCGGCCACCGGCTCCACTCGCATGGGCAGGGCCGTCGCACCCATTGTCGCCCAACGCTTTGGCAAATCCATTCTGGAACTGGGCGGCAACAACGCCATGATCGTCGGTCCGTCCGCCGATCTGGAAATGGCAGTGCGCGCCATCGTATTTTCCGCTGTCGGCACCGCTGGTCAACGCTGCACCACCCTACGGCGACTGATCGTGCACAACTCGATCAAGGACGATCTGGTGGCACGGCTCAGCAAAGCCTATTCGGGCCTGCCAATCGGCAACCCTCTGTCCGATGGAACGCTTGTCGGTCCGTTGATCGATGAAGCATCCGGTGCAGCCATGACTGCGGCCCTTGAAGCGGCCAAGGCCGAAGGCGGAACGGTCCACGGCGGCGCCCGGGTCACAAAGGGCGTGCCCGAAGGCGGCGTCTATATGGAACCGGCTATTGTCGAGATGCCCGGGCAGTCTGACGTCGTAAAGACCGAAACCTTCGCACCCATTCTTTATGTGATGGGGTATGACGATTTTGCGGATGCGTTGGATATCCAGAATGACGTTCCGCAGGGGCTGTCCTCGTGCGTCTTCACGCTGAATATGCGTGAGGCAGAGCAATTCCTGTCGGCGGCCGGTTCAGATTGCGGCATCGCCAACGTCAACATCGGGCCTTCGGGCGCAGAAATCGGTGGTGCGTTTGGTGGCGAAAAGGAAACCGGTGGCGGTCGCGAAAGCGGATCGGACGCGTGGAAAGCTTACATGCGCCGTCAGACCAACACCGTAAACTATTCGGCGGAACTGCCGCTAGCGCAGGGTGTCAAATTCGACATCTGAGAACAATTTTGCCCGCCCTGAAACCGGGGCGGGTTTTTCACCTGTTGGCGGTTTCCGATAACCGTCTGTAAACCGGTGACTGAATAGCCTGTCCTGGACTCAGAGAATCCCGGACAGGCAGAATGCCCAAATACCCAGCCCTGATTTTTATACCGGTCTTTATCGCCCTGTCGGTTTCCACAGCGGGTGCGGCTACGGATGCTCGCACGGCCGGGATTTGCGACCGGGCCGCTCGGCAGGCATCCTTGTCCGAGGGCGTGCCTCTTGACGTGTTGCGCGCGATCACCCGCGTGGAAACCGGTCGACACCAAGATGGTGAGGTGATGCCCTGGCCTTGGGCCATAAATCTGGAAGGCAAGAGTTTCTGGTTCAACAGCGAGGTTGAGGCGAAGTCGTTTGTATTCAAGGTGTTCAAAGCAGGTGCGCGCAGTTTTGATGTGGGATGCTTTCAGATCAATTACCGATGGCACGGCCACCGGTTCCGATCCATTGATGCAATGTTCGACCCTGCGGAAAACGCAACCCAAGCAGCCCGGTTTTTGAAGGGACTGCATGATGAACTCGGGACATGGTCTGCTGCCGCTGGCGCCTATCATTCGCGCACGCAATCTTTGGCAGCAAAGTATTCCAAACGTTTCGAGGATGCTTTGGCGCAGCTTGGCGACACCCAATTGCTCCAAGATGAAAACACGCCAACAGCCCCATTCCACACGGCAGCGATTCCTCTGATATCGCCAGCCACACCTCAGCGGCCGCAGCAGGCCAAGACGCTCGGCTCCCTCGTTCCGGTTTCAGCCAACAATGGACCCTTTATCGCGCTCAACTAGGAGGCTCGCGTGCCCCAATTCGACGCCCGGTCACTGTTTTCACCCACCGTATTGTTGGCGCTGGCCCTCATGGCGGTCATCGTCATGATGATCCTGCCCATGCCCGCTTGGGTGCTGGATGTCGGATTGGCCGCGTCTTTCGCTCTGGCCATCCTGATTTTTACACTGACCCTATTCATCGAACGGCCACTGGAGTTCTCGTCTTTTCCCACGATCCTCCTCGCCTCGCTGATGCTGCGGCTGTCGCTGAATGTCTCATCCACCAAACTGATTATTGGTCAGGGTCACACTGGCCCTAACGCAGCGGGCGACGTGATCGAGGGGTTCGCGCAATTCATCATGGGCGGCAGTATTTTTCTGGGCCTTGTCGTGTTCGGCGTCTTGCTGATCGTCAATTTCATGGTCATCACAAAGGGCGCGGCCCGCATGGCCGAGGTCGGCGCGCGCTTCGCGCTGGACGGGATGCCGGGCAAGCAGCTTGCCATCGACAGCGACATGTCCGCAGGCGCGATCGACCACCAGCAGGCCAAGGAAAGGCGCGAGCTGGAGCAGCAGGAAACTACCTTCTTCGGCTCATTGGATGGCGCCTCAAAATTCGTCAAGGGCGATGCGATTGCCGGGTTATTGATAACATTGCTCAATCTGGTGATGGGCCTGATCATGGGCATCGTCGTGCATGGCATGCCTATTGCTGCAGCCTTTGAAACCTACGCCATCCTGACCGTTGGCGACGGGCTGGTGTCACAAATCCCGGCTGTGATCATCTCGATTGCTTCCGCTTTGTTGCTGGCGCGTGGCGGTACGCAGGGTGCCACCGACACTGCGATCTTCTCACAGCTGGGCAGCCACCCGGCGGCGCTGGGAACCGTTGCCGGCCTGATGGTTCTGTTTGCATTGGTCCCGGGCCTGCCGTTTCTGCCCTTTATTTTGGGGGCTGGCGTTCTTGGTTTTGCCGCCTATTCAATCAAGCGAAAAAGCGGACCCGAAGAACCGGATACGGAGCATAGTGAGGCGCAGGTGCCAGTCACGCAAGCCATCGGGGATATTCTGGATCTGGACGACGTGCATCTGGAATTTGCGCCCGATCTTGTCAGCATGGTGCTGAACCCCGGCACCGGCCTGGACGCTCGGATCACAAATATGCGGACATATGTGGCATCAAATTATGGGTTGGTCATGCCGGAAATCCGCCTGACGGATCGCGCGGATTTGCCCAAGGGAACCTATGTCGTCCGCATTCACGGCGTCGAACAGGCGCGCGGGGTGCTGAACCCTGATCTGGTACTTGCCCTGGTTCAGGATGAATCCGGCCTGCTGCCAGACGGCAACGACGTCACCGAACCAGTGTATGGCGCCCCTGCCCGCTGGATTTTACCAAAGGATCAGGAGACCGCAGCGCTGAACGGGGCGACGATCGTTTCACCACCGGAAATTCTGGCCACGCACCTGCTGGAAATCATCAAGCAGAATTTCGCGCGCCTGCTCACGCTTAAATCCCTTCGCCGCCTGCTGTCAGAGATGACGCGCCTCAGTGATCCTATCCGGGCCGAAGCCAACAGAAAGCTGCTGGACGAACTGATCCCCGACAGGGTGCCCATCGACACGCTGCACGCCGTGTTACGCCTTTTGCTGGATGAAAGGGTGTCCATACGCAACATGCCTCTGATTCTGGAAACCGTTGCCGAAGCGCGCCTGACAACAACGCAACCCGAAGGCATCTGCGAACAGGTACGTCAGAGGCTTGGGTTCCAGTTGGTCGCTGATCTGAAACGCGACGATGGGTCAATCCCGCTGGTTCAGTTGGCCCCGGAATGGGAGGATACGTTCGCTCAATACCAGATCGACACGGCCCCGTCCGGTCTGGACGTCGCATTGCCGCCGGATCTTTTTAACAAGCTGGCGGATGGTTTGGCCGAACGAATGGCCTCATCCGCCGATCAGGGCCTGTTTCCTGCACTGGCAACATCGTCCAGGCGACGCAGGTTGCTGCGGATGATCATGCATGCCCGTGGCGTATCCAATCCGGTACTGTCCTTCGAGGAAATCGGGCTGGAAGCGCGGCCAGCCCTTGTGGGCACAGTTGCGGCATGATTGCGCTGCCGCCCAATCTTCTTGGAATGCTGGGCTTTGAACTCTGGCATTGGTTCACGGTTTTTCTGCGTGTTTCAGCCTTTGTCGCATTGTTACCTGCTTTCGGCGAACGGTCCATTCCCGCCCGGGTCAAGTTGGGCGCAGCGCTGGCGTTTACGCTGATCATCGCAACCGCTGTTCAGGGCACGTCGGTTGATTCCGACTTGGCCACCCTTCTGGGCCTCGTCGGGACCGAGGTCGTAATCGGTCTGGCCATGGGGATAGCGGTCCGCCTGTTTGTTTTGGCGCTACAGACCGCAGGCTCGATTGCTGCGCAATCAACCTCTTTGTCGCAAATTCTGGGCGGAGCAGCCGCCGAACCGGTTCCGGCGATGGGATATCTGCTGATGATCGCTGGCATCGCATTGGCCTGTTTGATGGGAATTCACGTGCGGGCCGCCGAATTCCTGATCCGGACATACGACATGTTGCCCATTGGAACGCAACTCGGCGCTGCGGCCCTTACCGAGTGGGGTGTCGGGCAAGTATCGCAGGCGTTTTCCCTGGCATTCTCTCTGGCTGTACCTTTTGTCATTGCGTCGCTGGTCTATAATCTTGCTCTCGGCGTGATCAATCGGGCCATGCCTCAATTGATGGTGGCATTCGTCGGCGCCCCTGCCATCACATTGGCGGGGCTGTTCCTTCTTTTTACCGGTGCGCCGTTGATCCTTTCAGTCTGGTCAGATGCACTTTTCGGGTTCTTCACCAATCCCTTCGGAGAATTGCCGTGAACCCGCAGGACGACGACAGTGAAAAGCCATTCGACCCGACGCCGAACAAACTCAGAAAAGCGCGCGAGAAGGGAGAGATCGCGAAATCCTCGGACCTGTCGGTTGTGGCCGCTTATGTCGGCCTGGCAATTGCAGTTCTGACAATCGGGACAATTGCCGTTGAACAACTGGGTACGCTGTTTCTGATACTGATCGAGCAATCCGGGCCCCTGTCGCTGCAGCTTGTCCGTGGCCCGTCCCAAAGCCTCGTGGCTGAAATCTCGACCCGTGTCGGCGTAACCGTGCTGGCCTTTTTTGCAATACCGGCGGCGGCCGTTCTTCTCAGCCTCGTTGCGCAACGGGCATTTATACTTGCACCAAACAAACTGAAGCCCCGACTGTCGCGCATTTCGGTCATATCCAACGCGCGAAACAAGTTCGGCCGGCAGGGTTTGTTCGAATTTGCCAAGAGCTTTGTTAAACTTGTCCTTTACTCGGTATGCCTGGCATTGTTTTTGCGCGCCAATCTTGCGGAAATCATCACTTCCAGCGCGGTACAACCGCGATCGTCAATCCTGCTGATGGTGAACTTTCTAACCCGTTTTCTGGCCATCGTAATTGCAGTGGCCTTGATGATCGGTGTCGTTGACTACCTTTGGCAATATTCGGAACACATTCGCAAAAACAGAATGTCCCGGAAGGAGATCCTTGACGAAACAAAAGACTCGGAAGGAGATCCGCACATGAAGCAGCAACGCCAGAGGCGCGCTCAGGACATTGCCGCCATCCAGATGATGGCGGATGTTCCAACTGCCGATGTTGTGGTGGTGAACCCGACCCATTACGCGGTTGCGCTGAAGTGGTCGCGCGCACCGGGCGAAGCGCCGGTGTGCGTCGCCAAGGGAGTGGACGAGATTGCCGCCGCCATCCGGGCCGCCGCCGAAGATGCGGGCGTGCCCGTTCACCCGGATCCGCCTACGGCACGGGCCCTGCATGCGACCGTCGCAATCGGGCAGGAAATCCCAGCAGAACATTATCGCCCCGTTGCTGCCGCAATCCGCTTTGCAGAAGCCATGAGAAAGCGCGCGAAAGGTCAGGTGGGATGAAAAAGCCGGCCCTCTCGAACCTAGGGAAAGTAACCGAGGTTCTGTTTCTTAAAAAACTGGAAAAAGTCCGGCCTGTTCTTGAGCAGGAAGCGATTCTCAACCGTCAGATTAGCCGTCTTGACGAACAGTTGGCCGAGGTCCGCAGGAGCGGCAGTGAAACTTCGGGCTATCACCTCTGCGGCGCCGACATTCTGTGGCACAGTTGGGAGGCCGGAACACGCAGAACTGTGAACATGGATCTGGCGCGGCTACGCGCGCAGAAACTACAACAGATGGACGAATTGCGGCACGCATTCGGTCAACGCGAGGCTGTTCGGGAAATCGTAAAGAACCTGACCAAACATTCATAGCACTCGGATCCGGTATCGGTCTTTGACACGTCAGGCCGTTCAGGTGTCCTGTCTGCTCACGCTCATGATCAGAACCCGGGACACGTCGGTCCCGAGATGTTTTTGTGCCTCTTCCAACAGCGTGCGCCGCAGTAATTGCAGGTTGTCCGAGTGGGTGAAATTCCCGTCAAAACCGCCGACATTGGCATGATCAAACAGTACCTGAAGAAACCCGTCCCTCAGGTTCGGTTCAATTGCATAAATCTCCTCGCTGACTCCGGCGCGCGTTTCCAGGCTGAGAGACATGGTCACCAAGGCTGCGATCCGATCCTGCTCGACCACGGGGACAACAAATTGTTTGGGCAGCTTCAGGTACTCGTGCTGTTCTTTCTTTTCATCCTTTGTATCCGAACTGACCTTCACGCCTTTCTTCTTCTGCTTGTCAGTTTCAGCCTTTGCTGTGGCCTTGTCATCTTTCGTCTGGCTTTGCTGCGCCTGCGGCTCGGCCCGGGGACTCAGGGCTATGCTTGCTGCCACTCCGGCCCCAAACCCGCCGATCAGCAACAGCATTGGCAGTGCTTTTTTGATCATGACGAGGCCTCAGAACGGAAGCAGTGTATCAAGGATTTGCTGCCCATATCGGGGCTGCTGGACATCGGTGATCTGCCCGCGCCCGCCATAGGAAACGCGTGCCGAGGCTATCTTGTCGTAGGTGATTTCGTTTTGCCGGGAAATGTCTTCGGGGCGGACATAGCCCGCGACCAACAACTCGCGCAGCTCGAAATTGACCCGAAGTTCCTGCGAACCGGAAATGGAAAGGACACCGTTGGGCAGAACGTCAACCACCGTCGCTGCGACCCGCAGGGTAAGCTTCTCCTTGCGCTTGACCGACCCCTTTCCCTTTGTCTCGGAGTTGGAATCGATCGACACCGCCTCGGCCAGCGACGCCCCTTCGGGCAGCTTCTCACCGGCACGTTGTGGATATCCGAACAGATGCGGCACGCCCAGCGTTTCCGCCCCTGTACGCGAGCGCTTGGTGTCGTTCGAGATTTCGGCCTTTTCGTCGATTTCGATAACGACGGTCAGGATATCCCCCTTTTTCATCGCTCGCTGATCCCCCAGCAGAGAGTTCTGCCCACCGCTCCACAAGGACGACTGATCAACTTGGCGTTGGGGTTGGGTATGAAGCGGCAGGCCCGGCCAGAGCATCGCGACATGTTCCGGAGATTCCGAATTGGGTGTAAAACTCGGCGGCTTACCCAGATGATCCAACCGACCACACGCGGAGGTGACGAGAAGGACAAACAAAGCCGGTTTCAGAAGCTTGAGATTCTGCATTATTTAACCTCGATATTGCCGTCCGGGCGGATCCGGCCGGTGACGGTTGTGCGTGACGACAGGTTCATGACCCGAATGAATTCACCTTCGGCTCCCCGCCCCAGTGCCCGGCCGTCTGTTGCGATGGAAAGGGCGCCGCGATCAAAGAGGATGGTGACCAGATCGTTTCGGTCGACCAAAGCCGGGGGGCCGACATCCGACAGGCGAATTGGCCGCCCGGCATAAAGGGTCACGCGCGCTTCCATACCGATCAGAACATCCGCTTGCGTGACCGCATTCGGCACCTCGACCTGTTTTCGGGCAAGATCTTCGACCAGAATGATTTCTTTGGCGCGGATAGTCCGCGCGGGCACGACGATTTCGGCCTGTGCGATCACCGGGTGAGTCAGGGCCAGTATGAAAGCAACCGTTTTCATCACCGTACCTGCGTCGTTGCGCCCATCATCTGATCGACCGCTGATATGACCTTGGCGTTCATCTCATAACCACGCTGTGCTTCGATCAGCTCTGTTACCTCACGGACCGCATCGACCGAGCTGTCCTCGAGATATCCCTGACGCAGGGTTCCCAGACCATCCTCGCCGGGTGTCCCGACAACCGGGCTCCCCGACGCTTCGGTTTCCTTGAACAGATTGCCGCCGAGCGCCTCCAACCCCTTGGCGTTTGAGAAGCTCGCCAGGGTTAGTTCACCCAAAAGTTGCCCTTCGGCCGTGTCATCGAAATAGGCATAGACCTCGCCCGACGCGTTGATCGAGATTGAACGTGCATCGTCGGGAATTGTGACCTCGGGCGTTACTACAAAACCGTCGGCCGTCACGATCAGCCCCTCGGCAGATTTCTTGAGGCTGCCGTCACGGGTATACGCCGATTGCCCGTTGGGTAGCGTGACTTCCAGATATCCCCGGCCTTCGATCGCAAGATCCAGATCGCTGCCTGTTGCGGACAAAGTACCCTGCGCCAACTGCACCGTAACAGCGGCCGGCCGAACACCAAGCCCGAGCTGAATGCCGGTGGGTAAGACTGTGCCGTCTGCCGCATTCACGGTGCCCGCCCGGACCATTTGCTGATAGTGCAGATCGGCGAACTCGGCCCGCCGCGCGTTGTAACCCGTCGTGTTCATGTTTGCGAGGTTGTTCGAAATAGTCTCGACCCGCATCTGCTGTGCGGTCATTCCAGTAGCTGCAATTTGCAAGGCACGCATGTCGGAAACTCCTTTGATTATTGATCAGCGCATCAGAGTTTTGAGCGCACTACGCACCCTCTCATCCTCGGCCTCTAGGAAGCTTTGCCCAAGTTCATAGGCGCGCTGGACCTCGACAAGTCGGGTAACCTGTTCGATGGCATTGACGTTTGACCCCTCGAGAAACCCGCGAAGAACAACTGGTTCCTCCAGCGGTTCCGCGTCACCTTCGATACGAAATCCAACGCCGCCCTCCCGGACAAGAGTGTGGGGGTCCGTAGGCCGATAGGTCCCGATCTGGCCCAGCAGGCGGCCTTCGACACTCAGCGTTCCGTCACTTCCAACATCAATCGAAGTGGCGTCCGGCGGTATGAAGATAGGAGAGCCGTTCGCGTCCAGAACGGGAAACCCGTCGACTGAAACAAGATCGCCTTCGGCATTCGGTGTGAAACTTCCGGCCCGGGTCAGGCGGGGACCGGATGGGGTTTCCAGCATAAAGAACCCCTCGCCTTCGATCGCAAAGTCAAACTGTCCGCCGGTCTGGGTCAGGACACCCTGCTGCTGAGATGTGCTCCGGGTCTGTGCCCGCGCCATCGAGAGTGATGGCTGATGCCCCATGTCCCTGACAAACTCAGAAAACACGAGCCCCTGCTGCCGGTACCCGGTGGTGTTGGCATTGGCGATATTGTTGGCGACCACCCGTATTTCATTCATCAGACCCGATTGACGGGACAAAGTGATATATGCCGTATCCATCAGCGGCCTCCTGAAATCAGCGGAACAATTGTGGCGGTGAAGAAGGTGACCAGGGTTTGGGTCATGAAGCCCATCGAGACCCAGAAAACCGCGATTATAGCCAAAAGTTTTGGCACGAATGTCAGGGTCATTTCCTGGACAGAGGTCAGCGCCTGAAACAGGCCGACAACCAGACCGGCGACCAACGCCACCGTCAGAATCGGAATCGAGGTTATCACCGCGACCCAAAGCGCCTGACGCAGAACGTCGTAAAAGAGACCTTCACCCAACATCGCTCAAACCGGCATACGCAGGATTTCCTGATAGGCCTCGACGACCTTGTTCCGCACGATCACAGCCGTTTCGACGGCGAGTTCGGTTTGAGCCAGCGCTTGCACCAGCGCATGAGGGTCGGCCTGACCCACCATTGCTGACTGGGCCACCTGTTCGCTTTGTTGCAATGTTGCTGCAAAGTCCTGAAATACCTCACGAACCCCCGCTGTGGAATTCGGGTCGACCTGCGTTGCAGGGCGTGCCGAGGTATAGTTCTGTACTGCGCTGATAGAGCGGATATCCATTCTGGTCGTCCTCGTTATTTGCGGAGAAGATCCATCAGACTGGCCGACATCTGTCGGGTCTGGTCGAACATTTTCAGGTTGGCTTCATAACTGCGGCGCGCCTCACGCGCGTCGGCGATTTCGATCATCAGATCGACATTCGAGCTGTGGTAAAATCCTGCATTATCAGCCAATGGGTGGCCGGGATCGTAAACCCGCGTCAACTCACTTTGGTCCAGACGCACTTTTCCGGTGCGAACCAAATCAGCGCCTGCTTCGCTGACCATTTCAAACGGAACGGACTTGCGCCGATAGCCCGGCGTGTCGGCGTTCGAGATGTTTTCGGATACGTGCCGCAACCGGGTCGCCTGCGCGCGCAGAGCGCTGGACGAGGCGGCAAGGGCATTTGCAAAATCACTCATCCCGCAACCTCCTTACACTTTGCCCAAACCGGTGCGCAGTATGTTCAGCGACGAGCGGTAGATCGCCAGCGCCCGGTCGTGCTGTCGCTTGACGTCAACCGCCCTGAGTACTTCCTGCTCGACCGAAACGCCGTTTCCATTGGGATCTGTGGCACCGTCCCGCACAACCTCTGCCCACACCCAGGCACCGGATGACGCGCCGTGAAGATGGCCGCTACGCGTAGCTGTCATATCGGAGTCGGCACCCTGATTTCCATAGGCCGTCTGAAAGGCCACCAGGTCGCGTGCGCGGTACCCCGGGGTGTCTGCATTGGCCATGTTCCGGGATATGACAGCTTGTCGCTGACCAGCGTGTGTTGCCATTGCGTACGATATCTTAAAGACGTTCAGGTCTGAGAACATCGGGGCTTCTCCCTCGATCAATTTCAATCAAGGCTTAACCCCGATTCCTTTAGAAACCGTTTTCAGAACTCAATCGGAGGAGTCACAATGTCCGCGCCCGAACCAAGGTCTCTGAAAGCCGCTTTTGACCGACTGAATCCTCTAGGCCAGGTCGGTCGCGTTGCCGAGGTCACAAACGGGCTTATCAAGATTGCCGGTCTGGCAGATCAGGCCAAAACCGGGGACCATCTGCGGTTGGAACGAAAACATGGCCCCCATCTGGCCGGCGAAGTGCTGAATGTCGCACATCAGGCAGTCCACATGTTGCCTGCAGGTGCACCTGACGGTGTTTCTCTTGGCGACAGGGTGGTGCTGGAACAAACTCCCGCTTTCGCACCGGCGATGAACTGGCTGGGCCGTGTCATTGACCCGTTCGGGCGACCTCTGGACGGAAAACCCCTGTTGGGGGGAGAGGCGACAAGAGACATAGTACAGGACCCACCTCCCGCTGTCCGACGCAAACCGCTGGGGCCGCGCATGGCCACGGGACTGACCATGCTCAACACGGTCCTGCCCATCGTGCGCGGACAGCGCGTTGGACTGTTTGCAGGGTCCGGTGTTGGTAAATCGACTCTTTTGGCAACACTTGCCCGATCCATGCAGGCCGATGCCGTCGTAGTGGCTCTGATCGGAGAGCGTGGCCGGGAGGTGAACGAGTTTGTCGAGAAAGCACTGGGCGCCGAAGGCATGAAACGAGCAATCGTTGTGGCCGCAACCTCGGACCAGTCCGCCCTTGTGCGGCGGCGCTGTGCCTGGTCGGCGATGGCTGCCGCAGAACACCTTCGCGATCAGGGGTTGAACGTTTTGTTTCTTGCGGATTCGGTGACCAGATTTGCCGAAGCACATCGGGAAATTGCGGTTGCAACAGGAGAAGCGCCGTCGTTGCGGAGCTTTCCCGCCTCTCTGACACCTCTCATTTCGGGGCTGTGCGAACGAGCGGGACCAGGCACAGAGGAACAGGGGGATATAACCGCGATATTCAGCGTTCTGGTCGCCGGTTCCGATATGGATGAGCCGGTTGCGGATATCCTGCGCGGGGTGCTGGACGGGCATATCGTGCTCAGCCGTGAAATTGCTGAGCGCGGACGGTTTCCTGCCATCGACCTGAGCCGGTCGGTCTCACGAAGCCTGCCCGAGGCGGCTACGGCCGAAGAAAACGAGTTGATCAGCCAAACCCGCAGACTGGTTGGAAGCTACGAGCAATCCGAGGTCATGATAAAGGCGGGGTTGTATTCCGAGGGCGCTGATCCGCTTCTGGATCAGGCTGTGCGCGTGCACGCGGATCTGGATACGTTTTTTGGCAATACCGAATCGGAAAGTGTTGCGGACAGTTTCAACCGGCTGTCACTGATCCTACGCCGCGCCCGAGCGATGCAGTTGCAATAACGGTATTCGGGATCATCCCGGGAATTCCGAACAACTTTAGATGTTAGATATCCCTTAAGACCTGCTCTGCTATCCCGATCGTCGGGTGATAAGACAGGTGGTGGAAATGGGTGCGCAATCGAATGCGGCGCCAATCATCATCAAGAAGAAACGGGTCGTTGGCGGTGATGGTCATCACGGCGGCGCGTGGAAGGTCGCTTATGCGGACTTCGTGACGGCCATGATGGCCTTCTTCATGCTGATGTGGCTGCTGAACGCAACGACGGAAAAACAACGCAAGGGACTGGCGGACTACTTTTCGCCAACCATCCCAGTCAACCCGGTTTCGGGTGGCGGTGACGGGGCCTTTGGCGGTGAAAACATGTTTTCCGAAAAGACGATGGTGATGGACGGATCGGGTGCGACCAACCGTAACCCAACCGAAGCCAAACGGGCGCGCGGCTCGACCGGTGTCGATGCCGATGGTGGCGGGCGCGGCGCGAACGAGGATTTCTCGACGCTTGAGGCGCGGTTGCTCGGCCGAACCGGTGAAAGCAGCGTCTCCGAGAAAATGCTCAGGCACATCGTGACCCGGGTGACGGACAAAGGATTGATCGTCGAACTTTTTGACACGGGCGAATCGGCCCTGTTCGAACGGGGCTCTGACAGGCCAACCCGAATGATGCGGGCGCTTGCGCTGTTGGTGGCAAGATCGTCGGATCTGGTGACAAACAACATTTCAGTCGAAGGACATGTGCGGGCGAACCCCGTAGTTCTGTTGCAAGATCCGGTTTGGGACTTGTCGGCATCCAGGGCGATGGCGGTACGGGAAATGTTGGAAAGCAAGGGCGTTGCCCCTAGCAGATTGCAACGGATTACCGGTCACGCGGACCGCAAACTCGCTGTCGACAATCCGATGGCAGCCCGCAACAACCGGATAGAAATCATCTTTCTCAGAAGCCCGTGAACTAGGAGAATCGCGTGGATTTTATCTGTTAGCGGGCTGTTAAGGGGACGTGCGGTATCTGTTGCTGCAACAATTGACGCAACAGAAAGGCGTGCAGATGACCATTTCCTCTTCGCTGAATGCGGGCGTGGCGGCGCTGAAGGCCAATGCCAACAGGCTGGCCACCATTTCCGACAATATCGCGAATTCTTCGACGTTCGGGTACAAGCGGGTCGAAACGGATTTTCACTCCATGGTCACCTCCAGCTCTGGTGGCGCATATTCCGCTGGCGGGGTTCGCACGACAAGCCAGCGCCTGATCGATCAAAGCGGTTCTTTGGTCACAACTAACAATTCGACCGATCTGGCGGTACGTGGGCGTGGGATGCTACCGGTCAGGCCCAGCTCACAAATTGGTTCCGGCTCATCGCAGATGTTGTTAACGACCACCGGGTCTTTCCGGGCTAACGAACAGGGGTATCTGGTCACTGAATCCGGGCTTGTTCTTCTGGGATGGCCTGCGCAGCCAGACGGATCGATTCCCAGTGTGCCGCGCGACACACCTGCGGCACTGCAGCCTGTCCAGCTCAGCGTCAATCAACTGTCGGGATCGCCAACGACCCGCATGAACCTGCGGATGAACCTTCCTGCCACCGCGACTGAGGCCGGATCTCCCGGCGATACGCAGCCCCTGTCGGTCGAATACTTCGACAACCTCGGAAAATCTGAAAACGTCGATATCGAACTGGTGCCCACAGTTCCCGCAACTGGTACAAGCAACGAATGGACCATGACACTGCGGGATACCGCATCGGGCGGTGCCGTGATCGGAGAGTACACTCTGACTTTCACCGACAGCCGCACAGCCGGTGGAACCCTAGCCAGTGTCACCACCGTATCCGGAGGTGCGTATGATCCCGCCACCGGAAGCTTCCTGGTCAGCGTGGCGGGCGGCCCCATGGAGGTTAATATCGGCCAAATAGGCGACGCCAACGGCATTACCCAATTGTCGGACACGTTTGCCCCTGTTTCCATTACCCGGGACGGGTCCGCCGTTGGCACGATGACCAGCGTTGAAGTAGACGAAAACGGGTTTGTATACGCCTTTTATGACACCGGCATCAGCCGCCGTATGTTTCAGATACCGCTGGCGGATGTTCCCAATCCCAACGGGCTGACAGCGCTGGACAGCCAGACTTATGCCCCTTCCCGCGAAAGCGGCACGTTTTTCCTGTGGAATGCCGGGGATGGACCAACCGGCGATCTGGTCTCATTCGCGCGCGAAGAATCGACAACGGATGTCGCGACGGAATTGACCGCGATGATTCAAACCCAACGGGCTTATTCCTCCAGCGCCAAAGTCATCCAGACCGTGGATGAGATGCTGCAGGAAACAACCAATATCAAACGTTGACCCGGCCGATGATCACGGATTGGAGCTAAGCCAATGAATATGTCTACGGCCCTGAACAACGCAATTGGCGGCCTGACCGCAGCCAGCCGCGGGGCTGCCGTTGTCTCAGGAAACATCGCGAACGCTCTTACGCCGGGATACGCACGGCGTTCACTGGAACTGGCGACCAGCCCGGTGTCGGGAAACGGCGCGCAAATCGTTGGCGTCACCCGGCATCAGGATCCGGTTTTGATGGCGAACCGACGAAACGCAGATGCTCAAGCGGCGAATACGACTGCTGTATCAGGTTATTACACCAACCTCGAAAAACTTGTCGGGACGGCCGATGACTCCGGTTCGATCATCAACAAACTGGCAGAGTTTGAAAGCAGTCTGATCACTGCCGCCAGCCTGCCGGGATCGAAACAGCGACTGGACGACGTGGTAAGGCAGGCAAAGAGTCTGGCGTCCAACATCAGTGAGGCGTCAGAGGGGGTTCGCCAGTTACGCTCACAGGCGGATCGGGCCATCAGCACCGAAGTCGAAAAGCTGAATCGGTCGCTCACTGATATCGAGGCTCTGAACGCAAAAATTTCGACGATCCGCAATTCAGGCGGTGACGTTGGCGCATTGCTGGATCAGCGACAAGGTCTGATTGACCAGATTAACGAATTGATTCCCGTCAATGCGATCGCACGGGAAAACGATGGCGTATCACTTTATTCCGATGGTGGTTTGATCCTGCTGGAAGGTTCCGCAGCCGAATTCACGTTTTCCGTCACTGGAGAGACTATGCCGCATATGTCGGTCTCGAACGGGCTGCTGTCAGGGCTTGAGATCAATGGGCAGCCAGTCAGAACGACGGGCGAGAATTCCGGTATCCGGGGCGGTAAACTGGCCGCCCAGTTTGAAATCCGTGACAATCTTGCGGTTGAATCTCAGTCGGACCTCGATGCGGTCGCGCGCGACCTGATTGAGCGGTTTGAAAACCTGGGCCTCGACCCGACAGTTACGATTACCGATGCAGGAGTTTTCACTGATCACGGCAGCAGACTCGATCCAACTGCAACGGTCGGTCTGGCCGGACGAATCGAAATCAATTCACTCATAAACCCCGACGCTGGCGGGGATAGCTGGAAACTTCGCTCCGGTCTTGGAGCGGCCGGACCGGGTGATCCCGGAGATGCCAGACAACTCAGGGCATTTGGCGCTGCTCTCACCGAAGCGCGTCCGATGCCGGGTGCAACATTCGGAACCGGCAATATGAGCGCGGCCGAAATCGCTGAATCGCTGATGTCCAAGGTTGGAACGAACGCCCATTACGCGTCAGAACAAAAAACACAGGCCGCATCGACGCAACTGGAGATGCAGCGGATTGAGGCTGAACAGGGCGTGGATACCGACACCGAGCTGCAGCACATGATGCGGATTGAACAGGCCTATTCGGCCAACGCCCGGATCCTCTCGGTTGTCGATGAACTTATGCAAACTCTGCTGAGGATTTAGATGTGACATTGAGTTCAATTGGCGATCTGGCACGAGGCCTCACTCTTCAGGCGCGTGGCCATCAAATCAAAACGGAAATCGAGACACTTTCGTACGAGTTGTCCTCAGGAAGAGTGCAGGATATTTCCGCCCGGCTGAAAGGCGACTATTCGCACATTGCGGATCTGGAACGCGGTCTAACCCGTCTGGATGCATATTCCGTCGCGAATTCCGAAACCAGACTGTTGACCGATGGGATGCAGATCAGCCTGACAAAATTCGGCGACTCGGTGGCCGCTCTGTCCACATCTCTTCTGGCGTTTGGCACTTCAACCCAGACCGTATCCCACGAACACGCAAGCGTTCAGGCCCACAATGAACTGGATACTATGATATCCGCACTGAACACCCGCGTCGGTGGGCGCAGCCTGTTTTCCGGAACTGCAACGGATCAGACCCCATTGGCTAGCGCCGATGCTCTGCTCAACACGTTGCGAGGTGAACTGACGGGACTGACAACGGCGGCGGATGTCTGGCAAGCCACTGACAACTGGTTTAATGATCCAACCGGATTTGAGGCCGTAATCTATCAGGGATCAAACACAGACCTCGCTCCGATGCGGATTTCCGACACCGAGGATATTACCTTGGCAATCAGGGCTGATGATCCGGAATTTCGCGATGCGCTGCGCGATGTGGCAGTAGCAGCTCTTGCCACGGATTCAGCACTGCCGTTGAGTACGGATCAGCGAACCGCATTGTTCAAGGATATCGGCGTTCGATTGGCGAATTCAAATGACAGGAATGTAACCCTACGCGCCGAAGTCGGTGCTGCCCAAGCCCGCATCGAGAACGCGCAATCGCATAACTCCGCGGCTCAGACCAGCATTGAAATCTCCAGGAACGAACTGATTGGCGCCGACCCCTATGATACTGCAGCCCGGTTACAAACCGTTCAGTTCCAATTAGAAAGCCTGTATTCTGTCACCGTTCGCAATGCGAACCTTTCTCTGGTGAATTTCCTGAGATGAGAGTTCTGTGTTTCCTGCTGGCTTTCCTGTTACCGGAAATCGTTTTCGCCGGGGCAATCCGCCTGAAGGACCTGGTGGATTTTGACGGCGTGCGCGGCAACGACCTTGTCGGATATGGCCTCGTTGTTGGTCTGAACGGCACTGGTGACGGATTGCGTAATGCACCTTTCACCGAAGAGATCATGTCGAATATCCTCGAACGTTTGGGGGTCAATGTGAATGGCGAGGATTTTCGGCCCAAAAATGTGGCCGCCGTCCTTGTTACAGCCAGCTTGCCACCTTTCGCGCGCGTTGGTGGCCAGATCGACATCACCGTCTCGGCCATCGGAGATTCAAAAAGCCTGCTGGGCGGCACGTTGATCATGACCCCTCTCAATGCGGCGGACGGACAGATTTATGCGGTGGCGCAGGGCACAGTTCTGGCTGGTGGTGCAGTGGCAGAGGGCGACGCGGCCTCGGTCGTGCGCGGGGTGCCCACTTCGGGCGTGATCCCGGCTGGGGCGCGGGTCGAACGCGAGATCGACTTTGATCTGGATTCACTGACACAGTTGCGATTGGCGTTGCGCGAACCGGATTTCACGACGGCGGGCCGCATTGAAACCGCTATCAACCGCGAATTCAATCGCGCGGTTGCCGTCATGCGGGATTCCGGAACCGTCGAGCTGAACGTCGAAGCGACCAGAGAATTTTCAACCGCGCATGCGATTGGCCGGATCGAAAACATTCTGGTCGAGCCCGAGCGCAAAGCCCGCGTCGTCGTCGACCAGAGGTCGGGAACAATCGTTATGGGCGACGATGTAAGGATTTCGCGCGTTGCGGTCTCTCAGGGCAATCTGACCCTTCGCGTCGAAGAAGCGCCAATCGCTATACAACCCAACCCCTTTGCTGACGGGCAAACCGTTGTCGTTCCCAGAACCGTTGCCGAAATTGAAGAGGACGAAGGCACCGGATTGGCGGAACTGGCCGAAAGCACGACCTTGTCCGAGGTCGTGGCCGGGTTGAATGCTCTGGGCGTTTCACCTCGTGACATGATCGACATTCTGAAAACGATCAAAGCTGCTGGTGCCTTACATGCCGAGTTCGTCGTTAGGTAGGGCCGTTTAATAGGAAACGCCGAACGGTTACTTCGATTTCCAACTGTCCAACCACCTGCGCAACCTGCCGCGCCGTTCCTCGATGGCATCCCCGGCCGCATACAGGCCGTCTTCGACATTCTCGATCATGGGATCAATCCGCGACACCCGAAAACGGCGCCAGCGAACATGAATAGCCCAGGCGATTGCGGCAAATATGGTCAGGAAAATAATGTTGAACCAGGGGATGATCCGAACATCGGGATCCTCGACCTGCCAGAGTTTCACGGCGTTTGGGAAGATCGACAAAAACTCGCTGCGCCATCCGTAATGGCGCACCGCGACCCAACGCGGTGCCTCAGTCGTTGACTTCAGATCCGCCGCTTCAGCCTGCAGATTTGAAGAGTTCAGTTTGAAATAAGGTGGCCAACCCCAGCCAGTATCTTCGTTCCGATAGACCATGACCTTACCATTGGCCTTTCGCGTCTGAATGAAAAACACGTCGCGGTTCGGCGTGGTCGGATCGCTGCCAACGTCTTGAACCGACCAGAAGATGCTGTTTTCACCCGGATCAATCCGCTTCTCATAGGTGTCCGAAATGCGAACGATATCGTGCTGCGGCAGGGTGTAGTTCAATACCGATGCAATGGTGCCCCAGAACAGGATGACGATAGCCCATTTGATGTAACGCATTTGTAGAAACCTTACATGAAATTAGTGACATAGATCAGGATCGCGATCAGCCCCAATGGCACGATATAGACCCCTAGGATCAGCTTGCGGCGAAAGGAATTGTCGTATTTCTTCAATCCGCGTTCAACAAAGGCATCCCGATCGCCCGTCATGCCCTTTTTCTCCCAATGCGCAATCAGCTTTCCGCGACGAACCCAACGGGAATAGAGCGACACCGCGACATAGATGATCGTCAGAACGATCAGCAGAGGGATAAGAAATCGCAGTGCGACGAACATTCAGTTACTCCTAACGGCACCCCACGGCCCGACACGCGAAATCATCGTTTCACTTATCTGGTCCTCACCGCTCATGTCGGGTTCATGCCCGAACAGTGCGGCACGGGCGCCTGCCTTGTCCACCTGATACTCGCGCGCGAGGAAGTCGGCAACATAGGCTTTCTTGGCGTTTGGCCATGTGGCGTAAGTGCCGTAAAACAGCTCTTTATGGCAGATGAACATCTGGCGCGGGTCCAGAGGCGCAAGTTCTGCCAGCAGCATGTTCACCAGATCGCGGTTCGGCGTATCGGCGGCGCGCAACGTATAGAAGTATGCCGAATGATCCGAAGTGATGCGCGGCCACGGTCCGCCATCCTTGGCCCAGCGCAACAGTTGCGCCAGACCGTGATAAGCCTCGGGCAGACGATCGGCGTGATTGCGGGCCAGCCGCCGCATGTCGCCGCGATCCAGCCCTGTCAGATCAACTCCTGCATCCGCCGCAGCGTCGATTGTCAGAAAGTCCATCTTTTGCTGCAGGATCGCAGCGGCATCAACACCGCGCGCCTTGACGATGGGTTCAACCAGATCGTTGTAGCCCATGAACTTTGCGATCTGGTTTCGCTGAGACAGGTCAAAGACATATTTAATTGGCAGATCGTCGGGTTTGTCACCCATGCAGATCACCGCCGGGTGATCCATATCCGGGAACAGGTACAGGCCGCCGAAATGCGCCGTCCAGAAGTTGCGCTGTTCAAACGCGGTATGGCCCAGACGGACCGGATTGCGCGTCACGTCGCCGGTTTCCTTCGCGGTTTCGATCATCTTTGCAATCAGCACATCGTCGAACCAGGCGTCCTCTTCGGACTTGAAGCGTTCGACCATACCCGCCAGTTGCTGAGCCTTGCGCAGGGTGCCGCCCGCGGTGTCGGCCTCGATCTCGATCTTGCGCAGGTTCAGCAGATCGCGCGGCGTGCTGAGTTTGATGACAGAGTTCACCAACTCACCGGCTACCGCATCGGTGGCAGTCAGGGCGAACAGCTGCGCTTCGTTCATCTCGATGAAGTCGCGCAGGATATCGCGCGAGGTCGAGAATTTGACGTTCAGCAATGGCGCGCGTTTCTGCTCGGTCGTCAGCAGAATGAACTGCCGGTTGACCCCGTTGGGGTTGAGGTAGAGTTCATCCTCCAGCTCAATCCCCACCTCCGGCGAATAGCCTGAAATATCGACATGGAAATCGGTCAGCGCAGTGGTTTTGCCCGCCAGATGCTGCAGCGCGCGGTTATACCGCTCGACCAGGGCCGGGCTGGAGATGTAGACGAGGTTGCCGAACATCAGGCCTTTTTCGATGAGGCGGATCATTGTGTCATTCCCGCTTGTGATCCGTTTCTAAAGTTGCTTCATTCATGAGCTTTTTTTGCTCCTTAGTTCGAGACTGAGTCGTATCCTCATTTGACAGAGAGGAATCTAGAGATTGGCGCACATGTAACGCAAACAGACACATCCCGGATGAGAGCAATATTGTGCAAAGAAGGAGTCACGGAAACTTAATCAGACTGACCAAATAGACCAGAAAGTAGCCGCTGCCCGCACCGAATTGGCCAGAAGACAGAATGCCCCACGCCTCGGTCAAAGCCATCGGAGCAATTAGCCCTCCGATGAATGGTGCAAATATAACAGTAGCCGCGAATGGAACCAGCCTAGGTGACGAATACCAACCCAACGCAAAACTTGAGGCACCAACAGTTGCAATTATTGCGACCATTGTGATCATTGCTTACGCACCCTTTCCCTCCAGATACCGCCGCTTGGCCTCTTCCATCCGGCCCATCTCGCGGACGGCGTTTTCGATGGCGACCTCGTCGCTCTTGTCGGCATAGCGGAATTCGCTGTCGGCGTAGCGGTTGATCTCCTGCACCACCATTTCCACCGTGATCGGTTGGCGCAGGTCCTCGATCATGGCCTTCTTGGTGTCGTAATCGCGGAACAGGAACAGGTCGGGGTTTTCCATCCACTCGTCAGGCAGTTCGAAATCCATCGCGCGGACCTTGACCGCATCGGTGATGTTCTTGATCGCACGGCCGGTGAAACGCTCGTCCGCCTGTTGGATCGCCTTGAGGTAGGTGCCCAGTTTGGCGATCGTGTCCATCTGGCCGATATCGTCTGAAACGCGGTCATAGACCTGCAACAAAGCATCCTCATGCGGGCGGGAGTGACTTTCGAAACTGGCGGTGACGGCCTTTTTGATCTCCTGCGCGGCATAAGCCTCGTGCACGCCCAGCGGGATATCGTGGTTGCGGCCCATCAGCAGGTGCAGGATGTCGATGTAATCCTCGCGCGTCTGCGGTCCGTCCACCAGAAACCGCGCGCCCGCCCGCTGGCGCAGGGCGTCGTCCACATTCTCAGGGTAGTTCGAGAACATGCCAAAGGTGCAATTGCCGCGCACGACGGTGTTGGCGCCTGCAAAGCTCTCCATCAGTACAGCAGTGATTTCCAGTTGCCCGGCCGAGGACTGCCGGTCGCCGCGTTTACCCGCCAGTTGGTCAATATCGTCGATGGTGCCGAAACCGATGACCGAGGGATCGATGATCGTGTTGATAAATGCCTTGGCGTTCTGACCGGATTTACCCTGATAACTGTCGATATTGTCGGTGCTCAGGTTCTGATAGCGGAACGGATAGCCCGCGTTCTGGCAATAGTCGTTGATCAGCCCGGCCATCATCTGGATCAGAGTGGTCTTACCGGTGCCCGGTTTGCCGTCACCCATGAAGGTAAAGATGAACCCGCCAAGCTCGGCAAACGGGTTCAGGCGGCGGTCAAAGTCATAGGCCATCAGCATCTTGGCCAGCTTCATCGCCTGATACTTGGCGATATGGTTGCCCACCACCTCGTTCGGTTTCTTGAACGTCATGGTCAGAGTGGTGGATTTGGCCTTGGAGGCTGGTTCGAACCCCCGGATCGTCAGATCATCCGCCTCGATGTGCCAAGCGGCGTTCTGGAATGGGGCCAATTGGCCAGCGGACTGGGCGCGCAGAGCGACCTTTTCCAACAGTTGCTCGGCATAGGCGCTGGCAGCCGCGATAAGGTGGGCATCGTCGGGGGCGTGTTTGGCAAGGGTCTGGTCCAGTTCCCACAGCGCGCCGTGCAGTGCGAGTTGGCCGTTATCGGTCAGAACCTCTTCGATCTCGCCAATATCAACCGTGGTTTCGCCCAGATGAGAGGACATCAAATAGGCCAGCGCGTTGCCGAACGTATGGGAAGTGATCAGAGCCTCAGCCGTCAACAGTTCCGAGAATTCCGTCTTACGGGCGGTTGGCAAATCCCCGGCGAGGTTCGCGCGCTTCAGATCGGCCAACGGGGTCTGTTCCGCATAGGCCTCGGCCACGGCCAAAGCGATTGCAATGGCGCGCCGGATCGCCTGCTGCACAGTCGCCTGCGGAGGAGAGACCAGCGTATCGCCATCATCTGACGCCTCTATCCGCTCGACCAGATGCACCCCGTCGGCGCGCACTGTGCGTCGGGTCACCAGACCCGGCGTGGTGGACCGAAACCGCCGCCCGGTCGATACCCCCGGAGACCGCGTAGTCGACGCCTGAACAGCCTTGGCAATCCGGGGCGCATGTTCGAACCCGTTCAGCAAAGCGGTCGCCGCCGGATAATGTTTGAGGATATCCGCCTCGCGCAGTTCCATCTGATCTGACGTCAAACTCATTTGCTCAACCCTGCTTCTTCTCGTTCAAATTACGGTCGTCCCGCTGCCCGGCAGGACCCTTTCAGGGTCCGAAAGGGGGCGAAAATTTCAATATCGCAACACCTGCCCCGTCTTGCTGACGACGAACTTGTTCACATCGGCAAAACCCGGTGGGTTACGTTCGGCCAGCACCTGAAACGGACGTTGAGGCAGGATGATCGACCGCTGCGTGCGCGTGGCCCCGGTTTCGGCCCCCTGCCCGCCGAAGGGGTCAAGGGCAAATACCTCACGCTCGACGGTGGAAAACCACCCGGCGCGTTCTTCGATCACCTCTTCGCTTTCCAACTCCTCAGTGGTCCAGGCTAGCGCCCAGTCCTGCCCTTCGGGTGCCTGCGCATCTTCCAACACCCGCCGCAAAGGGCCGGATTGCTCGGTATAGGCCGAGGAATACATCGGCCCCACATGGATGCGGCGCAGGTGTTTGGGGTGCAGGTCGTCGAAATCCTGATCGAAACCTTTGGCGATGGTCACCAGCTTCAACCCACCCAGCGCTTGCGCCATCAGATGCGCCTGTACCTCTGGCCAGCGGCGCTGATCCTTGGGCAACGCAGTTTTGCCGCTGTCCTCAAGCCGCATCAGATAAATCACGGGCAGATTGATCTGGCTGTCATACACCGCCCAATGGATCAGGAATTTACGCCGCTCGCCATCGTTCCCGATCCAATGGCATTCGGGATCGTTGCGAGCCCAGAAAAGCTGCCCTTTCAGCAATTCCTCGTAGTAGAGCCTTTGGGACAGCGCGAATTGCAGTTTGGTGGGGATTTCCTGATCACCAATTATGGTGCGAACCATGTCGGTTTTCAGGTCGTCTTCCGAGGGCATGTTCGCCAGATGCACCTGCGCCTGCTGCGCGTCATTAGCCATGGTCAGCAGCTCAGCCGCCACCGGAAAGCCGCTGTCGCGCTTGTCCATGGCGAGGCTACCAAAGAACCTCCCCGTATCGCGCCCGACCAGCAAGTATTTCATCGAAAGCGCGCGGAAGGTGTAGAGCAACCCCGAGAGATAGCGCGAAATGATCCGCACCTCCTGCTTAGAGATCGCACCCTCAGCCTCCATCGTCGCGGCCACGCGCAACAGGTGGACTGTGATCACCTCGAATTTGCGGAAATAGCGGCGCGAGGCAAAGGTGTCAGTCAGGCCGACATGGTCTTGGGTGGGGTTAGTCATTGGGAATGTCTAGGCGTTCTAGTCGCATTCTGCAGTCTTCTATCTGTCGATGGAATGCGAACAGGTAAAGACCAATTATGGCAGTAACCGAAAGCCCCCAATCAGTAAGGTGCGACATCCCCCACATCATGACAATGAACAACCATGCATATTTTTTCAGGAACGTACGCCAAAAACGCCTTGATTGGATTGCTTCCATAAAGCTCATTCGGCGATCAGGATCTACAAAGCCTTCCATTTTCAGGTTTAAGAAGATCGACATATACAAAGAAAGGGCGACCATGGCCCAAACCGCAAAAGCACTCAGATTTGAAATTCCCGAGGTTAAACCCACGACAAACGTTATTAAAAATGCGGTTAGTAACAACAAGGGAATAGTGTTCAGGACATCACGTGTTGAGTAGCGCAAATAGCTCAACCCCCATACAAGTTCTTATCATGCTTCTGGACAATCGACGCGAACCGGCGGTTAAACCGTTCATCAGCCTTGGCCTTTTTCTCCAGCACATCGCGGGCAAAGACCATGTGGTCTTCATGCGCCTCAAGCATGTCGGCCATCTTCTGGTTGGTGGCGGTACCGATGGCGGCCATGGCAGTTTGCGCCTCTTGGTCCGTCTGCACGCCGATCTCGTTGATGCGGTGCGCAACGTCCTGCTGCTGCGCCGTTTTCAGCGATTTGGTCAGGGCGTCATACAGGACCACACGCTGCTGGGTGTCTGTCTGCAGCTTGTTGATCAGCACCATCTGCGTCGCCGCCTGGTTCTGCAGTGAATCGACCCAGGTCTTGCCCTTTTCGATATAGCGCTCCAGCGTTTGCGACTTGGCCAGCTTGACCTGCTCTTCCTGAACCTTGGCGTTGTACTGCTTGTTCAGCTCGGCCAGTTCGGTTTCCAGCTGCGTCCGCGCGGCGGCATCCTGTTCGACGCTGATCTTGTTTTCCAGCGTGATGATTGTCGGGTCCATGCCCTGAATCTCGGTGCGCAACGCCTCCAGCTCGGCCACGGTTGCTTCGCGGTCATCCAGCGTGGCGGTCAGGTTGTCCTCAACCTTCACGCGCTGCTCTTCCAGAACGGACAACTGACCTTCCAATAGCTTCACGATCACATCCGATTTGGCGATCAGATCCTGCAGCTTGTCGTCGATATTTGCTGTGCGCATCCGTTCCTGCCGCAGCGACTCGGACTTGCCCTTGGAAAAGATGCCGACAAACGATTCCCATCCGGTTTTCGAACGCATCTCGTCGAAATCCTTGGAAAAAGCGTTGGTGACGTCGTCCAGGCCCATGATCAGCTCGGCGATATTGGCGTTCATCACCTCGGTATGGGCATGCACATCCTCGAGCGTGGCGTTTTCGATGTCGATATCCGCCTCGGCGGTACCGATCTTGGCACGCGCCGCTTCAATCCGCGAGGTCAGCCCTTCGATCTGCGACTGACTCTCACGCACTTTGGCCTGAGTTTCCTGAATCAACGCGTCAAATTGCTGGTTCGCCATCTTTTCTATCCCTATTTTCTTTATTTACCCAATAAGATAGGGAATGTTACGGTCATTTACATCCCCTCGGGCCTACAATTCCCGCGAAGATTGGCAAACTCATCGACAAAAAGATAGACGGGAACGCATGTTGGTGGGTCTTTAAGTTTGAGCGCTTGATTAATTTAACATGTTAATTGTATTTTGATTAAGTCTGGAGTGATTCCACATCCAGAGTGGCCATAGACAATTGCGTCTCCACCTGCTTGGGTGCGCGCAATCCAATTTCCGCCGGAGGCTTATCATGCTGGACGCAACAACCGATCTGAAATCGATCCTGAAAAACCCTGACCTGTTGGCAACCAAGGCCTATATTGGCGGTCAGTGGGTGGATGGCGACAATGGCACATTCGAGGTAACCAACCCCGCACGTGGCGACGTGGTGGCCGAAGTGGCCGATGTCAGCCGGGCGCAGGTCGCGGGTGCGATTGCGCAGGCTGAGGCGGCGCAAAAAGAATGGGCCAAACTGACCGGCAAGGAACGCGCGGTGATCCTGCGCCGCTGGTACGACCTGATGATGGAAAACGCCGAGGATCTGGGCAAGATCCTGACCGCCGAGCAGGGCAAGCCATTGGCCGAAGCCGTGGGTGAGATTGGCTATGGCGCCTCGTTCATCGAATTCTTCGGTGAAGAAGCCAAACGCATCTATGGCGAAACCATCCCCGGCCACCAGCGCGACAAGCGGATCATGGTGCTGAAGCAGCCGATTGGGGTTGCGGCCTCGATCACCCCGTGGAACTTCCCCAATGCGATGATCACCCGCAAGGCCGCGCCTGCACTGGCTGCCGGTTGTGCCTTTGTCGCCCGCCCGGCCAAGGAAACGCCTCTGTCGGCGTTGGTCATGGCCGTGCTGGCGCACGAGGCAGGTGTTCCGGCGGGTGTGTTCAATGTGGTGCCCTCGTCCCGCGCCAGCGAGATTGGCAAAGAGTTCTGCGAAAACCCGGGCGTGCGCAAGCTGACCTTTACCGGTTCGACCGAGGTGGGACGCATTCTGTTGAAACAGGCTGCCGATCAGGTCATGAAATGCTCGATGGAGCTGGGCGGCAACGCGCCGTTCATCGTATTCGACGACGCCGATCTGGATGCAGCTGTCGAAGGCGCGATGCTGTGCAAGTTCCGCAACAACGGCCAGACCTGCGTCTGCGCCAACCGGATCTATGTACAGGCCGGTGTTTATGACGCATTTGCCGCCAAGCTGAAGGCTGCCGTCGAGGCGCTGAAAATCGGCGACGGTCTGGCCGAAGGCACCACAACCGGCCCGCTAATCAACGACGAAGCGGTTGCCAAGGTGCAGGAACATATCGAGGACGTTACATCCAAGGGTGGCGCCATTCTGACCGGCGGTCTGCCGCATGACTTGGGCGGCACCTTCTTCCAGCCGACGATCGTGACAGGCGTAACCCAGGACATGATGGTCGCACAGGATGAAACCTTTGGCCCGCTCGCCCCGCTGTTCAAATTCGAGGATGAGGATGACGTGATCGCCATGGCCAATGATACGATCTTTGGTCTGGCCTCGTATTTCTATGCCAAGGACCTGAGCCGCGTTTACAAGGTGGCCGAAGCGCTTGAATACGGCATTGTTGGCGTGAATACAGGTATCATCTCGACCGAGCTGGGCCCGTTTGGTGGCGTCAAACAATCCGGACTTGGCCGCGAAGGCAGCCATCACGGCATGGAAGACTATCTTGAAATGAAATACGTCTGCATGTCTGTCTGATCAGCTGGTGCCGCCGTTCTTTTGCAGCGGCGGCACTACTTCAGTTAGTATCAGCCGGATTTTCAAAGGTCAGGCACAGGACTTTGGTGAATTCGCGGACATATTGTTCTTTCAGCTGCAGATAAAATTCTTCACTGAACATGCTGGAAAGTGTCGGTTGCGAAACCGCAAAATAGCTGATTGATCCAAAGAACTGATAGGCGACCGCCAACGCCTGTGCATCAGGTGCGCCAGCCCATTTCCGCGTTTCCCGGACATTCGAAATCAGCACCTCAAGGAACGGTTTCAGGTACCATTTTTCGACCTGATCCGCCCTATGCCTGTTATCCAGAAGTTCCCGCAATATCAGGCGGGTGTCGCCGGGATGAGCCAGCGCGTGGGCCAAAAATCTGTCAAAGAAGGTTCTCAGGCGGTCTTCGGGGGCTCCTGCAGTGTCACCCGCCCGTTGCACTGACTTCATGAAACGTTCCGATATTCGCTGCAGCACCGCGCCGTACAGTTTCTCTTTGGTTCCGAAGTGATGAATCAGCGCCTGTTTGGTCAGGTTCAGGTCATCTGCGATATTGGCGAGGCTCACACCATAAAACCCCCGCTCTGCGAAAAGCCGAGTTGCGACGGTGATGATCTGATCTTGGGTCTGGGCCATTTTCCGCTCCGGGATTTGCTCGGGCACACGGCAAGTCTTGACAGCTTACCGATTGGTAAGCAAGTTACTTACCAATCGGTAAGCACGCAGCAGGTGGAGACGCAATATGCAACGGGAAACCGAACTGGCGCTAATCAGCGAGCTGCTGGATCTGGACGCCAGCCAAACAGCCTATCTGGATGAAACTGTTACAACATCGGACGTCGCTCACTATCTGGACGAGGCGCATTTCCAACGCGAGATGCAGGCTGTATTTCGCGCCCATCCCCAGATCGTGATTCATTCCAGCGAGTTGCCAGAACCGGGATCTTTTATGCGAAGGGAAATTGCCGGCCTGCCTGCGCTGTTGACCCGCGACAAAGACGGCGAAGTTCACGCGTTTCTCAACGTCTGCCGACACCGTGGCGCACGACTGGTCGAAGAAAAAAGCGGGTGCAAACACCTGTTTTCCTGCCCCTACCATGCATGGACATTCACGAATTCCGGCCAATTGCGCGGTATCCCCCATGGTCGGCAGGGCTTTCCGGATATCGACAAGACGAAGATGGGGCTGAAGCGGCTACCGGCGTGGGAGCGTTTCGGCTGGATTTGGGTTTTGCCTCAAGTCGACGGAGAATTCGACTTTGACGGTTTCGTAGCAGAAATCGCCCCTGATCTGGCGTGGCTGAACATGGAGAACATGCGCGTCGCTCAGTCCGACGAAATCACATCGAATACCAATTGGAAGATTCTGGTAGAAGGCGGGATCGAGGCCTATCACTTCAAGGTCGCGCATGCCGATACCATCGGGCCGTATTTTCAGGACAATCTGTCAAGCTATCAGATGTTCGGACAGCACATGCGATCAGTTCTGCCTCGTGCAACAATGCCTGATCTGCGCGATGTGCCCAAAGACCAATGGGATATCCGCAAGCACACCAACCTTCTTTACACGGTCTTTCCGGCAAATCAGCTGTTGGTGCAGCAGGACCATATCGCATGGATCAATCTGGAACCCCTATCCGCCGGTCGATCAAAGCTGCGCATCAGCACTGTTGTTCCCGCAGATGCCGGGCCGGATCTTGATACGCACTGGGCTCAAAACCAAAAAATCACCCGCATCACGCTTGCCGAGGATTTTGCGATTGGCGAAGGGATTCAGGCGGGACTTGCCTCGGGTGCGAACACGCATCTGACCTTTGGCCGCTACGAAGGTGCATTGGACAGTTTTGCCCAAACCGTCGAACGAGCACTGGCAAAGTCCTGACAGACTTCGCCCCGCGTCTGGAGGAACGCGGGGCGTTGCGATAACCGAGGGAGGGAAAGATTATCGCAGCTGGGTCTTTCGGGGCTGTCTTGTCACAGCCTCGGGCAAACCTCAGTTCACAGCCTTGGCGTCGACCACATCTTTTTCGATGGCCTTAGCCGAAGTAATCTCGATCCGGCGCGGTTTCAGCGCTTCGGGCACTTCTCGCTTCAGATCGATGTGCAGCATGCCATTTTCATGGCTTGCGCCGGTGACGCGAACATGATCGGCCAGTGCAAAGCGACGCTCGAACGCGCGGGTGGCTATGCCGCGATGCAGATAGGAGCGGTCCTTGTCTTCGGTGGCTTTCTTGCCCGCGACGACAAGAGAGTTTTCTTTCACCTCAACCGTCAGATCCGCTTCGGAGAAACCGGCAACGGCGATCGAAATCCGATAGGCGTCTACATCGGTTTTTTCGATGTTGTACGGCGGATAGCTGGGTTGAGATACGTCATTGGTCAGAACGCGGTCCATCATGTCGGCAATCTGGTCGAAACCAACCGTGGCGCGGTGCAGGGGTGCAAAGTCAAAACTACGCATGTGTCGTTATCCTCATGTTCAGAGCGATTTACGATATGTGCCCTCCGATACGGACGGGCGGTGAATGATACCGGACCCCGTCAGCGGCGATCCGATACAGTTCACATGGGTAGCAAAGAAGGTGAGTTCAAGACCCGCCAGAGCTGATGAATTTCGCACCTGAACTGGATTTGTCCGTACCGGCCTGCAACCGGCGGATTGTGGCCTTTGGCTGCGGGGCGTCGCGGCGCAATATGGCTTTGAGGTCAGACACGATACCGGACAGCTCCATACCATATCCAACGGCCCTGCTGCCGTCATTTCCACCGGCTGAAACCACCGACAGGATTTGCCAGCGCGGCCCGGACCTTGCCAGAATCGCCGACCCCGAAGACCCAAAGGTCACGTTGCAATCAAACGACATCAGCCCGCGTTCCCGCCACAGGATGCTGCAGGAACGTTGTCGCGATATCGCCTCTTCCCGGCCGCGACCATAGGATGCGAGGCTGACCTCGGCGTTGAAAACCCGGCCACTATGCAGGGCAAACGGGTCGGCCACCGAATAGGGGATCGGCTGATCCAGCCGCATAAGGGCGACGTCGATCTTGACCCTGTCCGCTGAGACCGGCGCATTAGCCACAAAATCCGGATGTGCGGCGATCTGAATAACCTTACGGTCCGCCAGGGATTTTCCGTCGCTCAGCCCTGCCCGGAACGTGACATGGCCCGAAGGGTATGGCCGCCCGGTCCGCTTATCCAAGGCACAGTGGGCTGCGGTCAGAACCAGATCGGGTGCGATCAGCGTTCCCGTGCAAAACCCTGTTTTGGCAATATCAAGCCGCCCGACCGCTTCCCAGCCGTACAGATCGTCCCGGTCAGTCAACCGTCGTATGCCGCTATTCTGGGCGTCGGCCACGGTCGCAAACAAAAGAGCAAGCAGCGTACCCAAAAGAGGCAGACGGATCATGGTTTGACGAACCTCGCCCCTATGTTTTTCCGTGCGCCGCCGACAGTTATCCGGTTGACGCCCGTTTCCGATGATCCAAAACCGCGCCCGGCGAAAATTTCCGCCTGTAGCAGCTCAAGCGATTCCTCCAACGCGGCGCCCAGCGCCACATGCTTTCCCTCAAGCTCAGCCTTGGCCGACACGACAGACACGATGCGCGGCTGTTCACCCTCGAATGAGAAAACCGGCGCACCGGATGACCCGAAGTCGATATCGCAGGACATCACCAGAATTCCCGACTGCCGCGCAATGACGGAACAAACCTCCTGCAAAGACGGGGCCTCGGCCCGATTGTGGGCATAGGACACCACACCCACATCTTCACCCCGGATCGGGCGGTACCCGGTTTCAAAAGGGGTGACGGTTGTGTTGCGGATCGGCTGCCACAGTTCGATCAGGGCCACATCGTGGCGCACCCGATCAGCCGAGGCCTTTTCATCATAGCGATAATTCGGGTGAACAACGGCCTGGCGTGCCGCCCGATAGGCAGACGCACTGCCGCGACGCCAGCCTGCCAGAAATTCGATACTTGTCGGGTCGATGCGCTGGCGGGTCGTCTTGTCAAACAGACAATGCGCGGCCGTCAGCACAAGAGTTGGTGAAATCAATGCACCGGTGCAAAATCCGGTTCCGTTGATGTCCAGACGTCCGACGGCCATCCAGTCCCGCCCGGCCTCGGTCGTTTCAAGGCTTTTCAGCCCTGTATCCTGCGCCATGACCGCCATTGGCGTTAGGCACAGCAAGATGGCCTTGATAGTCCCGCGCAAGAATGCCTCCGACGACCGCTCCCGACAGAGTTTCTTACGAAGGCGCTGCGGCGAAAATAGGGCAGACCCGGATTAAGGCTTTCAACTCACCACTGGTGCCCTGCTGCATCAGTCGGACCGTTCCCGCGGCTTAAGGACAGGAATGCCAGCCTCTGCACCCGTCAAGACCGGAGGAACAGGCCCACCGGTTGCCCAGTCCAGCAATTCGACGGTGTGTAAAATCGGTACGTCTGTGCCAGACCCGATCTGCATCATGCAGCCAATGTTCCCCGCCGCGATGACATCAGGTGTTTTTGCCTCCAGCGCCCGAACTTTACGCGTCTTGAGCTTTGCGGATATCTCGGGCTGCATCAGGTTGTAAGTTCCTGCGCTGCCGCAGCACAGGTGACTGTCAGCAGGTTCCACAACGGAAAAGCCAACCCGTTTCAGAAGGTCCTTCGGCGCTGCCGTAATCTTTTGCCCGTGTTGCAGTGAACAGGCGGCGTGATAAGCAACTTTCAGCCCCTTTGCCGGACCTTCGGGAATATCCAGATGCTTCAGCAATTCACTGACATCCATCGCGATATCGGCAACACGTTTGGCATCTGAAGCCAAGGTATCTTCGCGGAACATATGGCCGTAATCTTTTACGGTTGTCCCGCAGCCGGACGTATTGATGACGATGGCATCCAATCCGTCCCGGTCCATTTCCTTCACCCAAGCGCGAATGTTATTTGCCGCCGCCGCGTGGCTGGCGTCTGTCTGTCCCATGTGATGGGTCAACGCCCCACAGCACCCAGCGCCTTCAGCGATGACAACTTCGCATCCCAGCCGGGTCAGCAACCGTATCGTGGCATCGTTGATGTCCGTATTCAGCGCCTTTTGCGCACATCCAGTCATCAAAGCCACGCGCCTGATACGTGGGACACTGGCTGGAAATGTCTGCGGGTCATCATTTCGGCTGACGGGCGGGATACGTTTTGGAGCCATGTCGAGCATCGCACGCAATCGCGCATCCGGCATCAGAAAGCGGAACGGCTGGCCGATTTTGGCCCCCAACAAGGCCCAGCGAAACCGCATCGGATAAGGCAGAATTCTGGCCAGCACCCAGCGCAACATGCGGTCCGAAAACGGACGCTTGTAATTGGCTTCAATGTACTCGCGCGCGTGGTCAACCAGATGCATGTAATGCACTCCGGACGGACAGGTGGTCATGCAGGCCAAACAGGACAGACAGCGATCGATGTGCCTGACCGTCTTTTCATCCGGCACCCGTTCATTCTCCAGCATGTCCTTGATCAGGTAGATACGCCCTCGGGGGCTATCCAGTTCATCCCCCAGAACCTGATAGGTTGGGCAGGTCGCTGTACAAAACCCACAATGAACGCAATTCCGCAAAATCTCGTTGGACCTTTGGATGGCCGGGTCTTTCAGTTGCTCTTCGGTAAACGTCGTCTGCATCGGCCTACCCCATCAGCTCTGGATTAAAGATACCACGCGGGTCAAACTCTTTGCGCAAGCCACTGGTCAGGGCCGCAACCGCGACAGGCTCGGGCTGAAACCTTCCCAAGGATTTAAAAGTCTCGTCATTGGCCCGGATCAGGGTGGCATGCCCGTCAAAAGCCCCAAGGCGCCCCCGCAAATCCGTCCCGTCGGGCACCAGCACCCAGATCAGGCCACCGCCCCAGTCGTAAAGCATACCGTCGGCATCGGCCCGGCTGGCAATCGCCGCAGCCTCGGTTGGTTTGACCGACAGGCGCCAAACATCGCCTTGCCTGTCGCCGAATGGCTGAACGTCGCGAATATCCGCCCAGACCGGCCCGGACTCTCCCACAACGTCGACTGCACCGAAGGTGCCCAGAATGTCCCGTAGTCTGGCGGTGCGATATTCTACCGAGTCAGCAAAACCTTCGACGCGCAACAGGGTTTGCCCTTTCTGAGGGTCGTACGCAGCACCGCTGACCTCAAAAGGTGAGGTCAGCCCAGCGGTCATGGCCTTGATTGCGGCTTCGGCATCGGGGACCTGCACTGCTAGCGTTGCTTCGGTCTGGGCTTTCGGCAGGACCTTCAGGGAAACTTCGGTCAAGACACCCAAAGTGCCCCAGGAACCGGCCATCAGTCTGGCCAGATCGTAACCGGTGACATTCTTCATCACCCGGCCACCGTTCCGTATGACCTGCCCACGTCCATCGACGTATCGCACCCCCAACAGAAAGTCGCGACACGCGCCCGCCTGAACCCGGCGCGGGCCCGACACGTTGGCGGCAACCACACCACCGATTGTCGGTTCACCGACCGTTCCCAGCAGTCCGCGATGATCCATCGGTTCAAACGCCAGCCGTTGCCCTTCGGCATCCAATACGCGCTTGATTTCAGCAACTGGTGTCCCGGCCTTTGCAACAAGTGTCAGTGCACCCGGCTCATAAAGCGTGACGCCCTGCAAGCCTGACGCGTAAAGCACCGGTTCGGAGCCGGCGACACCACGTGTACCACCCCCCGCAATTCTCACTGGCCCATTCAATGCGGCCACACATTCGGCCAGCTCAGCCTCTGTTTCAGGTCTCATGTGAACTCATCTTTTTTTGATGCCGAGGGAGGTCGGCCGTCATTACTCTGCCGCCACCCGCGCGACCCTGCGCGCCTGCGAGGCGTCCAGCGGAAACACCTTTGCGGGGTTCAGCAGCCATGCCGGATCGAACACATCCTTGACAGCCATCTGTGCCTCGAGATCAGAACGTGAATACTGATGTTCCATTAGGTCGCGCTTTTCGACACCAACGCCGTGTTCACCTGTCAGGCAACCGCCAACGTCGACACAAAGTTTCAGAATGTCCGCGCCGAATGCCTCACATTTCTCAAGATCTCCCGGCTTGTTGGCATCGAACAGGATCAGGGGGTGCATATTGCCATCCCCTGCGTGGAATACATTGCCCACCGGCAGGCCATACTCCTCGCTCAGTTCGCTGATCCGCCTCAGCACTGCTGGCAGGGACGAGACAGGGATGGTTCCATCCAGACACATGTAATCGTTGATCTGGCCCATGGCACCAAAAGCCGATTTGCGCCCCAGCCAGATTTTAGCGCTTTCCTCGGCCGACTGGCTTTCGCGCAGTTCAACCGGATTATGCCGTTTTGCAATTTCGATGATCTTCGTTAGCTGTCCGTCAATTTCGGCCTCGGACCCTTCGACCTCGACAATCAACAGCGCCTCGCAATCTGGATAGCCCGCATGGGCGAAATTCTCGCAGGCCTGAATGCACAGCCGGTCCATGAACTCGATCGCCACTGGCAGGATACCGGATTTTATGATGTCAGACACGCATTGACCCGCAACCTGATTGTCGTCGAACCCCATCAGAACGGGTCGGGCACCTTCGGGTTTACGCAGAATGCGCAGTGTGGCTTCGGTCACCACGCCCAGTTGCCCCTCGGAGCCGCAAATAACACCCAGCAGATCCAGCCCACCTGCATCCGAATGTGCGCCGCCGATCTCGACCACGGTTCCGTCCATCATGACCATCGTGACCCCAAGCAGGTTGTTGGTCGTTACGCCATATTTCAGACAATGCGCCCCGCCAGAGTTCATCGCGATGTTCCCGGCGATGGCACAAGCCAGCTGGGACGATGGGTCAGGTGCATAAAAGAACTCTTCCTCTTCCACCGCGCCGGTAACGCTCAGATTCGTGCGTCCTGATTGGACGCGGACAAAACGGTTGTCATAGTCGACCTCAAGAACGTCGTTCATCCGTGCTACGCCAAGAATGACACAGTCCGCCGTCGGAAGCGCGCCACCGGCAAGCGATGTACCTGCGCCGCGTGGAACAACCGGAACACCTTCTTCGTGGCAAATGCGCAAAACCTCGGAAACTTCCCGCGTCGAGGATGGAAGAACCGCAAGCATTGGCGGGCATTTATAGGCGGTTAGCGCGTCGCACTCGTAAGCGCGGGTTTCGGATTCGTCATCGATCACCGCATCCCGCGGCAGAACCTGAAGCAATCGCGCAAGGATTCTGACCTTGCGCGCCAGTACGCGCTGATCCGGGCTTGGCATTTGCATGGCTGATCCCCTTTTGGTAAGATAATATTACCAATTTCAAGATATGGCAAGTTCATCCGGCACGGCTTAGTGTCTCACCCATGACATGGATCGACCGCGCACTCTTGTTCTCTCCTCTCGATTATCTGGCCATCCTTCTGTTGATCCTTGCATGGCAACTGATCGGTTGGAAAATCGAAAATCCCTCACCGCAAAAGCTCTCTGTTGCCACTATGATGGACGACTTCCGGCGTGGGTGGATGAAGGAAATGGTGACCCGGCAACCGAGGATGTTTGATGCGCAACTTGTTGGAAACATGCGTCAGGGCAGCACATTCTTCGCCTCCACCTCGATGATTGCAATCGGCGGCGGGATCGCACTGTTGGGCAATACCGAGCGCCTTGCAGGCGTGGCCAGCGATCTGGCAATCGGCAGTGAGCCCGCGCTGGTCTGGGAAATCAAAATACTGGTTGTCCTGCTGTTTCTGTCCAACGCCTTTCTCAAATACGTCTGGGCCCACCGGTTGTTTGGATATTGCGCCGTGCTGATGGCAGCGGTGCCCAATGACCCCGAAGACGCCAAAGCCTATCCACGCGCCGCGCAGGCCGCTGAAATCTGCGTCACCGCCGCACGCAGCTTTAACAGGGCCTTGCGAACCACCTATTTCGCGCTGGCGTCTGTGGCCTGGATCATTGGTCCGATCGCCCTGATCCTTGGAACGCTTGTCACATTTGGCGTACTCTACCGGCGCGAATTCGCCTCACACTCGCGGTCTGTATTACTGACCCTGCCCCCTGACACGGAGTCGTGAACGCAATGGATCACAATCACATCTATTCTCGCCGCATGAGATGCGTTGCTTTACTTGCCCTTCTGGCCTCACCGGCATTCGCCGATTCGCCAGTGATTGAAAACGTCGCCGCCCAACGCTCTGGCAACACATGGCGCTTTGACGTCACCGTTTCCCATCCGGATACCGGTTGGGATCACTATGCCGATGGCTGGCGTGTTCTGGATATGCAGGGCAATGAATTGGGTCTGCGCGTCCTTCACCACCCGCATGAACAAGAACAGCCGTTCACCCGATCCCTTGGCAGCGTTTCTATTCCATCGGATATGAAACAGGTGCAGATTCAGGCCAGATGCAATGTCGATGGCTGGGCCGAGGCCACCTATGTCGTGGACCTACCCTGAAAATCCTCAGAACAGCCCCATGCTCAGACCGGCGGCCATAGCCAGCCCGATATCGCGGCATTGTTCTAGCTGGTCGTCCGGGATGACCTTTTCCGCAAGGATTTGATCGGGCGTTTGCGCGTGGGTACAGATGATCAGGGGGGGCTGCACCTCTTTTAGCCGCCAGCCGGTGGCAATCCGTGCGGTTTGACGGGCGGCATTCTCACCGTCCGACCCGGCGCAGATCATCTGTGCATAGGGGCGCCCTTCGATGCGACCCAGAACTGGATAATAGCAGCGGTCGAAAAACTCTTTCATCAGACCCGAAATTGCAGCCAGATTCTCGGGCGCGCAAAAGATGTAACCATCGGCTTTCAGCAAATCTTCGGGGCAGGCCAGATCGGCGGGTTTCAGAACCACCTCTGCCTCTTCCCGCCCTGCCTCTGCCGCAGCTTCGGCCATCTGGCGGGCACCGCCGGTGCGCGAATGGTAGACGATCAAAAGCTGCGCCATGTCAGACCCGGTGATAGGGGCCGCCCGACAGTATCGTTGCTGCCCGATAAAGTTGTTCGGCCAGCATCACACGAACCAGCATATGCGGCCAGACCATCGAGCCAAAGGAAATGGAAAAATCGGCCTCTGCCCGCAGATTAGGGTCTATTCCGTCAGCTCCGCCAATGATCAGCCCCAGATCCTGCCGGCCCGCATCGCGCCAGCCGCCCAGCTTTTGGGCAAAATCGGGTGAGGACATCACCCGCCCGCGTTCGTCCAACGTGCAGATCACAGCGCCTTTGGGCAGCGCCTTGCGCAACAACGCACCCTCGGCCCCCATGCCTGCGTTTTTCTTGTCCTCGACCTCGATCACGCGCGCAGGCCCAAGGCCCAAGCCACGGCCGGTCCGGTCAAATCGGGTCAGATAATCGTCAAGCAGGGTCTTCTCCGGTCCGGCGCGCAATCGCCCGACCGCAACTATGCTGATACGCATATTACTCTCGCCTCCAGCCCTTCAATACAGGCCGGGATGGCGCCTCAGTTAGCCGAGGCGCTGCCGCCCTGAGGCAGCCACATCTTTTCCAGCTGGTAGAATTCACGCACTTCGGGACGGAAGATATGGACGATCACGTCGCCCGTATCGATCAGCACCCAATCGCCGGCATCCTTGCCTTCGACCTTTGAGGTGAAACCGAATTCCTGCTTGATGCGATCCGTCAGCTTTTCCGCCATGGCCGAGACCTGACGGGTCGACCGGCCCGATGCGATCACCATGTGATCC
Organism: Ruegeria sp. C11; assembly: GCF_056537725.1. Taxonomy (NCBI): domain Bacteria; kingdom Pseudomonadati; phylum Pseudomonadota; class Alphaproteobacteria; order Rhodobacterales; family Roseobacteraceae; genus Ruegeria; species Ruegeria sp. C11. Next base: position 178,313 of record NZ_JBQFSB010000004.1, on the reverse strand, counting down.
GCCACCGAGGACTTGCCCTGCAGGTTGATCTGCACGACGTCTTCGGCCTTGTCATCGGAAAGTGAGGAAAGGATGCGCTCAAGCAGCTTGTCGCTGATTGACTGAGAGTGGGCCATCACATTGGCCCGATCATCGGCGGGCAAACCCGCCTGGGTATGTAGAGACAGGACATGGTCCTCCTTGGTTGCGCGCCGCAAATCCCCGGCGCCGGGGTATTACAAAGGTAACAAGCACCCCGTGACATTTCAATGAAAGCACAGGGCAGCCTCGCGCGATTGTGCCCCAAAGGCACCGATGGGTGGTACAAGACCTTGATAGACTCACTTCACACCTTTATGTGAAGCAGCATGAGACCCCATACGGCCCCGAATATCGACCTGCAAGACCGTACGCGCCTGCGCGAGCGGTTCTTTGGGGCTGCCCGCACGGTTCTGGCCCGCCTATAAGCGGCGTCCAGCCAACGATCGCCAGCTATTCTCAATACATATGGGAGAGGACCGATGTCCCCCAAAACGCTCTATGACAAGATCTGGGATGCCCACGTCGCGCACGAAGCCGATGATGGCACCTGCCTGCTCTATATCGACCGCCATCTGGTGCACGAGGTGACCAGCCCGCAAGCCTTTGAAGGGCTGCGCATGGCAGGCCGCAAGGTACGCGCGCCGGAAAAAACCATTGCCGTGCCGGACCATAACGTTCCGACCACGCCGGACCGTGTGAACGGGATCGAAAATCCCGAATCGCGCATTCAGGTCGAAGCGTTGGACAAGAACGCCAAGGATTTCGGGATTCATTACTATCCGGTGCACGACGTCCGTCAGGGCATTGTGCACATCGTCGGCCCGGAACAGGGCTGGACCCTGCCCGGCATGACTGTTGTCTGCGGCGACAGCCACACCGCCACCCACGGCGCGTTTGGTGCGCTGGCGCATGGTATCGGAACGTCCGAAGTTGAGCATGTTCTGGCCACTCAGACTCTGATCCAGAAGAAGTCCAAGAACATGAAGGTGGAAATCACCGGCAAACTGCAGCCGGGTGTGACCGCCAAGGACATCACTCTGGCCGTGATTGGCGAGACCGGAACCGCGGGTGGCACCGGCTATGTCATCGAATATTGCGGCGAAGCGATCCGTGATCTGTCGATGGAAGGCCGCATGACCGTATGCAACATGGCCATCGAGGGCGGCGCCCGCGCGGGTCTGATCGCACCGGACGAGACCACGTTCGAATATGTCAAAGGCCGCCCACACGCGCCGAAAGGTGCCCAGTGGGAAGCTGCGATGGACTGGTGGAAAACGCTTTTCACCGACGAAGGCGCACATTTCGACAAGGTCGTCACCCTGCGTGGCGAAGATATCGCTCCGGTCGTCACATGGGGTACCAGCCCCGAGGACGTGCTGCCGATCACAGCAACCGTACCGAACCCCGAAGATTTCGAAGGCGGCAAGGTCGACGCGGCCCGCCGTTCAATCGAGTACATGGGGCTGAAGGCCGGTCAAAAGCTCAGCGATGTTGAGGTCGATACCGTCTTTATCGGCTCGTGCACCAATGGCCGCATCGAAGACCTGCGCGCCGCCGCCGAGATTCTGAAGGGTAAGAAGATCAAGGAAGGTATGCGCGCCATGGTCGTGCCCGGTTCGGGTCTGGTTCGTGCTCAGGCCGAAGAAGAGGGTCTGGCAGACATCTTCAAAGAGGCTGGGTTCGAATGGCGTCTGGCGGGATGTTCGATGTGCCTGGCAATGAACCCCGACCAGCTGCAACCGGGCGAACGCTGCGCCGCAACCTCGAACCGCAACTTCGAAGGCCGTCAGGGCCGAGGCGGACGTACCCATCTGCTGAGCCCCGCGATGGCTGCCGCAGCGGCAATCACAGGACGGCTGACAGACGTGCGTGAATTGATGTAAGCTGCCCTCATAGTTGAATTTTTGAGGGAGAGACTGAAATGAGTGACTGGGTCAAATGGCTTCTTCTGGGGCTTTTGTCGATTGTGTTCGGCATCGTTGTGCTGGGCGCCCCATATGTGGCATCGATTGCCGTGACATTGGTTGCAGGCGCATTGCTGCTGGTATCCGGCGCCCTACAGGTCGTTGGCGGGTTTACCGTGGAAGGTGCGGGCAACAAAATCCTGTCCTTCATCATGGGTGCCGTAATGCTGTTTCTCGGATGGTCGTTCCTCGACAATCCGCTGGAAGGTACGCTGACGTTGGCCACTGTGGTGTTGATCCTGTTCATGGCAGGCGGCATCGCACGGATTTTCCTCTCATTTCAGATGCGCGGAACACAGTTCTACTGGCCAACGCTCATCTCGGGCATCTTGTCGATCATCCTTGCGGGTATCCTCTGGTCTTATGCCAGCGCGGAACCATCGGTTCTGCTGCGGTTGCTGGGAGTCCTGCTGGGCATCGAGATGCTGTTCAACGGGTTTGGATTGGTCTTCATGGCGCTCTTTGTCAAAAGCGCGCCTAACGAAACGACAGAAGCGAAAGAAGCTTAAACGCGGGGCATGGGCGCGGCCCTCTCCCGCAGGAGTGTGAACATGGAAAAGTTTGAAAAAATCCACGGGGTGGCCGCCCCAATGCCTTTGATCAATATCGACACCGATATGATCATCCCCAAGGTCCACCTGAAAACAATCAAGCGGTCCGGACTTGGCGTCGTGCTGTTTGATGAAATGCGCTATCATGATCATGGTGGCGAAAACGAAGAGTTCGTCCTGAACAAACCCGCCTATCGCAACACCGAAATTCTGGTGGCGGGCGACAATTTCGGCTGCGGTTCGTCGCGTGAACACGCGCCCTGGGCGATCAAAGATTTCGGCATCAAGGTTGTGATCTCGACCAGCTTTGCCGACATCTTTTTCAACAACTGCTTCAAAAACGGCATCCTGCCAATTGTAGTGGAAGAAGAGCATCACGCGATCCTGATGGACGATGCACACAAGGGCGAAAACGCCCGCATGACCGTGCATCTGGAAGATCAGGAAATCACTACCTCAGATGGCGTCGTCATCAAGTTCGAGGTCGATGCACACCGCAAACACTGTTTGTTGAACGGTCTGGATGACATCGGCCTGACGATGGAAAAGGATCACCACATCGACGCGTTCGAATCGCACGCAACGCAGGCACGGCCCTGGGTCTGATTCCATCCTGTGCAACCTAACGGGGTCGCCTTGGCGGCCCCGTTCTCATTTTAGGGGTAGAAACCCCGGCAACCACAACATGTAGAGCTTACCTTGTAATACACGCCGGATTTGCGTCAACAATGATGCAAAGCCGCACCAGTTTCGCCATCATTTTGCCCGAAACACCGTGTTTTCTGCCCCTTGGCTTGAGCTGAGTGCCCAATGAAGTCACAAATGTTCTTCGTGGGGGCACCCGTCAAAATAACAAACGACGGGCACAAGTTGGATTAGGGACCGACATAGAATCGGCCACTCCGGTTTGAAAGGGTTCGGATAGTGATAGCACGCACAACAGGGGCGGCATTACGTGGATTGCTTGTTGCACTTCTTGTGCTGACACCTGCGTTATACCTGCCAGTTTCGACGTCAAACGCGACCGAGATTGTTGTCTTTCTGGCAATCCTCGCGTTCATCCTGACTTTTGCCGAATACAACTCAGCCTTCCCAAGCTTTATCGAATTTCGCGACGCGCCGCCGGTAAACCGCCTGCGTTTCGTCGGCCTGATGTCGATGGTCACCTTCCTGACCCTGATCTGCAAAAACGCCTATACACCTACCCCGATGACCGAAATGTTCTACGGCATTGGCATGGCGGTCGCCAACGTAGTGGATTTCCCCTATTCACCGGTACGCCTAGTGGTGCTCATGCTGCCGCCGGAGGCCGCTCAGCCCTTGGTTGATCTTGTGCGTATGGCGGCGGGTATAGCTTATGTTGCCGCACTGGTAACAGTGGCCAGCTTTGCGTATGCGGTACGTGTGCGTGGTTGGCCGACCGGAAACGGCGCATTCAATGTCTGGATCAATCTACCGCTGTTTGATCCGACCAAAGGTGGCGATGTAGTCACACGCCTGCAACGCGATGGCCGCCTCAACATCTCTGTCGGCATCTTGCTTCCGTTTGTGATCCCTGCGCTGGTCAAACTGACCACCGATTTTGTCAATCCGATCTCGCTCAGCAACCCACAAACCATAATCTGGACGATGAGCGCCTGGGCATTTCTTCCAGCCAGCATGATCATGCGCGGAATGGCCATGCTGCGGATCGCGGGGCTGATCGTAGAAAAGCGCCGCGCCTATTCGACGTCCGAGGCTGCCCAGACTGCATGATCCGTTTTCTGCTGATTTTTCTGCTGCCGCTTTCGGCACAGGCAGAAACGCTGCGGATTGCAACCTTCAACACGGAACTCAGCCGGGATGGTCCGGGCCTCATGCTGCGGGATATCCGGCGGGGGGAGGATCAGGTTCAAAGCGTCGTTGCCGTGATCGCAGCCGTTTCACCAGACGTTCTGACACTGCAAAGCATCGACTGGGATCATGACGGATTGGCGCTTACCGCCCTACTGGACCGGCTGAAGCAGGCCGGGGTCGACTATCCCCACAGTTTTTCCGGGCAACCCAATTCGGGACAGGAAACCGATCTTGATCTGGACGGCGACGGAAAGCTCTACGGTCCCGGCGACGCTCAGGGCTGGGGTCGCTTTACCGGTCAGGGCGGACTGGCCGTTCTGTCCCGCTTTCCGATTGCCACCGAAGAAGTGCGGGATTTTTCAACCCTGTTGTGGCGGGATCTGCCTGGCGCCCAAATCCCTGAAAAGGATGGGCAGACCTTTCCGTCACGCGAAGCGCTGTCGATACAGCGGTTGTCTTCAACCGCGCATTGGGTGGTTCCGATAGATGCGCCCGGAGGCCGGGTTCACGTGCTGACCTTTCACGCCAGCCCGCCCGTCTTTGACGGCAACGAAGACAGGAACGGGTTGCGAAATCATGACGAAATCCGATTGTGGGCGCATTACCTCGGGGGCGCGTTCGGACCAGCGCCCCAGACCCGTTTTGTAATCTCCGGAGACGCAAATCAGGACCCAGTGCTTGGTGAAGGCCGGAAACAGGCGATCCGAGGCTTGCTGTCCGACCCCCGGCTGCAGGACCCGCTATCGGACAGCGGCCCGACCGTTGCCTGGCGAAACGTGGGCGAGTTGCGGGTCGACTACGTGCTGCCCTCGCAGGACTGGGACGTTGTCGATGCCGGTGTCCACTGGCCCGAAGCGGGTAGTGACGCGCGACAGGCCGCCTCAGGCGCCAGCCGCCACCGGCTGGTCTGGGTCGACCTCGCGCCTTGAAAACTCGGCGGGAATTGCCTGGCGGAGCGCCTCGTCGACAGCGGTATGCCTGAACTCTTTGACCAGATCGGCAAAATACGATCCATCCAACTGATGCGGCGTATCCCAGAGGTAACGCATCTCCAGCAAATGCGGTGCCAGACGCCAGAACGGGCGGGACAAACGAACGGGCAGCCAGTTCATAGGCCTGAGCGTTACATCCTGCTGGGCAATCCTCGACAAGGCGTCGGCCATCTGATGGCCTGTCAAAGTGTATCCTTCAAACGGGACATCCGCGAACCGGGGCAACTCTCCCCTCAGTTCGCAGAGCATTACCGCCGCGCGGGCAATATCCGGCAAAAAGGCCCACGCATGAGGAATGTCCGGGTTCCCCGGATAGACAAACCGCCCGCGATGTAAAGACTTGACCAGAATCTGGTCAAACCAGTTACCCGAGGCCCGAGTGTCGATGAAATCGCCCGCGCGCAGAATGATCGTGCGCACGTTGGAGGCGCGATAAGACTCCTCCATTTCGACCCTGATCCGACCCAGCGGATTGGTCGCCAAGTGTGGCGTCGCGCCGGACCACGGACCGGACGCTTCGGCCCCAAAGACATAGACATTGCCCGGTATTAGAACCGTTGAACCTGCGGCGCTGGCGGCCTCAATGACCTGTGCGTGCAGTTTCTGAACCAGTCTGGCCCAATCCGGGTAAGCAGGGTTCCAGGCGTTCACGATGACATCCGCACCCTGAGCGGCCTGCATAATGTTGTCCGTCTTGCGGTCAAACCGCCGAACCGTCCAACCTGCCTTGCCAAACTGAGTCGCTGCGTTCCGGCCAAATCTTCCATTGGCGCCCAGAATAAGAACTGTCTGATTCATTGGGATTCTCCTGTTGTCTGGCCCCAACTTATCCATTCAAAAAAATATGAATATTGCCCACAAATGTAGATCGTGTATTCATTTTTGAATGAATAATGCGCTGAAACTTTCCGACTGGTCCTTGATTCAAAGCTTTTTAGCTGTTGCAGAAACCGGGTCTTTGTCATCGGCGGCACGCCGACTGCACTGCAGTCAGCCGACGGTGGGTCGTCAGATTCAATCTCTGGAAACGGATTTGGGAGTAACCCTGTTCGAAAGACACGCCCGGGGATTGACGCTGAGCGATACTGGTATTCAGCTATTGCCGATGGCCGAGCAGATGCGCACGGCAATGAACAGTTTTGAGATGACGGCTGCCGGACAGTCGCAGCAGCTTGAGGGGTCGGTTCGCATCACGGCATCGGTCTTTGCGTCGCATCACATGTTGCCACCCATTCTGGCCCAAATCCGTCAGGAAGAACCGGCGATCCAGTTGGAGCTTGTTCCGTCAGACACCAGTGAAAACCTTTTGTTCCGCGAAGCGGACATTGCCGTTCGGATGTATCGCCCCCGTCAGATGGACATCGTCACCCGATTTATTGGCGACGTGCCGCTTTGTACCTGCGCCGCAGTTTCCTATCTGGACCGGGCTGGCAGGCCGCAATCCCCCGAAGATCTGCTGCAGCACGATCTGGTCGGATATGACGCGAATGATCTGATCCTTGCGACCATGCGGCAACTGGGCTGGGAGGCTGATAGAGAGAGTTTTGCCACGCGCTGCGACAATCAAAGCGCCTATTGGCAACTGATCCGGGCCGGGTGCGGGATCGGATTCAGCCAGCTTCGCATCGCATTAGCCGACCCTGATATCGAGGTCCTGCCATTGGATCTGCACATTCCACCGCTTCCGGTCTGGCTGGCGGCACCACAGGCGATGCGCCAGACCCCGCGCATCCGCAGGGTCTGGGATTTGCTGGCCAACGGGTTGCTGGCCAGTATCTGAGTTTCGTTACAGCGCGTCGGTGTAGGTCCCGCGCGGCGGGTATTGATTATCCAGCGCGTATTTGATGCCGCCCTTGATGTCAGAAATAGACGGGCGCCCGAATGGGGTCGATTGCGTCCATGCGAAATACAGGCTGCGATCGGGCGCAATATAGAAATGCCCCGGCTCGGCAAAGAATGGCGCCTCGGCGGTGCCTTCGCGCCCTTTGGACAGATAGAGCCCCCAGTCGTCACGCGCACCCGACAGCGGCAGGCTGTGCCCGACGCGCAGACGCTCGGTACCGGCCTTACCCACCGTCTCGGCCGCGCGCTCCTCAGAATCGGTGCTCAGCATGATGACTTCGATTCCCAGCTCAGCGAACTCATCCAGCGCGGCCTCGACCTCGCCCATCTGGCGGATGCAAATCGGACAATGAAGACCGCGGTATTGTATGACCAGCGTCCCGTTTTCGCCCTTGTCCCGGTCTAGATCAAAGGTTCCGTGCGCCAATGTCTCGATTTTCAGTTCAGGGACGGCATTTCCCGGTATCAGCATGTATTTTCCTCGTGTTTTGGCCGGATCGTCTCATTGACCCGTTGCGGCGCACACGCTAGGGCGATTGCAACGAAACGCAAGGAGACCCTTCATGTCCAACCCCTCGCTCCTCATCCTGCCCGGAGACGGAATTGGCCCGGAAGTTATGGCCGAAGTGCGCAAAATCATCGATTGGTTCGGTTCCAATCGCGGTCTTCAATTTGACGTGAGCGAGGATCTTGTAGGCGGCGCGGCCTACGACGCACACGGCAAACCGCTGTCGGACGAGACCATGGCCAAGGCGCAGGAGGCGGACGCCGTTCTGCTGGGCGCCGTGGGTGGCCCGAAATACGACGATCTGGATTTCAGCCTGAAACCCGAACGCGGGTTGCTGCGTCTGCGCAAAGAGATGGACCTGTATTCCAACCTGCGCCCAGCCCAGTGTTTTGACGCGCTGGCCGATTTCTCGTCCCTGAAAAAGGACGTGGTCGCCGGCCTCGACATCATGATCGTGCGCGAGCTGACTTCGGGTGTCTATTTCGGAGAGCCACGTGGCATCTTCGAGGAAGGTAACGAGCGCGTAGGCATCAACACCCAGCGCTATACCGAATCCGAGATCGAACGCGCCGCGCGCTCGGCCTTTGAACTGGCAATGCGCCGGAACAAAAAGGTCTGCTCGATGGAGAAGGCCAACGTCATGGAATCCGGCATCCTGTGGCGCGAGGTCGTCGACCGCGTGGCCAAGGAATACCCCGAGGTCGAACTGACCCACATGTACGCTGACAACGGCGCGATGCAGCTGGTTCGCGCGCCCAAGCAGTTCGACGTGATCGTCACCGACAACCTGTTTGGCGATATCCTGTCGGACTGTGCCGCAATGCTTACCGGCTCGCTGGGTATGCTGCCTTCGGCATCTCTGGGTGCTCCGATGGCCAATGGCCGCCCCAAGGCGATGTACGAGCCCGTACACGGCTCGGCCCCTGATATCGCCGGTCAGGGCAAGGCCAACCCGATCGCCTGTATCCTCAGCTTCGCCATGGCTCTGCGCTACAGCTTTGATCAGGGCGCCGAAGCGGACCGTCTGGAAGCAGCCATCGAGAAAGTTCTGGCGGATGGTGTACGCACGGGCGATCTGCTGGCTGATGAAGGCGTAACCCCTGTTTCGACCACCGAAATGGGCGACGCGATTCTGGCAGCACTTGACGAAAGCCTCTGAACGAACTGACCGGCGGCCTCTGCCGCCGGTCCCCTATCTGGCGCAGTCATTCGTTTGGTGTCAAAAGCTGAACGATATCGCCGCGTACAAACCGTTCTGATCCAGGTTATAGGCAAACGGACCTGTATCGGCATTGGTCGAATAATCGATCCCGTAGAACTGATATCCGAACCTGACAGACGTCTTTTTCCACGCCTGCCAGTCAAAACCGGCCAGCACCAGATATTGAAGATCGTCGCCGTTGACACCAAAGCCACTCAGCTCTGCGCGGGCGGCAAAAGCCCAGTCGTCGTTTAGCTCTGTCGCGTAGCGCAGCCCGATCATGGGCTCGACCCATTCCTCTGTCCCACCGAATGTTCTGCCGGGCCCGGGTCCGGTCAGGTCGATTTCCTGCTTCAGCCGGTTCATTCGGATGCCTGCCGTGGCATCAACTGCATACCGCCGGCCGGATGAGTTCACCCCACGGGCAAATCTGTACGCACCCTGCAGACTGAGATAGGCCTGCCGCACGTCCACATTCACCCCCACATTTGGCACGGGCAGTTCGCCATCCCCGCCAAGCCGGACGTAGTAGAGTTCGGAAATTATGCCCCAATTGCCGTTCCAGCCTTCGTATCGCAGGGACAGTGCACCATCGAGCGCATCCAGAATATCGCTCAGGCTCAGATCCAGTTCAGTGCTGACTCCGCTGACCGTGGATGTACCTTTCGTGGTAAGCGGCAGAAACAAATAGGGCGTGATGGAATGACGCCAGCCTTCGTCTTCGGCGTCTGATCGTGTCAGGGCCTGCGCCTGTGCCGTATTGCCCAAGGTGACAGCAAGAATACCGGCAAAGACCGAAATCCAGATGCGGTTTGACACAAATTTCATTGTTCCCCCCTCAAGCCTTGGTTCAAAAGCGGTTGGCAGTTCCCGCATCGGACCGCAAAATCGGAATCCGGTCAAAGGGCCATGAACTGCGCCAAATCAATATATTCTGACATTCATAACATTCTTCGGATGACGTATCCACGATTCACTAACGTCGGGTCAAAACAAACCCGACCGTGTTGTTTTACAGCAAATCAATACGTTCAGTTGCGACCGAAGATGTCCCGCAACAGGTTGTCCACGGCCCTGCCAAACCCACCGCCACCTTTTTTCTGCTGGCGCGGCTGTGCCGTCTTTACCGGGGGTTCGGGTGCCTGCGCAGGCAACGGGGTTGGTGTCATGCCTTCGGTGATGCGGATCATGGTCTCGCGCCAGATCTCGGCGGGCAGGCCGCCGCCGGTCACACCGGATAGTGGCGTGTTGTCATCATATCCCATCCAGACACCGGCAACGTAATCGGCTGTAAAGCCGATGAACCACGCGTCACGTGCCGCCTGCGTTGTGCCGGTCTTACCCGCCACCTGCCAGCCGGGCAACGCCGCACGGCTGCCTGTCCCCTGCGACACGACACGCTCCATCATCCAGGTCAGCTGCCTTGCGGCGTCCTCGCGAATGACACGCTCACCAATGCCCGAGGTCGTTACCATAACCGGGTCCACGTCCCCCAACAGCTTGAGTTCGGTCAACCCATAGGGTTCAACCGACGACCCGCCGTTGAGAATGCCCGCATAGGCGCCAGTCATCTCGATCAGCGTGCTTTCGGACGCGCCCAAAGCCAAGGCCGGACCGGCCGCCAGATCGCTGTCGATGCCAAATTCGCTGGCAACGGTGCGCACATTGTCGAGCCCTGCCGCCTCGGCAACTTTCACTGCAGGTATGTTCAGCGAGTTTTTTAATGCATCGGCCAGAGTAACGCGGCCATAGTACTTGTTGGTATAGTTCTTGGGGCACCACTGACCCGAACCGGGGATGTTGATGCAGTAAGGCTCATCCACCACCGTATCGAGTGGAGAATACCCAAGCTCCAACGCCGTGGCATATACAAAAGGTTTGAAGGCGGAGCCGGTCTGCCGCAATGCCTGTGTTGCCCGGTTGAACGCACCTGATACACGGGTCTTGCGCCCACCAACCATGGCACGAACGGCACCGTCCGCGGACATGACCACGATGGCCGCCTGTGCCTTGGAACCCGGACTGACCTTTTCCTGGAACACAAATTGCAGGGCCTCTTCGGCTGCCTGCTGCATCTGTTGATCCAGAGTTGTCCGGATAACCACATCTTCGGTCGTGTTGCGCGTAAAGAACTCGGGCCCGCTGGCCATGACCCAATCGGCAAAATACCCACCCGCCCGTGCAGCCGCCGCCTCGGACAATTCGGCAGGATTGCTGCGCGCAGTATTGGCCTGCGCTGTGGACAGATAGCCCTGATCTTCCATCAATCCGATAACAAGATTCGCCCGGTCCTGCGATCGTTGCAGGTTATTGGTGGGGGCATAGCGTGTCGGCGCAACCAAAAGCCCCGCCAGCATCGCCGCCTCCGAAGGGTTCACCTCGGCTGCGGACTTGCCGAAATAACGCTGACTGGCGGCTTCGAAGCCACGGGCGCCAGCGCCTAGGAACGCACGGTTCAGATAGATCGTCAGGATCTGATCCTTGGAATACTTGACCTCCATCGCCATCGCATAGACCGCTTCCTTGGCCTTGCGCCACAGCGATCCCTGTCGACAGTCGGATTCGTATGCCGCCTCAGATTCCCATTCACCGGGAACGTAGGGAACGCCCAGACACAGCAGTTTTGCGGTTTGCTGCGTAATGGTCGAACCACCGTGACCGGATAACGGGCCGCGCCCCTCGCTCAGGTTGATGCGGACGGCGCTGGCGACACCGCGGGGGCTAACGCCGAAATGACGGTAGAACCGCTTATCCTCGGTCGCGATCACCGCATTCTTCAGGTGTTTCGAAACAGTATCCGCCGTGATGACACCACCAAACTGATCACCGCGCCACGCAAAAACGTTCCCTTCCCGGTCAAGCAATGTCACCGAGCCGCGCGCGCGACCGTCCAGCAAGGTGTCGGCCTCGGGTAGTGTCGTATAAACCAGCCCCACCGCCAGAGCGAGCAACAGCGCCGCAATGGCACCGATGCGCCATGTCAGCCCCCAGATCAGGCGGAATATCCAACGGAAAATGCGGCGGAAGAATCCTCCTATTCCTCCGCCACCGGATTTACGACGGGTGGTTTTGCGGGCCGCTTTCCGGGTAGTCGCGGACTTTTTGGGCGCCGCCTTCTTTCCCGCAGGTTTGCTGCTGCGTTTGGCAGACGTCTTCTTTGCGCCCGCCGACGGGTATCTTTTCTCCGCGACCAGTCGCGGCTTGCGGCGTTTGGACTCAGCCATGCTCAAACTCTGCCCGTTCTTTGCTTTTGGCGCACCATACCCCGGCACGCCGTACATGTTGAGGTGTGAAATTCCGGTATTTCCCCTCAATTCTTTGCCTTAATTTTAGGCAATACTGCCTATTTGTGCAAAAATTGTGCAAACTAGTGGGATTTTCCCCTGCGTGACTCTCTCCAAACCGTTTCATTGACGCGTCAGCCGCGCTCTTTTTCTGCAGGTGCAAAATAACCGGCCTGCCCGGAAAGCAGAGGGGAAAGACGTGAAGCTGATCATTGCGACAATCAAACCATTCAAGCTGGAAGAGGTACGCGAAGCGCTGACCGAAGCAGGCGTGCGCGGCATGATGGTGACCGAAATCAAGGGTTTCGGCTCACAGTCGGGCCACACAGAAATTTACCGGGGCGCTGAATACGCCGTGAATTTCGTGCCCAAGATCAAGCTGGAAATCGTCGTGCCCGCCGCGATGACCGACCAGATCGTCGAAACCATCACCAAAACCGCCAAAACCGGCAAGATCGGCGACGGCAAGGTTTTCGTCCTCGACGTCGAGCAGGCCCTGCGCGTGCGGACCGGGGAAACCAACGAAGAGGCGCTGTAAGGCGCCCCCATTCACTATCATTCGAGGACTGACAATGAACCTGATGAAATCTCTCATCCCTGCTGCCGCGATTGTCGCGCTGCCGCAGATGGGTCTTGCGCAAGAGGCCGCAGCTGGCGAAGCTGCATTGCACACCCAGTATATCTTTACCACGCTGCTGTTCCTAATGGCGGGTTTCCTCGTCTTCTTCATGGCGGCAGGCTTTGCCATGCTGGAAGGCGGCCTGGTGCGCTCTAAGAACGTCGCCATGCAGATGATCAAGAACGTGGCGCTGTTTTCCATTGCCGCAATCATGTACTGGCTGGTTGGCTTCAACACGATGTATCCGGGCGACTTCAATGGTATCTTTGCCATTGGTGGCCCGACCGTGCTTGATGCAGTGGGTGTTGCGCCCGCAGACGCCGCGCTGGATTACGCGTCGATCGGTTCGGACTTCTTCTTCCAGCTGGTCTTTGTGGCGGCAACCGCGTCCATCGTGTCCGGTGCCGTGGCCGAACGTATCAAACTGTGGCCCTTCCTGATCTTCGTCGTCGTCCTGACCGGTATCATGTATCCGATTTCGGGTTCGTGGAAATGGGGCGGCGGCTGGCTGGACGGCATGGGCTTTTCCGACTTCGCCGGATCGACCGTTGTACACTCGGTCGGTGGCTGGGCTGCTCTGGCAGGTGTCATCGTCCTTGGCCCGCGTATCGGCAAGTACACCAAAGGGGGTAAAGTACACCCGATGCCCGGTTCGAACCTGGCACTGGCAACTCTGGGTACGTTCATCCTGTGGCTGGGTTGGTTCGGCTTCAACGGTGGCTCGCAACTGGCGATGGGCACCGTGGGTGATGTATCGGACGTCTCGCGCATCTTTGCCAACACCAACATGGCCGCAGCTTCGGGTGCCGTCGCAGCCCTGATCCTGACCCAACTTCTGTACAAGAAGCCTGACCTTACCATGGTTCTGAACGGCGCGCTGGCCGGTCTGGTTTCGATCACTGCCGAGCCTCTCGCACCAACCCTGTTCGGTGCGCTGTGGATCGGCGCTGTGGGCGGTATCATCGTGGTCTTCGCGGTTCCGATGCTGGACAAGTTCAGGATCGACGACGTTGTTGGTGCGATCCCGGTTCACCTGTTCGCGGGCATCTGGGGCACCATCGCCGTGATCTTCTACGGCGAAGCAAACCTGATCACACAGCTGACTGGCATCATCGCATACGGTGTCTTCACCTTTGTAGGCGCTCTGGTTCTGTGGATCATCCTGAAAGCCACCCTAGGCATCCGTGTTAGCGAAGAGGACGAAATCAACGGCCTCGACATGGCAGAACTGGGTATGGAAGCCTACCCCGAGTTCTCCAAGGGCTAAGTCCTGAGTTAACCACTCGAAGGCCGGGCGTTCGCGCCCGGCTTTTTCTTCTGGGCAGGTTCTTTTGGGCTGGGTCAATAAAAAAAAGCCGCGCTGTGCCGCGCGGCTTTTGTCATTCACAGATGGCTGGCTCAGACGCCCGCGTCGATGATTGCCTTGGCCAGAATTGGCACAGTCGCAGCATTCAATCCGGCAATGTTCAGGCGGCTGTCACCGACCATGTAAATCCCGTAATCATTGCGCAGCTTCTCGACCAGTTCGGGCGAAGCGCCCAAACGCGAGAACATGCCGCGGTGTTCCGCGATGAAACCGAAACGGTCTGATCCGCTCAGGCGCTGCAGTTCGTCCGCCAGTTGCTGACGCAGCTCCAGCATCGAAAGGCGAACCTCCTCCAGCTCGGCCTCCCAATCAGCCCGCAGTTCAGGATCGTTAAGAATTGTCGTGACAACCCGCGCACCGTGATCGGGGGGGAACGAATAGTTCTGGCGGTTCAGAAACGCCAGATTGCTTTGATTCAGCCCTGTATCTGCCCCGCCATTGCTGACGACCATCAACAAACCAGTTCGTTCACGGTAAACACCAAAATTCTTGGAGCACGACGCCGCGATCACACAATGCTTGACCGACGATGCAACAAGTCGGGTCGCCTGCGCGTCCTCTTCCAGACCGTCACCAAAGCCCTGATAGGCAATATCGATCATGGCAACCAGATCGCGCTCGTTGATCAGGGCCACGACCTCTTGCCATTGCACCAGATTAAGGTTCGCGCCGGTTGGGTTGTGACAACAGCCATGCAGCAGGACGACATCTCCGGCCTCGGCGGTTTTCAGATCCTCGATCATACCATCAAAATCGACACCGCGGGTCTCGCTGTCGAAATACCGATACTGAACCGTTTCGATTCCCAGATAGTTCAGGATCGACAAATGGTTCGGCCAGGTCGGGTTTGACACGAAAACACGGGCCTTCGGATTCGCCATGCGAATAAGCTCAAATGCCTGACGACATGCCCCTGTGCCACCCGGCGTTGCCACGGCCGCAATGTTTTCGCGCGGCACTGCGTTACCCAGAATCAGCCCGATCATCGCATCGGCAAATGCCGGATCACCTGCAAGCCCGGTATAGGCCTTGCTTTCCTGTTCCTCCAGAATGCGTCTCTCGGCCGCCTTGACCGCTCGCATGACCGGGGTCACCCCTTCGGCATTCTTGTAGACGCCCACACCCAGATCAATCTTTTGATCGCGCGGGTCGTCGCGGTACATCTGCATAAGCGCCAGAATATTGTCGGCTGGCTGCGCCTTCAGGTTTTCGAACATCAGGTTTCTCCGGTTGCGACGGGCAGGGTTGGGAAGGCACCCCATTCAGCCCAGGAGCCGTCGTAAAGTGAATGATCTTTCTTGCCCAAACGCTCAAGTGCAAGGCTGAGAATCGCGGCGGTCACGCCGGAACCACACGAGGTGATCGCGGGCTTGGACAGGTCAACGCCTGCCGCCTCGAATATTGCGCGGCATTCCTCAGGCGTTTTCATCGTGCCATCTTTGTTCAGCAATGCACCAAAGGGCACGTTCCGCGAGCCTGGAATATGGCCCGAGCGCAGGCCTTCGCGCGGCTCTGCTTCGCTACCAGTGAACCGACCCGCCGAACGGGCATCGATAATTTCATGATCGGCCAGCTTGGCGGCGGCAGATACCTGCGTGACGTCGCGCACAAGATGGTTCTGAACCCGCACGGTCATGTGGCGGTCGCGAATGACCGGTGGCAGATCTTCGATTTCACGCTCTTCAGCCTGCCATTTGGGCAGCCCACCGTCCAGAACGGCCACATTCTCTTGCCCCATAAGGCGAAACAGCCACCAGACCCGCGCGGCTGACATCAGCCCGGCGCCATCATACACCACGACCTGATGGCCATCGCCGACGCCCATCGCGCGCAGACGGGACATGAACTTTTCCACAGGCGGTGCCATGTGCGGTAGGTCCGAGCGATGATCGGAAATCTCGTCGATATCAAAGAAACGTGCGCCGGGGATATGTGCGGCCTCGTACTCGGCCCTGGCATCGCGCGCTTGCTGCGGCAAATACCACGACCCGTCCAGAACCCTCAGGTCCGGGTCCTTGATATGAGCGGCAAGCCATTCAGTGGAAACAAGGGTTTTCGGATCGTCCTGCATCAAAGCCTCCCCTACGCGCACATTGGTGTCCCTATACTGCCGGGAAATGTGACGCAAGATACAGGATATTCGCAGGCCGCTATTGCCCGCGCCCAACACGCTGCGGCGACGGGTAAGAGATGGCGGCAGGTTGCAGGTCTTTGCCGTTCTTTTGCATTCGTTCCAGAAGGTGCCGCAAGCGCCGCCCCTGCGCAATTTGGCGACACGGGGTTACGGCGTTGGTGGCCGATGGCAGGTTTCCGGCCTGACTCCAAAGCGATCCGTCAAGCAGCCCGGCGGTGGACTGATCCGCAATCAGCAGGCTTTCAACCAGCGCCCCATTGACGTCGATGATTTCATGTCGATCAAACAGCAGATGCACATAGATCACGCCATCGGAGCACTCCGCAGCGGTGATACCATCAAAGGCATCCAGCTTTTTCGCCGCAGCAAGAACTTCTTCGCTACCAAACATGCGTTGCGCCACTGCGGATCGGATCAGAACCCTGTGCTGCGGCGAAAGATGCAGGTCTGTTCTGGGCACGCCCTCTGACAGTGCACCCTGCTCCAACAAAATCGGTCGCTGCAGGGGATGATTGCTGAGTTCCTGGGCCGTTACGCGCCTCAGGCCCACCCAACGAAGCGGCTGATAGCCGTGGTCCAATGTCCAGACCAGATCGCCCGCCGCAAGTTGCGTTGGGCAAACCAGACCTTTGGACGTGCGAACCGCGCTTCCGGCTGTTAGGCACAAGACGGCATCCCCGGGCGTTGCAGGCCCGATCGTCTGATTGCCGAAGATGTCCCACTGATAGCTTTCACCCGGTGAAAGCGCACGATGGTCCAGAAACGAGTCCGAAGCCGCACCACTCGCTGCGCCTTCTGTTGCCGTGATCGTACCCTGCCTGTCAGAGCTGAAAAACGAGATGACATTGCCCGATGATGTATCGGTCAGTGCGACGCCGCTGGCCTCGTTCGCATTGCTGGGTCCGTTTCTCAGGCCCAGCGGGATGACGTAGACGGTGAATCCGGGATTATCAGGATCAGGTGTGCCGGTCAGGCTGGACAGCGTGACCTCGCCCCCCGGAATACCGGCAGAGGTGTGCAGGGTTCCGTCGTCACGATAGGCACTGACAACAAAATCGGCGGGGTTGTCTCCGGGGCCAAGAATGATTTCGACGGTTTCGCCGTTTGGTGCGCCACCGCCGCCGCGAAAATCGATTTCCGAGATGAATGCCATGTTCCGGTACCCGGCCGCCTTGTCTGAATCTAACGCTAGGGCTCGCTTGCGCTATCACCAGCCACGGAACGCCACATGCTCTCCAAACTAAATCCGAAGGGTATGAATATTGCGTTTCGTTTCCTAACGCAAACCACCCCGGCGCAGGCGTATATGTTGAACGATGCCGACCAGACTGATCGCAATCCAGAAACTCTCGATCAGCATCGAGGCGAGATTGAAGTTCTGTAAAAGTGAATAGACGATCAGGACCGACCCCAGCATGTTGACCACCGGAAAAGCCAGATCTTCGGAATTCATCCAGCGCATCTGAGTGGCGAAATACGCCGCAACCACCATAAGTGCCCCAAATGAACCGACAGCATCTGCCAGCGTCAGGGTGTCAAAAAATGCCGTCATGTTCTGCCTCCGAAAAGCGATGTTCCAATACTGATGGCATCAGACGATCGCCGCGCCCTGCTGCGCATAGTGGTGCATGTTGAGGAATGCTGCGCCCGCCCCGCCAGCACGGTAGCCATGTGGCAGATCAGCGGCAAAACGCAACCCCTGACCGGCCTGCAGCGTAATCCACTCTCCATCACGCAGCACATCCAGCGTGCCATCCAGTACAAAAACCTCTTCGGTCACGCCGGCCGCATGGGCGGGGGACTCGTGACACTGGTCCGCTGTCAAATCAACGTGAAACGTCTCGGCCCCAAGGGTCGGGTCGAACGGGAATACGATCTTTACCTTGATACTGCCGGGAAAGGTCACTGTGCGGAACACATCGGTATCTGCCGGATCACGCAGCTCTGCGGATCCGATCAGCGCGCTCAGCGGTAATTGAAACCCCTTGGCAATCTTCCACAGTGTGGCGATGGTCGGGCTTGATTCGCCGCGCTCGATCTGGCCCAACATCGCCTTGCTGACCCCGGTCATTTCAGCCACTTTCGACAGGCTCAGACCCGCTGCGGCGCGTACATCGCGTAGTCTGAGGGTAATATCGTCCGAATCCATGCTCATGCCCTGCAATATAGCTTGTACGTTATAACGCACATAGGGTAGCGTGCGCTATAACATACGCAACCCCTATCGCAGGGCGGGCAAAAGGGAAACAGAATCATGCCAATGTACCGATCCAGAACTTCCACACACGGCCGCAACATGGCCGGTGCCCGCGGGCTGTGGCGCGCCACCGGCATGACCGAGAGCGATTTTGGCAAGCCGATCATCGCCATCGTCAACTCGTTCACGCAGTTCGTTCCGGGCCACGTACATCTGAAGGATCTGGGCCAGATGGTCGCCCGCGAGGTCGAGGCCGCAGGCGGCGTCGCCAAAGAGTTCAACACCATCGCGGTGGATGACGGTATCGCCATGGGCCATGATGGTATGCTGTATTCGCTGCCTTCGCGCGAGGTGATTGCCGATTCCGTCGAATACATGGTCAACGCCCATTGCGCCGATGCCATGGTCTGTATCTCGAACTGTGACAAGATCACGCCCGGAATGCTGATGGCGGCGATGCGCCTGAACATCCCTGCCATCTTTGTCTCTGGCGGGCCAATGGAGGCAGGCAAGATCGACATTGCCGATCTGGACGTCAAAAAGATCGACCTTGTCGATGCGATGGTCGCTGCCGCCGATGATCATTACACTGATGAGCAGGTGAAGCATATCGAGGAAAACGCCTGCCCAACTTGCGGGTCTTGCTCGGGCATGTTTACCGCCAACTCGATGAACTGTCTGGCCGAGGCACTGGGTCTGGCGCTGCCGGGCAATGGCTCGACGCTGGCCACCCATGCCGACCGCAAGGACCTGTTCCTTGAAGCTGGACGCCGCATCGTCGAGATCACCAAGCGCCACTATGAGCTGGACGAAAAAGGCTTCCTGCCGCGTGAGATCGCAACCTTCCAAGCGTTTGAAAACGCCATGAGCCTCGATATCGCCATGGGTGGCTCGACCAACACCGTGCTGCACCTGTTGGCCATCGCGCATGAAGGCGAGGTTCATTTCAACATGAGCGATATGGATCACCTGAGCCGCAAGGTGCCGTGTCTGTGCAAGGTCGCGCCAAATACCGAGAACGTACACATGGAAGACGTCCACCGCGCGGGCGGCATCTTCTCGATTCTGGGCGAACTGAGCCGGGCGGGGCTGCTGCACGAAGATTGCAGCACGGTGCATTCGGCGACAATGGCTGAGGCGATTGCAAACTGGGACATCAAGATCGCCAACAACCCCAAGGCGCAGGAACTGTTCAAGGCTGCGCCCGGCGGCGTTCGCACCACGCAGGCTTTCAGCCAGTCAAACCGATACAAGGAACTGGACACCGACCGCGAAAACGGCGTTATCCGGAACAAAGAGCACGCGTTCAGCCAGGATGGTGGACTGGCGGTGCTGTTCGGTAACATCGCCCGCGAGGGGTGCATCGTAAAAACCGCAGGCGTCGACCCGAACAGCCTGACCTTCACCGGCACCGCCTATGTCTGCGAAAGTCAGGATCAGGCGGTCAACGACATCCTGACCGGCAAGGTCGAGGCAGGTGACGTGGTCGTAATCCGCTACGAAGGTCCCCGCGGTGGGCCAGGCATGCAGGAAATGCTGTATCCGACCTCCTATCTGAAATCCAAAGGTCTGGGCAAAGCCTGCGCCCTGCTGACCGACGGCCGCTTTTCGGGCGGCACCTCCGGGCTCTCGATCGGCCATGTCTCACCTGAGGCGGCCGAAGGCGGTGAGATCGGTTTGGTGCAACAGGGTGACAAGATCGAGATCGACATCCCCAACCGCACCATCCATCTGGCTGTGTCGGACGAGGAACTGGCGGCGCGGCGCGAAGAACAGGACGAAAAGGGTTGGGTGCCCGCAGAGCCACGCAAACGCAAGGTGTCTACTGCGCTCAAGGCCTATGCCAAACTGACAACCAGTGCGGCGAAAGGGGCCGTGCGACAGGTCTGATCAAACCTGGGCCTGGCACCGCGCATTCTGCGGTGCCAGGCCCAACCGGAAAAGATGTCTCGTCAGAGGCATTGGTGACAAGTGCGGAACTTACCGCTTCAGTCACCCAGTTTTGCGTGAATTTCGTCCAGGTCGATCTCACCTGTCGGCATCTTGTTGGCCGGGTTTTCAAAATCGTATTTGAACAGCTCGAAATCGCTTTTGTAGATTTCATACACGAGATGCATCGACAGATCGTCAAAGTAGTCCTCTACTGGATGCGCACGCTTCGGGCCGTGCCCCTCGGACTCGTTGAACCGAGGAATTTCAGACAGATTTATCGAGTTGGGTGTTTCGATATGGTTCAGGACGCCCTGCATTCCGTCATTGAACTTTTCGGTCCAGAATATTTGGTCATACCGACCGCCGTTGACGATAAAGGTTGATACATGCCCCGACATGGCCGACCAGTGAATGTCCGGGTCCATCGGGCGACGCCAGCGGATCGTGTCACGGGCAAACAGCAGAAAGCGCCGGAAGCTCTTGATCTGGTCAAAATCACCCTGCCCGTCATCGCCGCCGACCTCGATCCCGTAGTTGTAGACCAGCGATGGAACAAGATTTCCGCGATAGCGGCGGCCGTTGCGTTGGATACCGCAAATCTTGTCGAAGAATGAGCTTAGGATACGTGTATACGGGTTGCGAACACAGGTGAATGCATAAGAACGATGCGCACGGACATTGTTGGTAATGGGCCCCTGGCTCTGATCGAAGGCCCATTTATGCATGCCGTCTTTGGCATCGTGAATGTCGCCGTCAAAGAACTGCCCGTGATCCGAAAAATACATGATCTGGCCGATGGTTGAACATGCGCATTTCGGCACGACGCGGTAAACCACGCTTTCGCTTTCCGTCATCCACGTGCCTGGAAATCCCATATGCCACCCCTCCTTCGCCTGCCGAGTCTCAAACTGATCGGCCAGCTTTTGGGTTCAAAGAACCAAAAATATTCTGTTTATTCAATCGCTCATCCTCAGTATCAGGGGTGAAACCAGGCGGAAACCGGAAAAATCGTACCTATAATGGCAAGAATTGCGTATATTTTGCTGTGCCACAAAGGTCCTGATGCAATCATCGCACAGGCCGAACAGTTGACAGCTGCTGGCGACTGCATGGCGATCCATTTCGATGCCCGTGCCAGCGCGGTTGATTACAACCGCATTCGCAATGCGCTGAAAGACAACCCAAATGTCACATTCGCACGCAAACGCATCAAATGCGGCTGGGGGGCGTGGTCACTGGTTCAGGCCACCTTGCACGCAATAGAGGCTGCGGTTGAGGCGTTCCCGCGCGCTACGCATTTCTACATGCTGTCGGGCGACTGCATGGCGATCAAGACGGCGGAATATACCCATCGCTTTCTGGATGAAAACGACGCTGATTTTATCGAAAGTCACGACTTTTTCGAAAGCGACTGGATCAAGACCGGAATGAAGGAAGACCGGCTGATCTATCGCCACTATTTCAACGAAAGAACGCAAGCCCGGCGATTTTACACATCTTACGAACTGCAAAAGAAATTCGGGCTGACCCGCGAAGTTCCGCATGACATGCAGATCATGATCGGTAGCCAATGGTGGTGCCTGCGCCGTCGGACCATCGAAATGATACTTGAGTTTCTGCGCAAGCGCCGGGACGTAAAGAGGTTCTTTTCGACGACGTGGATTCCGGACGAGACGTTCTTTCAAACGCTCGTGCGCCACTTCGTTCCCAAGGAAGAGATCGAGAACCGGACGCTCACGTTCCTGATCTTCTCGGACTATGGCATGCCGGTCACGTTCTGCAATGACCACTATGACATGCTTTTGGCCCAAGACTATCTGTTCGCCCGTAAAATCAGCCCGGAAGCGACAGAACTGAAAGAGCGTCTGGGCAATCTTTACGCCAGCAGTGGCGTGGAATTCCGCGTCTCGAACGAGGGCCGGAACCTGTACAGCTTTCTGGCAGGCCGCGGCAGGGTCGGACGCCGGTTCGGACGCCGGTTCTGGGAGGTGGGCAGCACCACAGGACCCGAACGTCAGCTATTTCTGGTTGTTTGCAAAAAGTGGCACGTCGCAAAGCGGCTTGTGCAACGGATCAGCGATGAAACGGATATCAAAAGCGTCCAGTACTTGTTCAACGAAGAGGACACATGGCTTCCTGATCTCGGGGGCATTCAGGCCACGCTTGAGAAACGCAACCGGCATCGTCGTGCTGTTGTTGGAATGCTGTTCGAACAATTCGATACCGACAAGCTGATAATATGTGTCGATCCGGCAAATCTGGATCTGATCCAGGATTTTTGTGCCGATCAGGCAAAGACGCATGTCATGGAAATCAGATGCCAGTATTCCGACGACTATCTGATTGGGCACGCCCATCGTGTCGGGTTGGCGGCACCCCACACTCCGGAAGCAACCATGAAACACTTGCTGCCGACAATCCGTAACGATCTGGCTTACGAATCTGATTGTATCCGCGATGCGGGTATCGACCAGCTCTGGCGGATTGCCGAGACGTCTTCCATGGATGAGAACGCAAATAATATTGCTGAGTTTCTGTCACTCTCTGAGGATCAGAGCAGAAAGATCATGCAGTTGGATTATCTGTTCACCGACTGAACGCAAACCGTCCGGCCCTATGTCAAACCGTGGTTCAGGACTGTACTGCCATCCGGACACGAACCTGAATTCCGAGAACCGCGAAGCACCAAGGCAGAACCTTCTGCACCACTACCAATTGAAGTTGGGATTTTCGTGGGGTGGCACGCCGAACTCTTACCCCCCTGAGGAATACTAACGTGATAAAATAAAGACGTGCCACCCTCACTGTCAGTCTGTCATTATGGCGAAAATGTGTCCAAGCTTTTCTTTGAAATTGACTGTCGCCACCGCGGAAACCAGTTGATTGAACGGAATGCGATCAACCTGTGATAGCGGCGCGTTTGGGCCTAGTCAGACTGGCAAGTGTGTCTGACTTCTGCGCCGAAATTGCCGTTGGGTGCCGGTTTTGAGGGTACCAAGCACGATGTCACAGAATCCAATTACATGCAGGAGAATAAGATCGTTCTTCAGGAAAACACTGCAATCAGTCTCTAACCTTATCAAGGCCAGCCCTCATCGCTCGCGGAGATGCGCCAAACTCAGCGCGAAATGCACGTGTCATCGCACTCGGATTACCATAGCCTGAACGCAAGGCGATCTCGCCAACCGAAAGGTCCGTTTCAACCACAAGCTTTCGCGCCAGATTTAGTCGCAGGCGGCGATAGACTTGGGCCGGGTTCGCACCAAGCTCGGCTTGCATGCGCGTCTCAAGTACCTTCAGCGATCTGCCGATCCGCCGTGCGATTTCAGGAATTGAGATGGGATCCTCTACATGTTCCTGCATCAGTGCCAGTGCCTTGTTGACCGAAATACTGGTCGATCCGGCCCCCCCAAAATGAGAGCGAGCCGACTCGCGCGTCATGAACAGTTGCGCGACCTCCAACGCCAGCGCCTGTCCATAATCCCGCCCGATCAGGTGCATGATCAGGTCAAAAGCCGCCATTGCCCCAGAACATGTGATGCGGTTTTCATCAATGACGTAGCGCTCCCTGCTGCTTTCAACCTCGGGGAACCGTTCTGAAAAGGCCGTTAGTTCCTCCCAATGGATTGTGGCCCGATAACCGTCGAGCAATCCAGCTTCGGCCAACAACCAGCTTCCGGTATCCATGCCGCACAGAACCTGAAATCGAGCCGCCGCAGAACGCAGACTGGCTTGGGTCCGCCATCCCCCATGCGCCTGAAACCCGTAGGACGGCATGACCACCAGCATATCCCCGGCTGTTTCGGACAAAGTAGCATGTGGAGCAACCTGCAGACCGGATGAAGACGTAACAGGCCCCGGCCCCAGCGACAGAAAACGCCATTCAAACAAAAGGCGACCCGATAGCGTATTCGCCGCCCGCAAGGGTTCAACTGTGTTCGCAAGGCAGTGGTTCGAAAATCCATCGAACAGAAGAACACCAAAGTTCTGCGCTGCGGTGGCAGGTTTTTTCCAATCTGGCATGAAAGATGTCTATTCCTGCATGATACGTCAGGCAAGTCCCTTCAAGCTGACTCCAAATCCAAATCTGGAGATCAGCAATGCAGTATGGCCTGTCCGAAGAGCAGGAGATGATTGTCTCAACCGTCCGCAGCTTTGTGGAGAACGAGATTTATCCCCATGAAGACCTCGTGGAACGTAGCGGTGAAGTTCCGAAAGAGATTGCCGACGACATCAAACGCAAGACGTTGGAGTTGGGATTTTACGCCTGCAACTTCCCCGAAAGCGTCGGGGGCGCCGGACTGAATCATCTGGAATTCGCTCTGGTCGAACGTGAACTTGGGCGCGGCTCGATGGCATTGAACCATTTCTTTGGCCGACCGCAGAACATCCTGATGGCCTGCGAAGGCGATCAGATCGAAAAATACCTGATGCCCGCAGTGCGGGGCGAGAAGATGGACGCCCTTGCAATGACCGAGCCGGGCGCGGGTTCGGACGTGCGTGGGATGAAGTGTTCAGCGGTGCGCGATGGCGGTGACTGGGTCGTAAACGGCACCAAACATTTCATCTCGGGCGCCGAACATGCCGACTTCATCATCGTGTTTATCGCAACAGGTGAAGATCAGACGCCTAAGGGTCCAAAGAAACGAATTACAGCATTTCTGGTGGACCGTGGCACACCCGGCTTCACAATTCGGGATGGCTACAAATCCGTCAGCCACCGCGGCTACAAGAACATGGTGCTTGAATTCGACGATTGCAGGCTTCCCGATGCTCAGGTTCTGGGTGAGGTCGATGGTGGCTTCGATGTGATGAACACGTGGCTTTACGCGACCCGGATCACGGTCGCGGCAATGAGTGTTGGACGCGCACGCCGGGCCTTTGACTTTGCGCTGGATTATGCGGCGACACGCGAGCAATTCGGCCAGAAAATCGGAAAGTTCCAGGGCGTGAGCTTTCAGATTGCCGACATGATCACCGAAATTGATGCAGCAGATCTGTTGACGCTTGCGGCTGCGGATCGCCTGGACAAGGGCTTGCCGGCGAACCGGGAAATCGCCTCTGCCAAGCTCTATGCATCGGAAATGCTGGCCCGGGTAACCGACGCTGCGATTCAGGTGCATGGTGGAATGGGCCTGATGGACGATTATCCGCTTGAACGTTTCTGGCGCGACGCGCGGGTTGAACGGATCTGGGACGGAACCAGCGAAATTCAACGCCACATTATCAGCCGCGACTTATTGCGGGCCTTGGGTGCATGATAGAAGTGGAAAGATCGCGCTGGCGCTCAATGTCTCGCCTAACCAGAGTTCTGGCACCTGCGACACTTGCTGTTATTGGCGGCGGGGCATGGTGCAAGGAAGTCATCCGACAGGCGCGCAAAATCGGGTTTGAGGGTGAGATTTGGCCCGTACACCCAAGGTCTGGTGAGATTCTGGGTGAGCAGGCCTTTGCAACCATCGAGGACCTGCCCGGTGCGCCGGACGTGGCCTTCGTTGGCATCAACCGACAAGCTTCTATCGAAGCCGTTGCGGCCCTGTCCCTCAAAGGAGCAGGCGGCGCTGTCTGTTTTGCATCGGGTTTCACCGAGGCTATTGCCGAAGATGCAGGGGCTGCTGATTTGCAAACCCGGTTGGTTGCTGCTGCTGGCGATATGCCCATCCTTGGCCCGAACTGCTACGGCTTCGTAAATGCGCTTGAACGGGTGGCGATCTGGCCGGACCAGCACGGGATGAAGCCGGTGGATCAGGGTGTGGCGATCCTGACGCAGAGCTCCAACATTGCCATCAACATGACAATGCAAAGTCGTGCCTTGCCTTTGGCGTTTATGTTGACCTGCGGCAATCAGGCCCAGACACATCAGGCCGACATTGCTTCGGCATTGCTGGAGGACGACCGTATCACCGCGATCGGCGTTCACATTGAAGGCTTTGGTGACCTGAGAAAATGGGAGGCTTTAGCTGAACGCGCCCGGGCCAAGGGTGTTCCTATCGTCGCGCTCAAGGTGGGACGGTCGGCCCATGCGCAGGCCGCAACGATTTCGCACACCGCTTCGCTGGCCGGCAGTGATGCGGGCGCGCAGGCGTTTCTGGATCGGTTGGGGATTGCCCGGCTCTCGGACATCCCGAGTTTTCTGGAGACGCTCAAGCTTCTGCACGTAACAGGGCGGCTGGAAAGCAATGCCATTGCCTCAATCAGCTGTTCCGGGGGTGAGGCCAGCCTGATCGCCGACATGGCCGAAGGCCGAAATCTGGTATTTCCACCGCTGACGCATGCCCGGCGTGAAGCATTGGGTCAGGCGCTTGGCCCAATGGTGGCGTTGGCCAATCCGCTGGACTATCACACGTATATTTGGCGGGATACTCAGGCAATGACCCGGGCCTGGTCTGCCATGGCGGGACCGGATGTGGCTCTAACCATAACGATTGTGGACTATCCGCATACAGATGTAACGGATTGGAAATGTGCCACCGAGGCGGCGTTGAACTGCGCCCGTGATACTGGCAGACCCTTTGCCGTTGCTGCCGGTTTGCCTGAACTGATGCCCGAGGATGTGGCACATCAATTGATGAGCGGGGGCGTAGTTCCATTCGCTGGATTGCACGAGGCGCTTTCAGCTGCTGAAGCCGCATCACGTCCGCAACCCGAAGCCGCAGAACCTGTGTTGTTGCCTACCAGTGGTACAGCTGATCTGGTTCTGACCGAAGCGGAGGCCAAAGACGCCTTGGCCGAATTTGGTGTAAATACGCCCCGGCGTGTTTTGGCGACGGCAGGAGGAGTTGACCATGCCGTTTGTCAGATGCGACCGCCGTTTGCCGTCAAAGGGGTTGGGCTGGCCCACAAGACCGAACACGGGGCGGTAAAGCTTGGCGTCAATACCGAAGATCTGACTTCCGTAACCGAAGAAATCGGAACCAACGAGGTTCTGATCGAAGAGATGGTGACCGGTGGCGTGGCAGAATTGCTGATCGGTGTCACACGCGACCCTGCGCATGGTTTTGTCCTGACGCTTGGCGCCGGCGGGGTGTTGACCGAGATTCTGCGCGATTCCGTTTCAGTTCTGATCCCTTCGAGCAGAGACGCAGTAAAATCTGCGTTTGGAAAGCTAGCCTGTGCGCCCCTTTTGGGTGGGTATCGCGGAAACCCCGCTGCGAACATGGACGCGGTTCTGGATGCTGTCGAAGCCGTTCAAAGATACGTGGTTGCCAATGCGGCAACTGTCAGTGAAGTTGAAATCAACCCGCTCATATGCACCGCAGAAACTGCGGTGGCAGTAGATGCCCTGATCCGAAAGGCCAGTTCATGAACCCTGTAAAGACGAGGCGCGATGGCGCCATTCTGGAAGTCACCCTGGATCGTCCCAAGGCAAACGCGATTGATCTGGCGACCAGCCGCGTGATGGGTGAGGTCTTTCGCGATTTTCGCGATGATCCCGATCTGAGGGTCGCGATCCTAACTGCTGGTGGAGAAAAGTTCTTTTGCCCGGGGTGGGATCTGAAGGCGGCGGCAGATGGCGATGCGGTGGACGGTGACTATGGCGTTGGCGGATTCGGGGGGCTGCAGGAATTACGGGACATGAACAAACCGGTCATCGCGGCGGTGAACGGAATTGCCTGTGGTGGTGGTCTGGAGCTCGCCCTCAGCGCGGACATGATCTTGGCGGCAGACCATGCGACCTTTGCCCTGCCCGAGATCCGGTCAGGTACTGTCGCAGATGCGGCCAGTGTGAAGCTGCCAAAACGCATCCCGTATCATATCGCCATGGAGTTGCTGTTGACCGGGCGCTGGTTCGACGCAGAAGAGGCGCACAGATGGGGCCTGATAAACGAAATTGTTCCCGCCGATCAACTTCTTGACCGGGCCTGGGAGCTGGCCCGCCTTTTGGCGAGTGGTCCGCCACTTGTTTACGCTGCGATCAAAGAGGTCGTGCGCGAGGCCGAAGACTCCAAGTTCCAGGATGTCATGAACAAGATCACCAAACGCCAGTTGCGTACCGTGGACGTTCTTTATGGCTCCGATGATAACAAGGAAGGTGCGCTGGCCTTTGCCGAAAAGCGCGATCCCGTGTGGAAAGGGCGATAACGCCTCTCAGGCCTTGTCAAACAATGCGATGAACGCCGTGTCGTCCTTGTTGGGACCGGCAGCGAGGTCGCCATAGATACGGACTTCGGGCAAGGTCAGGTTATCAATCTGGCCTTGCTCCATTTTACGCAGGGCGTCGGCAAATCCCATCGTCTCAAAGTGTTTTGCATTGATCGACAGGGCAAATTGCGCACCGGGTCGGGCAATACGCAGCAGCGCCGGCAGGGCCTCGGGCCCGAGGTGGCCGTGCGTGAAGGTTCCGGATGAGACGATGCCGGAATAGCTGTCGCGCGGAACCGGAATACCCTGATTCAGATCAGCCTCGATCGCGTCGCGGTAAATGTCCTTGCGCATCGCCTGATCCAGCATTTCGGCGCTGATATCCGTGGCATCGATAGGCCCTACTCCCAGCCCGGCCAGAATGGCACCGCAAAGGCCTGTGCCCGCACCAACATCCAGCACCGGACCCTGCCCCCCCGCACCAACGAAAGCGCGGGCAGTGTGGATATGCAGCTGATAATCTTCGAGCGCCGCAAAACTATCGTCATAGTCTCCGGCCCATTCTGCATAGAGCAGTTTGTGATCTTCGGGGGTTTCCAGTGCGTAAGCGGCGTGCAGGTTCGGTTTTTTATCGGTCATGACTTAATGAAAGGCGCAACAGGAGATTCGAATCAAGTGCGTCCATCCGGCGCTTGCATCCTTTTTGCAGCCGGATCATCTAGGTGGCATGACTGGTACGTTACTTTCTTTCGGACACGGATATTCGGCCCGGGCGCTGTCCCGGCAGCTGAAGCCTCTGGGCTGGCAAATTATCGGCACGACGCGCAATCCCGAGCAGGACGGCGAAATCCGTGGCTCGGGCGCACATCCGGTTGTCTGGCCCGGTGAAACGCCTTCCTTCGATGGTGTTACCCATTTGCTCATCTCGACAGCGCCAGATGCAGATGGCGACCCCGTTCTCAGTGAATTGGGCGATGAGATTGCAAACCGCGCAGCACAGTTTTCCTGGGTTGGATACCTGTCCACAACCGCGGTCTACGGGGACCACAAGGGGGGATGGGTGGATGAGGGTACTGCACCCGCGCCAACGGCAAAACGTGGCCGGTGGCGGGTCAGCGCCGAAGAGCAATGGGCCGCGATACCCGGCCTTCCCCTTCACATCTTTCGGCTCGCCGGGATATACGGACCGGGCCGTGGCCCATTTTCCAAGCTCAAACGCGGTGGATTGCGGCGGATCATCAAGCCGGGGCAGGTGTTTTCGCGCATCCACGTTGAGGACATAGCACAGGTCCTGATGGCTTCGATGGCACAGCCAAATCCGGGTGCGATCTACAATGTCTGCGATGACGAACCGGTGCCACCGCAGGACGTGATCGGTTATGCGGCGGAACTGCAGGGCCTGCCCCTTCCTCCCGCGGTACCGTTTGACGAGGCCGAAATGACGCCGATGGCGCGCAGTTTTTACGAGGAAAACAAGCGGGTTCGGAATGACCGGATCAAGAATGAGTTGGGGGTAAAACTGATCTACCCGAATTACCGGGTTGGATTAGAGGCGCTGGTGACATCAGACAATTTCTGAGTTCACGCGCGCTTCTCTCCGATCGTTGCTATGCCCAGAACGTCCAGAACCTTGGCTTCTATCTGTTCTGCATTCATCCCGGCAACGGCGTACATATCCGCCGGATTGGCCTGATCGATAAAGATATCCGGCAGGACCATCGAACGGTATTTCAGTCCAGTGTCAAAGATACCTTCCTCGGCCAGAAGTTGTGCGACATGGCTGCCAAAGCCGCCAATCGCACCCTCTTCGATAGTGATCAGAACGTCGTGGTTTGACGCAAGATCCAGGATCAGATCCCGGTCCAGCGGCTTGGCAAAGCGCGCGTCGGCGATAGTGGGGGTGATACCTTTGGCAGCAAGGGATTCGGCGGCCTTTTGAACTTCGGCCAGACGTGTGCCGAAGGACAGCAGTGCAACGCGTGAACCTTCCTGTATCATCCGTCCCTTGCCGATCTCCAGAACCTCGCCGCGCTCTGGCAGATCGACGCCCACGCCCTCCCCACGCGGATAGCGAAAGGCGATGGGTCCATCGTCATGGGCCGCCGCCGTGGCGATCATGTGCACCAGTTCGGCCTCATCTGCAGCGGCCATGACGACCATACCGGGCAAGTTCGACAGATAGGCAACGTCGAATGAACCGGCGTGTGTTGCGCCATCCGCACCCACCAGACCTGCGCGGTCTATGGCAAAGCGTACCGGCAAGCGCTGGATTGCCACGTCATGCACGACCTGATCGTATCCGCGTTGCAGGAACGTCGAATACATGGCGCAGAACGGTTTCATGCCCCCAGCGGCCAGCGCGGCCGAAAAGGTCACCCCGTGCTGCTCCGCGATTGCCACATCGAAACAACGCGACGGGTACCGTTCGGCAAACAGGTTCAGACCCGTTCCATCGGGCATGGCGGCGGTGACGGCGACGATCTTGTCGTCCCGTGCAGCTTCCTCGACCAGAGTTTTGCCAAAGACAGACGTATAAGAAGGTGCGTTGGAGGGCGCCTTTTTCTGTTCGCCTGTTACCACATCGAATTTTGCGGTTGCGTGCCCTTTGTCGCGTGCCTGTTCGGCGGGGGCATAGCCTTTGCCTTTTTTGGTCAGAACATGGATCAGGATGGGACCATTCGCACGCGCTTTGACCGTACGCAGCACCGGCAGCAACTGATCCATGTCGTGCCCGTCGATAGGGCCGAGATAGGAAAACCCAAGCTCTTCGAACAACGTTCCGCCCATGGCCATGCCTTTGAGCATCTCCTTGGCCCGCTTGGCCCCCTCGCGGAACGGTTCGGGCAACAGCGAAACGGCACCCTTGGCGGCGGCCTTCAGGTCCTGAAACGGCTCTTCGGCATAAAGTCTGGAAAGATAGTTCGACAATGCACCCACCGGGGGGGCGATGCTCATTTCATTGTCATTCAGGATGACGATCAGGCGTTTGTTCAGGTGGCCTGCATTGTTCATTGCTTCGAAGGCCATGCCTGCCGACATGGAGCCATCTCCGATCACGGCGATCGCATCGCCCAGACCTTCGGGGATATTGCCGCCCAGATCACGGGCTACGGCAAAGCCCAGCGCGGCACTGATCGAGGTTGAGCTGTGCGCCGCGCCGAACGGGTCATACGGGCTTTCGCTGCGCTTGGTAAAGCCGCTCAGCCCGTCCTTTTGCCGCAGAGTGCGAATGCGCTCGCGCCGTTCCGTCAGGATTTTGTGCGGATAGCACTGGTGGCCCACGTCCCAGATGACCTTGTCCCGCGGCGTGTCAAAGACCGCGTGCAAGGCCACCGTCAACTCAACAACGCCCAGACCCGCGCCCAGATGCCCACCTGTGACGGAAACGGCCGAGATCGTCTCGGACCGCAACTCCTGCGCAAGCTGGGTCAGTTGTGCATCCGAAAACTGCTTCAGGTCCGCCGGGCGGTTCACGAGATCCAGCAACGGTGTATTCGGGCGGTCAGACGTCATGTTTTGGCGCATCCCTTGCGGCTTAGCTGTCCCGGGCAATAACGAAGCGTGCGGCATCCTTCAAGGTTTCAGCCCTTGATCCGTAGCCATCCAACGCCGCACAGGCGGCTTCAACCAGTTCCGCGGCACGCGATCTGGCCGCATCCAGCCCCAGAAGCGAGACGAACGTCGCCTTGCCCGCCTGTGCATCCTTTTGCAGGCGTTTTCCGGCCTTTTCGGCATCACCTTCGACATCCAGAATGTCATCAGCAATCTGAAAAGCAAGGCCAAGCGCCCGGGCATATTGGCGCAACGGGGTACCATCTGCCTGGGCCAGTCGGGCACCGGCGCAGGCGGACCATTCGATCAGGGCACCGGTTTTGCCTGCCTGTAGTCTGGTTATCTGTTCTAGCGTAAGCGGTTCAGACGCGGTTTCGGCGGCGATATCAAGCGCCTGTCCCAGCACCATGCCTTGGGCGCCGCTGGCTTTCGCCAATGTTAGGGCCAATTCCGCGCGAACTTCGGCAATTCCCGCCTCGGGGCGGGTGCAAAGTTCAAAGGCCAGAGTTTGCAGTGCATCACCTGCAAGAACTGCGGTGCCGTCATCCCATTTGACATGCACGGTCGGCCTGCCCCGTCTCAGATCATCGTCATCCATGCAGGGCAGATCGTCATGTACCAGTGAATAGGCATGCAACGCTTCGATTGCGGTGGCGGGCCAGATTGCCTGCGCTTCGTCGATATCGTGCAGACGCGCGCTTTCCAGCACAAGAAAACCGCGCAGTCGCTTGCCGCCCCTGGTGGCATAGGACATCGCCTGCGTGATCTCCAGATCATCCAGCGCCCCCAGAACCAGATCGAACTGCTTCTGAATGCGCTCGGCATCCCCGACCAATTGTTCGTGAAACATCAGAGCCCTTCGACAGGTGTGGTCCCGGTTGGCTGACCACCAGCATCCAGCGTGATGGCAGCCACTTTTTCCTCGGCCCGTTTCAGCTCGGCCTCGCAACGCGCCTTGAGTTTTGCGCCCCGTTCGTACAGCGCAATCGACTGGTCCAGCGCCACGTCGCCACGTTCCAGCTGTCCGACAACGGTCTCAAGCTCTTTCATCGCCTGTTCAAAAGTCATCTGGTCAACGGGTGTCTCGGTC
This sequence comes from Ruegeria sp. C11, assembly GCF_056537725.1. NCBI lineage: Bacteria > Pseudomonadati > Pseudomonadota > Alphaproteobacteria > Rhodobacterales > Roseobacteraceae > Ruegeria > Ruegeria sp. C11. The sequence goes on along the minus strand of NZ_JBQFSB010000004.1, from coordinate 145,142 downwards.
ATTGTGCAGCCTTTAACAGTTCTTCCACATGCGCGCGTGTCGCGTCGGCAAGCGCGTTCAGATCATAACCGCCTTCCAAAGTCGAGACGATACGGCCCTGACAAACCTCATTGGCGATCCCGCACAATTCGGCGGTAACCCATGCAAAATCACCGGTGGACCAGTTCAGATTGGCCAGCGGGTCGTCCTGATGCGCGTCAAATCCTGCGGAAATTATTATCAGCTCTGGCTTGAATGCGCGCAGGCGCGGAAAAACCTGGCCCTCATAGGCCGCACGCATCTCAGCCCCGCCCGAGCCGGGGGCAAGCGGGATGTTCAGGATCGTGTCGTGCACACCCGTTTCATCCGGGCGACCCGAACCGGGCCACAGCGGCATCTGCTGGCTGGTTACCACCAGCGCGCGCGCCTCGTCCCACAGCAAATCCTGGGTTCCGTTTCCGTGGTGAACGTCAAAATCCACAACAGCAACGCGCGACAACCCGTGATGGTCAAGGGCGTGCTTAGCTGCCAGAGCCGCGTTGCCGAACAGGCAAAAGCCCATGGCTGTTTCGGATTCGGCGTGATGACCCGGCGGACGAACGGCACAAAAGGCATTTGGCACCTCGCCGCCCAGAACCATGTCGACGGCCCGCACCACCGCCCCGGCTGCGCGATAGGCCGCATCCACCGATCCGGGCGACATGAACGTATCACCGTCAATCTGGGTAAATCCGCTGTCCGGGCGCGCGGCACGAATATCGCGTATGTAACTGTCCGGGTGGACCCGGCGCAGATCGTCATCGGCGGCAAGCGGCGCGGTCACGCGCCTGAGTTCCAGCGCTTCGAGCGCGTGAAGAATATGTTCCAGACGCGCCACCCTTTCCGGGTGGCCCTGCGGGGTAACGTGGCCGAGGCAATCGGCATGGGTAATCAGGGCGGTTGTCATGGCGCGCAGGCTATCAACGCGAGGACGCGAAGGTAAATAGTCAATCTATTTGCGACAACAATTCCGGGGCCGTTACCAACTGCCGGGCACCGTGGCTCTGAACCTCTTCGAACGCATTTCCTTTCGCCGCCCAATCCTGAAGAGAGCTATACGAAACTTTCTTGCAATCCGCCCGCACGTTCCACGTCACCTGCATAGGAGAGCAGATTATCTGGCTAAAGTCCGGACCCGTTGTCGAGCCCCTGTACGTCACGGCTGCATCGCCAGCGGACGGCAAGGCCATGGGTTGGTGAAAGCCGTTGGCAATGTTGCCGTCATAGGCAAACATTGCGAAATCAGCCGCTTTGTCATCATTGACGACCAAAAACACCTGACTTTCAACAAGTAGTGCAGGGTTTGCACAACTGTCGCTAAAGCAGGAATTCAGTGTAGGCCCGGGGGCCACATCGCATGTGGTAAACACCCAATGCACTTCGATCGTGTCGCCCGGTTTTGCTCCGCCATAGCTTACAGTGCCTTCGGGCTGGGTGAGTTCCGCTTCGCTAAGCTCATCTGTTTGGTTGCATCTATACCCCACCATCCCGTCTTCAGCCGCCAGTACCGAAAATCCCGGCCCCTTGTGTTCGGCCAGCGTATGCGAATGAATGTCGCACAGGTTCATCCGTCTGATGTCTGTTGCGACCGGAAAACTGATGGGATTCGTGCCCGCATCGTTGGAGATGTCCCGAGGGGACTGAGGTCCGTAATTCCGGCACAACTCCTGCGCCATTGCAGACATTGGAAGCATTGCAATAAATAATGTGAGGAAACGCATAATAATCACTCCACTCGATAAAATCGCGCGCAGTGTATCATGAGCCAGAGTATTACTCACAAAGAGCGTAACGTCAGTCCGGTGCCAGCATGTAGCCCGCGCCGCGAACCGTCTGCAAATAACGTGGCCGCTTGGGGTCTTGTTCTATCTTGCGGCGCAGACGGGTGATCTGAACGTCAACGGCGCGCTCCTGCGCCTGTCCCCGGTCACGCCCAAGGTCCTCGACCAGCTTTGCCCTGCTGATCGGCTCACCAGGCTGTGCAGAAAATATCTTCATCAGCTGGCTTTCCGTCGCCGTTAGACGCACCGGGTTTTCGCCCTGCCACATCTCACCGCGTTCGATGTCATATCGAATAGGCCCAAGATGCAGGATCTTGGAAACGCTGTCCTGTGCCGGTGTTTCCGGCATACGCCGCAGGATCGCATTGATCCGCAGCAGCAATTCCTTGGGTTCGAAAGGTTTGGCCAGATAGTCGTCCGCTCCGGCCTCAAGCCCGGCAATCCGGTGTTCGGTTTCCCCCCGCGCCGTCAACAGCAGGATAGGCGTGTTGTGCGTTTCACGCAGCGCCCGCGTCAGGCTGACGCCATCCTCTCCGGGCATCATCACATCCAGAACGATCAGGTCAAAATCCAGCCCCGACAAAACTCGACGCGCATGCGCGGCGTCTCGTGCGGCTGTCACCAGAAAGCCGTTCCGCATCAGAAACTTCCTGAGCAGATCGCGAATGCGTTCGTCATCGTCAACGATCAGCAGGTGGGCGTCCATTTCGCTCATGAAGTTGTTTCCCGCAATTTGGTATAGGCGCGACGCATATCAGCATCCATCATCGCTTCAAGTACTTTACGAAACCCTGCCACGGCTTCGGGACCAGCATCTTTGTAGGCGGCGCGCATCCGGGCGCGCTGGGCGTCGGACAGGCGGGTTTCCAGCGCCTTACCGGCCTCAGTCAGAAACAAATGCCGTTCGCGTTTATCCACTTTGCCCACACGGCTTTCGACAAGACCATCTTCGATCAAAGTCCTCAGAACCCTGTTCAGAGACTGTTTGGTAACACCAAGGATGGCCAAGAGATTGTTGACAGTGGTTCCCGGCGCCCGGTTGATGAAATGGATGGCCCGGTGATGGGCGCGACCATAGGCCATCTGGGTCAGGATTCGATCAGGATCCGCCGTAAATCCGCGATAGGCAAAGAACATCGCCTCGATTCCCTGCCGCAATTGCTCGTCTGTCAGAAACAACAGGCTTTCACCACCAAAGACAGGGGCGGGGCGGGTTTCGGACATATCGGGCCTCATTTCTTAGCTCTGTCCGAGTTTATGTCAGCGTTGTTGACATTCCAATAGTGAACAGGTATCGACTCGCAGTTTTTGCGCAACATTATGTCCACTCCGGACCTATTGGGCGCAACAATCGGAAATTCAGGCCGGTTTTGGAGGTTAGCATGGCGGGCTATGACGATCGTGAAGGTGTCATCTGGATGGATGGCGAACTGGTACCCTGGCGCGACGCGAAGGTGCACATTCTGACCCACGCGATGCATTATGCCTCGTCCGTGTTCGAGGGCGAGCGGGCATACAATGGTAAAATCTTCAAAAGCCGCGAGCACTCCGAGCGTCTGATTGCGTCGGCAGAAGCCCTCGATATGCCAATGCCTTACACTGTCGATCAGATTGAGGCCGCAAAAGAAGAGGCGCTGAAAGCCAGCGGATTGCAGGATGCTTATGTCCGCGTGGTTGTCTGGCGTGGTTCGGGCGATGACATGGGTGTCGCGTCCGCCCAGAACCCGGTTCGCATGGCCATCGCGGTCTGGCCGTGGGGGGCGTATTATGGCGACGCAAAGATGCAGGGTGCCAAGCTGGACATCGCTGAATGGAAACGACCCAGCCCCGAGACCATTCCGGTTCATGCAAAGGCGGCGGGTCTGTACATGATCTGCACCATCTCCAAGCACAAGGCCGAGGCCAAGGGCTGCTCGGACGCGTTGTTCATGGATTACCGTGGTTATGTGGCCGAGGCGACGGGCGCCAATGTCTTCTTTGTTAAGGACGGAGAGGTTCATACACCGCTGCCAGACTGTTTTCTGAACGGCATCACTCGTCAGACCGTGGTTCAAATGCTGAAGGACAAAGGGATCACCGTGCATGAGCGCCACATCATGCCCGAAGAGATGTCAGATTTCGAACAATGCTGGCTGACCGGCACAGCAGCCGAAGTCACACCTGTAGGTCAGATTGGCGAATACACCTTCGAAGTTGGTGATCTGACCCGCGAAATCGCCGAGGACTACGAGAAACTCGTCCGGTCCTGAGAGTTTTTAACGACCTTTTCCCGCCCCCGCGTTTTGCGGGGGCTTTTTTGTGCCATTCATCCAATTTATGTTGCAGATCGTTCCGCATAGTGGACGAAAGGCAATACTTGCCTATCTTCTGGCCATGTTAGACCTGCTAAGCGATATCCTCACCCGCCTGTCCCTGAAGGGGACATTCTATTTTCGAACTTCCTTTACGCCGCCCTTCGGAATTCAGGTGCCAAGTTTTGAAAACGTGGCGCGGTTTCATTTTGTGCAGCGCGGCGAACTCAAGGTGTTTTTGCCTGAAACGGGAGATATGCTTAGGCTCAAACAAGGGGATTTGATCCTTATTCCGCATGGCGCGGCGCATGCGCTGCTGTGTAACGAAGTACGGCCGGTGGATGCATTACCACTGGAAAACGTATTGGAAGCCGCCGGTTACAATGGCGATGGCGTTCTGGTCTATGGCGGAGCTGAAGAAGGCCGGGATACTCAGCTGATCTGCGGGCATTTCTCATTTACGCAAGCGCCAGGCAAACGGGGCGCAGGGCACATGTTGGTTGACCGGTTGCCGCCATACATTCTGATAGAAAACTATGGCGAAGAAGTGGGCACCTGGATCGAAGCCACGCTGCGGATGATCGGCTCGGAGGTGGGCGGCGCGCGCATTGGGGGAGACCTGATTGCGCTCAAACTGTCCGAAGTGCTGTTTGCCCAGGCAATACGGGCTTATCTCGAACGTTCAAGCCCGGACAATGCGGCACTGGCCGGGTTTGCCGATCCCCGTATTTCCCGCGCCCTGACGGCGTTCCACCATTCTCCGGCGCAAAGTTGGAGTGTTGAAACCCTTGCGCGTGAGGCCGGAATGTCGCGAACGGCATTTGCGCAGCTGTTCGCGCAAAAGATGGGAACAACGCCTTTGCAATACCTGACCAACTGGCGGATGCAGATCGCCTGCCACGGGTTGACGGAAAACCGATGGAATGTGGCCGATGCCGCAATCGAGGTGGGATACGCATCCGAGGCCGCATTTTCGCGCGTGTTCAAAAAACAGATCGGACTGTCTCCGGCGGCATACAGGGCGTTGCACTAAAGCGCGCTGGATTTCGAACGATCTGCAAAGAATGCTAAACGATCTGGGCTGCTGCGTCCGGGGTGACTTTCCTAACTTGGGGGTATCTTAACCAGGGAAAGGAAACTCGAATGTCTTTACGTTTTGTGACCCGTACAGTGCATGCCTATCTTGACTATCCGGTCGCCCTTGCGCTGGTCGTTCTGCCATTTGTTCTGGGGTTGGGGCAGTCCAACCCGATGGCGCTTTGGCTTTCGGTGATCACCGGTGTGGCGGCCTTTGTTCTGACCGTACTGACCGATCACCATCTGGGTATCTGGAGGGTTCTGCCATACAGGTTCCACCTTGCAGTGGACCTTGTTGTTGGCATCACTTTCCTGTTTGCACCAGGTCTTTTGGGCTTTTCCGGTCTGGATGCCGCCTATTACTGGCTGAACGGCGCAGCGGTGGTGCTGGTGATTTCACTCAGTGCACCTGAACGGGGCGTGACAGCCTGAAACAACCGGAACCGATCCGGCAAATCGCTAAAATCCGGGCCGCGTATATAGAAATGCGCGGCCCGAATTGTATCCGCGCTTAGTGCGCAGCGGGTCCACGAACCCGCAAAAACGTGATAACCGCTGTGTCGCGTTTGGAGGCTCGTGTCGCATCCGGCGAAGTTCCGGATGCCATTTCTTGTGAAACTGTCTTTGATTACAGCTGTTTTCAGGATGTGACATGGAACGCACCATTCGAAGACGCACCGCCCGGCGTGTGCCAAGCACGCCAAAGCCCGCAATCATCGCAGGTGTACGGCGCGAAATTCCGCCCTATGACATGCTGAGCGAAGAAGGGCTGGAGCTTATCGAGGTCAGATCCGAGCAGCTATTGCGGGATGTCGGCGTCCGATTCATCGACGACCCCGAGGCGCTGCGACTTTGGCGCGAAGCCGGGGCGGATGTTCAGGGCGATAGGGTACAATTCCCGCCGGGCCTTATACAGAGTCTTCTGAAGACGGCCCCGCGGACATTCCGTCAGCACGCCCGCAATCCGGACCGCACGGTGGATCTGGGCGGGAACAACCTGGTGTTTGGTCCTGCCTATGGCATGCCCTTTGTCAGTGACCTTGATCGGGGGCGCCGATACGGCACCATTGCCGATTTTCAGGACCTGACAAAGCTGGTTTACATGTCCCCATGGCTGCACCATTCCGGCGGGACCACCTGCGAACCCACCGATCTGCCGGTGAACAAACGCCATCTGGACATGGTTTTTGCCCATCTGAAATACAGCGACAAGCCGTTCATGGGGTCAGTCACAGCACCCGAACGAGCAGAAGACAGCATTGAGATGGCGCGCATTGCATTCGGACGCGAATTCACCGACCAGAACTGTGTGATCATGGCGAACATCAACATGAATTCACCTTTGATGTTCGATTATGCGATGTCGGGCGCCATTCGAACTTATGCCGCCGCGAATCAATGCCCCGTCATCGTTCCCTTTGTGCTGGGTGGTGCGACAGCACCGGTATCGATGATCGCGGCAGTCACTCAGGCCTATTCCGAAGTGCTTGTCGGATGTGCACTTGCACAATTGGTCCGCCCGGGGGCGCCTGTAGTTTTTGGCAATTTTGTCACCTCGGTGGATCTGAAATCCGGGTCGCCATCATTTGGCACCCCGGAATCGGCGCTTGCGTCTTATGTGGCCGGGCAACTTGCCAGACGTGTTGGCCTGCCCATCCGCTGTTCGGGCGCGTTTACCAGCTCGAAACTACCGGATGCGCAATCCATGATGGAAAGCGTAACTGCCCTTCATGCCGCCGTACTGAGCGGCGCGAACTTTGTCTTACAATCGGCGGGCTGGCTGGAGGGCGCCCTGACCATCTCATACGAAAAGCTGGTCATGGACGCGGATTATCTGGGCGCGATGCACCGATTTGTGGCCGGGTTGCCCTTGAATGACGAAGCCTTTGCGATGGACGCCTTTACCGAGGTTGGGCCCGGCGGACACTTCTTTGGCTGCGCCCATACGCTCAGGAATTACGAAACCGCATTCTACAACGCCGAACTGTCCGACACACAGCCCTTTGAAACATGGTCCGAGCGTGGTGGCGCGGACATGGCGGTCCGCGCCAATGCCAAGTGGAAAAAGCAGCTTTCGGATTATCAGGCGCCGCCTCTGGACGAGGCGATTGAAGAGGATTTGCAGGACTTCATGGCGCGCAAGAAATCAAGCTTGCCCGACATCTGGCACTAGCTAGTTTCGACGTGCGTCGATTCAAAAATCCACGCCACGCTGGGCTTTGATCCCTGCCTGAAACGGGTGCTTCTCCTCGGTCATCTCGGTGACAAGATCGGCATAGTCGCGCAACTCCTGCGGAGCGTCACGACCGGTCAGGAACACGCTGGTCTTGTCGGACCGGGCCTTCAGACCCTCGAGAACATCGGCCACCGAAAGATATTCATAACGCAGGGCAATATTGATCTCGTCCAGCACCACCAGATCGTATTCGCCGCTTTCCATCAGCGCACGTGCCTTGCCAAAGGCAGCGGTGGCGGCGGCGATATCGCGTTCGCGATCCTGCGTGTCCCAGGTAAAACCCTCGCCCATCGTGTGCCAGGTGACCAGATTGTGTTCTTCAAAAAACCGACGCTCGCCGGTTTTCCACTTGCCCTTGATGAACTGCACAACGGCGACTTTCTTTCCCCAGCCCAGCGCCCGGATCACGACACCGAACGCAGCCGAGGATTTGCCCTTGCCCTTGCCGGTGTTGATCAGGACCAGCCCGCGTTCGGGATCGACCGCCTCGGACACTTTCTTGCGGTGCTGGGCCTGCACCTGCTGCATCTTTTCCTTGTGATCCTGCGCGTCGCTCATGGGGGAACCTCATTTCATTGTCAGGGCCAAACTAGGGGAAGTTTGGAAAAGGTAAAGGTCATGCTTTGGGGTCCGTGACCGATCGTGCCTTGCCACGTTCAAGCCCAAGCTGGCGTTCGCGCCAGATCACCAGAACGTTGCCTGCAATGACCAATGCCGCCCCGCACAACATCACCAGCGTCGGCAGCTCGTCAAACCAGACGTACCCGATGACAATAGCGAACAGCATGGTCGTATAATCATAGGGCGCCAGCATCGAGGCCTGACCAAACCGATAAGACGACGTGACAAGGATTTGCGCCACGCCCCCGATCAGCCCCATCGCGATCAATATCGCTGCCTGTTCCCAGGTTGGCATGGTCCACCCGAAAAAGGCCGTCAGGGCGGACAGTACTGTCGCGGTCGCCGAGAAATAGAATACGATAGCTGCGGGATGATCAACCTGTACCAGTTGCCGGATGTGTATCTGCACAAAAGCGCGGGCGATTGTTGCACCCAGCACGCACAGGGCGCCGATGGTGGCAGCGGTCTCCATTCCGCCGCTGCCCAGCCGGGGCCACAACATGATCAGAACACCAAGCAACCCGATCCCTACAGCGCCGATGCGGATCATCCGGATACGTTCCCCCAGCATCAGCGCCGCCAGAATCAAGGTAAAGATCGGCGTCGCATACCCAATTGCGGTAACTTCGGGCAAAGGCAACAGACTGAGCCCGGTAAAGGTCAGCCCCATCGCGGTCGTCCCAAGAACGCCGCGCCAGAAATGACCCGATGGCTTTTTCACAATGAACCCGTGCGCCAGTTCTCCGCGTGAAATCAACCAGATGACGATGACCGGGATTGCAAAAAGCGACCGGAAAAACACCATCTCACCGGGTGGAAAGTCGTCCGACAGGGCCTTGACCAGTGCCGACATCGCCGTGAACAGAAAAAGGGCGCTCAGTTTGAGCACCACAGCAAGAACGGGTCGATGCGATGTTAAGGATTTTGCCATCGGCGCGACCCTGCGCCTTTATGGGCTAAAGATCAACGCCCGGATGGGGCGCGATTAATTTGGTATCCAGTCCGGTGGCAGGTCGCTGCCGATTTCTTCGGCGAATTCTTCAAGAAACCGGATCATTCGCTGGATCCGGGCACCGGCCATCACTTTTCCACCATCGGTCAACATATCGTCAGGCAAGTTAAGTAATTTGACCTTCCAGTGATCGACCGAAAAGCGCAGATCATCTAAGGCCCGTGCGCTGGCAAACGGGTCCGCGGGGTCATAAAGCTCCCGCCCCAGTGAACCGGAAACCGAAAAAGTGCGCGCAATACCGATTGCACCAAGCGCGTCCAGACGATCGGCATCGCGCAAAATGCGGGCTTCCTGTGTTTCAGGAGGAATTTGAGCCGAGAAACTATGGGCAGCGATAGCATGCTGCGTGGCCTGAATTTCCGTCCTCGAATAGCCGATTTCCTTCAGCACAGGCTCTGATTCTTCAGCGGACAGGCGCGACGCAAGGTGACGGTCAGGCGCGTTTTTGGGCAGATTGACCAGATCGTGCAGATAACAGGCAGCAAGCAGAACGCGCATATCGGTTTGCACGTCTGCGATGGCACGGGCGTTAACCCAGACACGATCCAGATGCGCAAGATCATGCGCCGGATCCGTCGCCATGCGGGACGCGGCGATGCTACGAAATTGGTTGCGAAGATCAGCCAATTTGACCACGGTTTTCGCCGATTTGGCCGCGATGCAGCAGCAGGTGGTCCAGAATAACGCAAGCCATCATGGCCTCACCCACGGGCACCGCCCGGATACCGACGCAGGGATCGTGACGGCCTTTGGTAATTATTTCGGTCTCCTCACCGGACTTGGTGATGGTTTTTCGCGTCGTCAGGATCGAAGACGTTGGCTTAACAGCAAAACGTACAACGATATCTTGCCCTGTCGAGATGCCGCCGAGAATGCCGCCTGCGTGGTTCGAGCTGTATTGAGGGCCGTTCTGACCCATGAAAATCTCATCCGCATTGGCTTCGCCGGTAAGTTCGGCGGCGGCCATGCCTTCGCCGATCTCGACACCCTTGACGGCGTTGATCGACATCATCGCGGCGGCAAGATCAGTGTCTAACTTGGCATAAACTGGCGCGCCAAGCCCAGCAGGGACACCGCGCGCAACCACCTCGACTATCGCGCCAACCGAATTGCCGGATTTGCGAAGATCGTCCAGATAGTCCGCCCATTCTCCGGCCGCCTGCGCGTCGGGGGTCCAGAACGGGTTTTGTTCGATTTGCACCCAGTCAAAACGGTCTCTGTCTATTTTGTACGGACCCATTTGCACCATGTACCCAGTAATCTGGACATTCGGGGCCAGCTGTTTGATCGCCTCGCGCGCCAGCCCACCGGCTGCCACCCGCGCAGCTGTTTCGCGGGCCGAGCTGCGACCGCCGCCGCGATAGTCGCGGATACCGTATTTTTGCCAATAGGTGATATCGGCGTGGCCCGGGCGGAACTTGTCCATGATGTCGCCGTAATCCTTGGACCGCTGATCGGTGTTTTCGATCATAAGCTGGACCGGGGTGCCCGTTGTTTGTCCTTCGAATACGCCCGACATTATTTTCACCGCGTCCGCTTCGCGCCGTTGCGTGGTAAACTTGTTCTGACCGGGCTTACGCTTGTCCAGCCAGTGCTGGATCATCGCTTCGTCAACCTGCACGCCCGGCGGGCAACCATCAACAGTCGCGCCCAGCGCCGGACCGTGGCTTTCGCCCCAGGTGGTGACGCGGAAAAGATGGCCAAAGCTGTTCATCGACATGGGCGTGCTCCTTTGAACGATGTGATTAGCGGGGAGTGTCCTTGGCCTCAAGCGGATTTGCGTATGGCAAGGGCAAAGGAGTGGGCGTTGCCTCCTCTTGAGCCGGTGGCTGAATTCACCGCCACCGGATTTGAAACAAGATGTAGCGGTCAGGCCGCGTTATCGAGTTTCTGGCGTGTTTGGGTTATCTGCAGGGCAGCCTGCGCGGCTTCGCGGCCTTTCTGGACGAAATGCGCGCGGTAGATCGCATTGTGATGATCGGTTTCCTGATACTGATGGGGTGTCAGTGATATGGACAGAACTGGCACGCCGGTATCGAGACCCGCGCGCATCAGCCCGTCGACGACGGCCTGCGCCACGAAATCGTGTCGATAGATGCCCCCGTCCACGACGAAGGCTGCACAGGTAATTGCAGCGTATTTGCCGGTCTGGGCCAAATCGCGGGCCAGCAGTGGCATTTCAAAGGCACCGGGTGCATCGAAAACATCGACCTTATCGGCGGGGATCAATTCGAGGAATCCATCCAGAGCGCGGTCGACGATATCGGAATGCCAGTTGGCTTTGACGAAAGCATAGCGGGTGTGTGTCATTGTGATCTCCTTTCGTAACAGACACGTCACCCAAGGCGATCACGAGCAGCCGCGCCGGATCGCGGCGTGACCTGCACGTTCTCTTTCATCCGGACTGTAACCGTCGGCTCTGGCATCTCACCAGATCTGCTGACACTTCCGTTGCCAGAAGCCGCTCGCGGGCTTGCGGAGATAATCCGCATACCGCCGGTGGGGAATTCCACCCCGCCCTGAGAACGGTGCAAGCTTGCCAAATGGAGGGCTGCATCTGCAAGAGCAAATGAACGAAGCCGGAAGGGCAGAGTACGCTCCGCACCGGTTTTTTGCGGGGAAGAACATGTGCGCAAAAAAATTTGGCCTCCGAAGGCCCCGGATCATGGATGCTTTAAGGCACGATTGACATTAAAGCCGACAAAGGGCTTTCACTGTCCAATCCCAATCGATGTGGGCAGAGTTAACATCACCCGCTGGTCGGCAGCAAATCCCGCCCCAACCTAGCCATGGCGGGCGGCCACCGTTTTCAGTTGTGAAAACCCATACAGCGCCTCAAACCCTTTTTCCCGCCCGTGGCCTGATTTGCCCACGCCACCAAACGGCAATTCAACGCCGCCACCGGCACCATAATTGTTGATAAAGACCTGACCCGCGCGCAGATGCTTGGCCAGACGCATCTGCCGGGCGCCGTCCCGCGTCCAGATACTGGCGACCAGTCCATACTCTGTTCCGTTGGCGATTCTTACGGCCTCGTCTTCGGTGTCGAACGGGATCAGCACCTGAACCGGCCCAAAGATTTCATCCCGTGCCAGAACGTGATCCGGCGGTACGTCGGCAAACAGCGTTGGGCGCACATAGGCCCCGGTTTCAGGCGCATGGTCGACCACCCGGCCCTGCGCGGCGGTGTTCAGATCGCTGCCCTTGGCCAGGAACCCGCTGACGATCTCTTTCTGCCGGGCTGAAATTAACGGCCCAACCCGCAAATCCTCTTGTGCGGGTCCGACGGTAAGGTCTGAATACGCCTCGGCCATTCTGGCCCTGACCTGATCGTATACACCGCGCTGAACCAGAATTCGGGACGAGGCCGAGCAGGTCTGACCGGCATTCTGTATGCCCGCATTGACAAGAAACGGCAGCGCCTCATCCAGATCGGCGTCGTCAAAGACCAGTTGCGGGGACTTGCCACCCAGTTCCAGCGTAACCGGGACCACGTTTTTCCCTGCTGCCTGCTGGACCAGAGCGCCCGTGGCAACCGATCCGGTGAATGAGATGTGGTCGACCCCCGGATGGCCGGACAGGGCCGCACCCGCCTCGGCCCCCAATCCGGGTACGACGTTCAAGGCCCCGGTTGGCAGCCCCGCCTCAACCGCCAGATGGGCGAAGGCGAGCGCAGTCAGGCAAGCCTCCTCTGCCGGTTTCAGTACACAGGCGTTACCCATCGCCAAGGCGGCCCCGACAGAGCGCCCGATAATCTGCATCGGATAGTTCCACGGCACGATATGCCCCGTGACCCCATGCGGTTCGCGCAGCGTATAAACGGTATAGCCATCCAGATAGGGGATGGTTTCGCCCATCACCTTGTCCGCCGCCCCCCCGTAGAACTCGCAATATCGCGCCAGAGCCACGGCATCCGCGCGTGCCTGTGTCAGGGGTTTGCCCACATCCATCGCTTCGAGCGCGGCAAGCTCATCGACCCGGTCCAGCACCAGCTGCCCCAACCGGACTAGGATGCGACCCCGTTCCAATGCTGTTGAACGGCCCCATTTCCCCTCCATCGCAAGGCGCGCTGCCTGAACGGCCCGATCTATCTCGGTAGGCCCGCCGCGCGCGATGCGGCAGATTTCAGATCCATCGGAGGGGTTTGTCAGGACAAGGGTTTCACCTGATGTGGCAGGTTTCCACTGGCCACCAATCAGACAATGGCCGGGATCGAACCATATTGGGTTGCTCATTGGTGCCTCCTTGACAAAATCAGGCCCTAAATAGGGGAAATTTATGTTTCACGCCGCACCCCTTGCAAAGTTCGGCAAGGTCGGCGCCGCTGCGATAAGTTTTTGGGTGTAGCCGTGCTGGGGATCGGCAAACACCTGCTCGGTTTCCCCCTGCTCGACAATCTGGCCCGCCTGCATCACCATCACCCGGTCAGTGATTGTGCGCACGACGCTCAGGTCGTGGCTGATGAACAGATAGGTCAGATCATAGGTTGCGCACAGTTCGGCCAGCAGATCGAGAACCTGCGCCCTGACCGAAACGTCGAGGGCTGATACAGCCTCATCAAATAGGATCAGTTCCGGCCGGATGATCAGGGCGCGGGCAATGGCAATCCGCTGGCGTTGCCCACCCGAGAATTCGTGGATGTACTTGCCCGCGTCGTCAGGACCAAGTCCGACTGCGGTCAGCATCTCGGCAATACGATCCTGCCTCTCTGATCCGGTCGGGGGCGTTTCCAACAGGTGGAACGGTTCGGTAATCAGCCGCGCAACGCGATGACGGGGGTTGAAACTGCCGAACGGGTCCTGAAACACCACCTGCATTTTGCGGCGCACCGCCAGATTGGGTTTGTGGCCGGTGAATACCGGCTGGCCATCCAGCAGGATTTCGCCGGACTGAACCTCCTCCAGCCCCAAAATGGCCCGTGTCAGAGTCGATTTCCCGCACCCGGACTCACCCACCAGCCCCAACCGCTCACCCTTGTTGAGCGCAAAACTGACGTGATCGACAGCACGATGATGCCGCGGGGATTCAAATAGACGTTTGCGTGGCAGGCGATAGTCGCGCACAACATCCGCCACCACCAGCAGCGGGTCGGGTTCGGGCGGATCAGGCAAGGCGACCTGATGATCCGAAGCCTCGAACAACATGCGGGTGTAGGGATGCTGCATGTTGCGCAACAGATGGCCGGTTTCCCCGGCCTCGACCACCTTACCGTGACGCATCACGACAATTCGGTCGGCCATGTCGGCAACCACTGCCAGATCATGCGTGATCATCAGCAGGCCCATACCATATTCACTGACCAGCCCCTTGAGCAGGTCCAGTATCTGCGCCTGAGTCGTCACGTCCAACGCTGTTGTTGGTTCATCCGCGATCAGCAGTTTCGGGCGAAGAGCGATGGCCATCGCGATCACCACCCGCTGTCTTTGACCCCCGGACAGTTCATGCGGATAGCGGGACAGGGGGAACCTGTCAGGGGGCAGGCCTACCCGGATCAGCACCTCTTGCGCACGATCCCGCGCCTTGTCCGGTGGCATCGCCTTGTGGATCAGGATGGTCTCCATCACCTGATCGCCAATCGTCTTGACCGGGTTGAGCGCGGTCATCGGCTCCTGAAACACCATTCCGATTGAGGCACCGCGCAGGCGGCACATGTCATCTTCGGAACCATTCAGCAGCTCCTGCCCCTCAAGCAGAACCGACCCGCTGCTCTGTGCCCCGCCGGGCAACAATTGCATGATTGCCAGCGCCGTCATCGACTTGCCCGAGCCGCTTTCGCCGGTGACCGCAACAATCTCGCCCGGCGCAATGGACAGGCTGACGTCCCGCAGGATATCGGTCGTGTTGATCGACAGCGACAGGTTTTCTATCTGCAACAGGGTCATGCGCGCGCCACCCTGATCCGTGGATCCAGCCAATCGCGCAGGCCGTCGCCCATCAGGTTCAGTCCCAGCACCGTTAGTATTATGGCCAGTCCCGGAATCAGAGCCAAATGCGGGGCAATACTGACCATTGTCTGCGCATCGGCCAGCATCCGGCCCCAGCTGGGCGTGGGCGGCTGTGCGCCCAGACCGACATAGGACAGGCCCGCCTCGGCAAGGATACCCAGCGAAAACTGAATGGTGCCTTGCACGATCAGCAGGTTGGCCACGTTGGGCAGAATGTGCTCGGCAGAAATGCGCGCCGCGCCCTTGCCAGCAACGCGGGCGGCAAGGATGAACTCCCGCTCCCACAGCGACAGGGCTGCACCGCGCGTGATGCGCGCGAAGACGGGGATGTTGAAGATACCGATGGCGATAATGGCGTTGATTGCCCCTGCCCCGAAGACGGCTGTGATCAGGATGGCGATGACGAGCGACGGGAACGCAAAGACCAGATCATTGCCGCGCATGATCAGCTCATCCAGCCACGACCCTTTGCGCGCTGCTGCCGTAAGACCAAGGGGTACGCCCAGCGCCATGCCGATGCCCACCGCCACCAGCGCCACAGCGATCGAGGTGCGCGCGCCGACCATGATCATCGAGAAAATGTCGCGCCCGAAATGATCCGTACCAAACCAGTGCTGCGCGTTGGGGGGTTGCAGCTTGGCCGGGATATCCAGCGCCGCGTAGTCGTACGGCGTCCAAACAAACGAGATCAGCGCGGCCAGCAGCACCAGCGAAGACAATATAGCGCCAAGGATCAGGTTTCGGCTCATGTCCTGCTCCTTAGTCTGGGGTCAACGGCGGCATAGGCCAGATCCACCACGAAGTTCACGGTAATGACCGCAAAGACCAGCAGCATGACAACGGATTCCACCACGATGAGGTCGCGGGAGGAAATGGATTGAAAGACCAGCCTTCCCAGACCCGGAAGATAGAAGACCTGTTCGATGATGATCGACCCGGCGAGCAGAAAGGAAAACTGCAGCCCGATAATCGTCAGCACCGGGATCAGCGCGTTGCGCACCCCGTGCCGCCACAGCGCCTGACGACGGCTGAGGCCTTTGGCGCGTGCAGTGCGCATGAAATCCTCGCCCAGAATATCCAGCAGGGCCGAGCGCATGACGCGCGCCAGAATGGCTGCCTGCGGCAGTGCAAGGGCGATTGCGGGCAGTGTCAGGGAATGCAGCCCAGCCCACAGCCCTTTGTCCCAGCCAGCAAAGCCACCGGCATTGAACCAACGCAGATTAATGGCGAAAATCAGCACCAGCATCATGGCGAACCAGAAATTCGGCACCGCAATCCCCAACTGCGTGGTCCCCATGACAGCCAAATCGCCGGGTTTGCCCCGACGCGCGGCAGCATAAATTCCTGCCGGAAAGGCGATCAGCGTGGACAGGGCCAGTGCATAAAGCGCCAAAGGTAATGAGACCCACAACCTGTCCGCAATCATGCCTGAAACCGGTGTACGATAGGTGTAGGAGGTACCGAAATCCCCGCTCAGCATACCGCCGATCCAATCGAAGTACCGCTGGGTTTTGGGAACATCCAGTCCAAGCTCGGCCCTGAGTGCGGCCAGCGTGTCGGGCTGCGCATTGACGCCCAGCATGAACGACGCCGGATCACCCGGTGCCACCTCGATCACCGCAAAGATGACGATCGAAGCCACAGCCAGACTAAGGGCCAGCGAAAACAGCCGTTTGAGCGCATAACGAAGCATCAGCGCCACGTTAGGGGTGGTTCGGGTTCGGGTCCAGCACCTAAGGCACCAGCAAATAGGCAAAAACCGCGTAACCGACGATTGCTGCATATCCCAAAGGGTAGATCCACTTGATCGCGTAATTGTCGAGTTTTCTGGCCAATGCCTCGCGACCGGTTGTTTTGATTTTCCGCAGGGCAACATTGAAAACAATGATCGCCCCGGTCATCACGAACATGCATTGCAGGATGAAGTCGAGAAACGTCAGGTACCCCAGCTTTGGCAGATCGGCTGAAATCGCCCAGTTGAACGCGACAAATACCAGCAGGTTGCCGCCTGCAATCTCGATCCGCCTGCGATATTCATCCAGAAAGAACAGTGCCCAGCCAACCGTGATCAGGACGAGCATCGGCAGGAATACCCGGATCACGTAATAGGTCAGATGCCGTTTGCCTTCGAAAACCAGTTCAACCTGATCACTATCGCGGCCTGAGAAGCCCGTGACCGTGGATTGAAGAAGCCGGGCATTGTCGAGTATCCATTCCTCTTCACCCAACAGGTCGCCGAGGCCGGAATATTCCTCCATGGGGACATAAGTCACAAAGTCCGACGGAAACACCGACACCACCTCAAAGTGGAATTCCTGCGTATCGAACGGGTATTTCAGGAAATTGAAGTGGGGCGCCTGAAGTGTCAGTGACGATTTTTCCACGTACAAAACCCGCCCATCATGGCGCAGTGCGGCGGCGGATTCGTGAATCCAGCGGTTGGATTGCTGGTTATGAATGACAAAAGCCGGAACAACAGTGCCTATTTCACCAGCATGCTTGAGCAACGTCGCCGGATCAAAAACCCGGATATCGCGCCCCAACACCTCGGGATCAAAGGCCAGCGCCGGGTCGATCCATTCGAACCGCAAGACAACGACTGCGCCATAGTTTTCAGCCTTCTGATCAACGCTGGTGATCTGGTCAATCTTGATTCCAACACCAACTTCCAGAGGGTTTTCGGGCGTTCCCACCAGCTCGCCCAACTGTCCGCTGAACAGTTCCTGCGCACCAAGGGATGCCCCGAAAAGCACCAGCGCAGTTACCAACGCCGTCAGACGCAAAACCGCCGAATTTATGAAACGAAAAATCCACATAGTTAATAAACAAAAAGGGGCCTCAGTATGAGGCCCCGGCAAGGGTCATTATTCAGACCAAGTGATAGCCGTAAGGTCGTTGGCTGCGGTCGGGGCGTTTACCCACAACCCCTGAACGCCTGCTTTGGCAACGCTCAGCGCGGCCAACTGGAACAGGTAACCATTGACGAAATCCTCGGCGATGATCCGCTGCGCGTCCCCCAGCAGTTTGTCCCGTTCGGCAGGGTCGGTCGTGGAGTTCAGCGTCTCCATCAGTTGCTGGAAGTCGGGATTATCGTACTGAAAATAGTAGTCCGGCCGCGCGTAAATGCCGATATCCATCGGTTCGGTATGGCTGACAATAGTCAGGCCAAAATCCTTGCCCTTGAATACACTTTCAAGCCATTGCGCCCATTCGACATTGATGATTTCAGCCTTGATGCCGACCTCGGCCAGTTGTGCGGCAATGATCTCGCCCCCGCGGCGCGCGTAGGATGGCGGCGGCAGGTGCAGGGTGGTTTCAAACCCATCCGAAAATCCGGCTTCTGCCAGCAGCGCCTTAGCCTTTTCCGGGTCATGGGACGAATTTCCGGTCAAATCGACATAGGCCGGATGATGGGGCGCAAAATGAGTGCCGATGGGCGTACCATACCCAAACATAGCCCCATCGATGATTGCCTGACGGTCGATGGCATGGGCAATCGCCTGCCGCACGCGGACGTCATCAAACGGCGGCTGCTTGTTGTTGGTGGACAGGATCGTTTCACCCTCGGTCGATCCGACCAGAACCTGAAACCTTGGATCGGCCTCGAATTGCGGCAGGTTCTCGGGTGCCGGGAAGCCTGAGAACACGTCAACATCTTCGGCCATGACTGCGGCAAAGGCTGCGGTCGGGTCCGAGATGAACTTGAACGTTGCCTGCTCCAGCGCAGGCTGTTCCCCCCAATAATCCGGATTACGCTCCAGCACGATCTTGTCGCCCTGAACCCATTCGCCGAACTTGTAGGCGCCGGTTCCGACCGGGTTGGTTTTGATGTCTTCGATACTTTCCGACGCAACGATCACAGCGTCACCCCATGCCATGTTGAACAGGAAATTCCCGTTCGGCTCGCTCAACGTCACCTTGACCGTCAGCGGGTCCACGACCTCGACACTTTCGATTCCGTCAAACAGCGCTTTTTGCGCGTTGGCGCTGTCTTCGGCGCGGGCACGGTCCAGACTGAATTTGACATCCTCAGCATCCATGGCCGAACCATCATGAAAGGTCACCCCATCATGCAATTTGAAGGTATAGACCTTGCCATCGTCCGAAATTTCCCAGCTTTCCGCCAGCCCCGGTACGATCGATCCATCGCCCATGAAACGGGTCAGTCCTTCGAAGACGTTGGTGTAAACGACCGAATCAATCGCCTGCGCGGCGGCGCTGGTCGGGTCCAGATGCGGCGGCTCGAGCTGCATGGCGATCGTGATGTCCGACTTTGCCAGCGCCTGTGTAGCCAACAGGCTTGCACCGACCGCCAAGGCCGAAGCGAACGTGCGAAAGAGCGGCTGTCCCATAAATTTTTCTCCCCTGAATAACCGGTTGGCCCTTTTCGTAGGGCGACCAATACCACCACAGTGTTCCTGCAAACTTTGGGTCAATCAAGGGAATGTTCGCGCAACCGGGGTTTCTCTGCAGGCGCACTCTCTGCTATGCCGCACTGCAATATGAACGCCGCAGGAGTGAGCATGAGCGCCACCGCCCGCAAGAAAGCCCCGAACGCCGAGGATATTCGCGCCCGGAAAGGGACCGATCCTCTGGTCAGCTTGACCGCCTACACAACACCAATGGCAAGGCTGATGGATACCCATTGTGATTTCGTCTTGGTGGGGGACAGCGTCGGTATGGTGCTGCACGGGCTGACCTCGACCCTTGGCGTGACGATGGAAATGATGATCCTGCACGGGCAGGCCGTGGCGCGGGGTCTGGACCAGGCAATGATGGTCATCGACATGCCCTTTGCCAGCTATGAACACGACGCGGCGCAGGCGTTCAGAAACGCCGCTAGGCTGATGGCCGAAACCGGCGCGGGCGCCGTCAAGCTGGAAGGCGGGGTCGAGATGGCCGAGACGATCCGGTTTCTCGTGAAACGCGGCATCCCGGTGATGGCCCACATCGGGCTGACGCCGCAATCGATCAATACGCTGGGTGGCTACAAGGTTCAGGGCCGTGATGAGCAGGCCGAGGCGGTGCTGGCAGATGCCCACGCCGTCGCTGATGCAGGCGCGTTTTCCGTCGTGTTAGAGAAGATTCCACAGGGTCTGGCCGACAGAATTACAGCCGAAATACCTGTTCCGACCATTGGCATCGGCGCATCTGCGGGCTGCGACGGGCAGATACTGGTGGTCGATGACATGTTGGGTTTTTTCACCGCCTTCAAACCGAAGTTCGTCAAACGTTATGCAGATCTCGGTCCGCAGGCCGAGGCAGCCATCGCCGAATACGCCGCCGAGGTTCGCGCGCGCTCGTTTCCTGCCGACGAGCATGTCTTTGCGGATCAGGTGCCGCATAAGGGATCAAAGTCATGACCGCCATGATCCTGCGCCGCCTCACCGACCTGCGTGCGCAGGTAAGTGAGTGGAAACGCAACGGCGAGGAAATAGGCATTGTGCCGACTATGGGCGCGCTGCATCAGGGTCATTTGTCACTGGTCGAGGCCGCCAAAGCCGGATGCGACAGGGTCATCGTAACCATTTTCGTGAACCCCAAGCAGTTCAACAACCCTGAAGATCTGGCCAAGTACCCGCGCACCGAGAATGAAGATGCCGCCAAACTGGCCCCCTATGGTGTTGACGCAATCTATGTTCCGGACCCAGATCAGATTTATCCCACCGGCTTTGCCACAACGGTGGCGGTTGCCGGTCTGACAGATGTGATGGAGGGCGAGTTCCGCCCCGGCCACTTTGACGGAGTGGCCACTGTGGTTGCCAAACTGTTCCTGCAGACGCAGGCAGACAGAGCCTATTTTGGTGAAAAAGACTTTCAGCAGCTGATGGTCGTTCGCCGCATGGCCCGCGATCTGGATATTCCTATTGAGGTCATAGGCTGCCCCACCGTGCGCGAAGCTTCGGGTCTTGCCATGTCATCGCGCAATCTGCGCCTGTCACCCGAAGGTCTGGACATCGCTGCGCAAAAAAGCACCATCATGCGACGGCTGAGCGAAGCTTTGTCTCAGGGGCACCCCTTTGACGCGCTGGAAAATCAGGCAAAGGTGGATTTGCTGTCGGCCGGGTTTTCACAGGTCGAATATGTCGAGTTGCGCTGCGCCGAATCGCTTGAACCGCTGACGCACGCATCCCGCCCGGCCCGCCTGTTCGTTGCCGCGTGGGCGGACGGCGTGCGGCTGATCGACAATTTTGAAGTTGCCAAAGCCTGATCCGGCGACGGCGTCGCAAGATCTCTGAGACACCCCGCCTTTGTGGGTTGGCTCCGAAAGGGGCCAGCCCTCGGAGTCTTGGTGCCAACATTAAAATAACTCATCTGAATGCGTGCAGGCTTTGCGTAACGCCCCGGCCGGAATAACATGGTCGGGAATCGTGGAGGGGTTTTATGTTTGCAAACATAATCTTTTACCTCAGCCTAGTTGTTTCGCTGGGGATTGGATTCATCTATTTCCGGGACCTTGGCGACGTCAGCCAAATGGTCCTCAAGGTCAGGCGCGAGAATATGGTGCGCTTTATCCGGAATGAGTATCAGCTGCTGGCAGCGGCCATCGGCGGGCTGATCCTGATGACCCTGATGCATTTTGCATTTGGGGCAGGTCCCGGATGGATTTACTGGATTGCCCTGCTTTTGAGTCTGGTTCTGATCGGTTTCCCGTATGTCTGGGTGCATATCGGTCTGCGCAATCAGAAATCCACCGCCAGCTATTACAGCATTGACGAAGCCCGCGAATTCGTCAGCCCCTCCAGTCCCGTTCTGGTCATCGAAAACGATGGTGTCGCGCGCGCGCATCCGGATGCGCAGATCATGCGGCCGCATCTAGCCGGGAATGACGAAGGTCTGGGTGGCCGGAATGTGATAATGACCTATTGCGCGATGGCCAATCTGGGCATCGGCTACTCACCCGAAATCGAAGGCCAGCCGCTGGACCTGGAGGTACTGGCCCAGCACGGCAACAACCTGATCCTGCGTGACAACAAGACCGGCGAGCCGATCCAGCAGATTTATGGGTTTCGTGAAGCTGACAGTTCGCAAACGGAATCCGGCGCGGTCTGCCCGTTAAAGCCGTCGCAGGCGATGAAGCCATGGCCCACCTTCCGGATGACATTCCGGGGCTTTCAAAAGGCCTATCCCGATGGAAAGGTCTTTCTTAACAAGCCGCCCGGCAACCCGGTCCTGTTCCTATTCGACAGTGCGCTTGAAATGCTGTTCTCGGCGTCGATCGGCAAACAGCATCGCGAAGCGGCGCCAGTCATGGACAACATGAGCCATTCCGATGAGCGGCTGGATAACAAGACCTATGTCTGGGGCGTGAATATCGGTGGCGATGCCGTGTGCTGGACCGACGACTTTGTTGTCGAACACGGCAACATCATCAACGCTCAGGTCGGCGGTCAGCCGGTCGTGGTGGCCTGGCATCCCCGCTACGAAAGTCTGGGGGTCTGGTATAACACCACCGGCGCTCCGATCACCGAGATTGATTTCTTCGGCAATACCCCGGCTGGCAAGCTGGAGCGTGTCGAGGTGCTAAAGCCGGGCATGTTCTGGCATGTCTGGGTCGAGTTTTTTCCGCACACCGACATCAATCGTGTTTCCGATCAGGTCAAAGCCGCCTGACAAGCAAGGGGGAATATTGTGAAGAGTCTATGTTTGGTTTTTGCATTGGGAACCGCGGCAACCACGGCTGCGGCGCAGGGCACGGACGTCGTGCACGATTCCGAATACTACATCCTTGAGGCACAGCACGCGGACCAGTGGGCGCAGGATGATGCGGCGGTGAACGCAGTGCTCGAGGAATTTCGCGCAGCAAACGAGGGCAAACCCCCAAATATCGTCAGCGTTCTGATTGACGATATGGGATTCGGCGATATGGGAATCCCCGAGCTGAACGCCGTTCGCGGATATGAGACGCCGAATATCAACGCGTTTTCCGATCAGGCAATGCGTATGGTGCGCATGTATACCGAACCCTCATGCACACCGACACGGGTTGCGCAAATGACCGGCCGGTTGCCTGTTCGCATGGGCATGGGCGACACCACGGTCGACATCGCCGGGTTCGGCCTGCCTGAAAATGAGGTCACGCTGGCCGAGGTGCTGAAACAGGCAGGCTATGCAACCAGCCATGTAGGGAAATGGCACATGGGCGACATCGCCGAAAGCTGGGCGATGAATCAGGGATTCGACTATGCCCAGCACGCGATTCACCAGCAAGGTCAGCTGACGATCTTTCATGACGACGCAATCCGCGAGCAGGTCTCGGTCGGAATCGCGGATTTCGACCCAGTTTACACTCTGGACGATCTGTTCAGGCCAGACGCTTCGGCGATGATGACCGTCATCGAAGGCGAGGCAGGCGGGCCTGTCCGCGAAGTTCGGATGGAGGCCGGTGAGCGCTGGAATTCGGCAAAATATGACGAGATGAATCAGGCGTTTCAGGACAAGACGCTGGACGAACTGAGGCGGATGGCGGACGGGTCAGAGCCATTTTTCCTGCAATATTGGCCCATGATTCCGCTGGATAATACCCGAACCGGACGCGATGGACCGCAAAGCCCCAACGGGGGTCTTTATGTCGACAAGATGCAACAGTTGGATGGGTGGCTGGGCGATCTGTTTGCAGAAATTGATGCACTGGGATTGACTGAAAACACTGTTGTCATCGTGATGGGCGACAACGGTCATTTCACCAAATATGCCCCGCAATCCGGTTTTTCACCGATGATCTACAAGGGAGGCAAGGGAGATACGACCGAAGGCGGCGTCCGCGTCGATGCCTTTATTCGCTGGCCCGGCATGATCGAAGCGGATTCGATGATCAACAACATCATTCATGTCTCTGACCTCTATACAACGCTGTCGCGTTTTGCCGGGGCCGAAAGCCATATCCCGACAGATCGTCTGGTGGATGGTGTTGATCAGTCGGCCTCGATCCTGTTCGAGGATGAAACCAAAGGCCGCCGTGACAGTGTGATCATCTATTCGGTGGACAAGCCCAAGGCGATCGTAAAGGACAAGCTGCGCCTGAACTTGCCCGCGCCCGGTGAAAGCCCCATTCTGGCCGAGTTTTTCGATATCTACCGCGACACGCACGAGAAGTATCCGGTTTCAACCGAAGTAGGCGCCTGGGGCGGACAGGAGTTTGTCCGCATCCTTGGCCGCCATCTGGCCCGCAAGGAAAAATACCCGGACCAACCACCCGCCTTTGGTATGCCATATGAAGGTGTGGAAAATATACGGCCCGAGACTGCCAAAGCGGTTGAGGCGTTTCAGATCAAGCGCGCATCCGTTCAGAAATAGGGTCTGACACGACGTCAGCTGTGATCTTTCAAAAGCCTCTGCTTTTGCCGTGACCAGTCACGTTTGGCCTGAGTTTCGCGCTTGTCATGGGTTTTCTTACCCTTGGCGATGCCGATCTTTACCTTTGCCAGACCCTTGTGGTTGAAATACAGCACCAATGGTACAAGCGTCATGCCCTTGCGCTGTGTTGCGTTCCACAGGTCCGACATCTGTTTGCGCGACACCAACAGTTTTCGGCGGCGGCGTTCTTCGTGTTTGAATACCTTGGCCTGTTCGTAGGGTGGGATATAGCTGTTGACCAACCACAACTCTCCGTCCTCGACGGCTGCATAGCTGTCAGCAATGTTCGAGCCGCCCGCGCGCAGGGCCTTGACCTCGGACCCGACCAGCACGACGCCGCACTCGATATCGTCCTCGATCGCGTAATCGAAGCGGGCGCGCCGGTTGTCGGCAATCACCTTGTAGTTCGGATCTGTCTTCTGCTTGGCCATGACGCGTTGATTTATGCGGCTTATGCGCCCCTTGCAAGTCGGGTTTGGAAATGGCGCCCGATCAAATACGTGCACCCGCCGGAATTGTGCCGGGTCTAGAATTCAGTTCGGCAATCGAGAAACCGGCGATCGTCTTGTATTTCTCGGCATGCGCCGCCAGTTCGGCACGCGGAATCACCTGATCGATATCCTCAAAATCGCCACCACAAAGGTCTTCGACCCTTTGCAAGACGCCATCCGGCCCACCGCCCGCCCTGTTGGCATTTCCAACGGCGGTTGTAAGTGGCCTGACCTCGACCTCATAGGCGCACAACGCCTCTGGGGATACGCCATGTTCCAACATTCTGGCACCAAGCAGGCGTGCATCGACAATCGCCTGACTGGCGCCGTTGGACCCGACGGGATAGGTCGGGTGTGCCGCATCACCCATCAGCGTCACCCGGCCATCTGTCCAGCGCGGCAACGGATCGCGATCCACCATAGGGTATTCGTACACCACCTCAGCGCCGCGGATCAGAGCAGGAATGTCGATCCAGTCAATGCGCCAATCCTGAAAATCCGATAGAAAGTCGTCGATATTGGCAGCACGGTTCCAGTCTTCTTTCTTCCATGTGGCATCCAGCGGAAACCGCTTTTCGGCAATCCAGTTAATTGTCGCCTGCCCGTCACTGTCCGATTGCGAGATCGGATATGCCACCAGCCGCAGCGTGTCATGCCCAACCATCACCATGGCGGCCCCGCCGAAATACTCAGGCGCGCGCGTGGTTGCACGCCACAGCACCCTGCCATTCCAGATCGGCTCTCCTTCGTCGGGATACATCTGTGCCCGTAACGCCGAATGGATGCCATCTGCACCAATCAGAATCGCCCCTTCAGCACGCGTCCCATCCTCCAGCAACAGCGTCGCACTATCGCCGGTCTCATAGCCCACCGCGCGTTTGCCGGGCAGAACGCAGTCCTGTCCGGCCCGCTCGAGCAATGTGTGGTAGAGCATCATCTGCAATGCGCCGCGATGCACTGAATATTGCGGCCAGGCGTAGCCCGCCCACAGACCGCGCGGTTCTTCCCAGATGGTTTTTCCCAGTTTGGAATAAAAGCCGTATTGGCGGGTACGAACTGCAATATCCTCAAGCGCGTCGCCAAGGCCCAGATCAAAAAGCTCTCGAACCGAGTTGGGTTGCAGGTTGATACCGACACCCATGGGGCGGATTTCCCGGGCTGCCTCAAATATTCGGAACGGAACACCGATCTGATGCAATGTCAGACCAAGGCTCAGCCCCGCGATACCACCGCCTGCAATCAATACTGTCATCCGCAGCCCCTCCCGTTGCGGACACAGAAGCAGGCAAAACGCTTAACTGCAAGGTTCAGCTTTTGGCCGAGATGATCAGATCCGGGCCAAAAATCGTGTCCGCATGGTTGTGCAGATAAATCTTCAACCAGGGCGTAAAGCGTTCGGGGTGGCGACGAACCTCGGCTAGCAGGTCGTGGTAATCGACCCACCGGATTTCCATCACTTCGTCCGGATTAGGCTCGATTTTCAGCGGACCACGCACGTGGGCAAGAAATACATCGACTACTTCGTTTTCGACCATGCCGTTACCGACATCTGCATGATATTCCAGCCGATGGCGGTATTCGGGGTAAAGCCCGGTAATCCCGAGTTCCTCGCGCAGTCGGCGCACGGCACAGACCGAAGAGTTTTCATCCCAATCCGGATGGGTACAGCATGTGTTCGCCCACAAACCCGGCGTGTGGTATTTTCCAAGGGCGCGGCGCTGCATCAGGATTTCGGTTCCGCGGACGACAAAGACCGACACCGCCTTGTGCTTGAGGCCCTGTTCGTGCGCCTCCAGCTTGTCCACCGGGGCCAGTTCGCCATCGACCCAGGCCGGGATCAGTATTCCCATTTGACGTCTCCTGCTGCCGCTGCGCCGGTCCGGCATGCTACACGGGCTTTGGGGTGGCCGCACGGGCCACTATCGCCACCAAGGTGACGTCGAACCGCCTGCTGATCAAGCGCACGAAAGGCCGCAGGGGCTGCGGCCTTTTGCACATTCTCAACTCTGGTTTGTCAGGGCTTATTCAGCGGAAACGCTCAGGATATAAGCATAAACGTCTTCGCCACCGCTTTTGAGTTTGAAGGTCATCTTGGATTTGGCGGACGTGCTGTCCAGATAGGATTTCAGGAATGCCTTTGGGTCCTGAGAATATTCGACAAAGCTCGCCTCGTCCCAGACCAGCCCGTTTTCCCCGGCTTCGACGATGCTTTCGCCATATTTGAAACCTTCAAGCGTGCCTGCTGTGCGCCCTGCGATACCGTAAAGGTTCGGCCCGGTCTTGCCACCTTTGACAATGGCCTCGCCGTCCGGGGCCTCGATCATGTGGCACGATTTGCATTTGTTGAAGGTCTTTTTTCCCTTCTCGGCATCACCTTCAGCAAAGGCGGGAACGGCCATAAGGCCGACAAGCGCAGTAGCGGTAATCCATTTCATAGCTCATGCTCCGATAAGATTTGGCTGTCCTGAATGGTGCCCTCCATACCCGAAGTGTCAACGCGCAGATTGCCACGCGAGGGCAACGTGACGCACTGAATTCCACCAGATGTGACTAATCGTGTTCTAGAAACTCGGACCAGCAGGGCAAAAGGTCATTGTCATGCGGGGTCGCCAGATAAACCGCCCGCGCAATCGCCCGGCTAAGGCATAAGGCGGCGGCGTGACCAATCGCAGTCAGACCTTGCTCTGCCTCCTGCAGGGGGTGGGCGCCGGTGCTGACGCTGAAGACAAGATCCCCGTCGCCCGGAGAATGCGCGGGAACGATGGCCCGCGCAACGCCATCATGGGCAGCAATGGCCATGCGCTGGCATTCCGCCTTTGTCAGAGCCGCATCTGTGGCAACGACGGCTATTGTGGTGTTCGCGCGCTCCTGCGCTTGTGCCTTCATGGTCAGCATTTTGCGGCTGTCAAACCCACGCCCAAGCCCTGAAGAAGGGTCCGGGCCCAGACCGCCGAACTCATCACCAATCTCGAAACTGGCAGCCCAGAAATGACGATCACCCGGTGTCGTGACCGTTCCCATGGGATTTGCGGCAACCAGTGCGCCGACCGTGATGCCCGAATCCAGCACAATGGACGCCGATCCCAATCCGCCCTTCAGCATGGCGGTCAGCGCCCCGGTTCCGGCACCTGTGGTTCCAAGATCGAAATCAGACGCAGCGGCCTCGAACGCCTTCCGGCCCAGTGAGCGATAGGGGTTTTCCTGCCAGTCCTTTTCGCCGCCATTCAGCAGATCGAAAATGATCGCTCCGGGTACAATCGGAATGACTGCATCCGCCACGCGGTACCCTCGGCCCTGCGCGCGCAAGGCATCCGATACGCCTGAGCAGGCATCAAGCCCATAGGCAGATCCGCCCGACAAGACCAGCGCGTCGATTTTTGCCACGGATTTGTCCGGCGCCAGCAGATCCGTTTCACGGGTTCCTGGTGCGCCCCCCATGACATGAACCGATGCGGTGAACGGATCGTCCGCAGTCAGAACCGTCGCACCGGATTTCAGCCTGTCATCCTGCGCATTTCCGACCCTGAGGCCGGGGATATCGGTAATCAGGTTTCTGGGTCCTGGATTCATTCTGACCTCATTTTTAGGCCGGGGAACGCGGTCTCTGGCGCAGGTGTTTCAGGCGGGTCAGATGCAGCGCCCCCCGTCAACCTCCATCGCGACACCTGTGATCATGCTGGCCTCGTCCGAGCACAGAAAGCAGGCGGCGTTGCCCATGTCCTGTGGTGTCGAAAATCGGCCAATGGGAATCGTGGACAGAAATTTGGCGCGCATCTCCGGCGTGTCTTCGCCCAGAAATGACTTGAGCAGTGGGGTTTCCCCTGCCACCGGACAAATCGCATTGGCCCGAATGCCGGAAGGGGCCAGCTCCACCGCCATCGTCTTGGTTGCGGTGATCATCCAGCCCTTTGAAGCATTGTACCAGTTGAGGTTGGGGCGCGGGGACAATCCGGCGGTCGAGGCGACGTTAAGAATGGCGCCACTGCCCTGTTCTTTCATATGTGGTACAAGCGCGCGCGCTGTCAGATAGACGGATTTCATGTTCACGTTGAAGACCCGGTCGAATTCGTCTTCGCTCACATTTTCCAGCGGTGTCGGCAAATGGGTCACACCCGCATTGTTAACCAGAATGTCGACCTGCCCAAAGGTCGTCAGGGCGGCGTTCGCCATCGTCCCGACAGACGCGCCATCGGCAATGTCCACGCGATAGGCCAAGGCGTTCGGACCCTGCTGGCTTGCCATTACCTCGGCCGCTTCGCCGTTGATATCGGCGATCATAACCCGCGCGCCTTCAGCAATGAACTTTGCAACGATCCCCGCGCCAAACCCGGACGCACCGCCGGTCACAATCGCGGTTTTTCCCTCCAGCCTCATGATGTTGCCCTCTCCTGACACTTCGGCAGGCAGAGTAGCAACGTGTCGAAAAGATACCAGATTATTCTTCGGACACCTTGCCGCGCAGCGCCTTTACATCCGAGCGGGCCTTTTTGGTGGCGAGGCGGCGCTTGACCGAGCCGTAGGTGGGTTTAGTTGCAATGCGACGCTTGGGTTTGCTCAGGGCGCGGGCAACCAGTTCGGCCAGTCGGGTACGCGCAATATCGCGGTTGCGGGATTGCGATCGGGTTTCGTCACACTGAATGACGATCGCGCCGTCTTTGGTCCAGCGGCGGCCTGCCAAGCGTTTTAAGCGCGCCTTGACCGGATCGGGAAGGGACGGAGAGCGTGCGGCCTCAAACCGCAATTCGACCGCGGTCGAAACCTTGTTCACGTTCTGCCCGCCGGGACCAGACGCGCGCACAAAGCTTTCGGTCATTTCCCAGTCTTGCAGAATGATATCTTCGCTCACGCGCAACATGGCGCGACCTTACAGGCGGTCGGGCCAAACAAAAAGGGCCACCTCTGCAGGTGGCCCCATGTATTCAGGCAGTGCTTGTTCTTGGATCCAGCCAAGACACGATGACCCGGAACGGGACAAGCGCGATCAGGGCCAGCGACAGCTTTACCAGCCAGTCGGCAAAGGCCAGCGTGACCCAGAGCGGCGCCATCGGACCGGTCAGCATGAAGGGCACGGGCTCCCACGCCCAGTTGATTGCAGCGTCCGCGTTGGCCCCAAAGAAGGTAACCGAGGCCGAGAACGCGATGGTGAAGAACAGCGCAGTGTCCAGAGCCGATCCCACAAGGGTCGAGACCAGCGGCGCCCGCCACCAGCGACCACCCCGCAGTGAATTAAAGACGGTCACATCCGTCAGTTGCGCAATCAGGAAAGCGGTGCCCGATGCGACCGCGATCCGCAGTGGCACGGCGGCATAGGTGAAACCGTCGCCCTGCAGCATGATCTGGCTGCCGATCAGCGAACAGACGATGCCGGTCACGAAACCGGCAAATACGACCTTGCGGGCCGGACCCACGCCATAGACGCGGTTCATGATATCCGTAACGAGGAAAGCCAGAGGATAGGTAAAGGCGCCCCATGTCAGGAGGCCATCAAGGATCAGGAACTGAACCAGTATGTTCGAGGCCACCACAATGGCGGCCATGGCAATAATGCCGGGAATGTAAGCGCGTTGCATGTTTTGATGCCCGTTTTGACAAGGTAGCGGCGACTTGGCCAAGGGCACCGCCCAAGGCAAGCCGCGCTTCTAGCGGGTCAAAACGCATTTGGCAAGTCAGTCAGGTAAAGCGTATTCCACAAGCTCCGTTCGTTGCAGGAACAGGAAATTATCATCAGACACCATCGTCGCCCTCAGCCCGTTTTGGCCATCGCGCCAAACAGACAGACCTTCAAGATTGTCATGGGTGCGGGCCGAGGTTTCAAACAGGATCTCTTCGGCAAAGACATCATCCTCGTCTACCTGCCACCTACGCAATCGCGATCTGAAACCAAACAGGGAAACCGCGCGCTCCAGCACATAGAGCCGGCCGTCCGGGCCGAAATCGGACGCGACCGGGCGAAACCTGCCCCGCTGTGTGAGAGTGAAAGGCATGGACCATGCCGAACCGTCCCAGCGATAGACGGGAATGTGGCCGTCTGCCGTTCTGCTTTTTTCGGTCAGGGTATACAGCCTGCCCTGCCCGTCGATTGCCAGCGCTTCGAACGATCCGTTGTCCTCAAAAGTCCTGAACACCGGGGGACGTGGCAGAACCCGGGCCCGCGCGTCAGGCTGGGCATAGTGCGCCACCCTGTGTACGCCTTCGAACGAGATGTAGAAATCGCCGTTGTCACCGGCGGCAAGCCCTTCGGAATCCCCGGTCCATCCCGGCAGAATACGGTTGCGGCTGGATCGGACGGGCCAGACGTCATCTATTCTGACCTCTCGAATATTGCCGCCCGAGCGAATTATTCGCGCCGTCGCAAGTTTTGCGCGGTCGCTCAGAATGACCATGCTTTGCCCGTCATCTGAAAGCGTCAGGGCGGAAAAACCGCCAAACCAGTCGGCGTCGTGTTGCCACGTGAAGCTGTTCAGATGCGTGGCTGTCCTGACCTCAACCGCGCTTGCGGCAGCGGCCAGAAACAGCGCTGGGATCAGTTGGATTGCAGCACTGAAGCGCATTGATTGGGCAAATCTGCCATTACATACTCGCGACGCTTTTTGGGCGCTGGTGCGTTCGGATCAGGCGGCGGCGGGTTCAGAATGTTGCGGACCCATTGCTGCGCCTCGGCACAGCCATCGCCTTTGGGCGGCGGGTCCTGATTGACGCAGCCGCGCGACCCTTTGGGGCACTTCAGTCGGACATGGAAATGATAGTGATGGCCCCACCACGGTCTGATCTTGCGCAGATAAGCCCGGTTACCTTTTTCATCGTTGCACATCTGAACCTTGGCACCGGGGAATACAAAGATACGCGCGACCCGTTTGTCTTTGGCCGCTTCGCGCAGGATGGCGTGGTGCTGCGACGACCAGTTGCCGTTTACATAAGCCCCATTGGAGCGGCGCAGAGATACTGAGGAGATATTCTCGCGCGATTTACGAGATAGGCGCAAATTGTCAGCCGGCAGCATCCAGATATCGATGTCCAGACCCAGTTGATGGCTGCGGTGCCCTGAAGTCATCGGCCCGCCACGTGGCTGGCTGATATCGCCGATATAGAGACCACTCCACCCCGGTTGTTTTGCGGCAAAGCCGCTCAGGTCCTGAATATAGTCGATCGCCTGGGGGTGCCCCCAGTTGCGATTGCGCGACAGACGCATGGCCTGCCATGTCGGGCCGGTTTCAGGCAACTGCACAGACCCAGCAGCACACCCAAGGGAATAGCTGCCGAAAGCGGCGGGTTTCTGCCGGGAGCTTACCTTCTGCGCCCCGAACAACTGTTTCGCAAGGGGCTCGGCGCTTACCGCACTCCCCAGAAACAAAACGGCGGCGAAAGTCAAAAAACGTAATAAAATCATCCGGTCTGGTCCCCTTCCGGTCTGACCCAGCGCATCAGGAACAGGCCCAGAATAAACAACAGAACGATCGGAGACACCCCCAAACGTGCACTGCCGGTGGCAACTGTTGCAACGTCGATCAAAAGCGGTGCTGCGAATGCGGTCGCGCGGCCAGACAGGCCATAAAGGCCAAAGCTTTCGACAGGTGTTTTTGGATCGGTATGACGCACCATCATCGAGCGGCTGGCCGATTGCAGAATGCCACCCATGCCCCCGATCAGAACACCGCAGCCAAAGAAGGTCAGATCGGGCAGGTTTGACCCCTCGGGCAGGCCGATGCCGAATATCTGTGTGCGGTCCATCGAAACCACCGTCGTGCAGACCAGAATAAGCACCCAGATCGCAACCAGAATGACCGGTTTAGGGCCATATTTCTTATCCATCTTCCCGCCGATCCAGGCAAAGATGGCCGAGGCCAGCACGCTGACGATCCCAAAGACGCCGATCTTGATGAGATCCCATTCCAGCACCAGACGGGCATAGATGCCGCCAAAGCTATAGAGCCCGTTCAGCGCATCGCGATAGAACATGGACGAACCCAGATAGGCGGCCAGGCTGCCCCGGTGGCGCAACGCCGAAACCGATTTGCCCAAAAGCCGCAGCGCCTCACCCACACTGCCCTTTTTGTTCGTTACGTCGTCGTCGCGAACCCACAGGAAATAGGGCACCATGAACAGGACGAACCACCCGGCTGTGAAGGGGCCGACAAAGCGCGTGCCTTCACGCGCAGCGGCATCCAGACCAAACAACGGATCCATCCCGATCAGGGTCTTGCCGTTCGGCTGCTCGACAAACAACGCAAGCATGATCGCAAGCGACAACAGACCACCGAAATATCCAAACGCAAAGCCCGAGCCCGAGATTTCGCCAACCTCATTCTCATCCCCCAGATCAGGAAGCTGCGAGTTGATGAAGATCAACGCGTATTCCGCACCGACAAAGCCCAGACCGAAGGCGGACAACATCAGCCACATGTTCGATCCGTCCGGCATCGTGTACCACAAGGCCGCAGACCCCACCGCGTACATCACGGAAAACGCAAATATCCACGGAATGCGGCGACCGGTTACGTCAGCCATGGCCCCCAGTAGCGGCGCGCCGAACGCGATGATCAGCCCCGTTATGGTTAGGCAACGCGCCCAGACGCTCTGCGCGTGCGCAGCGGCGGATTGGGCATCCATGCCGGTCTCTGTAAAGTACCCGGCCGCAACCCCCGCGAAATAGGGGCCGAACACAAATGTCACCAGAAGGGTGTGAAAGGGCTGGCTGGCCCAATCGAAAAACCACCATCCCCATATGCGCTTGCGCCTGGAAATCTCTGCCATGACTGCCCCTTGCGTTCTTTTGTGCCATAAGACGGACCTTTGGGCATTTTCGCAAGCATTCTGTTGGCTTCGATGCTGCACGGGCTTGCCCTTTGCCCCTTCGGCGCTTAGGTCTCAGCCAATGTGAAAACGGAGTTCCCATGCTGTCGCTGATCCAAATCCTGCTGCTGATCCTGGATATCGTCTGGTTCTTCATTCTGGCCCACGTGATCATGAGCTGGCTGATCAGCTTTCAGGTACTGAACCTGCATCAGCAATTCGTGGCACAGATATGGTATGGCCTGAACCGCATTCTGGAACCGCTTTATGGCCCCATCCGCCGTATCCTGCCCGCAATGGGCGGTCTGGACCTGACGCCGCTGGTGGTGTTGATCGGTGTCTATGCGCTGCGGATCGTGCTGATCAACAATGCGGTCTATTTCTACTGACCTCTTGTTCACCGATTCTTAGTATGTGATTGTCCTGTCATAAGAGCAGATAAACCTTAAAACAGGGCCACTCCGCACATGTTCGACGCCGCACCGCTGCTGCGAGATGTCTTTGGATTCGACGATTTCCGCCCCGGTCAGGAAGAGATCGTCGATGCCGTCACGCTGGGTGAAAACGTGCTGGCCATCATGCCGACAGGCGGCGGCAAATCCTTGTGTTTTCAACTGCCCGCCCTGTTGCGCGACGGTGTGACGGTGGTGATTTCCCCACTGATCGCCTTGATGCGGGATCAGGTGCGCGGGTTACAAGAGGCAGGCGTCGAGGCAGGCGCGCTGACCTCGGGCAACACGCCCGAAGAAACCGATGCAGTGTGGGAGGCGTTGGAGGCCGGACGGCTGAAACTGCTTTATATGGCGCCTGAACGGCTGGCTGCCGGGTCTGCACTTGGCATGCTGCGGCGGATCAATGTCAGCCTGATCGCGGTGGACGAGGCCCATTGCGTCAGCCAGTGGGGTCACGATTTCCGCCCGGATTACCTGCGGATCGGAGAGCTGCGGCGCGCGTTGGACGTGCCTTTGGCCGCGTTCACCGCCACGGCGGACGCGGAAACGCAGGACGAGATTGTCGAGAAACTGTTCGACGGCACCGCACCGCGCAAATTTCTGCGTGGCTTTGACCGTCCCAACATACATCTCGCTTTTGCCGCCAAAGACGGTCCGCGCAAACAAGTCCTCGATTTTGCCGAGGCGCGGAAGGGCCAGTCCGGCATTGTCTATTGCGGCACCCGCAACAAGACCGAGGTATTGGCCCAGGCCCTGCGCGCCGAAGGCCACACCGCCTGCCACTACCATGGCGGGATGGAGGCCGAGGATCGCCGCATCGTCGAAACCCGTTTTGCTCGTGAGGATGGGCTGATCGTGGTTGCCACCGTCGCGTTCGGCATGGGCATCGACAAACCCGATATCCGCTGGGTCGCCCATGCGGACCTGCCCAAATCCATCGAGGCCTATTATCAGGAAATCGGTCGCGCTGGCCGCGATGGCGGCCCTGCCGAGACTCTGACCCTCTTCGGCCCCGACGATATCCGTCTGCGACGATCGCAGATCGACGAAGGGCTCGCTCCGCCCGAACGACGCATGGCCGATCACGCGCGGCTGAACGCCCTGCTGGGTCTGGCCGAGGCGTTGGTATGCCGCCGCCAGACTCTGTTGGGCTACTTCGGAGAACAGATCGAACCCTGCGGGAAATGCGATCTGTGCGATACACCACCCGAGGTGTTCGACGGCACCACGCCAGTTCGCATGGCCCTGTCCGCGATCCTGCGTACCGAAGAATGGTTCGGCACGGGTCATCTGATCGACATCCTTTTGGGCAACGAGACCGACAAGATCCGCGCGCGTCGCCACGACAACCTGTCAACCTATGGCATCGGCAAAGACTGGTCGCGCCCGCAATGGCAGGCGATTTTTCGTCAGATGATGGGCCATGATCTGGTCCGTCCCGATCCCGAACGCCACGGTGCCCTGCGCATGACCGAAGCGGCCAAGCCGATCCTGAAAGGTGAGGCACAGATCGACCTGCGCAAGGATACGATCCGCAAGGCCACTCGTCGCCCCGCCGTCAAGATGATGGTGTCGGAAGAGGACGCGCCCCTGCTGTCCGCGCTCAAGGCCAAACGCCGTGCTCTGGCCGAGGCCGCGCGTGTTCCGGCTTATGTCATCTTTCCCGACCGCACCCTGATCGAGATGGCGGAAAGCCGCCCCGGCACCTTGGATGATATGGCCCGGATCGGCGGAGTTGGCGCGAAGAAACTGGAACGCTATGGCACGACTTTCCTTGAGGTTCTGACCGGCGCCGTCGAAGAATTGCACCCTGCCCGCCGTAAACTGGCCGGTCGCGATCAGGGCGGTATCTATGACCGCCTGCTCGAGGTTCAGACGCAGCTGTCGCGCGGGCCCGATGGCATCGACAAGCCGCTGACCTGTTCCGCCTCACAACTGGCCAGGATCGCGCAATTGCGGCCTGAAGATTCGCGCGGGATAGAACAGGTGCTGGGCGACCGGCGTCACGAAAGGTTTGGTGCCGCGTTTCTGGACGTGCTGCGGGATGCGGGCTAGATACGGCCAATCAGGCAAGGAACGAGGACGGATATGCTGGTAGTGATTTCCCCGGCCAAGCGGCTGGACTGGGCAGAGCGGGACGTCGAGGTCACGCAGCCGGACTTTCAGAATGATGCGATCCGCCTGTCAAAAACCGCACGCAACCTGACTCTCGGTGATCTGAAGAAACTGATGGATCTCAGCGATGATCTGGCCCGCCTGAATCGGGACCGGTACCGCGCCTTTTCCGATACTCCTGCAGCAGATGTGACCCGCCCTGCCGCACTGGCTTTTGCCGGTGACACCTATCAGGGGCTAGAGGCCGCTTCGCTGGATAGCGATGAAATGGGATGGGCACAGGATCACCTGCGCATTCTGTCCGGGCTTTATGGCGTGTTGCGCCCGCTGGACGCCATTCAGGCCTATCGGCTTGAGATGGGCAGCAAGCTGAAGACCCGGCGCGGCAAGAACCTGTATGAATACTGGCGCGACCAGCTGAGCAAGACCCTGAACGCGCAAGGTGAAGTGATCGGGTCAGGTGTTCTGGTGAACTGTGCCAGTCAGGAATATTTCGGCGCAGTAGACCCTAAAGCGCTGAAACTGCGGGTGATCACCCCGGTCTTCATGGAAGACAAAGGCGGCACCCCCAAGATCGTCAGTTTTTTTGCCAAGAAGGCACGCGGTGCCATGGCCCGCTATATCATTCAGCACCGATTGACCGATCACAACGGGTTGCTGGATTTCGACACCGGTGGCTATGAATATCGCCCGGACCTATCGGAAAAGGACAAGCCCGTTTTCCTGCGCCCCTATCAGGCCTGATCCAGCATCGAAGGGTCATAGGCGACCAACTCGACCGTGTTGCCCTCGGGATCTTCGGTGAAAATACCGCGCCATCCGATCCAGCCGAATTGTTCGATGCGATAGGGCTGGCCAAGTTTGTCATACCAGCGCATCACCGCCTCCTGCTCGGCAAACGGCAGGGACAGCGCGATGTGGTGCAGTGATGACCCTGCCCCCGTCGCGGGCCGTTCCGCGCCGGTTGGATGCAGGCCGGAGCGTGGCGCAGCCTTGTGGTGAAACAGGGCCAACACCTGCGTATGCCCGCCGAACCCTTCGGCGATGCGAAAAAAGGTGATGGCACTGTTGTGATCGCCGGTCAGACGCTCCAACCCGATAACATTCTCATAAAACTCCACCATCGCGCCCATATCGGCGCAGCGAATGGCAATCTCGCCCAGCGCGCGAGGCCGAAACCCTTTTTGATCTGACATGTGGCGAAACTACAGCGCCGGCTCATCCTCATCAACAACAGGGAACACACCCGCAGGGCAGTGTGTGCGGATCGCCTGATGGATCAGCTGTTTGTGCAGCGGCTTTGTCAGATAGTGATCCAGCCCTGCGGCCAATATCCCCTGATCATCCCCCGCCATCGCATGAGCGGTCAGAGCAATGATCGGCACGTGCCGGTCTGTTCCGACCTCTGTCGCCCGAATTTCGGCCGTTGCCTGTTTTCCGTCCATCTGCGGCATGGAAATATCCATAAAGATCAGATCCGGGGTAAAGTCTGAACAGGCCTTAACCGCCTCTAGCCCGTTTGCGGCGAATTGCAGATCAATGTTCAGGTCCTTGGTCATCTTTTTCAGGATCAGTTGATTGGTGCGATTGTCTTCGGCCGCCAGAACGCGCATGCGCCGTTGTCCGCCCTGCGTTGCGCCGGATTTACCCGTGTCAGGCATGCTATTCTGTTCAGTATTCCTTTCCACAAAAACCGGATCACCGAGAGCTACCAGCCGTGAAAACAGCTCGGCCCGGGGAAGCGGTTTTTGCAGCACACCCTGAATAAGCGCGCGCGCAGGATCGGCCTGCACCAACCCCGGATTGGCGGACATCAATACTACGGGCACGTCCTGCCACCCCTTTTCACGCAGGGACAGGGCCAGTTCCAGCCCGTCCATATCCGGCAGGTCGTGGTCGCAAAGGATTAGATCGACCGAGCCATCAAGCCGTTCCAACGCCTCGGTCCCGGTTTCGCACACCGTCACCCGGGAACCCAGACGCCCTAGTTGTTTCATCAGGATCGCCCGGTTGACGGCCAGATCGTCCACCACCATCACGTGCTGCAACCTGTCCGCAAGATCGGGGGGCGCGGGCTGTGGCCCGTCCGTGGTCGGCAGCGTGACGCGAAAGCCAAAGCAGGACCCGCGCCTTTCTTCGCTTTCCACCCAGACCGTCCCCCCCATCATCGAAATCAAGCGCTTCGAGATCGCCAACCCCAGCCCCGTGCCTTCGAACTGGCGGTTGCGCTCGCCTTCGACCTGATTGAATTCGCCAAAGATGTGGTCGATCTTGTCCGGCGCGATCCCGATACCTGTATCTTCGATTGCTACATGAATGTCGCAGGTTTGGCTGTCCTGATTCGGCACGCCCGTAACCCGGATAAGCACATGCCCTTCGGCGGTGAATTTCACCGCATTTCCCACAAGGTTGGTCAGCACTTGTCGTATCCGGCCCGGATCGCCGACAAATAACGTGGGCAGAAACAGATCATAATCGACAAGCAAAGTCAGCCCCTTGTCCCGCACGCAGGGCTGCAACAGCATCGCCACCTCGTGAATGCAGCGTTCCAGATCGAATTCTTCGGTGTGCAGCAGCAGCTTGTCCGCCTCGATCTTGGAATAGTCCAGAACGTCGTTGATGATGACCAGCAGCGCCTCACCCGAATTCCGGATCGTGTTGACATATAGCCGCTGCTCTTCATCCAATGGCGTTTCAATCAGCAATTCACTCATCCCGACGATGCCATTCATGGGCGTCCGGATTTCGTGGCTCATGTTGGCCAGAAAGGCGGATTTCGCGCGATTGGCCGCCTCGGCCCGGTCCCGCGCGCCCTGCAATTCAGCCTCATGCCGGACCGAAGCCGTGATGTTCAACGCAAGGCTGACGACATCGCCCCCCTGCCCCCGCTGATCTATCAGTCGGATATACTGGCCATTCCACAACTGGATCACGATCGGCTCGGGGTTTGACCGGCCCCAGCGTTTCTGCATTCTGGCGCGCCAGTCGGCACCCGGTTCCGGCCCCGTATCGACAATCCCTTCGTCCGTCATGATTTCCAGCAGGCGCAGGTATGAGACACCTGGCGCGACCTCGCTTAGCCCTTCGAATACGCTCAGGTAGGCTGCGTTCGCGCCAATCAGTGTGTTTTCACCATCGAAAAACGCGAACCCGTCATGAATGGTCTGGATGGAGTGCCAAAGACGGCGCTCTGCCACCTCGATCTTGGCGTTGGCCACTGTCAGGTCCGATTTGACCTTTTCGTTTTCATCCCGAACTGTCGCCACCTCGGCCTGCGTTTCGCCGATCTGTCGTGTCAGGGCAATCGCGTGGCGGCCAAGTTTGCGGTTTGCGGCAGACAGTTCAGCCTGTTTCTGTTCCAGCAATCTTTCGGCGGCCAAACGCGCGCGCCGTTCCTGGGCAAGTTTTTCGGCAAGGCTCATGATCTGGGTCTCCGGGCGGTTCTTCCGCAGCATCCGCCGAGACGATGAAAAAGAGTTTAAGTCGTTGCATTGTAAAGCGGCCTCATGCGACCCTTTCGTCAAACAGGAGGTCGTGATGCGTCGCTTCGTATTTTCCGCAATACCTTTGATTATATCGCTTTTTTTCCCGATCACCGCCGTTCACGCGCAATCGGCGGTTCCGGAGTTCCGCTATGTCGGCACGCGGGATGCCGATTTTTACGGGTCAGATCTGGATGCTCTGTTCGATACGGATCTGAAATCCTGCATCCGAGCCTGCTCGGCAAACCGTAACTGTGCGGCATTTACCTTTAACACTCGGTCGAATGCGTGTTTTCCCAAAAGCGGAGTGAATCGGCAGGAACCTTATGAAGGGGCGATATCCGCGCAAAAGATCGTGGCCGATGCCCGGACACTGGAGCGTTCAAAATCCCGGGCCGGGGATCTGGAGTTTCTGAAACCCGCCGATCTGAAACAGGCCTATCAACAGGCCCGGGATCTGGGGCTGCGTCATCTGGCGGGCGGACTGGATTTGGATGCAATTCTTGGGGCGGCACAAGCCGCCTCGACCCCCGATCAGGCCATGCGGTGGACCGGCGCTGCTGTGTCGCTTGATGACAGGTCCGATCTGTGGACCGAATACGCCCGGCTGCTGCTATCCATTCAGACCAATGACTGGACCCGAAAGCGCACGCTGCGCGCGCGGGCGCTGAGTGCGGCAATCAACGGTTATCTGCGGTCAGACTCTGCAGGCGCGCAGGTCAGCGCACTGATGACGCTTGCAGATGCGCTGGAAGAAAACGAACGCGGGCGCGACATGGTTTCGACGCTGCGCATTGCGTCAGAGCTTCAGCAGCGGCCGGATGTTCTGGCCGCTCTGGAACGGGCCATTGGCAAATACGGTTTTCGCCTTGTCGACAGCACAGTTGAAAGTGACGCATCCGCCCCCCGCATTTGCGCCGAATTTTCCGAGCCGCTTGTCAAAGCAGGCGTAGATTATGAGCCATTCGTGCGCCTGCCCGACCCGCAGCTGGTGGTGCAGGCTGACGGAAATCAGCTTTGCGTGGATGGTGTCGAACACGGGAAAAGGTATCGTGTCACCTTCCGGCAGGGCCTGCCTGCTGCATCAGGCGAAGCCCTGATCAAAGATGTTGAACTGACCCACTATGTCCGCGACCGCGCCCCGTCGGTCCGGTTTCCGGGGCGGGCCTATGTCCTGCCAAAAGCAGCGGATGCGGCATTGCCTGTGGAATCGGTCAATGTCACGACCCTGGATCTGACATTGCGCCGCGTCAGCGACCGCAATCTGCTGCGCGCCGTGCAGGAGGATTTCTTTGGCCGCCCCCTCAGTAACTGGCAGGAACGGACATTCTCGGACGAAATAGCTCAGGATGTTTGGTCGGGAACCGCCGAAGTTACCTCGGAGTTGAACCGGGACATGACCACGCGTCTGCCGATGGCTGACGCCATTTCGGGACAGCCCGCAGGTATTTACGCCCTGACTGCGCGCGTTCCCGGTGCCGATCCCTATGACAACCCCGGTGCGACGCAATGGTTTGTTTTGTCCGATCTGGGGATCAGTTCGGTTTCCGGTACAGACGGATTGCACGTCACGGTGCGCGGTCTGGCTGATGCGGCGCCGCGTGCCAGAGTGGAGGTTTCGCTTGTGTCCCGCGCCAATGCCGTCATCGGCAGGACCCAGACTGATGCCGAAGGGTATGCCCGGTTTGATCCCGGACTGGCCCGAGGCAAAGGGGCCGGTGCACCAGCCATGATAATTGCGGCGGACGGAGAGGCGGATTTCAACTTTCTGTCACTGACCGATCCGGCCTTCGATCTGTCGGATCGCGGCGTAGAGGGCCGTGCGCCCGCGGGGCCTGTAGATGTATTCATGACAACAGATCGCGGGGCCTATCGCGCCGGAGAAACAATCTATGTGACAGCGCTGTCGCGCGACGATCAGGCCGGGGCCATCGAAAATCTGCCGTTGACTGCAATTCTGCGCCGCCCCGATGGCGTGGAGTATCGCCGGTCGGTATCGGATGGCGGATTTGCCGGAGGCCACGTCTTTGCCCTGCCAGTGGCGGCGGATGTTCCGCGCGGGTCCTGGCAGATCGAGCTGAGATCGGACCCCAAAGGTGACGATCTGGCCCGGCAAACCGTTTTGGTCGAAGACTTCCTGCCGGAACGTATCGACTTTGATCTGGCGCTGCCGGACGCACCGCTAAGGGCCGGAGATACCCCGCCCTTACGCATCGAGGCGAAATATCTGTTTG
This sequence comes from Ruegeria sp. C11, assembly GCF_056537725.1. Lineage (NCBI taxonomy): Bacteria > Pseudomonadati > Pseudomonadota > Alphaproteobacteria > Rhodobacterales > Roseobacteraceae > Ruegeria > Ruegeria sp. C11. The sequence goes on along the minus strand of NZ_JBQFSB010000004.1, from coordinate 103,240 downwards.
GCGCCCCCGGCTCGGATCTGACGATTGACGGGCAAGTGATCGTACGGCCTGCCGAGACGGTTTCGGGATATGACGGATATCGATTTGGACGATATGACAGCCCCCTTTCCACCCAAAGCACCCATTTCGGTGGTGACCGCACGGATGCACAGGGTCGCGCGACGATACCGGTCGAAATCCCCCAATTAGAGACTGATGGCAAACCGGTGGAGGCTACGGTAACTGTACGTCTGGCCGACGGGTCCGGCCGACCGGTCGAACGTCAGATAGCGGCTCCGGTCCTTCCCTCAGCGCCCGTAATCGGGATCAAACCGATGTTCGAGGATGTCGTGGGTGAAGGGTCCGAGGCACGGTTTCAGATCATCGCCCTGTCCCCCGAGATGACCCCAGCGCCAATGCAGGTGCGCTGGACGCTGAACCGGTTGGAAACGCGGTATCAATGGTATCAGCTTCACGGCAACTGGAATTGGGAACCCACAACCCGACGGTCGCGCGTCGCCACCGGAGAATCGCAGTTGGGGTCCGACCCGCTGACCTTAGGCCAACCAGTTGACTGGGGCCGGTATGAACTGGTGGTGCAGCGCATCGATGGCGACTACGCCGAAGCCGCGGTGGATTTCTATGCGGGCTGGTACCGGTCGGCGGATGCGTCAACCACACCCGACCGGCTGGAAATGTCGTTGGACCGGGACAGCTACCGTCCCGGTGACACCGCGCAATTGCGGATCGTGCCGCGCGTGGCCGGGGTGGCTCAGATCGACGTGATGTCCAACAGGTTGATCGAACGCCGGATGGTCGAAGTCCCCGAGGGCGAAACCGTCATACCGCTGAATGTCACAGATGAATGGGGCGCGGGCGCATATGTCGCCGCGACTGTAATCCGTCCGATGGTTGTGTCCGCAGGCCAGAACCCATCGCGGGCACTGGGCCTTTCTCATGCCTCGGTCGAGCCGGTCGGGCGCAAACTGTCTGTGGCCATTGACGTGCCCGAAATCAGCAAACCAAGACAAACCGAAAAGGCCCGTATCACTGTCGAAGATGCCAAAGAAGGGGAACAGGTATGGCTGACCCTTGCGGCCGTTGATGTCGGCATCCTGAATCTGACCGGGTTCGAAAGCCCGGACCCGACCGGCTACTATTTTGGGCAGCGTAGACTCGGGGTCGAATTGCGGGATGTTTATGGCCGTTTGATCGACGGAATGAACGGTGCATTGGGTATCGTGCGTTCGGGCGGGGACAATGACAACGGCATGCGGATGCAGTCACCTCCACCAACGCAGGATCTGATGGCCGTGTTCAGCGGGCCGGTTCAGGTCGATGCTGACGGAGAGGCCATCGTCGATATCCCGCTACCTGCTTTTAACGGCACTGTGCGGCTGATGGTTGTCGCTTGGTCCAGATCAGCACTTGGTCAGGCCGAGGCTGAAATGATCGTGCGCGATCCGGTTGTCGTCACGGCCAGTCTACCCCGGTTTCTTGCACCTGGTGATGAAAGCCGGATGTTGCTAGAAATCGTCCACGCCGACGGGCCAACAGGCGACATGGGCCTGACCCTGACAGCGCCGGACACCCTGACACTGGGTGAGGTTACGGCATCGTTTACCCTGACTGACGGCGGCAAGATCACATACGAGGTTCCCGTACGCGCCAACACGCTGGGCGACCCCGAAATCACCGTGGCGTTGAAAACGCCGGATGGACAGGATCTGAGGCAATCTCTGCGTCTCCCGGTCCGGTCAAACGATCCAGTTGTGGCTCTAACACGACGGTTTTCGCTGGGTTCTGGCGACAGCTTTCTGTTCTCATCCGATGTGTTTGACGGTTTCCGGCCCGGATCGGCCAGGGCAATTCTGTCCGCGGGTCCCTTGGCCAAGCTCGACGCGCCAGGACTGTTGGACAGGCTGAACCGTTATCCTTATGGCTGCACTGAACAGATCACGAGCAAGGCCTTGCCGCTGCTGTATCTGTCCTCGGTCGCGCAAAGCTGGGGCCTTGGCGAAGGATCAGTCGCCGACAAAAGGGTCAGTGACTCGATCCGGAGCATTCTGGCGCGGCAAGCCCCGAACGGTGCGTTTGGGCTGTGGCGGGCCGAAAGCGGGGATTTCTGGCTGGATGCCTATGTCAGCGATTTCCTGTCGCGGGCACGGGCGCAGGGTCACGCGGTTCCGGACGGGGCTTTTGCACAGGCGATGGACAATCTGCGCAATCATATCAACTATGCCCCGGATTTTGACACCGGAGGACGCGACATTGCTTATGCCCTGATGGTGTTGGCGCGCGAAGGTGCCGCGTCGATGGGCGATCTGCGCTACTATGCCGACGTCAAAGGAGGGGCCTTTGACACTCCGCTTGCGGCGGCCCAGCTTGGCGCGGCATTGGCCTCTTACGGGGATCAGACGCGGGCAGACGCGATGTTCGCCCGGGCCGCCCGGATGATTGGCGCGGAAAACTCACAACAGGCATCGATCTGGCGCGCGGACTACGGAACCTCTCTGCGCGATGCAGCCGGGGTGCTTGCACTGGCTACCGGTGCAGGCAGCGCCGTAGTGGATCGCGATGCTCTGGTGCAGCGGATCAGTACACCGCGCGATTATCTCTCAACGCAGGAAGCTGCGTGGTCCCTGCTGGCCGCGCATTCGCTAATCGCGACGCCTGAACAGTCGGGGCTGCGCGTGAATGGTGCTGTGGTCGAGGGGCCGTTTGTGCAGGTGCTGGAAAGTAACGCGAACAAAGAACTGAATATCACCAGCGCCAGCAATCATAGCACCGATATTACCCTGACGGTCACCGGTGTACCCGAAGTTGCCCCAGGCGCGGGCGGAACCGGTTACGCCATTGAACGGCAGTATTACTCGATGGATGGCGAACCGCTGGATCGCCGGGATTTTGCCGTTGGGGAACGATTTGTCACGGTGATCACCGTAAAGCCCTTTGAAAACGGTGGTGCGCGGTTGATGGTAGATGATCCGTTGCCTGCCGGGATCGAGATAGACAATCCCAGCCTGTTGCGCTCGGGCGACGTACGCACGCTCGACTGGCTTGATTTGTCCGAAGCCACCCATGCCGAATTCCGAACCGACCGGTTTCTTGCTGCAGTGGATATACGGGAGCGCAGGACCGTGACCCTTGCCTATGTCGCCCGAGCGGTCACACCGGGCAACTTCCACCACCCGGCGGCGTCGGTCGAGGATATGTATCGCCCGCAAAACCGCGCCCGGACGGATACCGGGCGGGTGATTGTCCGATGACCGGCCGGACGGCCATCGCAACAGCGCACTGGCGGCGGTTGGATAAGGAGGGAACGGATCGTTGCACCTTGTCACGGTTGAATAATGGCTGGATGCTGGTCGGCCAGGCGATCTGGCATGATGGGAAGGCCGACGCCAGCCTGACTTATGATATTCGCTGCGATCCAGGCTGGGCCAGTCTTTCGGCAGATATCGGCGGCGAGGTTGACGGCCAGGAACTTTCCCTGCGGCTGCATCTCGCCGAAGACGGCTGGTATCTGAACGGCGATTTGCAGGAGGGAACAGCCGGTTGCATTGATCTGGACCTGAGCTTCACGCCCTCGACCAACCTTCTGCCTTTGCGACGCCTGCCATTGAAAGTCGATCAATCTGCGCATGTCTGCGCAGCGTGGCTAAAGCCGGATTTCGCTACAATCGGGCCTTTGGAGCAGACCTACACCAGCCTTGGCCCTGACCATGTTCAGTATGAGTCGCCAGCCTTCTCGGCTGAGTTGAGGGTACACGAGTCCGGTTTCGTTACCCGTTATCCAGGCTTGTGGGAGGGATGGGTCGATGCCTAAACCCGGCCATCTGTTCCTTGGCCTTGCCTTCGGGCTTTTTTGCGCCGCGTCCTTGCGCGACGCAGGTGATCGCTGGATCGACGCCACCGTACTGCCCCCGGTTTTGACCGAAACCTCGACCGAAATACGCGACCGCAACGGGGCACTGTTGCGCGCCTACCCAGTCGGGGATGGCATCTGGCGGCTGACGCCCGGCCATGTGGATCGCGGCTATGTAGACATGCTTGTCCGGTACGAGGACAAACGGTTCTGGTCGCATTCCGGTGTGGACCCGATTGCCCTTGTCCGTGCTTTTGGGCAGGCAATCCTGAACGGGCGCACCGTTTCAGGTGGCTCGACCCTGACCATGCAGGTCGCGCGGCTGCTGGAGGATGGATCGACCGGGCGCTGGAAAGGCAAATTACGCCAGATCAGAGTCGCATATGCGCTTGAGCGACGCCTGAGCAAAGACGAAATTCTGGCGCTGTATCTCACCCATGCGCCCTATGGCGGAAACCTTGAAGGTATCCGCGCGGCCACGCGGTCATGGTTCGGGAAAGAGCCGCGCCGCCTTACGCACGCGCAATCGGCCTTGCTTGTTGCCCTGCCTCAGTCACCCGAAGCACGGCGCCCGGACCGTCACGCGGATGAAGCGCGCAATGCGCGGGATCGCGTTCTGCAACGGGTGCAACGACAAGGTGTCCTGACCGAAGCGCAGGCATCGGCAGCGATGGCCGAACCGGTTCCTGGAAAGATGCGCCCGTTTCCCCGTCTGGCCCCACATCTGACGGATCGGATAACAAAACTGACGCCGGAAGCATCGGTTCACGACCTGACATTGGATGCCGGATTGCAGGCCCGTCTGGAGCCACTTGTCTCGCAAGCCGCGAGGTTGGTGGGTCCACGTGTTTCGGGTGCACTGATCGTAGCCGACCACCAGAGCGGAGATATCCTCGCCTCGGTCGGCTCTGCCGGATACGAAGATGAACGGCAGGGTTTTGTCGATATGACGATGGCCTTGCGGTCGCCCGGCTCAACCCTCAAACCGTTGGTCTATGGTCTGGCATTCGATCAGGGGCTGGCGCATCCCGAAACCCTGATCAGCGACAGCCCGGTTATGTTCGGCCGCTACGCGCCGCGCAACTTCGACGGCGTTTTTCGCGGTGACGTCAGGGTTCGCGACGCGTTGCAGATGTCGCTTAACATTCCAGTGGTAAGACTGACGCACGAGCTTGGGCCAGCCCGCGTCATGGCTGCGATGAACCGCGCCGGAGCCCGACCGCAATTGACCGGGGGACGCCCCGGGCTCGCCATCTCTTTGGGCGGAATAGGTATCAGCCTTCGGGATCTTGTGCAGCTTTATGCGGGCATTGCAGCCGGTGGAACAGGTCCGGTTCTGCGCCATAGCCTGCTTGAACCCAATGCCGAAACCGCCCGAATTCTGTCCGATGTCGCTGCGTGGCAGGTTGGTGACATTCTATCGGGACTGGCCCCGCCGTCAGGCGCCCCTGCCGGTGTTCTGGCTTACAAGACGGGCACTTCCTATGGGCATCGCGATGCCTGGGCGATCGGATATGACGGGCGACATGTTATCGGCGTGTGGTTGGGCAGGGCCGACGGCACACCGGTCCCCGGTGCATTTGGCGGCGATCTGGCCGCGCCGTTGCTGTTTCATGCCTTCGGTCACCTGAAGCCCGAATTTGACCCGCTTGGCGCACCACCTGCCGCCGCCCTGATCGTGGGTGCAGCAGAGCTGCCGCCACCACTTCAGCGATTTCGCCCGCGCAAAGCCGCGTTTGCCCCAGCCGACAATGCGCCGCAACTGGTATTTCCCCCGGATGGCGCCCGTCTGGCCGCCGGCGGCACACCGCTTACGATCAAGCTGCGGGGCGGCACGGGGCCATTTGCAGTACTGGCGGACGGCAGGCCAGTCACAACGGATCAGCGCCAGCGGGAATTCGACATTCCCAACCCGGGGCGGGGCTACGCGTCGCTGGTGATTGTCGATGCCCGCGGACGATCCGACCGGGTCTCCATCCAGATTGATTAGGGAGGAAGCCATGCGGAGTTCGATATTCGTTTTGATGTCATGTCTGGCCGGCAGCGCGCTGGCTGACTGCGCGTCAGAAGCTGAAATTCAGGGGTTTGTATCGGACTATCTGTCCAACACTCCGACATCCGCCCTGACCGCCGATGGCGACATGAACGATGCGCTGTGTACACAAGCACTGGTTATCGAAGCGTTAGAGCCGCATTTGGGGCCGGTGATCGGTTACAAAGCTGGTCTAACAAGCAAACCGGCACAGGAAAGGTTTGGTGCAAGTGAACCGGTTCAAGGCGTGCTGTTTCGGGACATGATGCGCAAGGACGGAGCCAAAATTCCCTCGGATTGGGGTGCCCGACCGGTTTTCGAAGCCGATCTGATACTGGTGGTGGGTGACGCGGCCATCAATCAGGCAACCACACCCGAAGAGGTGATCGCAAATATCACGGCCATCCGACCTTTCATCGAGCTTCCCGATCTGATCCTGGCGGAGGATGAGCCGATCACGCCGGTAACGTTAACCGCAATCGGCGTCGCGCCAAAGCTGGGTGTCATTGGGCAGGAAATTTCGGTCACCGACCCGCCGGCGATGACCGCCGCCCTAGCTGACATGCAGGTAACGCTGCGTGCAGCAGATGGTGAGGTTCTGGCGCAGGCTCCGGGACGTGCGGTTCTGGAGCACCCGGCCAACGCAGTATTGTGGCTGTTGTCCAAGGGCGTCGAATTCAAACCCGGTGATCTCGTCTCGGTCGGGTCATTCGGGCCGCTGTTCCCGCCGGGCAAGGGCAAAGGTGGAGCGTCAGTTACCTATTCCGGTCTGCCCGGTGATCCGACTGTAACTGTCACCTTTGAGTGATCCGCTTGTTCAGCGCCGCCCTTCCCGCAGCCACCCGGCCACAAGGAAACCACTGGCCAGCAACAGGACCAGCCAGGGCGGCAGCAATCCGGCCTGGGTGATATCGCGCGTTTCATAAGCCCCGCGTGGCGTCAGACCGATCCAGCCGCGACCCGCAGCGGGCCTGCCTTCGCGGACGTTGCGTATCACCGGCACGCCGTCCTCCAACCGGATCACGCCACCGCGCATTCCGGCCAGTACTGGTTTCAGAATGTCGCCGGTCGCAATCGTATTCTCGAACTCTTTCGGAGAGGCGGGTCCAAGGCCGATCACCGCTTCGCGTTCGCTATCACTCAGGCGATAAAGACCGATTTCGGGACCGTAGTATTGGGCTTCGAACCGGCCGGGCGAAACTTCGGCAAGTTCAACTTCCGTTGTTTCGCCGTTTGGCCGGGTCACGGTAACCGCGCTGGCTTCGTCGCTCAGGGTCTGGCGGATGATCCGGATGGACTGACCGTTTGCCTCGGCCCACAGCGCCTCTTCCTCCAGTTCCGGCTCTTTCATCATCCAATGTGCCAGACGTCGCAAAAGCTCAAGCTGCGGCCCGCCGCCTTCGAAACCGCGGCTCCACAACCATGCGTGATCCGAGGCCAGCATCGCCACGCGCCCGTCACCCACCCGGTCCAGAACCAGCAAGGGTCGTTCATCCACACCGGTCATCAACACCTCGCCCGAACGGTGGTTGACATCGATCTGTCGCAGCCACGCCCCCCACTCGTCCGGATTGCCTAGATCAGCTGTAACGGGATGACGCTGACCCAGTTCCGTTACCTCGGGGACAAAACGTTCTTCAATCACCCGCGCCGTCGGCTGTGCTGGCAAAATCGGCGCCAGCGGCGAACGGAAGATACTGTCGGCGGTGGCGAAATCGGGTCCGGAATTGATCAGAACCGCGCCGCCGTCATTGATGTAATTCGTGACATTGTCCAGATAAATCGCCGGCAGAATGCCACGCCGCTTGTAGCGGTCGAAAATGATCAGATCAAAATCGTCGATCTTTTCCAGAAACAGCTCGCGCGTCGGAAAGGCGATCAGGGACAGTTCGTCCACCGGCACGCCGTCCTGTTTTTCGGGCGGGCGAAGAATGGTGAAATGCACCAGATCCACTGAACTGTCCGATTTCAACAGATTCCGCCAGGTCCGCCCGCCGGGATGCGGCTCGCCCGAGACAAGCAGAACCCGCAACCGGTCCCGCACGCCATTCATCTGTACCAATGCTGAATTGTTGCGGTCGGTCAGCTCGCCATCGGCAACCGGCACCGAGAACTGGATCACGTTGCGACCGCCATGCGGCAGCGCGACCGGCAGCTCCACATCCTGTCCGATGGGAATGGTGAAGCGTTCCGGTTCACCGCCATCCACGGAAATCTCCAGCGGCGCGGTAACTGCGTTGGCCGGTGCGGCACCGCTGTCCTCGACCCGCAGGGTCAGGGTTACCGGCTCGTCGATGATTGCAAAGGCCGGTGCGTTACGGACGATCAGCCTGCGGTCCCAGTCCTCGGACCGCCCGGTGAGCAGCAGATGCATCGGCGCGGGCAGGTTCGGGGCCAGATCGACGTCATGCACCAGCCCGTCGGATACGACAATAACACCGGCGACGCGCGCGCGCGGCTCTTCGGCCAGCGCTTCGGTCAGGGCGGACATGATTCTGGTGCCTTCATCCCCCTCGTCGTCACCAACTCTGATACGGCGCAATTCGGTGTTATCGCGTGCCTCAATGACACCGGCCAGTTCTTCGGCCGCTGTCGCAGTCTGCGCCGCCCGATCCGACAAAGTCTGACTGGAACTTTCGTCTTCGATCATCAGCACGATGTCGGTCAGCGCCGCACGATCCTCGACCTGATAAACAGGTCCGGCCAGCGCAGCGATCACGACCACTGCCGCCAGACCGCGCAGTGCCCAACCGGACAGTCCGCGCCATAGTGCCAGCACAATCCCGGCAACAGCGATCGCCGCTACGATGAAAAGCAGCGGCCAGGCGATCAGCGGATCAAAGATGACGGTTCCGGTCATTGTCCCAACCTGTCCAGCAGGGCGGGCACGTGGACCTGATCGGATTTATAATTCCCCGTCAGCACATGCATCACCAGATTGACTCCAAAGCGGTGGGCCAGCTCGCGCTGCCGCTCACCGGCATAGCCGCGCCCAACCGGCAATAGAGACTGACCGTTCCTGTCCACGGCCCAAGCCCCGGCCCAGTCGTTGCCGCCGATCACCACCGGTGTCACGCCGTCGTTCAGATTGCGAAACGGCATCCCTTCGATCTGTTCGGCGTCAAGTGGCGCCGCTTCGACCCAGACCTCGTTACCGGCGTGCCGTCCCGGAAAGTCCTGCAACAGGTAAAAGGCGCGGGTCAGAACGTGGTCACTGGGGACAGGTTCCAGCGGTGGAATGTCCAGCGACGCGGCCAGAGACTGCAGCTTGCGACCATTCGGGCTGGCCACGCCATAACTGGCAATATCGGCGTCCCGCGTATCAAACAGAATCATTCCGCCGGACCGCAGATAGGTGTTCAGCCTTGCATAGGCCTCGTCCGACGGTTGAGGCTGATCCGGCGTCACGGGCCAGTAAAGCAGAGGAAAGAACGCAAGTTCATCCCGCTCAAGATCAATGCCAACCGGATCCGCGGGCTCAACGGACGTGCGGTAGAACAGCGTGTCCGACAACCCCTTCAGCCCCGCCAAGGCCACGTCATCCACCTGACGGTTACCGGTCAGAACGTGGGCCAGAACCAGTTCCTGCGTTGACCGGATTGCGAAATCAGCGTCCGCTGCATTCTGTGCCTGCGCATGCGGCGCCATCAATGCCGCGCCCAGCACCATTGCCGCCGCCCGCACGGCACCCAATCGTCCCGACAGGACAAGCGAAGCCAGAATGTCCACAAACAACAATATCAGTGCAATGCTCATTAAAATGCCGCCCACCGGGACCTCGCGGTTTGTTTCCTGCCCCTTTACCGGCACGTCAGACGGCCAGGATGCCGCTTGCAGAGCGTCCTGGCCCTGCATCACGTTGACGGCCAACTTCTGACCTTCGTTTTCGTAAATTCCGGGGCGCAGGCCGGGGCCGATTTGACCCTCAACTAGTGTTGATCCGTCCACACCGGCCAGATTACCTGCGTCGGACAACCCGCCAAACCCATCCATGATCTGAGAGGGCACCCAAACGGTTCCCTGCAACTGTGCCTTTTGCTGCTCTTTGGCAGCCGAAGCCACGGCAAGACGGTCCAACATCTCGACGAATAGCCCCGACAACGGCAGGCTCGACCATTCGGCATCCGCCGTAACATGGAACAGAACAACCTGCCCCAACCCAAGAGACTTTCGCGTCACCAGCGGCGTGCCATCGCTGAGCGAAGCAATCGCCCGATCCGCAAGGTTGGGATCGGGTTGCGCCATGACCTGCGTACTGACCGTCACATCGTCGGGAATATTCAACCCGAAGAACGGAGAATGCTCGGGGAAGGGTGCCAGGCCCTTTGCCTCACCCCAGCTCATGGCGCCGCCAACCGATCTGCCCCCGCCCCGCAAGCGGACGGGAAGCAGAATATTCTCTTCCGAACGGCCCAGATCACTTGCCGCCATGCGAGGACCTGCGAAACGCAGCAACAGACCGCCCTTTTCAACCCATTTGGCAAGCTCGGATTCTTCGAATTCGGAAAGAATGACAACGTCAGCCAGCGCAATGACATCCGGGTTCGCGGGCAGAACCTCGGCCAGCGATCCGTCAACGAAATCCGCCGTAGGTACGGCAACCTGTTTCAGGTAGTGCAGGGGTGAGAGCAGCTCCAGCCCCTCGCGGTTGCGGCTGCTTCCGATCAACGCGATTTCCCGGCGTCTGAGGCTGTCATCGGTCAGTGCAACCGCCCCGGCCGAGCGTCGGTTCTGTATCTCAAACCGCGAAACCCGCGCGCGCAATTCGGATGGCAAGGCCAGCGCCACCTGAGACGACGCCTCACCCACTACGAACTCGGCCTCTGCATAATCCAGTGTCCGCATGGTACCGGCAGGGTCCGGCCCCAGCGCCAGCAGAGTGAGAGTTTCCGCAGATTCGACCCCGGAACGCAGAACGGTCAGTTGTACGGCCCCGTCCTCGAACCCGGCGGGCAATAGCGCAACCACCGGGTCAGGTGACTGAAACACCGTCACGCTTCCACGAGGCTGCAATTCCGCCAGAATCCGGTCCTGACCGGCATAGTCCAGCGCGTCGCTGAACCAAAGCGTATCGAACCCACCCTCGATGCCTTTGATAATGTCCGCCGCCTGCGCAATCTGGGCCTCACCCGGTTGCCATGGTGCGGGAACCAGCCCTGGCAAACGGCTTCGCCAGGCTTCTGCGGACTGAAAAACCGCAGCTTCGGGTTCGCTTAACCGCAGGATTGCCACGGGGCGTTCGGCGCGTCCCGCCTCAGTCAGTTGTGCATCAATCTGGTTGATCGTCGAATACCAGTCCGGCGCTCCGGCCCAGCTTGCATCAAGCACCAGCAACAGCGGTCCGGAACCCGCCTGATCCCGCGAAGGGTTCAGAACCGGACCGGCTAGGCCGATGATTATCGCCGCAACCGCCAACATCCGCAGCAGCAGCAGCCACCACGGGGTCCTGTCAGAAACGCTCTCATCATCTTTTAGACCCAAAAGCAGGGTGACAGCCGGGAACAGCCTGCGAATAGGCGCCGGGGGTACTGCACGCAGAATCAGCCAGAGAACCGGCAAGGCGAGCAGCCCCAACAAAATCCACGGGGCGGAAAACCCGATGCCCGCCAGCACTGTCATCGCGCGCCCCCATCCAGCGCGCGGTAAAGCCACAACAACGCCGCCTGCGCGCTTTCACCTGTGTGGTGAAGCCCCAACTGCCAGCCGGTCGCGCGGCACAATTGCATCAGGGCGTCTTTTCGGCTGGCCAGACGTTCCAGATAACGATCCTGCAAATCACCGGCCTTCAGCGTCTCATGCCGCAGCGAACCGCCGACGCTTTCGAAAATGGTCCGTCCCCTGTAGGGAAAGGTTTCTTCTTCGGGGTCGAGGACCTGCAGCAGAACCCCTTTGACACCCCTGTCAGCGGCTTTGGTCAGTGCCAGTTCAACTTCCTGAATATCGCCCAGAAAGTCCGAAACAAAAACGGCACGCGCATGGGGAATCATCGCGCGATGCTCGGGCGGAGAATAATCCGCACTTGCATCTTCGGACCAGGCTTCGGCAAGTCGGATGACCTGCGCATTGCCGCGCCGGGGTGGCAGAGTGGTTCCGGTCAACCCAACCCGTTCACCGCCACGGACCAACAAGATCGCTGTGGCAAGGCCCAGCAGGCGCGCTCGGTCCGCCTTGGTCGGCAAGGTCTTTGCCGACGAAAACCGCATCGAGGCCCCTTGATCGACCCACAGCATTACGGATTGTGCGATCTGCCATTCGCGCTCACGCACATACTGCTGATCCCCACGCGCTGAACGGCGATGGTCGATCATCCGCTTGCTGTCACCGATCTGCGCCGGACGGTATTGCCAGAAATCATCGCCCAGTCCGGCACGGCGACGGCCATGATCACCCAACAGGACCGTTCCGGCCAGATGTTCGGCCCGCGCCAACAGGGGTGGCAGCCGGGACGCCTCGGCCTCGGATCTTTCGCGAAGGGTCAGCGCGGCATTCACGCCGCAGCCTCGTTACGGACAAACCCGGCAGCAGTGCTTTCAATGAGATCGGCCAGACTGTCGCCGCGCGCCCGGGCAGCGAAGTTCAGGGCCATCCTGTGGCTAAGAACCGGCCGGGCCATATCCAGAACATCCTCGGCATTCGGGGCCAGACGCCCCTGCAGCATCGCCCGTGCGCGCACCGTCATCATCAGCGCCTGCGCCGCGCGGGGTCCGGGACCCCAGGCGACCGTTTCCGCAACACGCTCGGACACGCCGGTCTCTTCCGGGCGGAATGCGCGCACCAGATCCAGAATAAGTTCGACCACCGATTCACCCACCGGCATCCGACGCAGCAGAACCTGAGCCGCCAGCAGTTCTTGTTTGGTGAAAATCTGATTGGCCTGTTCTTCCTCGACCCCGGTGGTGGCGATCAGGATATCCCGTTCGGTCTGCCGGTCCGGGTAATCCACATCAATCTGCACCAGAAAGCGGTCAAGCTGCGCTTCGGGCAGGGGATATGTTCCTTCCTGCTCGATCGGGTTCTGGGTGGCCAGCACATGAAACGGCACCCCGAGCGAGCGGTCTTCGCCCGCGACCGTCACCGTGCGTTCCTGCATCGCCTGCAACAACGCCGACTGCGTTCGCGGGCTGGCGCGGTTGATTTCATCCGCCATCAGCAACTCGCAAAAGATCGGGCCGGGGATAAAGCGGAAATGACGGCTGCCATCCTCAGCCGTATCCAGAACCTCAGACCCCAGAATATCGGCAGGCATCAGGTCAGGCGTGAACTGGATACGATTGCCGTGCAGCCCCATCACCGTCGACAGTGTTTCAACCAGCCGGGTCTTGCCAAGACCGGGCAACCCGATCAACAGGGCGTGCCCGCCGCACAGCAGCGCGGTCAGGGTCAGATCAACGACCCGCTCCTGCCCGATAAACCTGCTGGTAATCGAAGTTTTGGCCTGTTGCAGCTTTTCTTCCAGCGCTTCGATCTCGGCAACGAGGTCGGCGGGTTCGGTCATGACTTTCCCTTCCGTGCACATGTATGATTGAAGTGTATCGCGTTGAGAGGAAATGGCAAAAGCAATGAGCGGACAAAATCCTGTGACACCATCTCCCGACGGTCTTGTGACCTCGGTAAAAGCCGCCAAATCCAAGGGTTTGCCGCCCGTTCACCTGTGGAATCCTCCGTTTTGTGGCGATCTGGACATGCGGATCGCCAAAGATGGCACTTGGTATTATATGGGGTCGCCCATCAACCGGTTCGAACTGGTTCGGCTGTTTTCATCCATTCTTAAGAAAGAAAACGGCAAGTACTTTCTTGTTACGCCGGTTGAAAAGGTGGGAATCACCGTCGAAGACGCGCCCTTTGTTGCCGTCGATTTCGACATTTCCGGCGAGGGTCCGGCTCAAATCATTACTTTCACAACACATGTCGGTGACGCGGCCATTGCAGGGCCGGAGCATCCCATTCGAATTGTTATCGATACCGAAACAGCAGAGCCGTCTCCCTATGTATTGATTCGCAGTGACCTGGAAGCGCGCATCGACAGAAAGAGTTTCTATCGCCTAGTGGAAATCGGCACACATCACGAAGGCTGGTTTGGTGTCTGGTCGTCAGAACGATTTTTCCCGTTCATGCCATCCGATGAACTCGGCGCTATCTAGGCGGTTTGCTCAGGCCTTCTGTCCTGCGCCAGCACAACACCCAAGGCGACAATTCCCGCGCCCAGCGCGCGGGTCCAGCTCCACTCATCCCCCAGCATGACCATGATCACCATGACATAGAATGGCGCGATGTTCATGTGAAAGGATGCGACCGCCACGCCAAGTTTCCCGATGGATGAGATGAACAGCATCTGACTGAGGCCCACAGCAACAAAAGCATAGATCGCCAGCATCCCTGCCTGATGCAAGTCGAAGGACTTGGCCGGGCGAATGGTCATTCCTATTTTCCCCGCACCAAACAGCAACAGCCCTGCAACCACCAAACCACCAAGCATCGTGATCGTCGTCCGGCCCATCTGGCTGAGGTCGGGGAAATCCCGGGCTGTGGCGAGGCTGGACCAGCAAAAGCAACAGGTCGACAATACCGCGCAAACCGCCCCCAGACCCAGCTGGGCAGGGGCAATGGCGCTGGTCGCGACCAACCCGCCAACGACCGAGGCCATTAACCCAAAGGCAAAATTCCGCGTCATCCGGCGAGTGCCCGACACCTGCTCAAGAATGGTTGCTATCAGTGGCGCGCATGAGAGTATGATCGCCACGGTAACCGGGTCGGTCAGTTTCTGCGCCAGCAGCAGCAGAACGGTGCCTACACCCATTCCGACGCCACCAACCAGAACCGCGTGCCGCCACCGGGCATTCAGTATGCGGGCCGGGCCATCAATCAGGAACCAGATCGGAAACATGACACAGGCAGCCAGAGCAAGCCGGGCCACGTTCAGCGCCAAGGGTGGCCAGCTTTGCAACAAAACTTCGACCGCCGGAAACCCCACGGCCCAAGTCAGCATCGAAGCAACCGCCAAAGCGTTGCCGGATCTGACAGCGGGCCGCCCGTAAGGCGCAGAAATAGCGCCCCCGCCGACGGGTTCCGGGCTCATGGCCATAGGTGCTTTTCCTCAAGTAGTTGCAGCGACACGGAAATGATTCGCCACATGTTGCCAGCGTCGCGTGATTCCGGGTGTTGATCTGGCCGGTTTTCGACAACCTGTCGTTTTCAGTCCCTTTCGCAGCAATCCCCGGCTGTTTATTGTCCGCGCAGCCACAGAAAGTTCGCAGATGCCTCGCTTTGCCGCCAATATTTCCTTGCTGTTTCAGGAGTTGCCGTATCAGGACCGATTTCAGGCGTCGGCAGATGCGGGTTTTGAAGCGGTAGAGATTCTGTTTCCCTATGATGTTGTTGCCAAGGAAACGCGCAGCGCCCTGATTGCCAGCGGGCTGGAGCTGGTGCTGATCAACGCGCCGCCGCCGAACTATTCGGGTGGCACACCAGGCTATGCGGCGGTTCCGGGTGGCGAGGCGCGGTTTCAATCCGATATCCGGCGGGTGTTACGCTATGCCGAGGTTCTGCGTCCGGGTTTGATTCACCTGATGTCAGGTTATCAAACTGGGCAGGATGCGCGGGACACTTTTGTGCAAAACCTGCAATGGGCTGCGGATACGGCTCCGCAGCAACGGTTCACCATCGAACCGCTCAACCCGATATCTCAGCCCGACTACTTCCTGAACGATTATGATCTGGCGGCTGAGGTTCTGGATCAGGTGAACCGCCCGAATGTTGGCCTGCAATACGACAGTTTTCATGCCCGGATGATCCACGGAGACGCCCATGCCATCTGGGAACGCTTTTGCGCCCGGGTCTTTCATGTCCAGATTGGTTCAGCACCTCACCGATCCGAACCCGGACAAGACCCGACAGACTTTCCCGCCCTCTTCGAAGCCATCGACGCCAGCGGCTATTCCGGATGGATAAGCGCGGAATATTCGCCATCGACACCTCAAACAGCCGAGTCGCTGAAATGGATGCGATGGTGACCGATTGGCACTGGATTTCACATCTTGAATATCGCATATGACATCCAACATGCTAAGGAAGACCTGAATGATCCCCGCCCGCTTTGCTCCCGCCCTGTTCGGATTCATCATGTCCGGGATGATGTCCTGCATTGTAACCGGTATCGCAACGCTCAAGGCCATCGGATTCGGGCCAAGCACACTTGGCGATTGGATGGCGTCGTGGGCGTTCTGCTGGCCCATCGCTTTTACCGTCATCCTGATCGCAAGCCCGGCTGTCCGCCGTCTGGTTGCGCGACTGGTCAGGCCCGAGGCCTGACCCGCCGCAAAGATGGCCCACCGGGCCTGATGAGCGGCCCGCCCGTCAATGGGCCTCGGCCCAGTTGGCACCACGCCCTGCATCGACAACAAGCTTCACATCCAGTTTGACAGCCGGATCAGCAGCGCCTTCCATGACATCCCGCGCAATTTCCATGGTCTGATCCACAGCCTCTTCAGCAACCTCGAACAAAAGTTCGTCATGCACCTGCAGCAGCATCTTGGCAGGCTGGCCGTTGATCGCATCCGGCATCCGCACCATTGCGCGCCGGATCACATCCGCCGCAGTGCCCTGAATCGGCGCGTTGATTGCGGCCCTGCGCGCAAACCCGGCATGAGGCCCCTTGGCATTGATCTCTGGCGTGTGGATTTTCCGCCCGAACAGGGTCTGCACATAACCGTGCTCTTTCGCAAAGGCGATGGTGTCGTCCATGTAACGCCGAATACCCGGGAACCGTTCGAAATAGCGGTCGATGAACCCCTGCGCCTCAGCCCGTGGAATGCGCAGGTTGCGCGCCAGACCAAAACCCGAGATTCCGTAAATCACACCAAAATTGATCGCCTTGGCCTGACGGCGAATATCCGGCGTCATTTCATCCAGCGGCACATCAAACATTTCGGACGCGGTCATCGCGTGAATGTCCAACCCATCGGAAAACGCCTGTTTCAAGGCCGGAATATCGGCGATATGGGCCAGGATTCGCAGCTCGATCTGGCTGTAATCGAGGCTGAGCATCACATTTCCCGGCTCGGCAATAAACGCCTCGCGAATGCGCCGTCCTTCTTCGGTGCGGACCGGGATATTCTGCAGGTTCGGGTCGGTCGAGGCCAGACGCCCCGTGTTGGCGCCGGTGATCGAATAAGACGTATGCACCCGGCCCGTATCCGGATTTATATGCGTCTGAAGCGCATCCGTATAAGTCGATTTCAGCTTGGACAACTGCCGCCAGTCCAACACCCGGCGTGGCAGTTCATGCTCGGTCGCCAGGTCCTCAAGAATATCCGCCCCGGTCGAATACTTCCCGGTCTTGCCCTTCTTGCCGCCTTCCAGACCCATCTTGTCGAAAAGGATCTCACCCAGCTGCGCGGGCGAGCCAACATTGAAGTTCTCACCAGCCAGCTCGTGAATATCAGCCTCTAACCCGGCCATTTTCTGCGCAAATGCGTTGGACATGCGGCTTAGCACATCGCGGTCGACCTTGATGCCGTGCATTTCCATTTCGGCCAGAACCGGTACCAGCGGACGTTCGAGCGTCTCATAAACAGTCGTCACCTGAACCTGATGCAGCTGCGGTTTGAACAGCTTCCACAGCCGTAGGGTGATATCCGCGTCCTCGGCGGCATAGGCCGTCGCCTCATCAATCGGCACCTTGTCAAATGTGATCGCAGATTTGCCCGATCCCAGCAGCGGTTTGATCGGGATAGGTGTATGGCTCAGGTACCGTTCGGAGAGGGTATCCATGCCATGCCCGTGCTCACCTCCGTGCATCGCATAAGACATCAGCATCGTGTCGTCGATGGGCGCGACATTCACCCCGTACCGCGCAAAGATCTTGGCATCGTATTTCATGTTCTGCCCGATCTTCAGGATCGACGGGTCTTCGAACATTGGTTTCAGCAGTGTCAAAGCCTCTTCCAGAGGCATCTGCCCCTCGGCCAGCGCATCCGAACCGAACAGGTCCTCAGTTGCACTCTGGCGATGAATCAGCGGGATATAGCAGGCCTCGCCCGGCTCGACGCACAGCGAAATACCCACCAACTCGGCGATCATTTCGTTCAGACCGGTGGTTTCGGTGTCCACCGCGACCCAGCCACGCTCATAAGCCTGATCGATCCATTTCTGCAGCGCTGCCGCATCCCGCACGCATTCATATTTGGACGCATCGAACGGGATCACATCAGCCTCGGGCTCGACAACAGCGGCGGGCGCTTCAGGGATAACTGGCGACTCAACGCCGAGTTTGTCAGCCATCCGCTTGGTCAGGGTGCGAAACTCCATCTCGGCCAGAAAACCCATCAAGGTGTCTGGCTCGGGGTCTTTCACCTCAAGATCATCAAGCGTGAAATCCAGCGGGGTCTTCTCATCCAGCTGCACCAGCTTTTTCGACAGCTCGATTTGATCACGCTTTTCGATCAGCGTCTGGCGGCGTTTGGGCTGTTTAATTTCCTCAGCCCGGTCCAGCAGGGTTTCCAGATCGCCATATTCGTTAATCAGCAAGGCTGCCGTCTTGATCCCGATCCCCGGCGCGCCCGGCACGTTATCGACGCTGTCCCCGGCCAGCGCCTGTACGTCGACAACACGTTCCGGCCCCACACCGAACTTCTCGAACACGCCATCCCGGTTAATGCGCTTGTTCTTCATCGCGTCCAGCATTTCCACGCCGTCGCCGACCAGCTGCATCAGGTCCTTGTCGGAACTCACGATAGTTACACGACCGCCCGCATCCCGCGCCTGAACCGCCAGCGTTGCGATGATGTCGTCGGCCTCATACCCTTCCAGCTCTTTGCAGGCGATGTTGAAGGCTTTGGTCGCCTCGCGGGTCAGCGGCATCTGCGGGCGCAGGTCTTCGGGCATCGCCTCGCGATTGGCTTTGTACTGATCATAAAGATCGTTGCGGAATGTGTGCGAGCCCTTGTCGAAAATCACCGCCACATGGGTTGGCGCGTCTGGACCGGCGTTGTCCTCGACATACTTCTGCAGCATGTTGCAAAAGCCAGACACGGCCCCGATCGGCAACCCGTCCGACTTTCGTGTCAAAGGCGGCAAGGCGTGATAGGCGCGAAAGATAAAGGCCGAGCCGTCGATCAGATGCAGATGGCACCCTTTTCCGAAATTCTGCGACATGAAAACCTCACTCCGTTTGCGCCTGCACAGTTGTGCCATGACGCGCCCGCGCCTGCCAGCCGCCATTTATAAGCAACCGGTATCTTCTTCTGTTCAAAATACGGAAATTCCGACGGCACCTGCCTTGCGGGGCCTTCCGGCAACTATGCTAGACGTCCGCCTGGCGCCCCGCCAGAACGTATTTGCAGTCGCAATACGGGCACTCGACCCAGCCTTCGTCCTCGGGAATCTGCAACCAGACACGCGGATGACCCAATGCACCTTCTCCGCCGTCACAGGCAATGCGGCTGTTTTCGACGATCCTGGTTTCCGGCGCTTCGATAGTCATCGCTGGCGATCCTTCCTGAGTTGTCGGCCCGGCGGGCGTGTATTAGATGCGTTTATGAGCGATGAGCAAACCGGGGGCAAGAGCAACAAATGACCGATGCGGCGATCAGGATCAAAGGGCTGAACAAGACCTATCGCGGTAGCAAGGGCCAACCTGAAAAACATGCGCTCAAAGGGATCGACCTGACTGTACCGCGCGGGTCTGTTTTTGGACTATTGGGTCCAAACGGCGCAGGTAAATCGACACTCATCAACATTCTGGCGGGGCTGGTTGTCAAAACATCGGGTAATGTGGCGATCTGGGGATTTGATCAGGATCGGAACCCACGCCGGTCGCGGGCCGCTATTGGTGTGATGCCGCAGGAGCTGAACCTTGATCCATTCTTTACGCCCCGTGGCGCGTTGGAGGTTCAAGCCGGGCTGTACGGCGTTCCGAAATCCGCGCGACGCAGTGATGAAATACTTGAACTGGTGGGTCTCAGCGACAAGGCCGACGCCTATGCCCGCACCCTGTCCGGCGGAATGCGGCGGCGATTGCTGCTGGCCAAGGCACTGGTACATCATCCGAAAGTTCTGGTTCTGGACGAACCCACCGCTGGCGTCGATATCGAACTGCGCCAGATGCTCTGGACCAACGTCCGTAAGCTGAACGAGCAGGGCATGACCATCATCCTGACAACTCATTATCTGGAAGAAGCGCAGGAGATGTGCGACGAAATCGCCATCATCAATCAGGGTGAAAAGATCGCGCAGGACAGCACTGCCAACCTGCTGAGCCGCATGGATAGCCGAACCATGGTAATAATCCCAGACAGCCCGGTCTTGGACCTGCCCGTGGCTGAGGGTGTCGAGGCCACGCTGAGCGAAGATGGCAATCTGATCCTGCGGTATCGCAGCGCACAGACCAGCGCCGAGCAGGTTCTGGAATCTGTCCGTCAGGCGGGCATCCGCATTCGCGACGTCCGCACTGAAGAGGCGGATCTGGAGGACATTTTTCTGGCCCTCACCTCGACACAGGCGGACACCCCGGCAGACGATCAGGATCAGCCGCGCCGGGGCATGCACAGGGTCAGGCTTTAGGCCCGGTCGATTCTCGCCTGATAGCAATTGTTCCGAGATGAACGGACGTGAATATAGCTCACATCCGCACGGGCAAAGATGTCGCTGACCTTTGCTTCAATCCGATCGGTGGGCGTGATCGCACCGGTGCCATAGACGATCCGATCATCCGGTCCGTATCCCTTGATCAGATAATCCGGGGATGAGGTCAGAATCTCGGGCAATGCTTCGCCCTCATACCGCTCACATGACGCGGCACACAGAAAGATCGGCCCGGTTTCGGCGTACGGATGTGTCTCTAAAAAGGGCCGATGTGCCAATATCAACATCTCGTCGCCCTCGGGTATGTTCTGCAGACAATGGCGGCAAGGGTTGCCTGCCCCTTTTGAGACAACACGCTCCGGCGTAGCGCCATAGGCATCCGGGCCACCAGCCTGAAGGGCGCGCACATCTTCGGTGGATAAGGCAGTGATCTTGAACATCTCGGGTCTCCTGTTTTGCCCTGAACATGCCCGCTACCCCGCATTCGGGCGACCCGTTTCATGCGCAATGGCGTAAAGGACTCGAAAAAGAACAAAACGTGAATATAATATGGAATCGCCATGTATGCCGAACTGTCGATCACGTCGAATTTCACCTTCCTCACCGGGGCCTCGCACCCCGAGGAGTATATGGAGCGTGCCGTTACCCTGGGCCTCCCCGCTATTGCGATTGCCGATGACAACTCGGTCGCCGGAATCGTCCGCGCCCATACCCAAGGGCGCGAGATTGCCCGCAAGGTTCGCGAGCGGCTGGAGTGGGAGGCGCAGAATACCACCATCGGCCCGCCCTGCCCCGATCACATCCCGAAACCGCCCTCCTATCCGATCCACGCGGTGCCCCGCCTAATCCCGGCAGCGCGGCTGATTTTCACCGACGCGCCCACCGTCACCGCCCTGCCCCTGAATCGGCAGGGCTGGGCCAATCTGTGCCGCATCCTGTCCACGGGCCGCCTGCGCGCCGAGAAAGGCGATTGCATCCTGCACCTGTCGGACCTGATGGAGTTTTCCGACGGCCTCCATCTGCTGCTCTGGCCACAGGCGGCCCGGTCTCCGGGCGGCGCGGTCGCATGGCGGACACAGGCGCAACAACTGACGCGCCGCTTTGCCGGGCGGATGCATCTGTTGATGCATCCCCGGTATGATGGTGCCGATACCACATATTTCCCTTTATTAGAGACTGAATCAAAACAGCTGAACATCCCCACCCTCGCCAGCGCGACGCCGCTGATGCATCACGGTGCCCGCCGCAAGCTGGGTGATGTGCTGACCGCCATCCGCCTGCGCCGAAAGGTGGATGAGCTGGGCCGCGAGGCGCTGGCCAATGGCGAACAGCGCCTGCGGTCCGAGGGTGAGATGCTGCGTATCTTCAAAGGTCACGAAGGCGCTGTTGCCCGCGCCCACGCGCTCAGCGAACAGCTTACATTCTCGCTCGACGAGTTGCGCTATGAATACCCCAGCGAGGGCAATGAGCAGGAAACCCCGACCCAGCGCCTGCAGCGCCTGGCCCATGAAGGGTTGAAATGGCGCTATCCGGCGGGCGCGTCAGAGAAGGCAAAAAAGATGCTGGCGCATGAGCTCGCCCTGATCGGCAAGCTGAAATATGAACCCTATTTTCTGACCGTCCGCGACATCGTCCATTTCGCCCGCTCGCGCGGCATCCTGTGTCAGGGGCGCGGGTCGGCGGCCAATTCGGTGGTCTGCTTCTGCCTCGGCATCACCGAAGTTAGCCCCGAGATGGGCACCATGGTCTTCGAACGCTTTGTCTCCGAGGCGCGCGATGAGCCACCCGATATCGATGTCGACTTCGAACATGAACGCCGCGAAGAGGTGATCCAGCACATCTACGACCGCTATGGGCGGGAACGCGCGGGCCTCTGCGCGACGGTCGTGCATTACCGCGGCAAGCGTGCCATCCGCGAGGTCGGCCGCGCTATGGGCCTGACTGAAGATACCATCTCGGCGCTGTCCTCCCAACTCTGGGGCTTTTTCTCGGCTGCCGGGCTTGAGGCCGAACGGATGCGCGAAATTGGCCTCGATCCCGAAGATCGCCGCCTGAAACAGACTCTGACACTGGTCTATGAGATCGATGGCTTCCCCCGCCATCTGTCTCAGCATGTGGGCGGTTTCATCATCACCGAGGGGCGGCTGGACGAACTGGTTCCCATCGAAAACGCCACCATGGAGGGCCGCACAGTCATTTGCTGGGACAAGGACGACATCGACTCGCTTGGCATCCTCAAGGTCGATGTCCTCAGCCTCGGGATGCTGACCTGTATCCGCAAGGCGTTTGATCTGATCGGCCAGCACCACCAGACCCAATATACGCTGGCCACCCTGCCGCCCGAGGACCCGCAGGTTTATGACATGCTGTGCAAGGCCGACAGTATTGGCGTGTTTCAGGTGGAATCACGTGCACAGATGAATTTCCTGCCCCGCATGAGGCCGCGCAAATTCTACGATCTGGTGATCGAGGTCGCGATCATCCGCCCCGGCCCCATTCAGGGGGACATGGTGCACCCTTATATCCGGCGACGGAATGGCGAAGAACCGGTTGTTTTCCCCTCGGACGCATTGGGCGAGGTGCTGGGCAAAACCATGGGTGTGCCGCTGTTTCAGGAACAGGCGATGCAGATCGCCATTGTCGGCGCGGGCTTTACCGCCGAACAGGCCGACCGGCTGCGCCGCTCGCTGGCGACCTTCAAAAAGCACGGCAATGTCAGCGAGTTCCGCACCCTGTTCCTGCGCGGCATGAAGCGCAACGGCTATGACAACGACTTTGCCGAACGCTGTTTTTCGCAGATCGAAGGCTTCGGGTCTTATGGCTTCCCCGAAAGTCACGCCGCCAGCTTTGCGCTGCTGGTCTATGCCTCGGCCTGGATCAAATGCCACCATCCGGGCATCTTCGCCTGCGCGCTGCTGAATTCACAGCCGATGGGGTTCTATGCCCCGGCCCAGATCGTGCGCGATGCGCGCGAGCACGGGGTGCAGATCCGCCCGGTCTGCATCAACGCCAGCTATTGGGACAACGTGATGGAGCCTGACGGGCGCGGCGGTCTGGCCCTGCGTCTGGGATTCCGGCAGATCAAGGGCCTGCGCGAAGAGGATGCCGAGTGGCTGACCGCGGCACGGGGCAATGGGTATATGCAGGTCGACGATATCTGGCGCCGCGCTGGTCTTGGTCCGGCAGTGATTGAGCGTTTGGCCGAGGCGGATGCCTTTGCCACCTGCGGCCTGACCCGGCGCGAGGCATTGTGGCAGGCCAAGGCGATTGCCACAGCCAGACCCCTGCCACTTTTTGCGCAGGATCTGGAAGGCGAAGCGCTGGACGAGCCTGCGGCCTACCTGCCGCAGATGTCTCTGGGCGAGCAGGTGGTCGAGGATTATGTTGCCACACGCCTCAGCCTCAAGGCGCATCCGGTGGCATTGCTCAGGCATCTGCTGACGCCGGATGCCGCATAACCACAGTTTGAGCTTCAGGTCGAGATAAGCCCGAATATCAAACCGATTCCAGACGTTCTGGTAATTTTGGCAAGTGGTTGCGCTAAAGGCGGTTCACCCCAGGGCGGGCAAGGGGTAGAAGGCTGCTCAGAGCAGTTTCCGGAGTAAGAATATGACCGCCCCCAAGCCCGTTGTTCTGTGCATTCTCGATGGCTGGGGATTGTCGGATGCAACCAAAGCCAATGCGCCATTGCTGGCGAATACGCCCACCTTTGACGCCATCATGACAAACGGCCCACATGCACGGCTGATCACGCACGGGCCGGATGTGGGCTTGCCGACCGGGCAAATGGGAAATTCCGAGGTCGGCCACACCAATATTGGTGCGGGTCGCGTGGTTGCGATGGATCTGGGTCAGATCGATTTGGCGATCGAGGACGGATCGTTTTTCAACAACAACACACTTTTGGACTTTATCGACAGGGTCAAAGCATCGGGCGGCACGGCTCATCTGATGGGGCTGGTCTCAGACGGGGGTGTACACGGCCATATCGATCACATCGTTGCTGCGGCAAAGGCCATCACGCAGGCCGGAATACCCGTTGCGCTGCATGCAATCACTGACGGGCGGGACGTGGCGCCGAAATCTGCCTACAGCTATTTTGCCGAACTTGAAGAGCGCCTTCCGACAGGTGCCCGCGTCGTTTCCGTCATTGGACGGTATTTCGCCATGGATCGGGACAACCGATGGGAACGCGTGGGCGAAGCCTATGACGCGATGGTCAAGGGTGAGGGCCGCAAGGTCAGCACAGCGCATTCGGCCGTGGACCACGCCTATAACCAGTCGGAAACCGATGAATTCATCGCCCCGACCGTTCTGACCGGCTACGATGGTATGAAGGACGGTGACGGCCTGTTCTGCCTGAACTTTCGCGCTGACCGCGCCCGCGAGATTCTGCGTGCCATTGGCGAGCCGGATTTTTCCGAATTTGACACCGGTCCGCGCCCAAGGCTGGCAGCGCTGCTGGGGATGGTGGAATATTCAGCCGGGCACAATGCCTATATGACAACCGTCTTTCCAAAGCGCGAGATCGTCAACACGCTGGGTGCCTGGGTCGCAAAACAGGGCCGGCGCCAGTTCCGACTTGCCGA
The DNA here is from genome assembly GCF_056537725.1 of Ruegeria sp. C11. Lineage (NCBI taxonomy): Bacteria > Pseudomonadati > Pseudomonadota > Alphaproteobacteria > Rhodobacterales > Roseobacteraceae > Ruegeria > Ruegeria sp. C11. The sequence goes on along the minus strand of NZ_JBQFSB010000004.1, from coordinate 78,192 downwards.
GACCGAAAAATATCCGCACGTAACGTTCTTTTTGAACGGCGGCAAGGAAGATCCCGAGGAAGGCGAAGACCGGTATATGCCGAAATCGCCCAAGGTGGCGACCTACGACCTGCAACCGGAAATGTCGGCGGCGCAGGTAACCGGCAAATTCGTCGAAGCGATCAAGGCCGGATATGACCTGATCGTAACCAACTATGCCAATCCCGATATGGTTGGCCATACGGGTGATCTGAATGCGGCGATCAAGGCCTGTGAAGCCGTTGATCAGGGTCTGACACAGGTGGTTTCTGCGTTGAAGGCCGCGGGCGGGGCCATGATCGTCACCGCCGATCACGGCAATTGCGAGATGATGATCGACCCCAAAACCGGTGGCCCACATACCGCGCATACGCTGAATCCAGTACCGGTCGCATTGGTGGGCGGCCCTCAGGGTGCAAACCTGCGGGATGGGCGGTTGTCGGACCTGGCGCCTACCATTCTGGACCTCATGGACCTGCCACAGCCACCGGAAATGACCGGTCAGAGCCTGTTGGGATGAAGCTGTGGGCGACTATTGCTGCTGCGCTTTTGTGGTTGGTGCCTGCCGCCACCAAGGCCGATGTCACGCAGGCTGCACTGGACGCGGCGCAAATGCTTGAGGAGGCCTCGGTTTCCCTGACCGAGGCCGAAGGCGCCCGGGACCGGGTGCGCGCCCTGACTGCAACTGTTCAGGCCTATGAGGCCGGATTGGCCGCGATGCGCGAAGGATTGCGCAAGGCGGCAACGCGCGAGGCCGAGCTGACTGCGGAATTGAGGGCCCGGGAAACAGACATCTCGCAGTTGTTGGGCGTTCTGCAAACCATCGAAACCACCGCGCCGCCGGTTCTGATGCTGCACCCGTCGGGCCCGCTGGGCGCGGCGCGTACCGGCATGATGCTGGCCGAGGTCACGCCGGGCCTCAATGCGCGGACGCAGGCGCTTGCCGATGATCTGCAAGAAGTCCAGACGCTGCGGCAGCTTCAGCAAAGCGCTGCAAATACCCTGACCGAAGGGCTGACTGGCGTGCAAACGGCACGATCCGAGCTGAGCAAGGCCATCGCCGACCGGACGGATTTGCCGCAGCGGTTCGTGGAAGACCCGGTTCGTACGGCTATTCTGATCTCGTCCACCGAAACTCTGGACGGCTTTGCCAGCGGTCTGTCCGAAATTTCCGGCACTGACATCGCCGAAACCAACGCCGATATCTCCAGTCTAAAAGGTCAGATCGACCTGCCTGTTCAGGGCGTTCTGTTGCATCGCTTTGGCGGCACCGATGCGGCCGGCGTGACCCGCCCCGGGTTGGTGCTGGGTGTTCGACCCCGTTCGCTGGTGGTATCGCCAACCGCCGCCACCATACGCTATCGCGGGCCGCTGCTGGATCTTGGCAATGTCGTCATTCTTGAGCCACAGCCTGATCTACTGTTCATTTTTTCCGGGTTGAGCGAAGTTTTTGGCGAGCCGGGACAGGTCATCCCAAAAGGCAGCCCTGTCGGCCTGATGGCGGGTGAGACTCCGGAAATCGGCGCAATTCTGTCAACAAGCGGTGATGGCACTGGAACAAACCGGTCAGAAACGCTCTATATAGAGGTGAGAGAGGGCAACAGCCCTGCGGACCCGGAAACTTGGTTCCGAACGGACAAGGATGGATAGACGAGCATGAAGAAATTTGTGATGGCCGGTCTGGCCGGAACCGTGGCGGGCATAATCGCCACCACTCAGATTGCCGGTCCTTTGCTGGCGCAAGAGGCGGAAAGCAAGGCTACCGTGTATGAGCAGCTGGATCTGTTCGGCGACATTTTCGAACGCATCCGCGCGCAATACGTGGAAGAGGTCGAGTCGGATGAGCTGATCGAGGCCGCGATTGACGGCATGCTGACATCACTTGATCCGCACTCAAGCTATCTGTCGCCGGATGACGCGGAACAGATGCGTGTGCAGACACGCGGCGAATTCGGTGGGCTGGGCATCGAGGTCACTCAGGAAGACGGCTTTGTAAAGGTCGTCTCACCCATTGACGACACACCCGCGGACGAGGCGGGTATCGAAGCCGGAGATTTCATTACCCACGTGGATGGCGAGAGCATTCTGGGTCTTACTCTGGACAAGGCGGTTGAACTGATGCGCGGGCCGGTTGGGTCGGAAATCATCATCACCGTGGTTCGCGAAGGCGAACAGGACCCGTTCGACGTCACCATCATCCGTGACACGATCAAACTGACGGCCGTCCGGGCGCGTACGGAAGGCACCAGCGTTGTGCTGCGCGTGACCACCTTCAACGATCAGACCTATCCGAACCTCAAGGAAGGTCTGGAAAAGCAGATCGAAGAGGCCGGTGGCATCGACAAGGTAAACGGTGTCGTTCTGGACCTGCGCAACAATCCGGGCGGTTTGCTGACTCAGGCGATCAAGGTCTCGGACGCGTTTCTTGACGAGGGCGAGATCGTGTCGACCCGCGGCCGCAACCCCGAAGACGGTGAGCGCTTCAATGCAACCGATGGTGATCTGGCCAACGGCAAACCAATTGTCGTTTTGATCAATGGCGGGTCTGCCTCGGCTTCGGAAATTGTTGCTGGTGCGTTGCAGGACCATCACCGGGCCATCGTTGTCGGCACCAAGAGCTTTGGCAAAGGGTCCGTTCAGACGGTGATGCCCCTGCGCGGAGACGGCGCCATGCGTCTGACCACATCCCGGTACTACACACCGTCTGGGCGCTCGATCCAAGCGCTTGGCGTCAGCCCCGACATCGTTGTCGAACAGCCACGCCGTCAGCCTGAAACCGAGGAAGAGGAAGAATCAAACGCCCGCAGCCGTTCCGAGGCGGACCTGCGTGGCCGTCTGAACAATGACAGCCTGAGCGAAGATGAAATTCGGCAGATCGAGGAAGATCGCGCCAAAGCCGAAGCCACTGCCGAACTGCGTGAGCAGGATTATCAGTTGGCCTATGCGATTGATATCCTCAAAGGTTTGTCGGCCTTCAACCCTGCGGCTCCGGCACGCTCGCAATAATACGAAACGGGGCCGTCTATCTGGCGGCCCCTTCTACGCCTCGACTTTGTGAAGCTTTTCTTCGTCAAGCATCAACGAAAAGATCACTCCGATTCCAACTGAAATCGTTGCAAACACAAAGGCCATGTTCATGCCGCTGTCGAAGGCAGCGTTGATGGCGCTGCGGATTTTTTCGGTTTCCTGCGGTCCAAGCTTCTCCAGAACCGCCTGCGCCGATTTTGTCGCCAGGGTTCCACCATTGATCGCCCGTTGTTCGGCATCAGACAGATTGATGTTTTCGGCGGCAAGTTCATCGCGCAGGCTTATCAGGCTGACCATATACATGATTGCCGTTGCCACAGCGACCGCGATCGCGCCGTAGACAAGGTGAACCATAAAGCTCAGCCCGCCCACCAGCCCGGCGCGTTCCGGCTTGACCGCACAGACCGCGGCGGTACCCGAAGGTCCGACTGTCAGCGTTGCGCCAAGCCCGATCAAAGCCATGCCGGGCAAGATCTGGAAATACCCCAGCGAACTTGGCATCAGAACCACGCTCAGAGAACCGACGGTCGCTATGATATACCCCCAGAACAACAACCGTTTTGGACCGAAGTCGTTGTAAAGCGTGCCGGAAAGAATGGATCCGACCGCCAGCAGCAAGGTCAGGGGCGCCAACCCAAGCGCCGATTCAAAGGTCGACCAGCCCAGCGATTTCTGCATGTATTGCGGGAAATACAAAAGAGCGATGTAAGCGGCCGGCACATTCACGGCGTTCAGAGCCAGCGTGATCCTGAACTCACGATTCTGCATCATCTGCGGCAGTATCAGCGGCTCGGCCACGCGTTTCTCGACCTTTGGAAACAGGACAAACAACGCAGCACTAACGCCGAACAGTGCCATCAGTGGCAGCGACGTCCAACCCCAGTCGGCACCGACATCCAAACCGTATAGCAGGCACAGAACCGCCAGCGACAGAACCGCCATACCCGCAAAGTCGATATGTTCGCCTTGTTTGTGGTCCTTTTCCCGCGCCATCAGCAGCCGCACGGTCACCATCGACACGACCGAGAAAATGACGTTGGCCACAAAAAACAGCCGCCAGTCGCCAAGATTGACGACCGCGCCGCTGATCATCGGGCCAAAGACATTGCCGCTGGTAACACCGGCCAGAATCAACCCCATCACCAGTGCGCGGTGTTCCGGCTTTGCCACTTTGGTGGCTCCGAAAGCCAGAGTACAGGGCCAGACGCACCCCGCCCCGATACCCTGCAGGGCACGCGCGGCAATCAGCACATTCAGGCTGGGCGAAACAAGACAGATCACCGAGGCCGCCAGAAAAATCAAAAGCCCGATCATCAGGACCCTGCGGTGGCCGTACATGTCGCCAAGCCGCCCGCCCGCGACCATCGTCATCGCAAAGAATAGCGCATAGATGTTCAGGACCCACTGAGTGCTGGTGATGTCCGCATCGAACGCATTTTCGATGGCAGGTATCAGCAGCAAGGCACCCGTGAAATCGATCCCGATCCCAAAAGCGGTCACCATCAAGGCGATGACCTTGGTGATGCTACTGCGGTCCATTTGGTCACTCTTGAATGTAGGTTTGTTCTATTGGTGCCTTATCGAGCGCAAAAAAGATAGGAAAATCAGGAATGTTTCGCGGAAATGCAATCGGTTGCCGCGTGTCTAGTCGTCGGTTTCCCGGCAATGCCGCCGGAATGCGCGTTTCAGCATGTCCAGCTCAGCGCGCAGCAATTCAACCTCGGCCCTCAGGTCATGTTCCACCACAGAGCCCGCAATCAGAGTGAAATCGCCAAGTTTGATGTCCGCGCCCTGATCATGGATGACAACCGTATGTACACCGTCAGCCACGGCGGCAAGCGGAACGGGAATGCGCAGCAACCATCCATTATCCAGTTCCGAAAGCTCGATGCCTTCCACATCCTGATCCAGATAGCACACCCTGAGATCCGGCTTGTCCTGCCCGCTCAGGTGGCCTTCCCATATTCCGTTTTCAAAACGAACAGCGCTCAGATTTGGTTGTGTCATTCCAGAACACCCTACAATTCGGCCCGAAAGTGGCGGCACAAGGTCAAATCGCGAACAACCAGCCGGTTCATTTCGGGTGACTGGAATATCAGATCCAGCCAGACCTTGCTGATCCGGTTTTCATTCAGATTTGCGTAAGCCAGATCAAACTCGATCGACACCTCCGGAGAGTCTGTCGAAAAGTGGTGTCCGATCTGTTCCGTATTCGGGCCATGCTGAATATTCAGTCGGGCAATGACCTCAACCGGGCGCTCTGCTTCGACCGATGCATCCAGCCGCATCAGATGCGACTTTGTCATCCCGGCGGTCGCCTCCGGCGGAAGTTCGGCAGACAGGGACAGAAAAGAGCCGTCGAATTCGAAGACCTCCAGACTCAGACCAAAAGGGGCAAGATCGCCCGCCTGCCGGTTGCGTATCTGGCGAAACGTGATCTCAGAGGTGGCGCAATCGTGAAACAGCTTCACCTGATCGTCCAGAGGTGTCTTTCGCGCCACAGAGGACTGACCGAACCGTTGCAAAGGCCCACGCCAAAGGTCAGGCCGCCAGGACCAGTCCGTTCTTTGCGGCCGGAAAAAGCGGGTTGATCCGACGTCCGGGCAATTCAAACGCTCGTCGGCCGTCAGGATCAACTGGTCAAGCTGTTTACGCAGCCCGCGAGCCTGATCGCGCAATTTCCGCAAGTCCCGCCAATCAGCCGACTTCGCCGCCTGCGCGGCTTCGCGCCATCGCCGCTCGGTCGCGCGGTGAAAAAGCCGATCCAGATATTTACCCATGTGCCTTCCGCTGCGTTTCGCACCTCTTTAACGAATGAGGGTCTGCGAGATAAAGACAGGAACGGGAAAAAGCTTAAAAAAGTGCACAACACCTGCGCGAGTTGGTGAGCAGAAGATATACCGGCCGTTCTTGCAATCGTGGGGGGCAGTGCTTACCGTTTGGTTCCCGACGCAGTGGGTTCTTCCACATATTGCCGCAGACCACCCAATTTCACGATGAGGCCGGGCATGGAACCCACTCTTTTTTCCTTCATTTGGAAGCATTCAAAGAAACAGCAACTGGTTCTGCTGGTGCTGACCGTTCTGTCATTTCCGTTTCTGTACGTCTCGCTTGAACTGCCCAAGCGGATCATCAACGACGCCATCGGTGCGCCAAGTAATACGGTGACCCTGTTGGGGGTGACGGTAACGCAGGTTCAGTACCTGATGATCTTGTGTTTCGCCTTTCTGGCCACCGTGATCATCAGCGGCCTGATGAAAATGCGCATCAACACGATGAAGGGCGTTCTGTCCGAGCGGATGCTGCGTCGCCTGCGCTATACCCTGATCAGCCGGACGATGCGGTTCCCGAAATCCTATTTCGCAACCACCAGTCAGGGCGAATTGGTTTCGATGATATCGTCCGAGGCCGAGCCAATGGGTGGTTTGATGGGTGACGCCATTGCCCAGCCCGTTTTCCAGCTTGGCCAGATGCTGACGATCGTCACCTTCCTGTTCATGCAAAGCGTCTGGTTCGGTCTGGCATCTGTTGCCCTGATCCCGCTGCAGGCCTGGTTGATCCCAAAATTGCAGCGCCAGATCAACCTGTTGAACAAGGACCGCATTCAGGAGGTCCGCAGGCTGAGCTCCGAAATCGGTGAAAGCGCCGCGGGTATCAGTGACCTTCGCGCCAATGGCGGCTGGCGCTACAGGCTGGCCCAGTTCAGCGACCGGTTGGGGAAATTGTTCGAGATCCGGTTCCGGATCTACAACAAGAAATTCTTCATGAAGTTCCTCAACAACCTGATCACGCAGATGACGCCGTTTCTGTTTTATTCGGTCGGTGGATATCTGGCCATCAAGGGTCAGATTACGGTGGGCGCTCTGGTGGCCGCGCTTGGGGCCTATAAGGATCTGAGTAGCCCTTGGAAGGAATTGCTGTTCTATTACAACCAGGTACAGGACATGTCGCTGCGCTGGCAGATCGTCACCGAACGATTTGCCCCTGATGACATGATCCCCGAAAACCTGTTTGAGGGTGAGCCCGACAGCATTCCACGTCTGACCGGCGATATCGAGTTGCGTAATGTGACCGTCAGGGATCCGGACGGCAACACGATCCTCGAAGACATCAACCTGAACATTCCCTTGGGTGCCAGAGTTGCGATTCAGTCGTCTCATGCTTTGGAACGATCCGCGATCGCGCAGCTTCTGACCCGGGAAATTCAGCCTGTACGGGGTGATGTGATCGTAGCCGGGCACAATCTGAACGACCTGCATCAGGCGGTGATCGCTGCCCGCGTGGGCTATGCCTATTCCCGGCCCTATCTGTTTGACGGCACGTTGGGGGATAACCTGCTGATGCCACTACGCACCCGCCCCCAGCACGAAGCGGACGCCATTCGCATGCCGACCCGTAAACAGATCGAGGCGGTAAGGGCCGGGAACACGCCGGACTCTCTCGATGACAACTGGGTCGATCCCGGTCTTGCCGGTCTGAACGATAGCGAGCAGATTCGCGATTGGTGGTTTCAATTGGTCGAAGCCATGGGGATCGACGAGTTCATGTTCCGCCGCACTTTGCGGTCTCGAGTCGATCCGCAATTGCACAATGTGCTGGCCTCCGAGATTGTCAATCTGCGGGAAGAAGTGGCCGAACGCATCCGGGAAAAGGGTCTTGACGATCTGGTGTTCCGCTTTGACCCCGAACAATTCAACCCGGCGGTACCCCTTGGCGGCAACCTTTTGTTTGCTTCGCCATCGCGGGATATTTCGCCTGATGTTCTGGCGGGCGATCGCAAGTTTCTGGCCATGCTGCAAGGTCATGATCTGGCCGTTGAGGCCATGGAGATGGCACTGGGCGTACTCGAATCCCTGAAACAGGCGTTTGGTCGCGATGGCACAGATCACCCGTTGTTTTTGCGTCTGGGCATGTCCGAAGACATGTATCACCGCCTTCTCGACATCGCCGACCGCCGCACCAGCAAGGGCGACGATGCATTGACCGATCAGGAACGTGCGTTGCTGCTGACCGTTCCGTTCATGCTGACCGCCGAACAGATCGGCCAAAGCTTTCCCGAGGAATACAAAGACAAGATTCTTGCCATCCGCAAAAGCCAGTCCGGGAATCTGCTGTCTTCGATGAAAGGGCTATTCGTCCCAGTGACGCCGGACGCCTACGTTCCACGCCTGACGGTTCTGGAAAATGCGCTGTATGGCCGGGTCTCGATCATGGCCGGTGCGCGAATGGATGAAATCGAAGACGTGGTGGCGGACGTGCTGAACAAGGCCGGTCTGCGCCGCCGCCTGGCCGCGATCATCTATGACCTGCCGACCGGTCTGGGCGGAAACAACCTGCCAACCGTATTCCAGGAACGCGCCGCCTTTTCCCGCGCAGGGATCAAGCGGCCCGACATTCTGATTCTCGACAAGGCGCTGGCAAGCCACGATTCAGAAAGCCGCCTGCGGACACGCCTGAAACTGCGGGAGTTGCTACCCGAGTCGATCATGATCTTCATGGAAGACCACTTTGCCCACCCCGAAGCTTATGACCTGTTCGTCGAAGTCAAGGACGGGCGGATAGACGGAGTCTCACGTGCTGAACCTGATATCCAGGAAGGCGCATCCGCAGATTTGAGCCGCAAACTCAAGATCATCTCCTCGACCGAGCTTTTTGCAAAGCTCGACGCCCGCAACCAGCGTCTGCTCGCGTTCTCGGCCCAGTGGTATGATGCGGCCGCAGGCCAGGTGATCTTTTCCCGCGGTCAATCGCCTGATGCGGCCTATCTGTGCATCGACGGCAAAGCCGACCTGTGCTGGACCGACGATCAGAAGAACACGCATTTGATCTCCACCGTGGAACCGGGACGCCTTATCGGCGATCTGGCTATTATTGCTGACAAACCCAGACAACTTGACCTGATCGCCGACACCGGATGCTCATTCCTGAGGATCGGCGCCGAAGAACTGCGCGCGGTCGTGGAAAGTGACGCCGGTGTCGCCATGCAACTGCTTGAGACGGTTGCCGGTTACCTGACCAATCTGGCTGGCACCATGCAGGAGGCGAACTTCAACCCTGCAAACCTCCCCGATGCAAACGAACCTCAGGGGCGGGCCGGATAAAGCCATGGAGTCTGACAGAGCATCAGCCTATTCAGCTCATCACCAATTTGTGGCACCGGCCCGCGCTTACCCGGAAATCTGGCGTCTGCTTGTCGGTCTGGGGATTGTGGGTCTCGTGGCGACTGGCCTGAACTCGTCTTTGCTGGCGGCCCTTGCCACTTTGGGACCAGCTTCATTGATGCAGGACCTGACAGAGGCCTCTAGCCCGTTAGCCATGTTGGTTCTGCTGTCCAGTTTCGCCTCGGTCACTCTGGGCGTCGGCCTCGCGGCAAAAATCATGCAGCGCCGCCCTTTTCGCTCAGTCATCGGAAAGCCCGGTCTGGCCTTTGCCCAGTTTCGCCGCGTTCTGGGGACATTGCTGATTTTAGGCGCGGTAATTGCAGCGCTTCCACCCTATGACATGGGTAAACCGCTAATCCCCAACCTGTCATTCGCCGTCTGGCTGTCGATCCTGCCTATGTCCCTGTTGGCCGTGCTGATTCAAACAAGTGCCGAAGAGGTTCTGTTTCGCGGTTACCTGCAACAATCCCTCGCCGCCCGGTTCCGTTCCCCATGGATGTGGATGGTTCTGCCATCGGCTCTGTTTGCGGCTGGGCATTACTCTCCCGCAGAAGCGGGGGAAAACGCGTTACTGGTCGCGCTGTGGTCAGGGGTATTCAGTCTGTTCGCCGCCGATCTGACTGCACGGTCGGGGACACTTGGACCCGCCATCGCCCTGCATTTTTTCAACAATGTTGTTGCACTGCTTTTTGTTGCTTTGCCCGGAACCCTAAGCGGGCTGGCCCTGTTCCTGCTGCCCTACGAAATGTCCGACACCGGCGAATTGCGCAACTGGCTGTTCGTGGATATCGCCGTCATGTTCGTGGGATGGCTTGCGGCACGCCTTGCGCTTCGGCGCTGATTGCATTTCCCGTCGTTGCGCCTTATTTGACACCAACGTCGCATCAGCAAGGTTCCGCCATGAACTGGATCACCAACTACGTCCGCCCCCGGATCAACTCGATCTTCTCGCGCCGGGAAGTGCCTGAAAACCTATGGCAGAAATGCGACGAGTGCGGCACCATGCTGTTTCACCGCGAATTGGCCGAAAACCTGAATGTCTGCACCCAGTGCGATCACCACATGGCCATCACGCCGCGCGACCGGTTCGCAGGCCTGTTCGACGGCGGTATCTTTACCGAGGTTGAAGTACCCGCACCTACCGCCGATCCGCTGCAATTCCGTGATCAAAAAAAATACCCTGACCGCATGAAAGCGGCGCAGAAAAAGACCGGTGAAAAAGAGGCGATGCTGGTAGCAACCGGTGAAATCGGCCGAACCCCGATCGTTGCCGCCGCGCAGGATTTTTCGTTCATGGGCGGTTCCATGGGCATGTATGTCGGCAACGCCATCATCGCGGCTGCACAAGAGGCCGTGAAACTCAAGCGTCCCCTGATCCTGTTTTCTGCTGCTGGTGGCGCACGGATGCAAGAGGGCATCCTCAGCCTCATGCAGATGCCGCGGACCACTGTGGCCGTGGAAATGCTGAAAGAGGCGAAACTGCCCTATATCGTCGTGCTGACCCATCCGACGACGGGTGGCGTAACAGCATCATATGCGATGCTGGGTGACGTGCACATTTCCGAACCGAACGCCCTGATCTGTTTCGCCGGTCCCCGCGTGATCGAGCAGACCATTCGCGAGAAACTGCCCGAAGGGTTTCAGCGCGCCGAATATCTGCTGGACCACGGCATGCTGGACCGCGTGACCAAGCGGACGGAAATGCGGGATGAGTTGATTACCATCACCCGTATGCTGATGGGCCTGCCTCCCGCGGTCAAAGGCGATCTGCCCGCGCCCGCCGCAGAAGAACCCGCCACCGAAGAAACACCCGCCGAGGACAAAGGCGAACAATGACCGGCCAGACATCGGACCTCATCCTTGAAAGGATGATGGCGCTGCACCCCAAGATCATCGACCTGACCTTGGATCGCGTCTGGCGTTTGCTGGGCGCATTGGGCAACCCGCAGGATAACCTGCCTCCAGTCATCCATATCGCGGGCACCAACGGCAAGGGTTCGACCCAGGCTATGATCCGCGCGGGTCTTGAGGGTGCCGGGCTTGGCGTCCACGCCTACACGTCACCGCATCTGGCACGATTTCACGAGCGTATTCGACTGGCTGGTGAGCTGATCTCTGAACCTGAGCTAACCAAAGTGCTGGACGAATGCTATGCCGCCAACGGTGGTGAAAACATTACCTATTTCGAAATTACCACCTGCGCCGCGCTTCTTGCTTTCGCGCGTACTCAGGCAGATTACACCCTGCTCGAGGTTGGGCTTGGCGGTCGACTGGACGCGACAAACGTGATCGACAACCCGGCGCTCACGGTAATCACCCCAATCTCGATCGATCACGAACAGTTTCTGGGTAACACACTGACCAAGATCGCGGCAGAGAAAGCCGGGATCATCAAACGTGGCGTGCCCTGCATCGTCGGACCGCAGCCGGATGAAGCATTGGAGGTTATCGAAGCCACCGCCGCACGCCTCGGCGCCCCTTTGATCGCTTATGGCCAGCACTGGCACGTTCACGAAGAAAACGGCCGCCTGATCTATCAGGACGAAACCGGCCTATGCGACTTGCCCTTGCCAAATCTGTTGGGCGCACACCAGATTCAGAATGCCGGCGCTGCGCTGGCCGTACTGCGCCACCTGCAACTCGGCGACGCGGCTTACGAAGCGGCGGTAACCAACGCCCACTGGCCTGCCCGCATGCAGCGCCTGAAAACCGGGCCACTGGTCGACGCGGCACCTCAGTCCGAACTCTGGCTGGATGGCGGCCACAACGCCGCTGCCGGGCAAGCTTTGGCCGACGTCCTGTCCAAACTGCCCCAAAGACCAACCCATCTCATCTGTGGTATGCTTAACACCAAGGACGTCACAGGATACATGGCCCCGTTGGCAGGGCACGCCCAAAGCCTGACGGCCGTCTCGATTCCGGGTGAGGCCAACACGCTCAGCGCTGAAGACACGGCAGCCGCAGCGGCCAAAGTGAATTTACCAGCAGCAACGGCTGCTTCCGTTCAGGATGCGCTTACGAAAATCATGGAAAATGACCCGCAGGCCCGCGTACTGATCTGCGGCTCACTTTATCTGGCCGGCAACATCCTGCGCGAAAACGGCTGATCCTTTCTCTTGCCGGAAATACTCTGGCGTAAATTGGCCGCAGGCCAAGAGGGGCAGCGCCCCTCACTGCCCCCAGTCAACTGCCTGCATCTCTCGCAGGCGCGATGCGGTACGTTCAAATTCAAACGTCCCCTCACCCTCGACATACAGCATCTCGGGCTCTGCGGCGGCGGAGCAAATTAACCTAACCTTCGCCTCGTAAAGCGCGTCGATCAGCGTCACGAACCGCTTGGCCTCGTTGAAGTTGTTGCGGGACAGGCGCGGGACGTCCTCAAGCACCAGAACCTTCACCTCATCGGCAATGGCCAGATAGTCTCCGGGGCCCAGCATCCGGCCGCACAGGTCATAAAACGATGCACGCGCCACGCCGTTGCGGAACGCGGGCAGCACCACCTCGCGCCCTTTGACATGCAGGCTCAGCGGCTCGGCCGGACCACCTGACAGATCGGTCCAGACCGCACGGATCTTCGCGCGGGCTTCAGGACCAATCGGCGTGAAATAGACCGGCGATCCCTCAAGTCGGTTCTGACGATAATCAGTGGGTGAGGTCAGCTCCCACACAACCAACTGCTCTTTGATGTGATGGATGAAGGGCAGGAACAACTGACGATTCAGCCCGTCCTTGTACAGATCGTCAGGATGCCGGTTCGAGGTCGTCACCACAACCACACCGCCCTCGTGCAACATGTCGAACAGACGCCCTACGATCATTGCGTCCGTGATGTCGGTAATCTGCATCTCATCAAACGCCAGCACCCGGACCGATTTAATAACCTCAGCCGCGACCGGGGCCAGTGCATCCTTAACACCGGCTTCACGGGCCTTGTGCATGCCAGAGTGAACTTCCTGCATGAAGGCGTGAAAATGCACCCGCCGCGCCGGAACATCGACCAGCGTTTCGACGAACATGTCCATCAGCATGGATTTGCCACGCCCAACACCGCCCCACAGGTACAACCCTTTCGGCGGCGGCGGCGCCTTGCGGAAGAACCCGCGTTTGACCGGCTCGGCCAATTTGGCTCGGATACGTTCGAATTCGGGCAATACCGCATTCTGGGCATCATCCCGGGTCAGAGTGCCTTCTGCGATGCGCGCTTCGTAAAGCGATAGAAGATCCGTCATCCCCGAGCCATACCGCCCGCATTGCGCATTGAAAAGCAGGCATTTTCTTCTCGCATCAAATTTGCTTATCCATCCGCACAAAACTCCTGAATTGACCGCCTGCAAAATCCCGCTAACGTCCGGGTCGTATATGTACCGGAGACCCAAATGCCGCAATCAGCCCGTTTGCTGAACCCTGTTCTGATCGTTGGCTGCATCATCATCACGGTCAGCTTTGCCGTGCGCGCCTCGTTTGGCGTGTTTCAGATACCGATTGCGGATGAATTCGGCTGGCTGCGCACAGATTTCTCGCTGGCCATTGCAATTCAGAATCTGGCTTGGGGAATTGGTCAGCCCATATTCGGCGCAATCGCCGAAAAGGTTGGCGACCGGCGCGCGATCATCATCGGAGCGCTGACTTACGCAGCCGGGATGGTGTTGTCCGCCTGGTCGGTCACACCCTTCGAACACCAGATGTACGCCTGGCTGGTGGGTTTTGGTATTGCGGGCACCGGCTTTGGTGTGGTTCTGGCTGTCGTCGGACGTGCATCTTCGGACAAAAACCGGTCTATGTCTTTGGCCGTTGTCACCGCAGCGGGTAGTTTTGGTCAGGTGGTCGGCGCCCCCACGGCTGAATGGCTGATGACGTTTTTGCCGTGGCAGCAAGTCTTCATCCTGTTTGCCGCGGCGATTCTGGCAATCATACTGACTTTGCCTTTCATGCGCGCTCCCATACCAGCAGACCGCACTGAAGTTGAAGAAAGCATGAGCCGGATACTGGGGAAAGCGCTCCGCGATCCGTCTTATACCTTGATATTTCTCGGGTTCTTCAGCTGCGGCTATCAACTTGGTTTCATCACCGCGCATTTCCCGGCCTTCGTAACCGAGATGTGTGGGCCCGTTCAGCCCGGAGGCGTGTTGCATTCCATGGGTATCACGACCACTTCGGCGCTGGGTGCTATTGCGATATCGCTCATTGGTCTGGCCAATATCGGCGGCACGTTGCTGGCCGGCTGGGCCGGAAACCACTTTCCCAAGAAATACCTGCTTGCAACGATCTACGCGGCGCGCACGATTGCCGCCGCCGCGTTCATCATGCTGCCAATCACTCCGATGTCGGTCATCGTGTTTTCGATCGCGATGGGATCGCTATGGCTTGCCACCGTACCGCTGACCTCGGGCCTTGTCGCACATCTCTATGGATTGCGTTACATGGGTACGCTTTATGGCATCATCTTCCTCAGCCACCAGATCGGCAGTTTTCTTGGCGTCTGGCTGGGTGGCCGGATGTATGACATCTATGGCGACTACACGATGGTCTGGTGGATCGGCATTGGCATCGGCGCATTCAGCGCAATCGTACATCTGCCGATCCGTGAGAACAGGGACCTGGCGCCTGCCACAGCCTGATCAATCGGTGTACTTGTCCAGAATATAGCGGCTGGTCATCAGATCCAGATGTGCCCCGCCGCCATTCTTGAACAAGGTGATGGCGGACACATCCCGGGCAAAGGCGTCCAGATCATAAAAATCACCCCTCACATCAGAGCGGGCAATGACCCCCTCGGCCAGAGGTGTCTTGAGTTCGCCGATATGATCAACGGTCGTATCAATGCTATCGACATAGATGCGCGAACGTCTCAGCGCTTCGTCATCCGCCTCTCGCATGTCGGGCCGGTATGCGCCAATCAGGTTCAGGTGTTGACCGGGCCGCAACCATTCGCCCCTGATCACAGGTTCGGTAGACATGGTCGCAGTCACGACGATGTCCGCATGATGGACGGCGTCCGGCAGGTTTGGCGCAACGTCCACACCCTTGAGCTTTGACGCCAGTTCCTCGGCCTTCGCCAATGTCCGGTTCCACAAAAGAAGCTTCGCGCGTGGAAATCCCGCCGCAAACGCCTCGCACAGGGATTGGCCAACCGCTCCCGCTCCAACTATCAGAATGTTCCGGCTATCCGGGTTGGCCAGCCGCAACGCGCCCAGCAGGCTGTCGCCCGCTGTTTTCCACTTTGTGACCAGATGAAAATCGACAAGTGCAGCAAGCGTTCCGAACGTGTCGTCATAAAGACAAACAGCCCCGTTTATCATCGGCGCGTTGCGCTGCGGATTTTCGGGAAAGATGGTGGCCGTCTTGACGGCCATTCCCAACCCGTCGATCCACGCGGCGCGCGACAAGACGGTATCCTGATCACGATACAGAAACGTGTCACCGATCTGGGCCTTGGGCAGTTTGTGCCCGTCTGCCAGCGCTTGCGCCAGTTCCAGCCAATCCAGTTTGGCCTCGCCCTCGTCAAAGGAGATTTGCGTAATCGTCATCCGGCTTCGCTTTCGGTCAACAGACCTTCGGTAATCAATCGGTCCGCCCAGCCCTGCGGGCCTTTGAAATGATGCGTTTGCCAGCCGCGCGCCCGGGCTGTCTCGATATTGTCCATTCGATCATCAGCGAACAACAGGGACGCAGGTGACAGGCCGCAATCCGCCTCAACCATTTCATATATCGGCACATGGGGTTTCACGGTTTTCATCCGGCCTGACACGTACTGACGGTCGAACTCGTTCAGAAAAGGATAAACCGTTGTGGCATAGTCAAAGTTCTGCACCCCGAAATTCGTCAGGGCGAAAACCGGCACACCTTTGACACGCAACGCGCGCAGCAAACGAACCGAATGCGGAATTTCGGGCGAGGCCAGCTCGATCCAGTTGTCATGCCACATCCGGATTTCATCGCGCCAATCGGGGTATTTTTCGGCCCAGTCATAAATCGTTTCGGTGAAATGATGCCCCTGATCGACCAGATCGTTCATGCCATGCAGGTCAACTTCGGCGAACATGGCGCGGCGACTATCCGCACCGATCACGCGGTCGTAATACCTTTCTGGCTGCCATTCGATCAGAACATTGCCAATATCGAAAACAACGGCTTCAACGGGCATTCGCTTATCCTGTTCTGAATCAATTCCTGTCGCCTGTGACTGAACCAAGCTGCGCGCCAATGATCAAGGCGGAACCAGAGGGGGTGCATCTGCGATACGGCCCCGTCAGGCGGGAACCTTCAGCCTCGCATTGCCGCGCGCAGTTCCCGTTCTAGCGCATCCAGAAAGCGCGACCGGTCCGCCTTGCCAAACGGTTTGCCGCCACCGCCTGCACCCAGAGGGTTGGCGGCCCGCAGATCAGCCATCAGATCCCGCATGGCCAGTTGTTGACCGATATTTGCGGCCGAGAATGCCTCGCCGTTGGGCCGCAGGACCCGCGCTCCGGCTTCGATGCACTTTGCGGCCAAGGGAATGTCAGATGTAACGACCACATCCCCCGCGCCACAGCGATCGGCGATCCATTTGTCCGCCTCATCGGCCCCTTCGGCCACGATCACCACCTGCACCAGCGGGTTGGCCGAGGGGCGCAACCCGCCGTTGGACACCAGCACCATGGGCAGTCGATGCCGGGTAGCCACCCGTTCGGCCTCGGCCTTTACCGGGCAGGCATCGGCATCGATATAAAGCGTGCTCACGCCTTTTTGGCCTGCTTGGCTGCAGGCTTTGCCTCATCCTGGGCGGCAGAGTCGTCAGCCTTCTTGCGTACCTTGAACTCATCCGGGATCGGCATCCGGTTGAAAGCGTCCAGCCCCGCGATCTTGTAGGCCTCGGCCAGCGTCGGATAATTGAAGGTATTCTGGACAAAGTAATCCACAGTTCCCTTCAGGTTCAGCACGGCCTGCGCAATATGGATCAGTTCCGTCGCGCCCTCGCCGACGATCTGCACGCCCAGAACCCTGCGGGTTTTCAGCGAAAACAGCATCTTCAGCATGCCGTGTTCCAGCCCCATGATATGCCCGCGTGAGGTTTCGCGGAATCGTGCCACGCCAACCTCATAGGGAATGCCGCGTTCCTGCAACTCTTCCTCGGACATGCCACAGGTGGACATTTCGGGGACCGAGTAGATGCCATAGGGATACCATGGACTTTCCGGAAGCGTCGGCGTTTCCAGCGCGTGACAGGCCGCTACCCGCCCCTGCTGCAACGAGGTCGAAGCCAGCGAGGGATGCCCGATCACATCACCGGTCGCATAGATATGCGGCACTGCGGTCTGATAGGTCTTGCGATCCACGGTGATCCGGTTGCGATGATCGGTTTCCACCCCGACCGCATCCAGATTCAAGGCCGATGTTGCCCCCATGCGTCCGGCTGCAAACAGCAGCATTTCGGCCCGAACGTGGCGGCCATTGTCCAGCGTTACCTCGACATGAGTTCCCGCATCCTCGATCTTTTCCACGGCTGATCCCAGACGCAGATCGACCCCGTTTTCGCGGACCTGATGCGTGAATTCCTGAATCAGGGTCCGGTCGATGAAATCCAGGAAGGTCTCGCGCGGCTCGATCAGGGTCACCCGGACGTCAAGCGCCGAGAACATGGTGGCATATTCCACGCCGATCACGCCTGCGCCGATCACGCACAGGGAACGCGGAATCTCAGCCATCTCCAGAAAGTCGTCGCCATCCACGATGGAGGTGCCATTGAAGGGCACATAGTCCGGCCGGTAGGTTTTGGTGCCCGTGGCGATCAGAAACTTTGCAGCCGTCAGCCGGGTCTTGTCCCCTGCGTCGGTTGCCACCTCGACCTCATGCGGTCCAACGAATTTCGCCAGACCGCTGAGCGTTTCCACGTGGTTTCGATTGAACTGGTGCTCCAGCACATCGACCTCGTGATCAAGCGTCATGTGGAGGCGCGCCTTCAAATCCTCGGCCCGGATCTGATCCTTTACCCGGTAGGAACGCCCGTAAAAGCTGCGCTCGCGCCAACCCGAAAGGTTCAGCACGGTTTCGCGCAAGGTTTTGGACGGAATTGTGCCGGTGTGGACGGAAACACCGCCCAACCGGTCCTTGCGGTCAATCACCAGCACCCGGCGTTGCAACTTGCCCGCCTGAATAGCGGCCGAGCGTCCGGAAGGGCCCGAACCGATGATGATCAGGTCATAGTCGTATTTGCCCATGCCTCAATCTCCGTACAGGGCTTCGGCATGGAAAGTGACGTGATCTTCCATGAAGCTGGAGACGAAGAAATACGAGTGGTCATAGCCCGGCTGCAACCGGTTGGTTGCCTGCTGGCGGCTTTCGGCAATGGCCTGAGCCAGTGCTTCGGGTCGCAGCAGGTCGATGAACTGATCGTTTGTGCCGGTATCGATCAGAATAGGGCCGTCAAAACCCTTTTCCTTCATCATCAGTGTTGCGTCATGCTTCGCCCAGACGCCCTCATCATCACCCAGATAGGCGCTCAGTTGCTTGCGGCCCCAATCACTACCCGAAGGGTTCGAGATCGGCGCAAAGGCTGAAACCGACCGGAACCGGCCCGGCAGGTTCATCGCAAGCGTCAACGCCCCGTGACCGCCCATGGAATGACCGGTGATGGCCTGCCGATCCCCGTCGATGGCGAAATTTTCGGTCAGAAGGGCAGGCAGCTCCTCGGCCACGTAGTCCCACATGTTGAAATGCGGGGCCCAGGGTTTTTGCGTTGCATTCACATAGAACCCTGCACCCTGCCCCAGATCATAATCTTCATGATCTGCCACACCTTCACCGCGTGGGGATGTGTCAGGAAAGACCAGCGCAATGCCCTGTTCCGCGGCCCAGCCCTGTGCCCCTGCCTTGGTCATCGCGTTTTCATGGGTACAGGTCAGGCCGGACAGATACCACAGAACCGGAACCGGCCCATCCTTCGCCTCGGCGGGCAGGAAAAGACCAAAGGTCATATCGCACTGACACGCGGAAGACGCGTGGCGATACACGCCCTGCACACCGCCAAAACATGCATTTTCCGAAAGGGTTTCCATCGGCATTATCCTTGCGTTGAGTCTGTGCAATGGCTAACGGCACAGGGCTCTGGCGTAAAGTGCATGGGCCTCTGGCAGGCCTATTTTTCTGAAACTCGAAGGTCAGAGCGCCGCAATCCAGGCGATGATCAGTGGTACTGTCACGATGCTGGCCGCGGTCGACAGCAGGATTGCCGCCGAGACCCTGTGTGGCGCAACGCCATAATGGGCCGCCAGCATATAGACGTTCCCGGCAACCGGCAGTGCGGCGGCAGCAATAGCGACCGAGGCTGGAAACGCATCGACAGGAATCAGCCAGATCAGGGCGACGGCAACGAAAACCGGATGTACCACCAGTTTGCAAAAGCTGAGCCAGGCCGCAATCTGCACCCGTTCAGCGGATTTGCTGGCCAGCGACGCACCTATTGCGAACAACGCGCCGGGTGTTGCCGCACCGCCCAGAATGGTTAGAAAATCATTGAGAGGTGCCGGCACAGGAAGTTGCAGCGCCGACCAGGCAAGACCGGCTGAGATAGACACTATCATTGGGTTTTTAATCAACCCAACCCCGATCAGCCGGAGTGTGCCGGACGTCAGTTTGCCATCCCTGCCACCGTTGATCAGGATAACGATGAGGGACGAGAAGACCACCAGATCAACCGCCAGAATCAGCATTACCGGGCCGATAGCGGCCTCGGTGAACAGCAGGGCAAGCATTGGCAGACCCAGAAAACCGACGTTGCCGATTGCTGCGCATTGCGCTTCGACCGCTGCGGTTGGGATATCCAGCCTGCGCACGTAGGCAACCAGCGTTGCCAGCACATAAACGCAGGTTGTGCCGATCAGATAGCCGATGACCAGACGCCCGTTGAAGATTTCGGCAAAGGGCAATGTTGCCGCGAACCGGAACAGCATTGCCGAAAGGGCAAAGTAAAACACGAATTTCGTGAGATAGGCGGTCGCTTCTTCAGTAAAAAATCGGCTGCGCCCCGCCCAGTAACCCAGGCCGATAATCACAAAAAACGGCAATGTGCGCAGAAAGATTTCGACCATGGTGGGATTGGTAACGCAATTTCACCGCATCACAAGGGCAACACGCTATCCACTGCCGATCAGAATGCCTGCTGCCAGAACCAGCGACCCGCCCAGAACCACCTGAAACGCCGAGCGGAAAAAGGGCGTATCCATGAATCTGTTCTGAATCCAGGCGATGGCCCACAACTCGCAAAACACCACAAGGAAAGCGATGATTGTGGCAGTCCAGAATTCCGGGATCAGATAGGGTAAAGCATGCCCCAGCCCGCCAACCGCAGTCATGACGCCCGAGGCCAACCCCCGTTTGATTGGCGAACCCCGGCCTGAAAGCTCTCCGTCATCCGATGCGGCCTCGGTAAAGCCCATCGAAATCCCCGCCCCGACCGACGCGGCCAGCCCGACCAGAAAAGTTGTCCAGGTGTCCTGTGTCGCAAAGGCCGTGGCAAAAATAGGTGCCAGCGTCGAAACAGACCCGTCCATCAGACCCGCCAAGCCCGGCTGCACCCATGTCAGTATGAATTGCCGGTGTGATGTCGCATCCTCGGATTCGCGGCTCTCTCCGTCCAAAAAGGTATCTTCCAATTTCTGGGCTTTAGCCTCATGACCGGCTTCCGCCACGGCCAGATCCCCCAGCAACTTGCGCGTTGCAGCGTCGGACGTACGGGCGGCAGCGGTCAGATAAAATCGTTCGGCATCACGCTCCATCATCGTCGCTTCTTCGCGAATGCGTTCGATACCCAGATTTTCAACCAGCCAGATGGGTCGCCGCGCGTAATACCCGGCCACATGTTCCCGCCGGATCAGGGGTATCACCGATCCGAACCGCTGTTCATGCAAGGAAATCAACCGCGCACGATGCTGATCCTCTTCCGCAGCCATGCCATCAAAAACTCTGGAAGTTGAAGGATACTCTTCTCTCAATTTTTCGGCATATGAGCGATAGATACGCGCGTCATCCTCTTCGGACGAAATAGCCAGAGCGATAACTTCCTGATCCGTCAGGTCCCGAAAATGTTTGCGTTGGGTGAAGAACCGCATGCCTGCCCTCTTTTTAGAATAGTTCTAAAATACTGATTGATACAAATCATGCAACCGGTGCCGATAATCGTTGAAACTGAACTGAACGGTTTATAAATTTGAAGAACCGAATTCTTCAGGAGATGTCATGACCCAGGCCGCCACTATCCTTCGCACAGGGCGCAAATTCGATCAGGTTTTGCGTGGCGCGCGCGAGGTGTTCATGGCCGACGGGTTCGAAGGCGCAAGTGTGGACGACATCGCCCGCGCAGCAGGAGTGTCCAAGGCGACGCTTTACAGCTATTTTCCCGACAAACGCCTGCTGTTCATGGAGGTGGCTCAGACGGAATGCCAGCGTATGTCCGAGCGCATTCTGTCCATGGTCCACGACTGCAAACCAGTGCGCGAGGTGTTGACCATCGCAGCCGCGCAACTGGTCGGATTTCTGGTCTCGGACTTTGCACAGCAGGTGTTCCGCATCTGTGTGGCCGAACGCGACCGTTTTCCTGAACTGGGCCGCGCATTTTATGCAGCCGGACCGGAGAACGGTCGGCATCAGTTGTGCGAGTATCTTGAGAAAGCCGTTGAGGCAGGTGATCTTGTGATCAAAGACATCCCGATGGCGGCGGAACAGTTCTCGGAACTTTGCAAAGTGCGCCTTTGGACGCGGGCGGTTTTCGGAATTCAAACCACTTTTTCGCAGGCCGAAGTGGACGAAGTCGCAATACAGGC
Organism: Ruegeria sp. C11; assembly: GCF_056537725.1. Taxonomy (NCBI): domain Bacteria; kingdom Pseudomonadati; phylum Pseudomonadota; class Alphaproteobacteria; order Rhodobacterales; family Roseobacteraceae; genus Ruegeria; species Ruegeria sp. C11. The sequence continues at coordinate 56,189 of NZ_JBQFSB010000004.1, read as the reverse complement.
CGTGGATACATTTATGGCGCGCTACGGGCGCTGAGCAAACGGAAAAAATCCAATGAAAAAGGGCCGCAAATTGCGGCCCTTCAATTCAATATCAGTAGAGCACCACGCTGCGGATGCTTTCGCCCGCATGCATCAGGTCAAAGCCCTTGTTGATGTCATCCAACCCCATGGTGTGGGTGATCATCGGGTCGATCTCGATCTTTCCTTCCATATACCAATCGACGATCTTGGGCACATCCGTACGGCCCCGCGCCCCGCCGAAAGCCGTGCCGCGCCACGAGCGGCCGGTAACCAGTTGGAACGGGCGGGTCGAGATTTCGGCACCTGCAGGCGCGACACCGATGATGATCGATTCACCCCAGCCTTTGTGCGCCGATTCAAGCGCTGCGCGCATCACGCCCACATTGCCGGTGGCGTCAAAGGTATAGTCCGCGCCGCCTTTGGTCAGGTTAACCAAATAGGGAACCAGATCACCCTCTACATCACTCGGGTTGACGAAATCGGTCATGCCAAACTTGGTCGCCATCTCGACCTTTGACGGATTGAGGTCGACACCGACGATCTGATCGGCTCCGGCCAGACGCAGGCCTTGGATCACGTTCAGACCAATACCGCCCAGACCGAACACGATGGCGCGGCTGCCGATTTCAACCTTGGCCGTGTTGATCACCGCACCGATGCCGGTGGTGACGCCACAGCCGATATAGCAAATCTTGTCGAACGGCGCGTCCTCACGCACCTTGGCCAACGCAATCTCAGGCAGGACAGTGTGATTGGCGAAGGTCGAGCAGCCCATGTAATGCAGGATCGGATCGCCATCCAGCGTCGAAAAGCGCGAGGTGCCATCGGGCATCAGACCCTGCCCCTGCGTCTCGCGGATCGCCTGACAGAGGTTGGTCTTGGGGTGCAGACAGTATTCGCATTCCCGGCATTCCGGGGTGTAAAGCGGGATGACGTGATCACCCGGTTTCAGACTGGTCACGCCCGGTCCGACCTCGACCACCACGCCTGCGCCTTCGTGGCCCAGAATGGCCGGGAACAACCCCTCGGGGTCGGCACCGGACAGGGTGAACTCGTCTGTGTGACAAATGCCGGTGGCTTTGATTTCCACCAGAACCTCACCCGCCTTGGGGCCTTCGAGGTTCACATCCATCACTTCCAAAGGTTTGCCCGCCTGAACTGCGACGGCTGCACGGGTACGCATGGTGCTAATCTCCCTGTCAATTTTGCCCCGACCCTGCGTCAATTACAGGGTGTTTTCAACTGCGCTTTCGTGACAGGTTGGCTAAATATTTGATATTACATATCCGACATAAGCGATTGAAGGAGCGCCAATGTACCGTTTTGTCCCGATTCTGATCATGTTGGCGGCGTGTGCTGAATCAGAGATTCCAATCGAAAGCGCATCCACACCCGAGGCGGCGCCGGTCGATCTGGCCTTCTGCAAGGGAGAGGCGTTCGCCGACTCGATCGGTCAGCCAGTTTCATCGATTCAGGCAAGCCTGCCGGAAAAGGCACGCGTGCTTGGGCCGAACGACATTGCCACGCAGGATTATCGGGTTGACCGCCTGAATGTCTTTGTGAACGGCGCGGGTGTTATCCAGCGCGTGACCTGCGGTTAAAAACAGCAATCACCCTCGACTCAAGCGTAGATTCCCGGATAAGAACAAAATGAGAACATTTTGTTGACTGTCCGATGCCGAAACGCCGAATACTCTCGTTGTGGTTTCCTCGCCTTGGGGCGGAAAGGCTGATACGCGCCGCGCGTGGCCTGCACGCTGGTCCGCTTGCCGTGGTGGCCGAGCGCGCCAACATGCAGGTCATCACGTCGCTGAATGCGCAAGGGCAGGCCGCCGGTTTGCGCACGGGGCAGCCGGTGCGCGACGCCCATGCCATGTGCGCAACCCTTGTTACACGTCCCCGCAACGCCCCGGCTGAGATTGCGTTTCTGACAGCCCTTCGGCGGTGGGCGGGTAAGTTCAGCCCCTGGGTAGCCGAAGAGGCCCCCGACGGGCTGGTCATTGACCTGTCAGGCTGTGCGCATCTGTTTGGCGGCGAAGAAACCCTGTTGTCCATAGTCGAAGCCGATTGCGCCGATATGGGCCTGAGCGTGCAAATGGGCATCGCTGATACGCTGGGCGCGGCTTGGGCGCTGGCGCGCTATGCAGGACAGGAGGCTGCATCGGATCGTACCGGCGACGCCATCAGCCAGGAGGCCCGCGCCACCCGTGCCCGTGCGGGCAAGCGGCGGCACTGGACCAAAGGCGGCGCGGCGCCTCAGGTGGCGGCGTCGGGTGGCGGGGCCCGGATTGCGGCACCGGGTCAGGCCTATGGCGCACTCAGCCCATTGCCGATCGCGGCGCTGCGGCTGGACGATCAGACCATCGCGCAACTGAACCGGCTGGGCCTGCGTCGGATCGGTGATCTGCTGGGCCAGCCCCGCGCCAGCCTGGCCCGGCGATTCGGACGGGGCCTGGTGCTGCGGCTGGATCAGGCCATGGGCAGCGCGCCCGAACCGGTCTCGCCTGCCCGCCGCCCACTTCACTTTGCAGTGCGGATGACCCTGCCCAACCCAATTGGCCTGCAAGAAGATGTGATGGCCGCCATCGACCGGGTTCTGCCCACGCTCTGCACCCGGCTGGAAGAAAAGGGGCGCGGGGCGCGAACCCTGCGGCTGGAGGCGCACCGCGCTGACCAGGCTACCGAGGTGATCGAGGTCGGGATGGCCAGTCCAACCTTTGACAAACATCGCATTCGCCCTTTGTTAGAGATGAAAATTGACAAGATCGATGCAGGCTATGGCATCGACATGCTGCGGCTTGAGGCAGTGCAGACCGAGCCTGTCTACGCCCGCACGCTGTCTGGTCATGCCGAGGCCCGTCAAGCGGTGCGCAACCGCCTGGAGGGTCATACCGCTGTTGATGACCTGATCGGCAAACTGGGCACGCGGGTCGGGCTGGAGACGATCACCCGCTGTCATCCGGCCTCATCCCACATCCCCGAAAAGACCGCGCAAACGCTGGCCGCAGCCTGGTCGAAACCGGCGCGCAACTGGCCCGCCCCTGCCCGCCCCCGTCCTTTACTGATGTGGCAGCCCGAACCCGTGATGGCCCCCGGTATTCCGGATATTCCGACAGCATTTCGCTGGCGCGGCCGCGACTGGCAACTGGCGCAGGCAACCGGCCCGGAACGGATTGCGCCGGAATGGTGGCTGGACGATCCCAATTGGCGCAGTGGCGTGCGTGACTACTGGACCGTTGTCACCGAACAGGGCGACCGGTTGTGGCTGTTCTATGGCCATGGCGGAACGATGTCAGCAGGCTGGTTCTGCCAGGGGCGTTTCGCGTGAAAACCAGACAAATCTTTGGTTGGGACGAATCGATACCGCGTGTTCCCGGAACCTCAATTGCGGGTGACAAATATGCTGAAGGCTTGATTTGGCGCGAAAATCCGGCAAGGCTGGGAACATGAACATGCAGCCTCCCAGCCCGTTTCCAGCGGGTGCGGCCCCGACGCAGGTCGCCTTCGACCGACGCGAATTGTCTTTGATCCTCTCTGTTTACGGCCGAATGGTGGCTGCGGGAGAGTGGCGCGATTATGGAATATCAAGCCTGCGCGAAACGGCCGTGTTTTCGATATTCCGACGAACCGCAGAGCATCCCATTTACCGCGTGGAAAAACATCCGCGCCTGCGATTGCGGCAGGGCATGTATTCGGTCGTTGGGATGGACGGGCGTATTTTGAAACGTGGCCACGACCTGCGTGCGGTCCTGCGGGTGTTGGAACGCAAGCTGATCCGATCGGTTGACCCGGATTAGAGCCTTTTGTGGGCCGTGACAGGCCCATCACCCTGCGCCTCGATCCGGCTGATCGCCTGTTTCAATGGTTCAAAACGGACGGCCATATGATGGGCATTGGCGTGCAAAAGCGTGTCTTCATCCACAACCCAGGCCACATGCCCCTTCCAGAACATAAGATCCCCACGTTCGGGGTGGGCTCCATCCGGCAAATTCCTGCCCAGCGCCTGTTCCTGATCGCCACTGTCACCGGGGCACGAGACACCGCACGCCAGCAAAGCGGCCTGCACCAAACCGGAACAATCCAGCCCGAACCGGCTGTTTCCGCCCCACAGGTAAGGCGTTCCCAGAAACAGCTCCGCAACTGCAACAGGGTCGGATGAAGTGCTGGCTATGGGTTGGACATGGGCTTTAGGAACAAACCCCAAGTCTGTCTCCACAAAATTCTTACTTTCGGAAACCACACGAAGCTTGCTGCCAAAACTCAGCGACATGCAATCAGGGCTTTTCATGTCGGGTTCGGAATACACATGCGTCGCTGGTGCAGTGACCCAATGAGTCGGCTCAGCAACCGGGCCAAGCGCCTCTGAACGCAGCCAACCGAAATACCCGTCTTTTTCCGAAACAATGCGGTTCCACCCTTCGACCGTGTCTTCAACCGTCACCGTATCGCCGAACAGTAATTGTCTGTCGCGCCGCCCGTTCGGAGCGCGCAGCAAGTCAACAACCGGTAGAACCACATTGTACCTGGTCATAGCTTGAGCACCTCGGGCAGTGCTTTCAGCAGGGCCCGCGGTCCCTGACCCAGCCCGCCCTTGCTGCGCCCCGGCTCTTTGGCGCGCTGCCAGGAGTAGATGTCGCAATGGATATAGCTGCTGTCTGTCACAAACCGGCGCAGGAACAGGGCCGCCGTAATCGACCCGGCAAACCCACCCGAAGGGGCGTTGTCGAGATCGGCAATTCCCGGTTCTATCAATGCCTCATACGGCTCGTGAAACGGCATCCGCCATACCGGGTCGGCCACGATCCTTGCGGCTTTCCCCAGCGATGCCGCCACATCTTCATCGTCGGTATAGAATGGTGCCAGATCAGCCCCTACGGCAACCCGCGCCGCGCCGGTCAGCGTTGCCATCGAAATGATCAGGTCGGGGTTGTCTTCATCCGCCAGCGTCAGGGCATCTGCCAGAACCAGCCTGCCTTCGGCATCCGTATTGTTGATCTCGACGGTCAGCCCCTTGCGCGAGGTCAGGATATCGCCGGGCCTGAAGGCATTGCCAGCCACCGAATTCTCCACCGCCGGGATTAGAACGCGCAACCGTAGCGGCAAATTCAGCGCCATGATCATTTGTGTTAGACCCAGCACATTCGCAGCCCCGCCCATATCCTTTTTCATCAATGCCATTGCAGAGGCCGGTTTCAGGTCCAGGCCGCCGGTGTCAAAGCAGACACCCTTGCCAACCAAAGTCAGTTTTGGCCCGGCCTTTCCCCAGTTCAGCTCGATCAGCCGGGGCGATTGATCCGCCGCTCGGCCAACTGCGTGAATCATTGGAAGGTTTCGGTCGTTCAATGCCTCTCCGGAAATGGTCTCACACGACGCTCCGAACTCCTGCGCCATGGCTTCGACCGCTGATTGCAAGGCGTTCGGGCCCATATCGGCCGCCGGAGTGTTGACCAAATCACGGATCAGGACCTCGGCATTGGCCATGATTTCAACCCGCGTTGCATCGACGTCATCGGGGGCAATCAGTTCCGCCCCCGTAGACGATTGTGCCTTGTAGCGGTCAAAGGCATAACCGGTCATAAGCCAGCCGAAACATTCGACCTCCAATGCATCCGCCGCGACCCCTGAGGCAATGCGATACACGCCCTTGGGCAAGGCCTCTGCCGCCGCAGCCAGGGGAAAGCGTTTGCGCGCACGACTGCCTTTGCTGCCATACCCTGCCACCGCAAAACCGGGTGCCCCGTTGGCTTGGGGTATCAGCAGGGCCTGCCCGATTGCTCCGGTGAACCCGTTTGCATTGATCCACGAACTGACGGCCTCGGACTGGCCGGCAAGCCAGTCTTCCAGATCGGACTGTGCGATAACATGCAGGTCGATGGCCTGATCGGTCGGCTTGGCAAAGGTCAGGGGCATGGGCATCTCGTCCGTGTTGTTGTGCGCCCAGACTAGCCACCCCCGATCCACCCGCAACCCCCGTCAGACGGAAAGATCCTGTTGGTCCCACACCGCCAATAGCGACCGCTCGCCAACCCGGATCAGCCTGAAAAGCGTCGCGCCCGCTGCAACCGCATCGCCGGAATCGACCGTATCGGTCACGTCGCCGGCCACCCGCGCCAAAGCGGTCATGCCGACCTGATCGGCCATTGCAACCAGTGACCGGGCGCTTTTGCGCAGGCCAAGCCAGTCGCGCCGCCGCCACAGTTGTTCGCAATTCGACAGACGCGCCGCCATCTCCTCGACCGCGCGGCACAGGACATCTTCGGCACTGTCCTCTCCGAGTTGCCGGTACAGTCCGGCCAGACGATCCGCGTCCAGACGCACGGATTCGCATTGTTGAAGCGTAACTATTTTCTCCACCACATTTACCCCAGTATTTCCCGCCCCCACGGCGTAACCGTATCCTTTGGCCACAATCCTTTGCAAAAGGTTGCGCTTCTCATCGATAATCTCTCGAAATTTGTTTGAATTCGGACTAAATCAGCCGTCAGCATGAAATCGCGGGGACAGAATTATGGATGCTGCCAAACCTTTGCCGAACTACCTGGTACAGCGTTATCACGGTTGGAAGGCCACAACCTATTCCGAGAACCGGGCCTGGTACAGACGGCTTGCAACCGAGGGCCAGCGTCCGCGCGCCATGGTGATATCCTGTTGCGACAGCCGTGTTCACGTCACCTCGATCTTCGGAGCGGATCAGGGCGAGTTTTTCATTCACCGCAACATCGCGAACCTTGTGCCGCCCTATGCACCTGACGGCGATCACCACGGCACCAGTGCCGCCATCGAATATGCGGTCACCGCATTGAAGGTTGCCCATCTGATCGTGCTTGGCCATTCGCAATGCGGTGGCGTTCAGGGCTGCATTGACATGTGCAAGGGCCAGGCCCCGCAACTGGAAGCGAAAGAGAGCTTTGTCGGGCGCTGGATGGATATCCTCAAGCCAAAATACGAGCTGGTCGCCGATGTCGAGGACAGCACCGAGCAGGCACGTCAGTTTGAAAGACAAGCCGTTGTGGCATCGCTTGAAAACCTGATGACCTTCCCTTTCGTTTCTTCGGCGGTACAGGACGGAACGCTGAGTGTGCATGGTCTGTGGACCGACATCGGCGAAGGCGATCTGCAATGTTATGATCCGCAAGAAAAGAAATTCGTTTTGGTCTGATCCGACCGGCGCGAAAAGTCAGCGACTTAAAAAAGGCGTGTAACGGTACCTGTTGCGCGCCTTTTTTTGATATTCTGGGCCTGCATAGTTTGTTTGGAGCCCAAAATGAGATTGATCAAACGCATTGTGTACTCATTGATCCTGACCGTTCTGGTGATGATTGCCATCTCTTTCGTGTTGCCCGGCACGGCTCGGGTTTCGCGCAGTATCACAATAGATGCGCCGCCGGACGCGATTTTTCCTTATGTGAATTCCATGCAACTGACTGAACAATGGTCCCCCTGGCTGGCACGTGATCCGGAAACCAGACTTGCTTATTCCGGCCCGGACGCTGGCGTGGGCAACAAGCTAGCATGGACCTCGGACCATCCACAGGTCGGGTCGGGCACACAGGAAATCATCGAGAGCATCGAGGGGCAACTTGTCAGAACCGCGCTTGATTTTGGTTCGATGGGTAAGGCTACGGCGTCATTCACGCTACAACCCGAAGGGGCAGAAACGCAGGTCACTTGGGGGTTCGAATCCGATCTGGGCCTAAATCCGATGGCACGCTGGATGGGCTTGATGATGGATAAATGGGTCGGTGCGGACTATGAAGCCGGGCTTGCCAACCTGAAAACGGTCGTTGAAAACGCCAACTGAACCGATGCCGTGTTTCCCAAGGCGTTTTCTTTTTCATGGCAGCCGGATCCGGGCCAGAATGCCCAGGTGATCCGAGCCCATGAATGGTCGCAGCACGGCCGTTCCGGTTGTACCCTTGGGAACCAGCAAGTTGTCTATGGGCATGGGTATCGCCCAGCTACCCAGATTATATGTATTCAGCGCGGTGCCGAAATTCTGGTTATCTGCGGCCTGCCTGATCCGTTGCACGCTGCCACCCCAGGGGGCCATGTTGAAATCCCCCGCAATCAACACCGGACCATCCAGCTTCTCAACATGTTCCGCGACTATCTTGCTTTGCTCGAATTGATCAAAGGGAAAAGGCCAGCTCAGATGTACCGATACCACCCAGACCGGCTGTCCGCTCGGGGTCACCACCTGAATTCCGGCCAGCCCGTTACCCGGCAGGCAAAATTCCGAGCCTTCGACAATCGGTAACGCTGTCAGAACCGCGACATTCTGTTCGGGCCGGAATTCGCATTTTACTGAATGTGGATACCGGTCGAACAGGTTGCTCATGAATTTCTGGTTGTGGGACGAAACCTCTTGCAAGGTCACAATTTCAGCATTGGACCCAAGGATATCATCCGCCAGCGAATATCGCGGCCAGGCTTTGGACAACAGGTTCTTTTGATACAGCGTCAGGCATTCGTCGTCACAATCAGGCCCCGAGGGAATGAACCCGGACGCGATTGAACCAATGGCGGCAATCGCCAATGCCAGTGAAACAGCCGCAAACCCTTTTGCTCTCACGAACAGCAGCATGGCGGCAAACGCAACCAACAGTACACCCGCTTGCGGCCGCATCAGGGCAATTGAATCAGCCGGCGCAAAAAAACGACCGGTAAAACCGAAGATCACCAATCCCATCAGGATCAGCGCGCCGCTCAATACCAGAGCGCGGAAAATTCTGTTTCCTGCAAGACCACGCACGTCTCGCCCCATATACTCTGCCTGAGTCCGATATTGGTGTGTTTGAAGCAGCACGTCCAGCGAACAAAACACACCATGCAGATCACGAAATTCCGCTCGGTGCACGCGCCCTATAAGTGGGGACAGGCTTGTCATCTCGGGCAAAGAAAAGGCCGCTTCGACTGAAGCGGCCCTGACCCAATTCCCGGCGTTTGCCGATCAGCCCTTTTTCAGAACCTCACGGCCCAGAAGCTCGGCGATCTGTACCGCGTTCAGTGCCGCACCCTTGCGCAGGTTGTCCGAAACGCACCACAGGTTCAGGCCGTTCTCGACGGTTGAATCCTGTCGGATGCGGCTGATGAAGGTCGCGAAATCGCCGACGCATTCGACGGGCGAGACGTAGCCACCGGCCTCACGCTTGTCGATCACCATGATGCCGGGGGCCTCGCGCAGGATGTCGCGGGCCTCGTCTTCGTCGAGGAACTCTTCGAACTCGATATTCACGGCCTCGGAATGGCCGACGAAGACCGGCACGCGAACGCAGGTGGCCGTGACCTTGATCGACGGGTCGACGATCTTTTTGGTCTCGACAACCATCTTCCACTCTTCCTTGGTCGAACCATCTTCCATGAAGACGTCGATCTGCGGAATGACGTTAAAGGCGATCTGCTTTTGGAACTTCTTCGGCTCAACCTCGTTGATCGGGTTGTAGACGGCTTTGGTCTGGTCCCACAGCTCGTCCATGCCTTCCTTGCCCGCCCCGGATACCGACTGGTAGGTCGAAACGACAACACGCTTGATCTTGGCACGATCATGCAGCGGCTTAAGTGCCACAACCATCTGCGCGGTCGAACAGTTGGGGTTCGCGATGATATTCTTTTTGGAATAGTCGTGAATTGCCTGCGGATTGCACTCGGGCACGATCAGCGGAATATCCGGATCATAGCGATACAGCGACGAGTTATCGATCACCACACAACCCGCAGCAGCAGCCTTGGGCGCATAGTCTTTGGTCGCGGCAGAGCCCACGGCGAACAACGCGATATCCCAGCCGGTAAAGTCAAAGGTGGCCAAATCCTGGGTCGTCAGTGTCTTGTCGCCAAAGCTGACCTCGGTGCCCAGCGAACGACGGCTTGCCAGCACGGCAAGTTCATCGACGGGGAACTGGCGTTCAGCCAGAATGTTCAGCATTTCGCGGCCCACGTTACCCGTGGCGCCGACGACAACGACGCGATAGCCCATTTTTAGTCTCCTGAATAAAGGACGCGCGTTCATAGCCGCGTTGCAGAAAAGAAAAAAGGGCTTTCGGAGGTGAATTCAGCGAATGACGCCGAATTGAGGGGGATCAGCCGTTCAGAAGGCGCTCATACAGCGCAACCAACGCCCTTGCCTCGCTATTGATGTCGAAATTCTGCTCGACATGCGTGCGGGCTGCGATGCCGGAACGGGACAGGGAATCACGATCCTGCAACACCTCAGCCGCCGCATCTGCAAGTGCCGGTATATCACCCGGTTCGACAACACGACCAAGGGAGGGGTCCGTGACGATCTCGGAAAACGCACCGACATCGGTGGCGACAATCGGAACACCACAAGCCATCGCTTCCAGCGGGGTAAGGCCGAACCCCTCCCAGCGCTGCGGGGCGATGAACAGGTCCAGCACTTGATACCACTCGGCGATCTGATCGACGGTTACCTCGGGCATGAACAGGATACGGTCGGACAGACCGGCCCTTGCGACCTTTTCCTTCAGCTCGCCAAGAAAGCCGGTGTGTTTCTCGGTGGCCCGGCCCATGACGATGCCCGAAACATCCTCAAACCGCCCGCAAAGGTCGATCATCGCATCGACGAAGGCATCAGTGCCTTTCTGGTGCCGGATACGGCCATAACACCCCAGCAACAGCCCATCCGGCAGACCAAGCTGTGCCCGCAGTGCCGCCTTGTCTTTGGGCGGAATAAAATCCTGCAGGTTGATCCCGTGCATGATCACCTGTGCGTCGCGTTCAAGATACCCGGCGGTCTTGCGCGAAGTTGCGACCACCGCGTCCATCCTGCCAATCAGCCATTTGGTGTAACCGGTATGGGCGCGCTGAGAAGCACTAGTGAACAGCAGTTTCAGCTTTAATCGAAACAACCCACGCAGGATCAGGCCCAACAGCATTTCGGTGTTCCGCCGCGCGTGCCAGACGCGCAGTGTACGGCGCGACAGAAACGGCAGACGCCCCAACGGAATATGCGGAATGTCGGCGGGCAGGCCCGGTCCCGTTGCGGCAATATCGATCCATTGCACCTGCAACGGCACCAACCGCGCGATGGTTGCAGTCACCCCCGACAGTCTGCGTTTCAGATTTGGAGCGATGACGACAGGGTCTTTCACATGGGTCTCCCGAAGGGTGCTGCGTCAGTCCATGCTGTCCCGACTGAACAGATAAATCACGCAACCGATGGCAACAGTGATGGCAAAAAAGCCGAATATCGTTGTGTAGGGCGCGGTTGGTCCCATGTCCACCGTTGCCGCATGAATGCGCCCTGTGGCGAACTGTGCCAGCCCAACGCCGCCCACACCAAAGAGGTTCAGCAGTGTCACTCCCCGGCCAACCAGATGCGGTGGAATAAAGGCGCGCCCATGCGCCATGATCACCGGGAACGCCGCGCCCGAGAACCCGATCAGCGCCATCAACACAACCGACAACCAGACCGCATCATCGATCCACAGACACAGCAGGAACAGGGACAGGCAGCTCAGAACATTGCCGCCGAAAATCACCCATTTCCGCGTCCCAAGCAGGCGGTCGAGCGGGCCATAGGCAAAGGTACCGGCAATCATCGCGGCCCCCATGATCAGCGTCGCCTGACCGATCTGAGTGGTGCTCAGCCCGAAAATGTCCAGCAGATAGGGCCCGGCCCACAATCCGCGCAATGCTCCGGATGGTGCATAGGCCACCAGCATCAGCGGCAGGATCGTCCAAAGCGCGGGCTCTTTCAGCAGATCGACCAACGATCCCTTGTGTTCGGTCTCGACCCGCTTGGGATCATGCACCGTGAACCAGATCCCGGCGGCCACCACCGCCGAAATCACCGCCAAACCCGCAAGGGTCGCGCGCCAACCCATCAGTTCTACGGCCAGCGCCGTTGGATAAGATGCCACCAGATTTCCGACCGACCCCACACCCAGCATGACAGCGGCAAGCGTGGCGAATTTTGCCGGAGGGAACTCGCGCGCAAATATGAAGTACGATGCCATCAGAACCGGTGAACATCCGATCCCGATCAAAGACATTGCAAGGGCCACGTGAAACGGCGTCGTTGCAACGGCAAACAAGGCCGCACCGCCCGCACCACCGATCATCAGCAAAACGGCCGAGGTGACCCGCGGCCCGATTCGATCCAGCGCCCATCCCACCGGGATCTGCATGGCGGCAAAGATCAGGAACCACAGCCCCGAGGCAAAGGCCAGATCCTCGGGCGTCGCACCGATATCGCGTCCCAGATCAGCCGTCAGAACCGCCAGAAACGCGCGAAAGAACTGGCTTAGCACATAGGCAAGACACAACACCACCAATCCTGCCTGCATGTCCTGCCCCCTGCTTCGAACCTCTGCCAGGATGCTTGGCACGTCCCGGCGATGCACACAAGCACGTGTGGTTTGTTGCAAATACCAGTTCCGGGGTATCAAGACGTTATTGTTGCAACCAAACGCATCAATGGGGGGACAATGGCGGATACGCAAAGCTCGTTCTACGAAGGCCTGACCCTATTGCGTGATTTCGCCTCACTTGCGGAGCCCGTGCAGTTTTCTCCGGTTCCGGATGATTGGTATGTGGGCATCACCGACATCGTGAACTCAACCGGCGAAATCGAGAATGGCCGGTACAAGACGGTAAACATGGTGGGTGCTGCCGTGATCTCTGCCATGATCAACGCATTGAACGGCAAGCGGTTTCCTTATGTTTTTGGTGGCGACGGAGCTTCCTTTGCCGTGCCCGGCGAGGATGCGGATGCTACACGCGCGGCGCTTGCACAGCTGCGATGCTGGGCCCGGGAAGAGTTCTCCATCGAATTGCGCGCCGCGCTGATCCCGGTGGCGGATATCCGAAACACTGGCCGCGACATTCGGGTTGCACGCTATGCTGCGTCAGACGGCGTGGACTATGCGATGTTCAACGGCGGCGGTCTGGCCTGGGCGGAAACAAAAATGAAAGCGGGGGCTTATGAGGTACCTCCGGCCCACCCCGGCGTACAACCAGACCTGACAGGCCTGTCCTGCCGCTGGTCCAACTGCCATGCGCAGAACGGGCACATCGTATCCCTGATCATTCAGCCAACACAAAAGGCAAGCGAACGCGATTTCGCCGATCTTGCCCAGCGCATCGTTGCGCTTTCGGACGGGCTGGAGCGGGGCGGTCATCCTGTGCCGCTCAATGGCCCTCCGATGAACTGGCCGCCCCCGGGGCTGAATCTGGATGCACACGTATCGCGCGCCGGACGAAACCTCGGATTGCAAAAAGTGCTCCTGCTGGGTCAAAACCTGCTGATCTGGCTTTTGTTCAAATCCGGTAAGGCCATGGGCAGCTTTGATCCAGAGCATTACCGGCAGATGGTCAGCAAAAACGCCGATTTCCGTAAATTCGATGACGGGTTGCGAATGACCCTGGATTGCGATGACGCAACGCTGAGCAGGATCACCACCATGCTGGAAGAAGCATGGGAGGGGCGCAAGATCCGCTATGGGATGCACGCTCAGACCGAGGCGATGATGACCTGCTTTGTGCCTTCTGCAACGCAGGACGATCACGTTCATTTCGTTGATGGCGCATCCGGTGGCTATGCCCGCGCAGCCGCCACCATGAAGGGTTGAATTCCGCTACCTGTTCCCACGCAATCGTCCGACGACACCTGTGGGAAAGAAATAAACCGACAGGATAAACAGCACACCCAGCCAAAGCAGCCAGCGATCCGCGCTGAGCAGTTGTGGCAACACCGGCAACCCTTCAACAAGCCCCGAAGCCGTCCCCATCAAGGCCTGCAGATAGTTCTGGGCGATCACAAATACCGTGGCCCCGATGATGGCCCCATACATCGTACCCATTCCACCGATCACCACCATCAAAAGGATATCGATCATGATCTCCATCGACAGAACCGTATCCGGCCCCACATATCGCAACCAGATGGCGTAAAGGCTGCCGGCCAAAGCCGCGACCGCAGCCGACAGGCATGTGGCGGCAACACGATATTGCACCACCCGATATCCGATCGATTCAGCGCGAAAGTCATTTTCCCTGATTGCCTGCAAGACCCGCCCGAACGGCGAATTCACGACCCGCAACATCAACAGGAACAGGACGAGACTACCAAAGAAGATCAGGTAATAGGCCAGCAACTTGCCATTCAGTTTGACGCCGAACAGCTCACCACCAAATTTGAACGCAGGCCCCAATGCCCGTGGTGTTTTGAACGTCAGACCATCCTCGCCACCGGTCAGGCCCGACAGCTGACTGACAAGAACGGCAACCGCTGATGCCACCGCAAGTGTGATCATTGCAAAAAAGATGGCTCTGACGCGCAGCGAAAACAGCCCGATAATCAGGGCCAGTATTGCCGCAACCACTGCCCCGGCCACCGAACCCAGCATCAGCGCATCAAACCCGCGACCCAAATGTGTCGAAGCCAACGCCACGCCGTAGGCCCCGATCCCGAAAAACATGGTATGCGCAAAGCTGACGATACCGCCGTAGCCAAGCAACAGATCATAGCTGGCCACCAGAACAACAAAGATACAGATACGTGCCGCCGTATCCACGGTCCGCACACCGGGAAACAGAAATGGCGCCAGCGCAAGACAGATCAGAATTACGCCGAGGATCAGGGCCAGAGGAACCGAGCGGGGCGTGTCGCCCGAAAGAACAGCTTTGATCATTTTGCTTTCACCACAGGGATCATGCCCATCGGGCGCCACATCAGGATCGCGACCATCAGTCCGATGTTCGAAATCAGGGCAACTTTAGGCTCTAGAAAGGCAACATAGTTCTGCATAAGGCCCACAAGCAGCGCGCCGATAAAACACCCTTCGACACTGCCCAGCCCGCCGATGATCACCACGATGAAAATCAGGATCATGGCCTGATTGCCCATATGCGCCGTGATGACCTCCTGATAAAGGCCCCACATCACACCACCCAGCCCGGCCAGCGCCGAACCGGCAATGAATACACCAACAAAGACCAGCCGCAGGCGATAGCCCAGCGCCTCGACCATCTCGCCGTTTTCCACGCCCGCACGGACGATCAGCCCGATCTTGGTCCGACGCAGAACCCACCGCATGACGGCAAAGACAACCAGCCCGACCCCAACCGCGACCAGACGGTATTTCTCGATCGCAGCACCGGCAAACGTTACCGCACCTTTCAATGCCTCCGGCCGTGCGATGTAGATCTCCTCCGGTCCCCACAAGACGATGATCAGCTGCTCAACTACGATCAGACCGCCCATCGTGACCAGAATCTGCTTGAGATGATGACCATAGACCGGCTCGACAATCACCTTTTCAAAGGCCCAGCCCATCGCGCCGGTTGCCGCCATGGCCCCGAACACCGCCACCATCAGCGCGGCAAGGTTCAGCGCCAGCGATGGCGCGGAAGTCATCTGCCCCAGCACCAGCAACACCGACACTCCGACAAACGCTCCGACCGAGACAAAGGCGCCGTGGCCGAAATTGATGACATCCATCAACCCGAACACCAGCGTCAGACCGGACGCCATGATAAAGATCATCATCCCCATCGCCAGCCCCGATACTGTCAGGGTCAACCAGGACGTGGAACTTGGAATTACCAGAAACCCAAGGATGACCAGCGCAGGAATCAGCAGGACAGGCATCCACGGCGTCAGCCGCTCCACCAGTGAAAGCCGGGCAATCGTAGGCGCGTGTTCAGGTGCCGCAGTCATGACAATTCCCGCTTCTTCCTCTTGCAAAAAATATCCCCGCCGGAGGCTGAATATCTCCGGCGCCACCGTTCCGGTTCACCATCACGTCGCCTCCATGCTCAGGCCCATCAGCCGCTCCTGCAGGTCCGCGTCACCGGCAAGTTCCGCCATCTGGCCGGACCACACCATGCGCCCGTCATCCATGACATTGGCGCTGTCGCCCAGCGCTTTTGCGACCGAGAAGTTCTGCTCGACCAGCAGGATCGAAGCGCCCTGTTCCTTCAGGTCCTTCAGAGCCCTCGCCATGGTCGAGATGATGGCCGGAGCCAGCCCCTTGGTCGGTTCATCAATCAGATACAGGCGGCGTTCCTCAATCATGGCCCGCGCGATGGACAGCATCTGTTTCTGTCCCCCGGACAGAGTCCCGGCCTCGGATTTCCAGAAAGTCCTGAGCGGTGGAAAGGCGGAAAAGACCCAATCCAACCGGTTCGGATCTATGGCACCGGAAACGGCGGCCAGAGTCATGTTTTCCTCAACCGTCAGGTCAGAGAAAATGCCCATGTCTTCAGGCACGAAACCAACGCCTGCCCGTGCGATTGCCGGGGTCGGCATGCGGGTAATATCCTCGCCATCAAGCAAGATACGTCCCTGATGCGCGCGCCAGTGCCCCATGATTGTCCGCAAAGTGGTTGTCTTGCCGACGCCGTTACGCCCCAGCAGCATGGTCACCGCACCACGCGGCACTTCCAGGTCGACACCCTGCAGAATGTGATACTGCGCGATGTTGGTATAGACGCCTTCAAGCCTGAGAATTGGATCAGACATCTTCCAGCTCCCGCCCCATATAGGCTTCTTGCACCACATCCGATGCCATCACCTCGGCAGGTGGCCCGTCAGCTGCCAGAGCGCCATTGTGCAAAACGATGATCCGATCCGCCAGCGTTCGGATCACATCCATCTTGTGCTCGACCAGCAAGATGGTGCGGTCCGTCAACTCTTTCAGTTCCGCGATCAAATCCAGAACGACGGGCGCTTCGTCCACACTCATCCCGGCGGTGGGTTCGTCGAACATGAAAACGCTTGGGTCCAGCGCAATCAGCAGCGCGACCTCGAGTTTCCGCTGATTACCATGGGACAGTTCGGATACGACCTGATCGCGGCTGTCCAGCAGACGCACCCGCTGCAGAATGGCATCGGCAGCATCCGTCAGCTCGGCATGACTGATTGCCATCGACAGCAGATTGAACCCCTGACCGGACCGGGCCTGAACCACAAGCCGAACGTTCTCAAGAACAGTCAGGTTCGGAAACAGATTGGTCAGTTGAAACGCACGGCCAATTCCCGCCTTGGTCCGGCGCGATACCGACTGACCCGAAATATCATTCCCACGCAGAAAAACCCGGCCGGCCGAGGCGGGGGTTTGACCCGATATCAGGTTGAAATAGGTCGTCTTGCCTGCGCCATTTGGGCCAACGATAGCCGTCAGCTCTCCGGCATCAAACGAACAGGTCACCGTGTCCACCGCGACATGACCGCCGAAACGAACTGTCAGGTCCTCGGTTGCAAGAATAGGGGAGGGCATAGCTGTGGGCGTCTCTTTTCAAAGGACCGGCCCGAAACCCCGCAGGTTCCGGACCGGACAAGGTCACAGGGATTACTGGTTGCGAACAGGGATCGGAAGATCGTCGATCGTCAACTCACGGACAAGCTCGGGGATGGCCCACTCGACATTGTCATCCACCTTGATCTTGAAGTGGTACATGGATTGCATCGCCTGATGGTCTTCGGGGCGGAACTTCATCTTGCCCTTGGGCGTTTCCCACTCCATGCCTTCCATGGCAGTGATCAGCTCCTCGGTATCGGCACCCCCTGCCTTCTTGATCGCTTCGACCACGGCAATGCCCGCCGCCATGCCACCGGCAGTGAAGAAGTCGGGCGGTGTGCCGAAGCGCGCTTCGTGTTCTTTCACCAGCCAATCGTTCACCGGATTATCCGGAATGTCGTAGTAATAATAGGTCGCGCCCTGCATGCCCGGAAAATCCTTGTAGCCTTTCATGGCCGCCAGAATGTTCCCGCCCGTCGCGATCTCGATACCAAAACGACTGGGGTCCATCGCGTTGATCTTGCCCATCGGGTTACCGCCACCGGCCCAGATGATGAACAGGCGCTTTTCGCCGTCCAGATCCTTCATCGCGTTGAAAATCCGTTCCGCTGCGGCCGTAAAGTCCGTGGTGTCCGTTGGCACATATTCTTCGTGCACAATACCCGACCCGGCCCCTTCCAGCGCCTCCTTGAAGGCAGAGATACCGTCGCGACCAAAGGCATAGTCCTGCGCCAGCGTCGCGATATGGACACCTTCACCCGCCAAGGCAATCGCGTTGGCAACCGCATCCTGCGAGGAGTTGCGGCCCGTACGGAATACATAGCGATTCCAGTTTTCGCCGGTAATGGAATCCGCCACTGCAGGTTCCACGATCAGCAGTTTTTCGTATTCTTCGGCGACCGGCAGCATCGCCAGTGCAACGCCGGAACTGACCGGGCCTACCGCCAGATCAACTTCGTCATCGCCATAGGCTTCTTCCAGCAATGCCTTGCCGTTCTCAGGCTTGAGCTGTGTGTCCTTTTCGATCACGACGATTTTCTCGCCATTGACTTCCATGGTGCCGCCGGTGGCATATTCCAGCCCCAGCATCAGCCCGTCATGGGATTGTTTGGCATAAGCCTCGAATGGACCTGTCTTGCCATAGACATGGGCGATCTTGATGTCGGCCGTTGCGGCTGTTGCCAGCGCGAATGCGGACACCATCCCTGCGCACAGAATGCGTTTCACGTTACTCCTCCCCGGTGGTGCGCCACGGTTTCGGCGCTGAAATATCTGAATGAGATAAAGCTAACGGCGAGGGGGGGTTTGGGTCAATTATGCGGAAATACGTATTCCCTATTTGGCCTGCCAATGCGCTGACAAAGATCGCGCATTTTTGGCCAGAACCATCACGTCGATCCCAACCGCCAGAAACTGCGCACCCATATCCAGATAGGCCTGCGTCGCCTCTTCTGTCGTGCCCAGAATGCCCGGTGCTTTGCCGGCAGCCTTGATGCGGGATATTGCATCGGCAACCACTGCGCGCACCTCAGGCGCGGCGCTGTTTCCCTGAAATCCCATATCCGTTGACAGATCCGCAGGGCCGATGAAAACGCCATCGACACCATCCACCTGCAAGATCTCGTTCAGGGCCTCAATGCCGGCGCGATTTTCCACCTGTACCAGCAGGCAGACCTGTTGATCTGCTGTCTGAATGTACTCGCCCGCCGTTCCGAACATGGTTGCACGTGCGGCGGTTGCGCCTACCCCGCGTACCCCGTGTGGCGGGTACCGGCACGCCCGTACCAGTTCGCGCGTTTGTTCCGCGCTTTCCACGATCGGCACCAGTACCGTCTGTGCACCAGCATCCAGAACCATCTTGATCATCCAAGTTTCGCCAACAGGCACACGCACAACCGGATGCGAGGGGCTGTTCGCGAGAGCCATCAACTGATCGCGGATCGACCGGATGTCGTTTGGCGCGTGCTCTCCGTCGATCACCAGCCAGTCGAAACCGGTTGTTCCCATGATCTCAGCCACGCTTGCCTCGGCAAAGCTCATCCAGCAACCAATCTGCCTTTCACCCTTTATCAGAGCCTGTTTGAATCTGTTTACCGGAGCTGGCATTGCATAATCCCTTCAGGCAAAATTGATATGAACCGAGCCGAATGGCCCGAAAGCGGCGTGGAACACAGATCCGGCCGGGGCTTCGATCGGGCGGATGAACGAGCCCGACAAAACGATATCCCCGGCTTCGATGGCAAGTCCATACCCGGCCATGCGCCGGGCCAGCCACAGAACCGAGGTAGCAGGATCGTTCAGAACCCCGGCGCCAAGGCCTGTTTCCTCGACCGTCCCGTTTCGCGTCACCAACGCACCGACCCAACGCAGATCATGGGCGTCGACACGGTGGCGTTCGAGCCCCAGAACAACCCCTGCATTTGCGGCGTTGTCGCTGATCGTATCCGTCACGACCCGCGCCTGTCCCGATTCGGGATCGGCGCGCAGGATGCGCGTGTCGAGGATTTCCAGCGACGGACAAACATAGTCCGTTGCGATCAGCACATCGTCGCGCGAGCAATCCGCTCCGGCAAGTGGTGCTTTCATGACAAACGCAATCTCGGCCTCGATACGAGGCTGGATGAACCGCCCGGCAGGAACAGTGCCGCCGGTATCGAAAGCCATATCATCCAGCAAAACGCCGCTGTCCGGCGTGTCGATGCCCAGCGCGTCCTGCATGGCACGGCTGGTCAGGCCGATTTTCCAGCCGATGCGCCGTCGTCCCGTTGCCAGCTTTCGGTCAACCAGACGCTTCTGTACGGCATACGCGTCGTCCAGCGTCATGCCCGGGTAGCGCAGGCTCAACAGGCCGCATTGTTTCCCGCTCACCTCAGCCTCAAACAAGGTCTCGGCGGCCTCCTTATGCTGATCCGGTGTCATTCGTCTGCCACCGTGTTAACCAGCTTGCCGATGCCTTCGGCCTCAACCTCGATGACGTCTCCGGGTTTCAGAAAGCGGGGTGGTTCAAAGCGGGCGCCCGCGCCTGTGGGGGTGCCGGTTATGATGATGTCACCGGGCACCAGTGTCGTGAAGGTCGAGATATATTCGATCTGGCGCCGGATCGGGAACAGCATCCGGCTGGTCCGGTCGTCCTGGCGCAACTCGCCATTCACCTTCGTGGTCAGACGAATATCGTCCAGCTGCGCAGATGCTGAAAAAGGCACTAACCAAGGACCAATTGCCCCGGAACTGTCCCAGTTCTTGCCTTGCGTGACATTGAATTTCGCATGCCGCACCCAGTCACGCAGCGTGCCTTCGTTGCACAGTGACACCGCCGCGATATGCTCATACGCCTTGTCCTGCGAAATGCGCCGACCGCCCTTGCCGATGATCACGGCAATCTCGCCCTCATAGTCCAGCTGTGGCGTTTCCGGCGGGCGGATCAATGGCCGCTCTGCCCCGGTGAACGATCTGGGGAACCGGATGAACAGCGACATGTTCGGCGGCGCTTCCTTGCCATCCTTGTATTCCGCATTGCGGTCCGGGAAATTTACGCCAACGCAGATGATTTTTTCCGGCGCGGGGATCGGAGTTTCATAGGTGAAGCTGCCGTTGGGATGGGTGACGTCCCTACCCTTGGCGGCCATCGCCAGATCGTGCAGCCCGTCAGCCCCGATCACCTCGCGCAGAGTCGGCCAGTCCGGGAATTCCGGCGACAGCGCGATCATGCCGCCTTCAGTCGCGACACCATAGAATGTCTGACCATTTGAACTGAATGTAGCAAACCGCATCACGCAAGCCCTCGTGCAATTTCAGTGATGACGTCATAGGCCATCATCACATCCTTTTCCGTCGTCTCGAACTGACCGGCCTGAAACCGGATCGCCAGATCACCATCCACGCGAGTCTGCGTCAGATAGATGCGCCCATCGTCATTGATGGCGTTCACCAGACGCAGGTTCAAATCATCCAGATCGGCATTCGGATCCGGCACGAACCGGAAGGTCCAGAGCGACCACATCGGCTGAGTCACAATTTGAAAATCCGGTTCTGCAGCCAGCTTGTCATGCAAAGCCTGTGACCATTTCACATGATTACGTACCCGCTCGCGCAACCCCTCCAACCCGTAGGCGCGGATCAGAAACCACAGCTTAAGCGCGCGGAACCGTCGGCCCAGCGGCACCGACCATTCGGAATAATTGATGATGCCGTCCTTGCCATGGGTTTTGAGGAATTCGGGACTGATGGCAAGCGTTTGGGTCAGATCCTCGGGCGAACGGACAAAATGAACCGAGCCATCGAATTGGCCGCCGATCCACTTATATGGGTTAAAAACAATGGAATCAGCCCGTTCGACACCGGCCCAGAAAGCACGAAACTCGGGGCAGATCATCGCGTTTCCGGCCCATGCGGCATCAACATGAAGATAAAGACCTTCTTCACGCGCGACGTCCGCGACATCCGAGATGTTGTCAGTTGCGCCAACACCCGTCCCACCGACACAGGCAACAATTCCTGCAGGGGTTAACCCCGCTTCACGATCAGCCCGAATGGCTTCCCGCAGTTTTTCAACCTGCATGCCGCGATTTGGACCTTCTACGGGAATGCGAACAAGGTTGTCTTCACCGATACCCGCGATCCAGATTGCCCGGTCGATCGAGGTATGAACTTCGCCAGAGGCATAGACCCGAACCGGTGACTGACCTGCAAGACCTTTTGTATTGCCTTGCCAGTTCAGCGCCCGCTCGCGCATGGTCAGAACGGCGGCAAGGGTCGCCCCGCTTGCGCTGTCCTGAATGACACCATGAAACCCGTCCGGCAAACCCAAACCCTGACGCAACCAGTCCAGCACGCGGGTTTCCATTTCTGTGGCCGCCGGAGATGTCTGCCACAACATGCACTGTGGCGAAACGGTGGCGATCAGGTAGTCGGCCAGAACAGACGGCGGCGTCGCGTTGCTCGGGAAGTAGGCAAAGAACCGGGGGTGCTGCCAATGGGTAATCCCCGGCATCACGATGTCTTCGAAATCCTTGAAGATTTCCTCCATCGCCTCGGACGCCTCTGGCGGGCTGACCGGTAGCGCATTCAGAATATCTCCGGGCTCGGTACGCGCCCGCACCGGTTTTTCACCGACGGTCAGGTGATAGTCCTGCGACCAGTCGGCTACCTTTTTGCCCCAACTAGCAAATTCGTTCCATTTCATTCCTGACCCCTTACGGCGCGATGATGGGTTGCGCGTTCAGTGCGCTCTGAACCGTTTTGGCCCCTTCGAAAGTCGAGCCCTCTTCGAACCAGCTGCGCGGTGCGGGGGCGCCCCACAATGTCTGACGCTGCGGATCGGTCAGCGACCATTTGATCGGCTCAAGATCGGGATCGACGGTTTGATAGTCCGAGCAGTAGATTTCGATCCGATGCCCGTCAGGATCACGCACATACAGGAAAAATGCGTTGGAAATGCCATGGCGACCCGGTCCTCGTTCGATATTGTCCACGTAGCCAGTGGTGGACATCAGATCGAGAAGGTCAATGATGTTCAGCGGGTTCGGTACCCAGAACGCGGTGTGGTGCAGACGCGGGCCAAGTCCGTTGGTAAAGGCCACATCATGTACCCCACCCTTGCGGTGCATCCAGGCGGCCCAGACCTTACCGCTTTCGTCGTCTTCGGTGAACTCGGTAACGCGGAATCCCATGTGATTGTAGAACGCGACCGAGGCATCCACATCTGCCGAGAACATGTTGAAATGATCGATCCGCAGTGGTTTTACCCCGTTATAGAGCCTGTATTTCTGATGAATCGGCTCAAGTCGATCCATTTTGACGTAAAACTCCAGCGGAATGCCCCACGGATCACGGGTGCGCAGTGTGCGGCCCATATGCGGGCGCTCGACCCAGTCCACAGGCAGACCACGAGCCGAAAAGAACTCTGCCGCCTTGTCCAGATCGGGCTCGTCAAACAGCTTGAAACCAAGCACTCCGACCTCGGCCAGATCAGCCTGTACCAGAACGATGCAATGATGCCCGCGTTCCTCCATGGCTCGCAGATAGATGTGGGTATCATCTTCGTGCGTGACCTGAAGGCCTAGAGTGTCCACGTAAAACGCGCGCGACGCGGCCAGATCGGTGACGCGGTATTCCACGTGGCTCAACCGGACGATGTTGAACGGCGGATAGAGGTTTGGTGCAGGTACAGGCATGTTTGTCCTCCTTACTGAACCGGAAAGATCACGTTGGTCTGTCCGGTACCGGAACTGGGGAAATATTCGGTAATGACTTCGCAGGGCGCGGTGTAACTGTCCCAGCCCAACGCACCGTAAAGCATCGCGGTGTCGTGCATTGACCCCTCTCCACAGCAAAATTCGGCATATTCTCCGAGCATCTTTAGGAATGTCGCGTGATCACCCTTTTGCCACATATCCAGAACGTGCAGATCGACCTGACGATTGAATTCCGAGCTGATGGTGAAGGTGCCATTATTGGCGGCATAGTCCTTGTTGGCCCAGATTTTGTGGCTGAGCGAACCTGATGCGACCAGCAGAACCTTATTGTCGCTCTCTTCGATCGCGGCCCGGATCGCCTCGCCAACGATACGGCTTTCGTCGTGACCGTGAACGGTGCACCAGGCAGCGACGGAAACCACCTTGAAATCCCCCTCGCGGCTCATGAAGCGCATCGGAACCAGCGTACCGTATTCCAGCTCCAGCGAGTCGAGCTGATGCGACAAGGTATAGACGCCCATGTCGCTGGCTTTTTCCGCAATCGCATCGCCCAGTGCCGCATTGCCTTCGTATTCGTAAGGCAGGTTCTGGATGAATTGCGGGAATTCATTTGAAGTGAACAGCCCCTTGAACCGATGGTTTGCGTTGATGTGATAGCCCGCGTTGATCACCCAGTGGGTATCGCAGATCACAATCGTATCCGCGCCCAGCGCCTTGGCGCGTCGTGCGATTTCCCGGTGCCCGTCGATTGCCGGTTTCCGAGCACCTTCCAGACGTCCGGGCTGTTCCGACATCAACATGGTCGGAACGTGCGTGCATTTTGCTGCCAGAACGATTTCGCCCATTTTCTCCTCCTTAAAACAGGATGCGCGTTTCTATGCGGGTTCAGGCGCCAAGGCGCGGAATGGCGTGCTGGCCGGTGGCAAAACCGACATGTTTTTGCTCCATGTAGAACTCAAACGACCAGTCCCCGCCGTCGCGGCCGATGCCGCTGGCTTTGACACCGCCAAACGGGGTCGGCAGATGGCGGACGTTTTCGCTGTTGACCCAGATCATCCCCGCCTCAAGAGCGTTGGTAAAGCGCAGCGCACGAGTCAGATCGTTGGTCCAAACATATCCCGTCAGGCCATATTGAGTGTCATTTGCTAGTGTTAGAGCCTGATTTTCGTCCGTGAACCGGATCGCCGTCAGGACCGGACCAAAAATTTCTTCCTGCGCAATCGTCATGTCATTGGTCGCATCGGTAAACAGCGTCGGGCGCACGAACCAACCCTTGTCACCAACCCTTTCACCACCTGCCGCAATGGTCGCGCCATCTTTCCTTGCGATATCGAAATAGGACGTGACCTTGCTAAAGTGCTCCTGATGGATCAGTGGGCCGATCTCGGTCGCCAGATCCAGCGGATGGCCAACGCGGATATTGTTCACACGCTCCGTCAGTTTGGCCAGAAACTCATCCGCCACACTGTCCTGAATGAGCAACCGGGAAGACGAGGTGCAGCGTTCGCCATTCAGCGAGTAGATCATGAATATCGCCGCATCCAGCGCACGGTCCAGATCGGCATCGTCAAACACGATGACCGGGTTCTTGCCGCCAAGCTCGAAATGCACCCGTTTAAGCGTTTCGGCCCCCTGTCTCATGATCATTGAACCGGTTTTGCTTTCGCCGACAAAAGCGATGGCCTTGATATCGGGATGTTCGGTCAGGCGCTTGCCTGCATCCTCACCAAATCCGTTTACAAGGTTCCAGACCCCGGCGGGAAGGCCGGCCTCATGCGCGATTTCGGCCAGTATTCTGGCCGTCAGCGGCGAAAACTCTGCCGGTTTGTGCACCACCGTACATCCTGCCGCCAGAGCAGGCGCAATTTTCCAGGTGCTGAGCATAAACGGCGTGTTCCATGGTGTAATGACACCCACCGGTCCGATCGGAACCCGCGTCGTGACATTCATCAATGTCGCGGACTGCAAGTTCTGCCCGTCCCGGGCCGCCGGGGCGCGATCGGCGAAGAACCGGAAATTTTCAGCCCCACGCAGGGCGGCCTTGGACATGAACCGCAGGGCCTGACCTGTATCCCAGCACTCGCAGAATGCGATCTCTTCTGCACGCTCGACAATCAGATCGGCGATACGATGCAAAATCTTCTTGCGTTCAAGCGCTGGCATGTCGCGCCACGCGGGAAAGGCCGCCTTGGCCGCAGCCGCAGCCGCGTCAATATCTTCGGCCCCACTCCGCGCCACAGGACAGATCAGGCTTTCGTCCACCGGAGAATGTGTTTCGAACGTCTCGCCGGACAACGCTGGAACCGTTTCACCGCCGATCAGGTTCAGGATTCCATCGCCGCGAAAGCGGTCGAGATGCTTTTCCAGTTTCGTGATATTTGCTTGCAGGTCAGTCATCTCAATCAACCTTTTTCAGATGGTCCCGGATCGTGCCGGTTTTTGGGGACAGGTCCGGATCGATGTCCCGCATCTCGAGGGACAGGGCGACCGGGAATTGTTGCAGTACCGGTTCAAGGAAGGTCTGTGCCGCGTCAAAGATCTTCTGCGTTGCCGCCTTGCGCGTTTGCAAATCACGTCCGCCGCGCAACCGGACAGAAATGTCGATATAGCCGTGCCAAGGATTACCGTCGGCAATGGACACATGATCGGCGCGGATGGCCCTGACTCTGACACCAGCTATGGGCAATACGCCCGTTGCAATCGCTGCTTCGCGCAGCGCGTTGCAAAACCCGGCCATATCAACCCGGTCTTCCATATTGGCTGAATAGTCCACGGTGATATGCGGCATATGCCTCCTCCTTTTGTTAACATGTGAAGTATTTTTCTGATTCTGTCAAGCGCGCTGGCAATCACCGGTTGCGGCGCGGCGGGAATTCGGCAAGGATTCCGCATGACCAATGACTTGCCACTGACATCCAGATCCCTGCCAATAGCGTTGTTGCGTGCACGGGAAAGCGTGATGGGCCCGATCCGAACGATGCTTGCAGATGTGGGTATCACCGAACAGCAGTGGCGCGTCTTGCGCGTTCTGCAGGAAGAAGGGGCGCAGGATCCCACAAGGATCGCCGACCGGGCCTGCCTGCTGCTGCCCAGCCTGACGCGGATACTGCAAAAGCTGGAAGAAAAGGCTCTGATTCAGCGTAAATCGGACCCGAACGACCGTCGCAGACAAATCGTCGAGATCACCGAATCCGGAGATCAGATCATTCAGGTCAATTTGACGACAAGCATTCAGGCGTCCGAGCGTATTCGCGCACATCTGGGCCCGAAAGGCTATGAAACATTGCTGGACCTGCTGAATGAGCTGAACGAGATGGACAGCTGATCCGCCGCGAATGGGACAAGACCGGGCAAGTCACGAGGAACGGCAGATATGAACAACGCTCTCTTTTCCCTCCCCCAAACACCCCAAATTCCGGTAAACGGAGAAACCGGGACATATCCAGTGGGGCGAATTTTCTGCGTCGGACGGAACTATGCGGCCCACGCAGCCGAGATGGGAAACGAGGTCGATCGCGAGGCGCCTTTCTATTTTACCAAATCCGCACCGAATGCGATCTTGTCGGGTGCGGTGATTCCTTATCCGCCCGGAACCGACAACTACCATCACGAGATGGAACTGGCGCTGGCCATCGGTGAACCTGTCTTTCGCGTCAGCAGGGAAAATGCGTGGGACGCGGTGTATGCCTATGGCTGCGCACTGGACATGACCCGGCGGGATTTGCAGATCAGTGAGCGCAACAAGAAACGCCCGTGGGATCTGGGCAAGGATGTCGAAAGCGCCGCCGTTTTTGCGCCCCTGACCAAAGCGAGCGATTGGCAACCCTCTGACGGCAGACGCATCCACCTTGAAGTGAATGGCACAACCAGACAGGACGCGCATCTTTCCGAGATGATCTGGAAGATCGACGAAATCATCAGCCATCTTTCAGGATTCTATCACTTACGACCGGGCGACCTGATCATGACCGGCACTCCGGCAGGGGTTGGTCCGGTTGTAGCGGGCGATGTGATCACTGGCGGAATCGACGGCCTTGATCCCATCGGGCTGACGCTGACTGAGGCCGAATAGTTACCCTCCCCAACCGCCTCGAACGGCATTTGTTCGAACAGAAACAAAGACGAAGCTTGCCTGTTGGCCCGTTTCAGTTGCAGTCTTGGAACCAAGAGGGAGACGTCACGCAACTGCTATCCGGCTTTGACGCCAATCCGGGAAATCGGACTGCGCCGCTAAGGTCGGAAAAAAAATGATGGCAATATTTTGCATATTTTCCAAAAATTTGCATTATATCGCCAGGCAAGAGGGGTCAAAGGGAGGATCAAATGACCAATCGGAGAACGCTTCTGAGCATGATCGGAGGGGCCGCCGTTGCCGCGCTGGCCACCGGTTTCAGCGCAGGAACAGCCATGGCACAGGAGGTCACGCTGAAACTGCACCAGTTTTTGCCAGCGCAGGCCAACGTGCCGAAACTGGTACTGGATGTCTGGGCAGACAACGTGGAAAAGGACTCGGACGGCCGCATCAAGGTTGAACGGTACCCGTCCATGCAGCTGGGCGGAAAACCCCCGGAACTGATGGACCAAGCGATCGACGGCGTGGCGGATGTTGTCTGGACCGTCGTTGGATACACGCCAGGTCGATTCCCCAGTACCGAAGTATTCGAACTGCCCTTCATGATGACGAATGCCCGGGCGGTTTCCCACGCGTACTGGGAAATGTTCGAAAAACACATGAAGGATGACGAATTCAAGGACGTCCACATTCTCGGGACCTGGGTGCATGGTCCCGGCATGATCCATACTGCAGACCCGGTCGAAAGCCCGGATGATCTGCAGGGGATGAAGATTCGCGGCGGCTCGCGCTCTGTCAACTCGCTGCTGACCAAGCTGGGGGCGACGCCGGTCGGCATGCCCGTACCCGCCGTTCCCGAGGGCCTGTCGAAAGGGGTTATCGACGGCACCACGATTCCATGGGAAGTCACAACCGCCCTCAAGGTGCCGGAACTGGTTGAAAACCACACCGAATTCGATGGCCGTGCGCTGTATACCCTGACCTTCGTGCTGGCAATGAACAAGGACAAGTACGACAGCCTGCCGGACGATCTGAAGAAGGTGGTCGACGACAATTCGGGGCTGGAGTTTTCGGTGTTCGCCGGAGGAACGCAGGCAGATGCGGACGGTCCGGCACGCGTTGTGGCCGAGGATCTGGGCAACAACATCATCACCATCGACGAGGCCAGCGTCGCAGAATGGCGCGAACTGGCCCAGCCGATCTATGATGAGTGGATCGCCGACATGGATTCAAAGGGCAAAGACGGTCAGGCCCTGCTGGAAGAGGCGCAGATGCTGATCGAAAAGTACACGCCGGAATATTCGAACTGATCCGGTAACTGACCGCAGGCCGCAGCGCAAAGGTGCTGCGGCCGCACCTTCCGAAGAACAGGCCAAGAGTTTATGCACAAAGTAATGATGGGGCTGGCCAGAACATTGGCCATCATTGGCGGGATTGTCCTGAGCGCGCTTATCCTGCTGACCTGCATATCCATCTCGGGCCGCTTGCTGAACGGGTTCTTTCACGGAGAGTTCATGCAATCCCTTGCCCCGGGCTTTGCCGACTGGGCAATCCGCATCGGCATCGGGCCTGTGAACGGTGATTTTGAACTGGTCGAGGCCGGAGTGGCCTTTGCAATTTTCTGTTTCCTGCCACTGTGCCAGATCACTGCCGGTCACGCGTCGGTCGACATTCTGGCCAACACCTTTTCCAAGGGCGTCAACCGGTTCCTTCGGATGGTGACCGAGATTGTCTTTGCGGGTGTTCTGATCCTGATCACGTGGAAGCTGGGAGACGGCATGGTCAGCAAGAAAGCCTATGGCGAGACGACCTTTTTGCTGCAGTTCCCGATCTGGTGGGCCTATGCGCTCAGCTTTACGGCCTCGTTGGCGGCGGCGATTGTAGGCGTCTACATGGCCTGCGTTCGTACCTATGAATTTGCAACGGGCCGCATCCTGATCTGGGACGGCGTGGAGGCATCCCATTGACCGCCCTCGAGATCGGTATTGCGTCCTTTCCCGCATTGATGGCGCTGATTTTCCTGCGCGTTCCCATTGGACTGGCCATGTTCCTTGTGGGTCTTGTCGGACTTGTGTTGGTCACCGATGGTACGCAGGTTGCCTTTGCCCGCCTCAAGAACGAAACCTACACGACCTTTTCCAGCTATTCGCTGACCATCGTGCCGATGTTCCTGCTGATGGGACAGTTTGCAACGCTTGGCGGGATGTCGAATGCCCTGTTCAAAGCCGCCGAGGGCTGGCTGGGTCACAGGCGCGGCGGCGTCGCCATGGCCTCAATCGGGGCTTGCGCAGGATTTGGGGCCATTTGTGGGTCCTCTTTGGCCACGGCGGCCACGATGGGGCGTGTCGCGCTACCGGAACTGCGTCAATACGGCTATGCCGGTGGGTTTTCCACGGCAACCCTGGCTGCGGGTGGCACGCTGGGTATCCTCATTCCGCCCTCGGTTGTGCTCGTGATCTATGCGATCCTCACCGAACAGAATATTGCCAAGCTGTTCCTTGCCGCGTTCATCCCCGGAATTCTGGCCGCCATCGGCTACGTTATCGCGATATCAGTCTATGTGCGCCTTTATCCCGAAAGCGCCGGCACCCGTCCGCCGGTGCCTTATTCCGAGCGGTTTGCGGCCCTGCTGAACGTCTGGCCGGTGCTGGTCGTCTTCGGGCTGGTTGTGGGCGGTATCTATCTAGGGTGGTTCACCCCCACCGAAGGGGCGGCTGTTGGTGCATTCGGCACCGCTGTCATCGCCTTTTTCAACGGCGGCCTGACACGCGAAACGCTGACAGACAGCTTTCTTGTCACTGCACGTTCGACAGCGATGATCTTTTTCATCATCCTAGGTGCGGCCTTCTATAACGGTTTTCTGGCCCTCACGCAGGTGCCGCAGGAACTGTCGAACTATGTGGTTAGCCAAGGCTTTTCTCCTTGGATGGTACTGGCACTGATCCTGTGTTTCTATCTTGTGTTCGGGTGTCTTATGGACAGCCTGTCCATGATCCTTCTGACAGTTCCGATTTTCTTTCCGGTCATATCGGCAATGGATTTCAACCTGATCTCGCTGCCCGCCATGCAGGCAGATGCCGCGATGGAGGTGCTGCGTTCTGGTACCCCCGAAGGTATGGGCGCCGGGATGCTTGCATCGATTCAGGAGGCCATCGCAACCGGTACGGAACTGACCCGCGACCAGATGAAGGAACTGGGCATCCGCGTCACACGTGGCATGGCGAACCGGATCGAAGCTGAACATGTCGCCATCTGGTTTGGTATTCTGGTTCTGATCGTGGTCGAGGTCGGGTTGATCACACCTCCGGTCGGCATGAACCTGTTCATCATCAACGCCATGGATCGCACCACGCGCATGGTGGACACCTACAAGGCCGTTCTGTTCTTTGTCGCGTCAGATATCATTCGGGTCATCATCCTTGTCGCATTTCCGGCCATCACCTTGTTTTTGTTGCCAGGATAGCCGATAGGTGCATTAAGATGCACAAAAACCCTTTTGTGATCGGCACTATCTTGCATAAATGCGTTTGGAATGCATTATTGCGCGCCAGGGGAGGGGCGCGCGCGGGCTGGAGAGGAGGGCCACCCGCGCGTAGCACCTCCACCCAAACCGGGAGAGATGACCATGAACGGCAATGCGGCTCTGTACTTCGTGGATCGGCACGTGGACGAAGGCGGGTCGCACAAGACGGCTTTTCGGGAAATCGCAGGGCATAAGCGCACCATGTCTTATGGTGAACTGTCCGATACGTCGGGCCAGGTCGCCGGAGCGCTGACCCGGGCAGGCATCGCCAGGGAATCGCGGGCCGCGATGCTGGTTCTGGATCAGATCGAATTCCCGCAGATATTCTGGGGCTGCCTGAAGGCAGGCGTTGTGCCGGTCCCGCTGAACACACTGCTGGCCCCGCCCGTCTACGAAACCATCTTGCACGACAGTCGCGCGACCTGCCTGTTTGTCTCTCAAGAGCTTTGGCCGGTCATCGGTTCAGTTGCGCTGACCTCGCCATACCTGGAACGTATTGTGGTGATTGGCTCGGCTCCGGACGGGACCATAAGTTTCGATGCATTCATGGCAAATGCCATGCCGGTAAAGGCGGTTGACGCATCAGATGACGACACCGCGTTCTGGCTCTACTCCTCGGGTTCGACGGGTCAACCAAAAGGCGTTCGCCATGTCCACGCCAGCCTAAGGGCAACGGCAGATACCTATGGGGCGCAAGTTCTGCAGATCAAACCGGATGATATTCTGTTTTCTGCGGCCAAGCTGTTCTTTGCATATGGTCTGGGCAATGCCATGACCTTTCCGATGTCCGTGGGGGCCGAAACCCTGCTTTTCAATGGCCGCCCTACACCAGAAGGCATGATCGAGATCATCGCAGCCGAACAGCCCACGGTATTTTGCGGTGTTCCTACACTCTACGCCGGGATGGTTGCACAACTTGAAGCCGGGGACGTGCCGGATGTCACACTGCGCCGCTGCATTTCTGCGGGTGAAGCCCTGCCCGAAGAAATCGGCCGCAGCTGGGCACGGTTGTTGAACACAGACATACTGGATGGCGTGGGATCAACCGAAATGCTGCACATCTTTTTGTCCAACGCACCGGATGACGTAGCCTATGGCACATCGGGGCGTCCGGTTCCGGGGTACGAAACCCGCCTTGTCGACGAAACCGGCAGCGACGTGGGCGTTGGCGAATTGGGTGAATTGCTGGTGCGGGGCGCATCTGCCGCAGACGGATACTGGAACAAGCGCAACAAAAGCCGCACGACATTCGAAGGCGAATGGACCAGAACCGGCGACAAGTACGAAATGACCGAAGACGGGCGGTATGTCTATTGCGGGCGAACCGACGACATGTTCAAAACATCGGGTATCTGGGTGTCACCGTTCGAGGTCGAGCAGGCACTGGTGGCACACCCCGCGGTGTTGGAAGCAGCCGTTGTTGCGGCAAAGGATGGAAACGGATTGGAAAAGCCCAAAGCGTTCATTGTCCTGAAAGACGGCGAAGGCGGTGACCTTGCCGGCGAACTGCAGGATTTTGTGAAAGACAAGGTCGGCAAGTGGAAGTACCCAAGGTGGATCGAATTTGTCGAAGATCTGCCCAAAACCGCGACAGGCAAGATTCAGCGTTTCAAATTGCGGGATGACGTTTCATGATCGAATGGACCCGGTCCCCGGCAAAGCCCTTGAATGTCGGGGGTATTCGACTGGAATACGCGTGCTATGGCCCTGCGCCGTCGGACGCCCCAACGATCGTGTTGTTGCACGAGGGTCTGGGCAGCGTGGCCCTGTGGCGAGATTTTCCGCAGGAACTTGCGGACAAAACCGGGCTGGGCGTTCTGGCCTATTCCCGCCAGGGATATGGTCAATCCGATCCGGCAGACCTGCCGCGCCCCATGGATTTCATGACTCGTGAAGCAATCGACGTGCTGCCGCATGTTCTGGATCAATCGGGTGTGAAACACTGCATCCTGTTCGGGCATTCCGATGGGGCCACCATTGCCGCGATCTATGCCGGAAGTGTCGAGGACCACCGTGTGCGCGGGCTGATCCTAGAGGCGCCGCATTTCTTTACCGAAGAAATCGGAATGGCTGAAATTGCCAGGGCGCGAGGCTCTTATGAAAATTCTGGTCTGAAAAGCAGGCTGGCAAAATACCACGATGATCCAGATGGCGCGTTTTTTGGATGGAGCGACGCCTGGCTGAATCCGGCGTTCCGGACGTGGAACGTTGCCGAGGTGATCGACTATATTCGCGTGCCCATTCTGGCCATTCAGGGGCGCAACGACCAATACGGGACGCTGGACCAGATCGCCGAGATCGAAACGCGCGCTTATTGCCCTGTCGATACCGCCATATTGGAGTGCCGACATGAACCGCATGTCGAGGCGCGCGCGGCGACGCTGGAGGCTGTTGCGGAATATTGCACCCGGTTGCAGCGGATTGAAACGGCCAACGTCACCCCGGCCTGAACCGTGCGCCTTGTTTTTCCCGATCATGCATATGTCCCGGGTCAGACCGCGCGGCATCCGGACGGGCTTTTTTCCGCGCTTGTACACTCGGTCAGGCCCGAAATGTCCGTGGCTCAGATCAGGGCATCAGACGCCTGGCAGGGTGGGTGGGTCTTGTTTGATCACGGCTTCTTTTGGGAAGCGCATGAGGTCTGGGAACCCGTTTGGATGTGTCTGCCGCGGCACTCGGATGAGCGCACCATGGTGCAGGCCTGCATCCAGCTTGCGAACGCGAATCTCAAGAAGATCATGGGACGTCCCAATGCCGTCCTGCGGCTTTGCGGGATGGTGGAGCGGCAGATCCAGGACTTCAGCAACTCTGCCCCTGTATTCGGAGTTGACGTTTCAGAGCTGAAGCGACGCGTTCAGCACCTGCATTCACACCCGAATTAAGCAAGATATTGCAGAAAACCGCGAGCATGCCGTAATAATTTGCGTCATAAATGCATTATTTTGCCAATAACGCCTTGCCGCTGGAGTATCTGCAAACTACACTTCCCGGATGTCACATGAGGTACCCGTCATGCCCCAGCGCATCGACTTTCAGACTGATCCCTCGAAGTACCGCCATTGGCGCGTCGAATACGATGGCGATATTGCCAATCTGTTCATGGACGTGGACGAGAAAGGCGGGCTGCGCCCCGGGTATGATCTGAAGCTGAATTCATATGATCTGGGCGTGGATATCGAACTGTCCGATATCGTGCAGCGGATGCGGTTTGAACACC
Source organism: Ruegeria sp. C11 (assembly GCF_056537725.1). Classification (NCBI taxonomy): domain Bacteria; kingdom Pseudomonadati; phylum Pseudomonadota; class Alphaproteobacteria; order Rhodobacterales; family Roseobacteraceae; genus Ruegeria; species Ruegeria sp. C11. The sequence goes on along the minus strand of NZ_JBQFSB010000004.1, from coordinate 21,901 downwards.
CCGAGGTCAGGGTTGTCGTGATGCAATCCGGAAAGGATCGCGTGTTCTGCGCGGGTGCCAATATACGGATGCTGGGCGGCGCCAGCCACGCGCACAAGGTGAATTTCTGCAAATTCACCAATGAAACGCGAAACACTTATGAGGCCGCAGAAGAAGATTCGGGGCAGAAATACGTTGCGGCCATCAAGGGTTCCTGCGCTGGTGGCGGGTATGAACTGGCGCTGGCGTGCAATCACATCATGCTGACCAATGACAGTTCATCCTCGGTGGCCCTGCCAGAGGTACCGTTGCTGGCGGTATTGCCAGGAACCGGCGGGCTGACCCGTGTGACGGACAAACGCAAGGTCAGGCGTGATCTGGCGGATGTGTTCTGTTCCCTCGAAGAAGGGGTGCGCGGTCAGCGGGCCGTAGACTGGAAACTTGTCGACGAAATCGCCCCGAATTCCAGATTTGATGAAGTTGTGCAGGAGCGCGCCCGTGAATTCGCAAGTGCTGCGAACAAGCCAAACAACCTAAAAGGTGTTGTGTTAGAGCCGCTTACCAGAACTTTTGGCGATGATGGGTCAATCACCTATTCCAGCGTCGAGGTAGCACTGGACCAAACTGCCGGCACTGCAACGATAATGATCAGGGGTCCGGAACAGGATGCGCCGTCCAATACCGATGAGCTGTGGAAGCAGGGCGCAGAAACCTGGAGCCTCAGGACCGCACGAGAGCTTGATGACGCCATTTTGCATCTGCGCCTGAACGAGCGGAAGGTTGGCCTGATCGTCTTTCAGACCCAGGGCGACCCCGCACAAGTTCTGGCGCACGAAAAGTTCCTGCTCGACAATCACGACAACTGGCTGGCCAGCGAAATTCTGCACTACTGGAAACGCGTGCTGAAGCGGGTCGACATGACCTCCCGCAGTCTTGTGGCGTTGGTGGAGCACGGGTCATGTTACGCCGGGATGCTGGCTGAACTGCTGTGGGCCGTGGACCGGTCTTACATGATGTTGGACGAGTTCGAGGGCGACAATCGACCGCTGGCGGCGATCACTCTGAGCGAGGGCAATTTCGGCACCTACCCCATGGGCAACGATCTGACCCGGTTGGCCACGCGGTTTTGGGGTGATCCCGACAGCGCAGAGGCGCTGAAGGAACACATGGCCGAGGCTCTGGATGCCGAAGCCGCAGAAAAGCTGGGGCTGGTGACCTATGCCTTTGACGATATCGACTGGGAAGACGAGGTGCGCATCTTTCTGGAGGAACGCGCCAGCTTTTCCCCGGACGCAATGACGGGGATGGAGGCGAACCTGCGTTTTGCGGGACCAGAAACGATGGAAACACGGATATTCGGTCGGCTGACGGCCTGGCAGAACTGGATTTTCCAGCGCCCCAACGCTGTTGGGCCGGATGGTGCGTTGCAACGCTATGGCAGCGGATTGCGCGGTGAATATGACATGGAACGTGTGTAAGGCCGGCGGAGGAGAGATATGCTCGACCTGATCAACGTAAGTTACGACACCCAGATACCTAATAATGTGGGTCTAAGTCAGGATAAAAAGGTGCTGAAGGCGCTGGAGAAGTGGCACCCCGGTTATATCAACTGGTGGAACGATCTGATCCCGCAGAACTTTCAGGACTCGCTAGTGTACCTGCGCACCGCCGTCAGTGTGGACCCCAAAGGCTGGGCCAAGTTCGACTATGTGAAAATGCCGGAATACCGCTGGGGCGTTTTGCTGGCTCCACAGGTTGAGGAACGGATAATTCCCTGTGGCGAACACAAGGGGGAGCCCGCGTGGCAGGAGGTTCCGGGCGAGTACCGCAACATGCTAAAGCGCCTGATCGTCATTCAGGGTGATACGGAACCTGCCTCGGTCGAACAACAGCGCCTGCTGGCTCTGACCGCGCCCTCGCTTTACGACATGCGCAATCTGTTTCAGGTGAACGTCGAAGAGGGGCGGCACCTCTGGGCGATGGTCTACCTGTTGCACAAGTATTTCGGTCGCGATGGCCGGGAAGAAGCAGATGATCTGCTGCGTCGCCAGTCGGGCTCGGAAGAAGCGCCCCGGATGCTGGGTGCCTTCAACGAGGAAACGCCGGATTGGCTATCCTTTTTCATGTTCACCTATTTCACCGACCGGGACGGCAAGATGCAGCTGGAATCGCTGGCGCAGTCCGGTTTTGACCCGCTCAGCCGGACCTGCCGCTTCATGCTGACCGAAGAGGCGCACCACATGTTCGTGGGTGAAACCGGTGTTGGCCGTACGATTCAGCGCACCTGCGAAGTCATGAAGGAAAACGGGATCGACGACCCTTATGACGTCGGCCGAATTCGCGATCTTGGCGTCATTGACCTTCCGACGATCCAGAAAAAGCTGAATCTGCACTATACCCTGTCTCTGGACCTGTTCGGGCAGGAGGTGTCGACCAACGCCGCCAATGCGTTCAACGCGGGGATCAAGGGCCGGTACATGGAAAGCCGCCTGAAGGATGACCACAAATTGCAGAACGACACATACACGGTCTGGGATCTTGAGGACGGAAAAGCCGTGGCAAAACAGGTCCCTGCCCTGACCGCGATCAACATGCGCTTGCGGGATGACTATACCAAGGACGCCGCCGGTGGCGTCGGCCGCTGGAACAAGATTATCGAAAAACTGGGTGTCGAGTTTGAACTGGCGCTTCCGCACGAGGCGTTCAACCGCAAGATCGGCGTCTTTGCGGATCACAGGTTCAACCCGGAAGGCAAACTTGTCAGCGCTGAAGAATACGAACGTGGCCTGCAGGACTGGCTGCCGTCCGGCGCTGACGGCGATTTCATCCAGTCCCTGATGAAGCCCTGTTACGAGCCCGGCGAATATGCCAGCTGGATTGCCCCGCCCAAGGTGGGCATCGACAACAAGCCAGGCGATTTCGAATACGTCAAACTGCACATGGCCTAGCGCCCGAATCCAGGCCGGATGCCGCAAATGGAAACAATTTGTGACGAAAACAGCATTGACGGACTCATCATTTGTCCTGTTCGCTGAAACCGGCTTGTTCACAAGGGGAGACCCGCAATGCAGATCAACCGCTCCAAGGCCGAGACGCCGCAGCTCAAATCCCTCGCCGGTCAGATATCCGCGCTGCAGGGACCCTGTGTCGGGTGTTCCGACTGCGTCGGTCTGTGCGAAGCACTGATCGAAACGTTGGTTTTGCCTGACGTGATCCTGTCCAAAAACCGCGAGAGTTCATGAACCAACCGCTCAAGCAGCACCTGATCGACCCTGAAATCTGCATTCGTTGCTACACATGCGAGATGACCTGCCCCGAGGAGGCCATCGAACACGACGACATGAACGTCGTCGTGGACGCGTCCAAATGCAATGGCTGTATGGATTGCATCCCCGTCTGTCCCACAGGCTCGATCGACAACTGGCGTGTGGTCGCCACACCGTATTCGCTGGAAGATCAGTATGACTGGATGGAACTGCCTGAGCAGCAAGAGGTTTCGGGTGAAAGCGAGATAGAAGCGCTGGACGAGGCGATCGAGGCCTTGCTGGAAGAGGCTCACAAAGGCGCCGGCGGCAAGGCCCGGGCGCCGGCAACGGCTTCGAAACCTTCAATCAGCATGTATGGGCTGGCCAAACCGGCGCTGGCAAAAGTCACCGGCAATTTCCGACTTACCGCAGAGGACAGCGACAGCGATGTCCGGCACATCATTCTGGATTTCGGGTCACTGCCCTTTCCGGTGCTCGAGGGACAAAGCATCGGGATTATCCCGCCGGGCACCGACGAAAACGGCAATGCCCACCTGCCCCGGCTTTACTCGGTTTCCAGCCCCCGCGACGGAGAGCGACCGAATTTCAACAACCTCTCGCTGACGGTCAAGCGCGAGGAACTGGGGGTTTGCTCCAACTACGTCTGTGATCTCCGGCCCGGCGATTCTGTTCAGGTCACCGGTCCCTTTGGGGCAACCTTCCTGCTGCCATCAGACCCTAATGCGCAGCTTTTGATGATCTGCACCGGTACCGGCTCGGCCCCGTTTCGCGCCTTTACCATGCGACGCCAACGCGAAAACCCTTCGCTGAACGGTTCTTTGACCCTGGTGTTCGGAGCGCGCCGTCCGCAGGAACTGCCGTATTTCGGACCGCTCAAAAAAGTACCCGACGCATTTCTGACCAAGCATTTTGCGTATTCGCGTCAGGACGGACAGCCAAAACACTATGTTCAGGACAAGCTGCGTGAACAGGCCGACAGGGTTGGGAAACTGTTGGCCGATCCGAATTTCTACATCTACGTCTGTGGCCTGAAAGCCATGGAGCAGGGCGTTGAAGAAGCCCTGGGTGATATTGCGCGTGGGGTAGGTTTGGATTGGGGCGACCTGCGCAATACCATGCGCGAAAGCGGTCGCTATCACGTCGAAACCTATTGAGATTGCAGGACCGTTCGGCAATTGGGATTGCCCCTCCGGTCCGCCCGTCGTAATTTGTGCATTATTTCACATAAACGGCACGGCGGAATGAGCGAAACCAGAGGATTCAGAGACAACGACACGGCACAGGACGGCTCTGACCCGGCCGAAGCTTCGGTAGACGAACTCATATCCCGCGTGGGCGAGAGAGTGAGGAAAGCCCGTCAGATGCGGGCCATCCCGCGTCGTGTCCTTTCCGAAATCTCCGGTGTGTCTCCCCGGTATCTGGCTCAGCTTGAGGCGGGCGAGGGCAATATTTCAATCGGCCTTTTGCAGCGCGTTGCCAAGGCGCTGGATCACCGCATCGAATGGCTGATCAGCGAGGATGACCCCTGGAGTTCCGACGCGTTGCGTGTTGCCGATCTCTATCGAAACGCCAGTGAAGACGTGAAGAAGATGGTGCTGCATGCACTCAGCCCGGAACCCGAAGAAGTCCTGCGCGCCAACAGAATATGCCTTGTCGGACTGAGAGGGGCGGGAAAGTCCACTCTGGGCGCCCTGCTTGGCGCCCGATACGATCTGCCCTTCGTGGAATTGAACGCACTGATCGAAGAACAGGCCGGGATGCCGGTGGCCGAGGTCATGGCGCTTTATGGTCAAGAGGGGTACCGGAAACTGGAATCCCGCGCCCTAAACCGGGTCATCGAAACCCATGACAAGATGGTCCTTGCCGTGGCAGGCGGTATTGTGGCCGAGCCTGAAACCTACAACACGTTGCTGGGCAGGTTCCACACCATCTGGCTGCGTGCATCGCCGGTTGAACACATGGATCGGGTGCGGGCACAGGGTGATGAACGCCCGATGGCCGGAAATCCCGAGGCGATGGAACAACTGAAATCGATCCTGACAAGCCGCGAAGCACTGTACGGCCGTGCTCAGGCGCAACTGGACACATCAGGCCAAGGCGTGCAATCGTCGCTGGCCGAGTTGAAAAAGCTGGTCGACAGCCGGGGTTTTCTTGATTGATCGTCAAATACCTACTTTGAATCGCGAAGCCATCCATCTGCATAGACAACGTGGTCCATGCCTGAAAACCGGCGAACCCGCTCCAGTTCGGCGTCCAACCGTCGCGATCTTGCGGTTGACCATTTGACCCCTTGTTCCGGCCAAAGGGCCTTGACCTGCAATTCACCGCAGTTTCGATGCGCCTTTATGTCAATCCGGCCAATCAGCCTGTCGCCCTCCAGAAGGGGAAACACATAATACCCGTACACCCGTTTGGGTTCCGGCACGAAAACCTCGATCCGGTAGTGAAAGCCAAACAGTCTAAGCGCCCGGTTTCTGTCGCGCAGCGCAGGATCAAAAGGGCTCAGAACCCGCATGCGCCCAGGGGCTGCAGGCAGTTTCCCCACCTCCGCCAGTGTTTCCGGACGGGCAAAAGCCTTGCGAACACGCCCGTCGCAGCATTCAATCTCAATTTCCTCTATGACCCCGGCTTGCACGGCCCTCAGACACCATTCCTTTGCCTCAGCCGAAGAAACCGTGTCCCAGAAAGCCGCTAATTCGCCCGAAGTTGCAAAACCAAGCCGGTCCAGCGCTGCATTGCATAACCAGTCGACGGTGGCTTCGACATCACAGGGGGACAGACCGGGATGCAGGTGCGTGTCGATCACCCGTTCGGTCAGATCGTATCGTTTTTGAAACCCCTCGCGCCCGACAACCGTCAACGCGCCGGATCGCCAAAGATACTCCAGCGCGGTTTTAGACGGATGCCAGTCCCACCAACCGCCCGAACCCTTCTTTTCATCCTTTCCAACATCGGATGAACCAACCGGACCCTGATCACGAATATGCTGAAGAACCGTTTCGAACTGTTTTTCAAACCCGCCCCGCCGCCAGTTCTTATACCGCGACCTTAGCAATTCCGCATCGCGCTGAAACCGAAGATGCCAATGGGGATAGAACTCCATCGGAATAACAGCCGCATCGTGCGTCCAGTGTTCAAACAGGGCGCGGTCGCGTTCGTAAAGCTGCTTAAGATCCCGGCTGCGATACGTTGGACGTCGCGCAAACAGGATCATGTCATGGGCGCGAGCCACAGTGTTGATGCTGTCAAGCTGAACGAACCCCAGTCGATGGATCAGGGTCAGCAGGTACTCGCCCGTGGCAGGCCCTGCGGGTTGTTCCAACAATGCATGGCGGTCCAGAAAAAGCGCCCGCGCCGCGCGATTGCCCAACCGTTGCTGTGCCACAGTCTCAGCGCCGTTTCAGTGTGTCGCCGAAGCTGATCTTGGGAGTCAGGTTCAGATGAACCTCTGTTTCCGCATCCGGATTTTCCAGCCGCTCGGAAATGATCCCGGCCGCCTTCCGCCCAATCTCCAGCCTGCAGGCGTCCATCGTGGCCAGTTTGCGTGGCAAACCCTGAAGCAGTTCCACATTGTTGAACCCCGCCAATCCGATCTGGCCAGGCACGTCAATACCCTGATCCAACAGATAAAGCAGCCCCCCTGCCCCAATCATATCGTTGGAGTAATACAGAAAATCCAGATCCGGCGATCGCTCCAGCATGGCCTTTGTCATCTCGCGCCCCTTGGCCAGGGCCGATCCACCGGAATAGAATTCGCGGTCTTCGATTTCGACGCCGTTTTTACCCAAAACTTCGGTGAACCCTTCGAACCGCTTCCGTGCCCTGTGGTCCAGCGGCATCTTGGTGCCCATAAAGCCGATATGGCGGTACCCGGCCTTTAGAATCGCCTGCGCCATTTCGCGTCCGGCTCGACGATGTGAAATGCCAACCATGGCATCCACGGGCTTTCCGTCGGTATCCATGATTTCAACAACCGGAATGCCAGCCGAATCCAGCATCGCCCGAGCAGCATCCGTATGTTCCAACCCGGCGATGATGACGCCAGAGGGACGCCAAGACAGCATCTCATACAGAACCTTTTCCTCTTTTTCGGGCAGATAGTCGGTGACACCTACAACCGGTTGCAGTTCCGTGTCTTCCAGAACCTGATTGATACCGGTCAGAACTTCGGGGAAGACCATGTTCGACAGCGAGGGAATGATGACCGCGACAAGGTTCACCCGGTTTGATGCCAATGCACCCGCAATCTTGTTGGGTACATAGCCAAGCTCTTTGGCCGCCGCCAGAACGCGCTTGCGAGTGGCATCGGATACGTCCCCGCGATTGCGCAGAACCCGGCTCACTGTCATCTCTGACACTCCGGACGCTTCCGAGACATCACGAAGGGTGAGCGGGCGTTTTGTATCTGTGGTCACGAGGGTACCTGCATTGCTTGTTTTACCGGATGGTAGCGTGAACAGGGCAATCTTTACAACTGTTGCGCAAAGGCGATGACAAGCCTGAAAAAGGCGGGTACAGAGAGGTTCGCAGGCCCCGTGGCTCAACTGGATAGAGCAGCCCCCTCCTAAGGGGCAGGTTGCAGGTTCGAATCCTGCCGGGGTCGCGAAAACTACACCTACTAATACACACTTAGAGGAACTCAAGCCGTCCCTAAGTTCGCGCGACTTGCTGAACTTCGCAGGAGCAAACAGCCAGGTTCTGAAAACTCTCGTACAAGTCCCGTACAAAGGTGGATTTTCGCTCTCCCTCAGCGAGGAAAGGTGAAATTCTAGCAATTAACCAGCATGGTGACGATTAAATCAAACTCAAAGCTAACTAGGAACAAACGGAATTTTTTATCAACGCCAACGGATTCTTTGAATAAAGGAAACAGCGCCCAAAAATTGGACCACTCATGATGTTCCAGAATTACAGATTTAATCTGACGTCCTCAGAACAGCGGTGAAGTTCGCCAGGAACTGACGGGAGTACTTCCAGCGGGTTTGGCGTACACAAGAAGCCCCGCGTTGTGCGAGGTTAAGTGTTTATAACTGAATGATAAGGTTGGTTGCGGGAGCAGGATTTGGCCTTTGCCGAACTATTTCGCTTTTAAGCGGGAATGCCTAGTCCAAATCTAATTTCGACAGTGCTGCGGATACGGTCGTACAGCTGCCGTTCAAGGACGTCCGCTCTGCGCGGTTAGCGCCCTTTGCAAAGTCTTGCCCTAATTCCAGTTCAATCGCGCAGACCGCCTTCAAAATGCTGCGGCCCCGCCCGTCAAACCCACCATTCGCTGCATACGCAAAATCAGCGGGCGAACGAATTCACTGATCGCGGACAAAGCAGAAGTATGAACTCAGCCGCGAGAAAACCTCCGCACACATCTGGCAAACTGGCTCAATGCCCGTGATCAGAACCTGACCCTAAACGCCAGCCCAACCAATGGCGCAGTTTCATAGCTCTGCCGACTAATTTCCACTCCATTCGCATCATCTAGCGTCAGGCGGCCGTCAAATTCTGCGCCTGCAAATACGCTCAATGAAACCCCAGGATTCGGGTTGTACCCAACAGAAAGAACTACAGGGATACTCTTATCTTCACCCACCCCATCCGGGGCGAGGCCATCCCCATCCAACCTGAAACGGATTCTCTCTGATCGTGCGCTCAACGAAAGGTTGATAACCTCATTTAGCGCGTAGCTCAGCGTCAACCCGGGACCTTGCGTCGCTCCGACACCAGAACCAGTGTTCAAGTTCCAGCGGTCATTTATGTCCCAGTCGATCAGCAGAGCCGGAAAAAAATCAGTACCGCTTTCGTCTAATTGAGAAAACGCGCCAAAGGCCGGGCCTATCGTCAGGCGCTCGTTCAGTTGCCATGCAACACCTGCGAAAATACCGTAGGTTCTGCCGTCAGATGAGGAAGCCCCGCTTTGGTAGTCCCACCTGATCTGTGGCGACACAAAAACCGTTGTTGTATCACCCACACGAAACCGCACAGGAACAGCTACGCGAAGGTCACGGATGTTTTCCCAAGGCTGGTTGTTCGATTGGCTGAAATTGTAATCCAGCTTGCCAAAGCTGGTGGAAAGCCCAACGGAGCTTCCGCCTTCCAGATTATAAAGTGCGGTGGCACGTAGAAACGCTCGACTTGCAGAAAACTTGCCACCGTCACTCAAATCCGCATCCCCTTGAAACGCGGCAAGCCCATCAATCTGATACGCCCAGCCTAGCCGGGGCTGTGCAGCCGACGGAACCACGGTGAACGCTAGGGAAATAGTTCCAAAGCAGCACGTTAGAACAAGGTTTTTCATATGACATTTCCTACGTGACGCTGGGTTCCCTTTGGGTTGCCATTCCTGAACGAGCGGTTCAAGTCCTTTAAAGTCTGAATTGCGGTCGAAATGCGCTTTCGCCGCGTCGTCCATGAACGTCCGTTTGAGCCATGCAGTTCAGGGAATTGCGCAGCTACCTAAATGTTGCTTGCACCGGCTTTCCTGAATGTGGGCGACGAACGGTCCGCTACGCACGATCTGTTGTCGCCTCAGTTAGCGGAGCATTCGCCATACGCGGCGGCGACACAAGGCCCATGCTCCTGCCCCCAAAACGATCACGCAGAGCGCCCCTTTCGTCACGTCCTCCATCGCACCTTGAATTAGCCAGGCGTGTACGACTGTGCCTGTCACGATCACGACCGCCGCCACGCTATGGCCGAGGCGCCAGATGCGCAGTCCCAGTTGCTTTCTCACGGCAGCAAGGATGGCGGTTGCGAAGAGGGCCCACATTGCCACCGCACCCCAGACGGAAAACGGAGTCGGAGAGCGGAACAGCAAGACATCCACCACGTCCGGCGGGCTCGTGACCCAAAGACCCGCCACGTGGACAACCACCGCGAAAACCAGTGCCGTTCCGGTCCAGATATGGATGCGCCGCGCCGGAATCCCCGGAAGCACGCCGGTGATTAGAAGAGGCTGAACAAGCAAAAGCGCCAATCCGACGATCCCAGAAAATCCGGCAATGACATAGAGCGGCTCGCGCCATTGCAGAAGCGGGCTTTGCGCTGCGGCGATCAAGGGCACCGCAATTGCCAAGGCTAGAGCCCCCCATGCGACCACGCCGCGCATTAAGCTCATCAGACAGGACGCAGAACGAACTCAACATGCAGGCTCGTGTCCGATGCCCTCTCCATCACTGGTCGCAAAAAAACCGTCTCGAAGCCGCCATCATCGTATTCTGCATCGTAAGCCAGATGCGCATGTGGCTGACCGAAGGCGGGTACAATCTGTGGCATCTCGATGCGGAATACGCCGTCGGCGTTGGTAAGCGTCGCGCCATGAGACCGCGCGTCCCGTTCGTGGCCTTCGGTCGTATGGGCCCACACCTGAATGCGCCGGCCGGCAAGGGGCGCACCGTCGCCCGCGCGTCGCACGGTTCCAGTGGTCCAAAAGCCGCCACCGCCGATCCTTTCCATGATCGGGGCGCCAGGGCGGTAATTATTGGCTCCTCCCCGCATTGTCGGAGTGGCCGCAACAGTTTGCGCGCGTGCCGGCAAGGTAAGGCCGGCGGCCCCAATGAGAAGCGCGGCCCCCGCGGTTGAAACGACAGCTCTCCGGGTCAGGTTTGGGGTTGTCATGTCGATCTCTCCCAACTGCAGTATCCAATACGTACTTCTGCAATCTGCTATATGTATACAGGTGGAAGGAGCCATTCAAGCACAGCACCCGTCGCTCTGGGCTCTGACCGCCAGTCCAAGCGCACCGCAGTGAATGGCTGCAGTGGAGCCCTGAGCAGATCTTCATCGGTGGCCTGAGTATTGCCGTGCGGCAAGTTGCAAACGGCGCAAACCGGACATTAGTACCACCAACCGCTTAAGATTTGTGAGTGGATAAAGCCGATAATGCCGGTCTGGGTGTGAACGTCTGCTATTCATCCCAATGCAAATATACCCATACCCTTGACCAAGCGCCCTAGCCCATTTAGGCAAAATTGATCTGCCCGCCGGGACGACCCGGTCAGGAACGGCGCTTAGTCAGGACGACCAGATAAAACTGAGGTCGAAGATGACAACCAAACACAAAAATGCAAAGAAACTGATCGAGGGTCGACCCGCCCTGATCTTGATCGACATTCAGAAGAGCACGTTCATTGATAACAGCGCAGTCCGCTCAATCGACAATATGCCGGGTTATAAGGAACGGATGCTCGCTGCGCGCGATTTGGTTGATGCCGCACATCAAAACAATGTGCCCGTCATTTTCATTCAGGAAGTTCATCGTTCCGACCAGATCGACTTCGGCCGGGAGCTGGATGGCGATGAGGACATACACTGTCTCGAAGGTGATCCGCGGACAGAGGTTGCCAAAGAAGAGATGGGATATCGCACTGGTGACTATTTGGTTCCGAAGCGGCGATATTCTGCGTTTTTTGGAACCGATTTCGAAATTCTGCTGCGCGGCCTAAAGGTAGATACTCTGATACTATGCGGGGGCCTGACCGATGTTTGTGTGCACTACACGTTCGTTGATGGCCATCAATCAGACTACTTCTGCCGCGTTGTGGAGGATTGCGTCGGCGGGTCATCCCTCCAAGCCCATGAAGCTGCGCTCAGAGCAATGGAATATTTGCAAACGGGCGCTGTTCAAAACCGCGAAACGGTGATCAACGCGATCTCTTTGCTCTGATACGCAAACGGCTCCTTTATGTCTGTTTCGCATTGCCTAAAGCCCAAACCAACAATTCGAAATGTGTCGAATGCTGGCAGGATTGGGCTCGAAGCAGACATCCACCGAAGCGGTGCGAGCGGCTGAAGTGCGGACCTTGCTGACATTCGCCGCGCCTGCAATCTGTGGGGCAAGGCAAGGGATACGGCCACATAACCGTCATTCGCTGCAGGTGCAATTAAGGCACATCTGAAAGGCTGCTTTACCGCATTTGTGAACTTGCCACGCTCTCAAAGGCCTGCCTAGCAGTCAATGGCTTTAAAGCGGCTGGCAGTAAGCGTGCAAGTTGCATTGCCGTCGCGAGGTCGGCAATGCAAGCACCTTCAATCGTGATCATTCATCAGGCTCAGTCACGGGTATATACAGATCGCCGCCATCACGAAACTTCTCGGTCATGGCCTTCATTCCCTCTTTCTGCGCTTCGCTGCGAATGTCGTGGCTGATCCGCATCGAGCAGAATTTCGGACCGCACATAGAACAAAAATGCGCCACTTTATGCGCCTGCTTGGGCAAGGTCTGGTCGTGGAAATCCCGCGCCGTCTCGGGATCAAGCGAGAGATTGAACTGATCTTCCCAACGAAATTCGAACCGTGCGCGAGACAGCGCATCGTCACGCCGCTGCGCCCCGGGCAGACCTTTGGCCAGATCCGCTGCATGGGCGGCAATCTTGTAGGTGATCACACCGGTTTTCACGTCATTGCGATCGGGAAGACCCAGATGTTCCTTGGGCGTGACATAGCACAGCATCGCACAACCGAACCATCCGATCATCGCCGCCCCAATGCCGCTGGTGATATGGTCATAGCCCGGTGCAATATCCGTGGTCAGCGGTCCAAGTGTGTAGAATGGCGCCTCGTGGCAGCATTCCAACTGCTTGTCCATGTTCTCTTTGATCTTGTGCATGGCCACATGACCCGGCCCCTCGATCATCACCTGGCAATCCTTTTCCCAGGCGATTTTGGTCAGCTCGCCTAGTGTCTCAAGCTCGGCAAACTGTGCCTTGTCATTTGCGTCGGCAATCGAGCCAGGGCGCAGGCCGTCACCAAGGCTGAACGCCACGTCATAGCGGCGGCAAATCTCGCAGATTTCAGCGAAGTGCTCATACAGGAAACTTTCCTTGTGGTGGTACAGACACCACTTGGCCATAATCGAGCCGCCACGCGACACAATGCCAGTCACCCGGTTCACCGTCATAGGCACCATATGCAAGCGCACACCGGCGTGGATGGTGAAGTAGTCGACACCCTGTTCGGCCTGTTCGATCAGCGTATCGCGGAACACCTCCCAGGTCAGGTCTTCGGCGACGCCGTTCACCTTTTCCAACGCCTGATACATCGGCACTGTGCCAATCGGCACCGGGCTGTTGCGGATGATCCATTCGCGTGTGTTGTGGATGTTGCGCCCAGTAGAGAGGTCCATCACCGTATCCGCGCCCCACCGGATCGCCCAGACCATCTTGTCCACTTCTTCCTCCATCGAAGAGGTCACGGCAGAGGTGCCCATATTGGCATTGACCTTGACTAGGAAATTGCGCCCGATAATCATCGGCTCGCTTTCCGGGTGGTTGATGTTGTTGGGGATGATCGCACGCCCGGCTGCGATCTCGGCGCGTACGAATTCCGGCGTCACATAATCGGGGATGCGAGCCCCAAAATCATTACCGTCCCGAAGACAGGGTGATGTCTCGCGAAGCTGGTTTTCGCGGATCGCTACAAACTCCATTTCTGGCGTGATAATGCCCGCTCGAGCATAGGCCAGTTGGGTCGGCGCTGCGCCGTCCTTGCCACGCAGAGGGCGTGGTTTGACCGGAAATTCCGGCGTCAGTTTGTCACCCTGAACAAATCCGTTGTCGGCGTCGGTGATCTCGCGCCCGTCATATTCCTCGACATCGCCACGCGCCTTGATCCATTCGACACGCAGCGCCGACAAACCTTGTTTGATATCGGTCAGGGTGTCAGGATCCGTATAGGGGCCGGAACTGTCATAGACCGGCAGAGGCGCCTCTCCTGCTGTCGGGTGGGTTGAAATCTCGCGCATGGGCACGCGGATATCGCGATGCAGCTCACCTGCTACATAGATTTTGCGCGACGCGGGCAATTCACCGGTGGTGATTTTCGGATTTGGGACATTCATTTTGGCGCTCCTCAAGCTCAAGCCGAAAAAGAACCAGATGAATTTGGTGAGGAGGCAAGGGCTCAACACGAGCCCCTTGATCAGATCGCAGGGGCCAGATTTGGCAATACGACCTTAGCTTCCTACGCCAGTATCAACTGGGTCAGGTTCAAAGGGTCGCGTCACCGGGTTTTCACCCACTCAGCCTCTCAGTCCCCTTGGCGGGACTCCCCTGCATAGGTTTTCAATAGGAACGAACAGCGTGCTTGTAAAGTTTCAAAAGTAGTCATTGGCGTAACCGCAGCGAATTCACAAAATTCTGCTTTACTGTCATCTGAGACCCGGTTTTGAACGTCCGGAATGTGCGGTTCGCGAATTGCTGCAGCTGCTCGATTTGCAGCGATGCAAGGCCAAAGAGATAGCCGCCATTCGTCCTTGGCGCAGCGAGGACTTGGACAGCAATTTACAGGTCGCGGAAGGGGCGGTCGTTCGAATACCTTGCGCGTTTCCAATTCTCTGAAGAGATCTTTATCGAGATTTTCTGGCCGCTCCCTGAAGCAACTTGATCAATCCAAGGAAGGCTGTAACGATACGCACCAAGTAGCGCAAACCAAGAAGCGACACACATGGCAATCCAAGGCTATAGGGAGTTGTTCATTAAGGAAATCGACCGATCCTTAGCCTTGATACCAATTTCGGCGGAAGACACGGTCGCGATTGAAGCCGCCTTAAATGACGATCGGCCGGCGTACGCGACTCTTTTTGAAAAGTACTTTATCGAAGCCATTCAATCTTCGACGCCGCCCACAGCTGGGTACTGGGCCATTTTTCTGCGTTTGTTCATTGGAAAAATTGATCATTTTCCCTCCGATGCTGCACGGGCCGTCTCGGGTTACCGGATAGCCGCGCAGGAGAGTGCCTGTCGCTTCACGCCGCTGCTTGACAGCGCCGTGTTGGTCGCCGTTCGCCTGTCGCAAACGGAGATCAATTTTTCGGACAGACCCGAAGAACTGGCGCTTGGAAACGCCTGCTTTCATCATGCCAAAGTCCTGTTGGATCTCGGCGAGGCTGACCTTGCCTACAACCTCGCGTCTATGGCCATAGATATCTTGCGAAACGCACCGGATTTCGGAGAGCCGGTCGGCAGATTTGCGCTCGCCTTGGCGGAAAAGGCGCAACGCAAGCACCAGATTGCCACCTGCGCGTTTTTCCTTGCGCATGCCGTGAGAAATGCTGCGGTCAAAGACCCAAGCCGGAGAGCCGAAGCCTTTGCACTGAGCGAAATCGCCGTCAGTCGTCTTGAAGGCGTGGAAGAGCCCTTTCTGAGAAATTGCCTCGATCAATTGTGGCGCTTGTTCGTCCATTTTTCCGACCTTCGGCCGCTCTTGCTCACGCTGCTTAGGTTCTATTCGGAAGAGGAACGGGTAGGGTTGATGCCGCCGAATGCGGATGTCACGGAAATCTACGCGCTGTCGCGATTTGAGGACGAAGCGACCCAAACATGGAAAGACAGGCTGCCTGTCGAATTGAATTTCCTCTCGCTCGTGGATGATCGCTGGTTCGATCTGACGGCTGACGAGCTGAAGACATCGGTCTCGACGGATTGGATCACCCGCACAATACAGCACCCGGCGATCCTCCGGTGTGTTCCGCACAATCGATCGTTCTTGCGCGACCGCTCCTTTGGCAAGCAACTATTGCAGCTTTCGCATGAAGTGACCCATGCGATCACCTTGAACGGTGGTTTAGGGTGGGCGCTGACAGCCTTGCGCACCGCGTTGTACCGCGCCGAAATGGTGCTTTGGGGCTTGGATGGCGTAGACATCACACAAGGCGATTTCATGGGGGCGTTTGTTACGCAAAAGGGGTTGGCGCCCCGGCGCGGGACTAGCACTCTGGCACTGCGGCAGGCGGAAATCTGCCTCGAATTGGCGGCAAAAGCGCAGATCCTGCAGGATGTCTGGACGCCGTGGCTTGAAGGTATTGCGGTTTATGCCGAAACGGCGGCTGACCCGCAGCGCGACCGGCACACCGATACTATTCTGACACGATGCCTGCGAAATCTGGTGGATTTCAATCCCGGCGAGACATACACCTCGGAATCCCTGGCCCAAGCCCATAGCGCTTTTGTCGAGGACTTTGACGCGGCCACTGCCGATACACTGCAGCAAGAGGCCAAGTCCCACCTCGAAGCGGTGTTGCGGACAGAGAATGCAGTCTACTTTGCCGGCTACATTGCCGTGCGATCCGTCGTAAGCGCCTGGCGCCAAACGCATTCCGCCGAGATATCCGGATCTATGGCGTTCAATCTGCTGCAGCACACTGCGCGATTTGGGACATATGAAGATGCCATTCCAGATTTGTCCTTGCCGACCGAAGAGTTTCACGTTGCGGCGCAACACATGATGAAACGCTGGGTCTGTGGTCTCGCCGACCTGCCGCCTGAGGACCTCGCATATTTCTTCAAGCCACCCGATCCCGACAAGCGTGAGCCAACGACCCGGTACCGGAAAGGGCGGATCCAACCCAGCGATACAACGCCGGCCCGTGATATGGAGTTGTTTCTTGAACTGGGACGACGGCAGCGGCGAGAAGCTCAGATGTCACTTATGACTGAGCGCCGCGAGCAGGTCGGAGACCCGCCCGATGTCCAGCATGTTGTGGCGGTCGCCACAGAAGGTGTCAAAACACTGCACGCCTTGCATTCTGATCCCGAAAGCGATGTGATCGATGACTTTGCTGTCATGTCCCGCGGATTTCTTTTGCCTATTGGCCAAACGGATGCGCTCTTTCACATCAACGTCGATCCTTGCACCGGCGATATCATGCTCGGGCTTAGCTTGCGCACAACCGAGGTTCACGTGGAAACCGGCCGGTCGAGTTACAATTCCTTCGCCCGGTTAATCTCCGCCAAGGACCTCGACGAGATCAGACGCCATTGGGATGAAACCGGCGTGCCGCGGCTGAAAGTGCGGCGCATCGTGGACATCAATGGCATGGTCTACGGCAGTCCCGAAGTAGCCGGCATGCACTTTCTCACGCTGGAATATGGGGATTGGTTTTTTGTCACGGGCGCCAATCAGTTCCTCGACCAGCTGTTGCAATCCAGCCTGGCAAAGCATCCGGTTCGGAAAGATTGGGTGCGAGAACGGGTTTTGAACCATCCTGCCCGGCAGTCAGAAATCGAAGTTGTCGCACGCGGACATGAAGGCGCCCGTCGTACCCTGGCTTGGGTGCAAAACCAGGACGAGTGGGCTTTGGGCGATCAACCGGTAGCCGTGCCACTCATAACATGGACAGACCGTGTGGCAGCAAAGGCCACCGGCTTGCTGGATGACGACGCGCAAAAGACTGCGCGGTTGAACCGGCAGCGAGACTGCGCCGCAGACTTGTTGCACGCGTTGCTCTGCGATGAAAACCGGTCCCGCGCCGTCGCAAGGGGCGGCTTTGACGATATGACCAGCGATGTCACTTATCAACGCGAAGAGGTGATCGAAGCGTTTTTCCGGACAGGCATCGCACCAGTTGCTTCGACATGGCTTGAGACTTCGAAAATGCGTATTGTGACAGGAGTGACTGGCCTATTTCAAGAACGTGAGGGCCTATGGGACATCATCCCGGCGACGCCCAGATTTGAGGACAAAACATGATACCGTTGACGCTGACAGAAGACTTGCACGACGAGGCACTATCGCGTGCCACCCACTTTGGTGATAGCATGAAATACTCTGTCGGTGTCCTCAACACGGTTGTGGACACCGATGAAGACACCTGGATCCGTCGGATCTGGGACTTCGCCGAAGGCGCTATACGGTCCGCGGTTCAATCAGGTATGGACGCCGCCGGTCCGATTATCGAGCGGACCCAGGAAAAGATTTCGGAAATGACCTCAGCGCTTGGCGAACGGGCGAAGGTCGTCGTGAACGCGGTCATGGAAAAGATCAGCACCTATATCAAATCCCTGATTGACCTTGCCGTGGCGCGACTGGACCTCGAAATCAAAATCGGCGCACGCCAATACCTCATGAAGAAAATCGCGATTCAACAAAAGTTTTCGGTATCCGGCACGGTGACGTCGGCTCTCGAAGAAGCCTGCGCTTTTGCGGCAAACGGTGAAGTGACCGTCGATGGAGAATACGAACTGCAAGTATAAATACACGCAATCCTAGGCGTTCGACACGAGCGGTTTTCAAAAAGTATTGGCCAAAAGCGTTCAGAAGTGCGCTTGGGCGCATCGAAGAACAAGGTGGCGGAAATGAGTAGACGCTTGAAGGAGAACTGCCACTATATTCCGTTTTCGGATTTCGGGACCTCAGCGACACTCTTAACCGAAGCAAAGAAACGCCTAAAGCCAAACTTAGAAACTATCGGCGTTAAGTCACCGGTTTGCGCCGTTTGCAAACTACAGCGCACACTCGAAGGAACTGTTGCAGTTCTTGCGTAATTGCCCATATGCTCGTCCGTTGACTTCGGCAATTTTGGACCGCAGTAAATGAACGCTCTGTCCGAGTCTTGCTTCTCCAGCAGGCGCGCAGCGAATGCCTGATCTGATATCCTGCTCCACACGCGCTTCCGAATGACCGGAAGCGGAAAACTGATGCGCCGGCGCAAGAGCCACGCTGCACCCGCGAAGGGTTGCTGCTTCAGCGACTTTCGAAAACCTAATGAACGGAAAGTCCCGCCATGCGGCCAATGGCGAATAGTCATTTTAAGGTCTGCTTCGGGCCGGCAGCTAGAATTGCCGGGTGGAGCGTACGACAGAGTCTTGTTTCCAAAGCCTCCACTTCGCAGGGCGGAGTTGTGTAAGCGCGTTCGTTAGCTGGGAATGTCCGCAGGCACCAGGATCGTCATTCCCACTCGGTCTGCTACGGCCATGATCGCCGGAATGTCTGGCGGTCCATCTGGCGCCGGAATGTCTGTCGTACCGTCAGGCATTGCTTCGCCAGCTTCGGTAAAGAAAGTGTCATGCATCTCGCCGGGGGCGTTTATGCAGAGTAACCGGCCAGGCTGTTCCCCGGTACAAGTAAAAGCGTGCACTGCGCCGTCCGGGACTTTGACGAAGTCACCACCTTTGACGTTGACTGTCTCCCCATTCAAAAAGAACTCGAATTCACCATCGAGTACATAAAAACTCTCGTCTTCGCCGGCATGATGATTAGGCGGCGCACCGGCACCCGGTGCCGTCTTTATCTCAACAATTGTGCAACGATCTCCGGTCTCACTTGGAAAGGCGTGAAAGGTCAGAAGGTTCCCAAGAAGATGGTAAACTCGCGGGCGAGGTTCAGTCATTGCTGCGACTCCCTTTACTTGAAACATACTACTCTTATGATACATATATCTACTTATGAGACAAGTGTATCACAAAAGGCTTGAAATTGGCGCCTCGTACAAATCAAATCAACCGAACGCGAGAAGCACTTCTTTCCGCTGCACGTGAACTGATGTCAGAAGGCAAGGAAGTCACGCTGGCAAAAGTCGCTGAACGCGCCAAAACCAGCCGCGCGACGGTCTATCGTTACTTTTCTGACCCAAGTGTCTTGGCTTTGGATGCGACGCTCGATCTTGAAGTTACTCCAACGTCGGAACTTCTTAGAGGGCTGAAAAACGTCAGAAGCCGTGTACATGTCGTCGCGCGCTACTATCTGGATTTTTCTCGGGTTCATGAGGCGCACTTCCGGCAGTTTCTGGCTGAATCACTCAAGGCATCACTTGAGGATGGAACGGTTAAAATGCGTGGTGCCAGAAGAGTGGCGGCTTTTTCGGAAGCACTTACACCAGTTCACTCATTGATGGAGCCGAAAGAAATTGACGACCTGGCGAAGCGATTGTCCATGACGACGGGCATGGAACAACTTATTATTCTTGAAGATATTTTGCGTGTGGATGAAGCAACTGGCTACCAACTTCAGGAAGGGTTGGTCGATGCCCTGTTGGATCGATACTTGCCAAAATTTTGAGGCAGAATTCTGATGCCGATTTCATCCTCAAGCTACTTGCAACCAAGCTCCAGTCAAAGGTCTGGTTTGGGCTGAGAGCGGCCAATGCGCTGGCTGGGTCAAAGATAGCTGGGTCCACAAATCGGACCTTCGCGGTTTGTTGACGAACGACCGCTACTGTTGAAAGCAGCCATCGCTATCGAGTCAAGTTGAACGCGTCGAAAACTCATCAAGAGCCCGAGGCCGGCTCTTGTTGGGTGACGCAATGAATGCCGCCTCCGTTCTCATAAATTCGGTCAACGTCAAGCATGACGACTGTTCTGTCGGGGAACAGCGCTGACAAGGTTTCTTCGGCACGGTGATCTGCCTTGTCATCTCCAAAATGCGGAGAATATACCGCCTTGTTGCCTACATAAAAGTTTGCGTAACTTGTAAAAAAACGGGGATCTTTAGAACGAGATTTGTTTGCCCACGGAAGCTCAATGACTTCGAATTTGCGGCCCTGGGCATCCCGTGCTTTTCTAAGGCGCTCGCGGGCATCGCGGTAGTCTTCATTCCAAACGTCATTGCCTTCCCATTCAACTGCTAACTCATCCATCCCACTCATGAGTACGAGCGCTGGACGGATGTAGCGAACGTACCCATCGATATGACCGTCTGTTTCCTCTTCGCCTGAAACGCCCTTCAGCCAAATGACATGTTCAACGCCCAGAACGCGACGGAGTTCGCTTTCTATTTCATCGCGCGACAGATGCGGGTTCCGATTTTCATTGACCCAGCAGCTTTCGGTGAGCAGAAGCGTCCCCTCGCCATCATACTCGATGCCACCACCTTCGCCTACGATCGATGCTTTGATTTCATGCACGCCCGCATAGTCGAGAATTCGTTCTGAGACCTGAGCGTCATTCGGTTGGTGCCAATTCTCTCCCCAAGAATTGAAATTTAGTGTGATCCCGGCCAGTTCGCCGTACTCACCGGAAACAAAAACAGGTCCGGTGTCACGCGCCCACATGTCGTCGGTCGGAATTGAAACAAGGTCCACTTTTTCGCCGCAAACAGCGCGGGCAATTCCGTGTTGGTCTTCGGGAGCGCACATTGATACCGGTTCATGCTCAGCAATCGCTTTTGCCAATCGCCCAATCGTTGCCATGACATCTTGATGATATTTTTCCGGGCGATCACCATACTGGTATATTTCAGCCCGCGTCGGCCAACACATCCAAGTCCGAGCATGCGGAGCTTCTTCCGCAGGTGCCGAGTACTTCGTCATTTGCATTCCTCAAATTGCCGGAGGTTGGTGGCCGTACCAGGTCTCCGCGACCATTAGAACAGTCAGGAACAATATAGTGAAATCTGTGCCAAATGAAAAAGACACACTCGGGAAGGTTTGAGTTGTCCAAAGAAACTAGGTTCATCTCAAGGACCAGCACATCATTGAAGCTAACGGCGGCTACGTCCGCTCACCAGCCATCAGAACTTGGTTTTGAACGTCCGGAATGAGCGATTCACGACTTGCTGCGCTGACAAAAGACCGAAGCATGGTCGAAGTCGGCTATTGGGCCCTCCAATCCTCCCACCAAACCCAGACATCAGCACCTCGCTGACACCTGACATTTGCTATTGGTTTGAATGGCCGATGTCCCCGATCACCGTGGCAAGTTATCCGCACACGAGCTTTGGAGACTATCCGGGGCTTGATCGAACGTGTCACGATCCAACATGAACGGGTTGGCGTGCAGATCGAACTGGAGGGTGCCCTGCAGCAATGATTGGGCTGGCCCAGAACGACAAAAGCCGCCTTGCGGCGGCTGGTTCGCTATAGTTGGTTGCGGGAGCAGGATTTGAACCTGCGACCTTCAGGTTATGAGCCTGACGAGCTACCGGGCTGCTCCATCCCGCGACACTTTTTAAGA